>JAZDOK010000013.1:0-199959 GCA_043798715.1 bacterium
TCGGCCACGGCCACGGGGGGCGGCTCCATCTTCATAGACGAGACGGATGACATCACCCTGAGCAGCGTCTCGGCCGGGGGCGATGTGGAGGTGACCACGCACTCGGACGGCACGATCACCGTAAATTCAGTTTCCGCCGGAAACACGGTAACCCTGACTGTTCTCTCCGGCACGCGGGCGCCTGGAGTCGGTTCCATTCTGGCGGGGGGAGAGAGCGGATCGAACCTGTCGGCCCTGGCGGCCCATCTGGTTGCGCGCGGCGACATCGGAACTTCCGTGAACGCGCTTCGGACGAACCTGGGGACTCTTGATGCCTCGGCTCCAAACGGCTCCATCTACATCAGCGAGGCGGATTCGCTTCTGGTGAACACCCTTGCCGCGGGCGCGGATGCAAGCGTGGTGAACGCGTCCGGGAACCTGGCGGTAAACACGGTTGCCGCTTCCGGCCGTGCGACGCTTTCGGCTGCGGGCGGGGCCCTTACCGGCGGGGCCGGCACTTCGGCGAACGTGACCTCTTCTTCGGTGGTTTTGGGCTCGCGGGGGGATATCGGAAGCAGCGATAATTATCTGAGGTTATCGGCCGGTTCCCTGGATGCCTCCTGCACCGAGGGCAGTCTTTATGTGAGGAATCTGGCGTCCGGCGCCATGTCACTGGGGGATGTGTCCACCGGGCAGGACGTCAGGATTGAGGGTTCCGGCGACTTTAGTTTAAGTTCGGTTCGGGCGGGCCGGGATGTATATCTGACATCGAGCGATGGTTCAGTTTTCAGCGCAAATTCCGGTCATACGAATCTTACGAGTGGTCGGGATGCGAAAATAATAGTTGGCGGTGCGGTCGGCCTGAACGGAGTTCCTTTCGGGGTTAACATTCCCGGCGTGCTTTCAATTTCCGCCAGCGGCAGTATCGGCGGTTACTCGGTGGTTATCGTCGGTCCCAACAACCTGGTGCTTCTCAACCAGCCGCCGGGAAAGGTTTCCAATAATTCCCCCGAGAGCGGCGGCGGCGGGGAGAAGAAAGAAAATCAGGACATCCTTCGGGCCATCTCAAATGCTGATAATCCGTTCATCGCCAACGTCCCGGGATTTTATTCCAGGATGCTTCTCATGATAGTGACCCCGGATGATGTAAAGCCGACGAAGAGTCCGTTCATGGATGCCGATGCCGGCTCTGAAGATTTTCTGTATGTAACCCCTGTTATGGAAAGGGAACCGGAAAAAGAACTCGTCGTCCCTCCGGCTTTCTTGCTCAGGGAGGGGGACGACGAGTAGAGACACGGCTTGCCGTGTCCTTGTGGCAAAAAGATTACTGGCATTTTTGAGTCGGGCAGTTCTTCGGGCTGCACGCCTTGGGGTCGCACTTCACGGAGCAATTCTTTTCAGGGGCTTTAACGGCACCGGTGGCGCATTTGCAGCTCTTACAGGTGCAGGCTTTCCCGGGGGCGCATTTGCAGTTCTTGCAGACACAGGCTTTCCCGGGGGCGCATTTGCAGTTCTTGCAGACGCAGGCTTTTCCCGGAACACACTTGCAGGTGCAGTCCTTGCAGTTGCACGTCTTGGCGGCAGGATCGCATTTACAGGCCTTGCAGGTGCATTTGCACGGGGCCTTGCATTTGCAGGCCTGACCGGGGACGCACTTGCAGGTGCTGGTTTGGCTTGAGCTGACGGCGGGCTTGGCGTTCGGAGCCTTGGTGGGATTCTCCGCCAGCGCAAAACCGAATGAACTCAAAAGAAATACGGCGATGAGGAATGCCATAAGAGGGCTCAGGAGCTTCTTCATAATTCACCTCCTCTCATAAAGAGATGCGGGGGATATTCGCTGCCCCCATCTTCATTCCTCCATGCCGGTGAGGAATGATCTCCTTCTTTTTGAAGGGAAGTGTCAGGTGATTACGAATTTATTAAATACGATCAAGTTTTTTGGAGGCGACTCTCATGCGAAACGTTTACCTGGATAACCAGTCTGCCACCCGGATGGATGAGAGGGTCCTGGAGGAAATGCTCCCCTTTCTCAGGGAGTTTTACGGCAATCCGCAGAACCTTCATTCCCTGGGGGGGCGGTCTAAAGAGGCGCTGGAGAAGGCGCGGGGGCAGGTTGCAGCCCTCATCGGGGCCGGCGAAAACGAGATCTACTTCACCTCCTGTGGATCCGAGTCGAACAATCTGGCGATAAAGGGAGTGGCGGAGGCCTACAAGCAGAAGGGTCGGCACCTGGTCTTATCGGGCATCGAACATTTTTCCGTTCTCAATGCCGCCCGCCGCCTGGAGCAGGCGGGATTCCGGACCACCCTGGTTCCCGTGGACCGGCAGGGCCTGATCTCCCCCGGGGAGGTGGAGAAGGCGCTCACCGACGAGACGATCCTGGTCTCCATCCAGCATGCCAATCCGGAAATCGGCACCATCCAGCCGCTCGAAGAGATTGCCGGGGTCGTCCGGAAGCGGGGGGTACTCTTCCACACGGATGCCGTCTGCACCGCCGGGACCCTTCCCGTGGACGTTAAACGTCTGGGGGTGGACCTTCTGACCCTTGCTCCCCTTCAATTCTATGGTCCCAGGGGCACGGCGGCCCTCTACCTAAGGAAAGGCGTCCGGGTGATTCCCCAGATTGACGGCGGCATCCAGGAAGACGGGCGGCGCGCCGGCACGGAGAACCTGCCCGGCATCGTCGGCATGGGAAAAGCCTGCGAGATCGCGCAGAAAGAGATGGGCGAGAACGCCCGGAAGATGCTTCCCCTGCGGGACAGGCTGGTTTCGGAACTACCCCGGAGGATCGAGCACCTTTATCTCAATGGTCATCCGGAAAGGCGCCTGCCGGGAAACGTAAATTTTTCCGTCGAGTTCGTGGAAGGGGAGGGTATGCTCCTGCTGCTGGACATGCTGGGAATCGCTGTTACCAGCGGCTCGGCCTGCACTTCCCGGGCTCTCAAGGCCTCCCACGTCATCTCCGCCATCGGGGTGGACGCCGCGGTGGCCCAGGGCTCGGTGCTGATGAGCCTCTCGCGGGAGACGTCCGCTGAGGACATTGATTACGTCCTGGACCAATTTCCCCCGATCGTGAAGAAGCTGAGGGACATGTCCCCCCTCTACGCCTACTTTTTAAAGACGGGAAAGCGTCAGGAGGCCGGCCCGGGCACGGACTACGAGCACCACCACGATCACGGCGAGGACGCAAAAGAGGAGTGAAAAAATGAAAGACAAGATGACGATCATCCTCTTCTCGGGAGACCTCGACAAGGCCATCGCCGCCTTCACCCTGGCCACTACGGCCGCGGCCGGCGACATGGACGTCACCATCTTCTTTACCTTCTGGGGGCTCAATATACTTAAGAAATCCCGGTATACATTTTCGAAGAAACAGAACTTTCTTCAGAAGATGTTCAACTTCATGAGCACCTCGTCGCTGCCGATCACCCGCCTCAACTTCTTCGGGCTCGGCCCCTGGATGATGAGAAAACTCATGAAAAAATCGCGCAGGGCCTCTCTGGAGGATCTCATGGCCCTGGCGCAGCAACTCAAAGTGAAGTATATTGCCTGCACGACGAGCTGCGGGATCCTGGGGCTTTCCCGGGAAAGCCTCCTGGATGAGGTGGGCGAATTTGCCGGGGCCGCCAGTTACCTGGCCGAGGCCCGGGAGGCCCGCATCAATCTTTTTATCTGAGGTATGACGATGAAAGCGGATCGAACACTTGACTGCATCGGACTCTTCTGTCCCATGCCCATCGTCAAGACACGGATCGAGATGGACAATATGAATCCAGGGGAAGTCCTGGAAATCCTGGCGGACGACCCCGGCTTCGAGAATGACCTTCCGGCCTGGTGCAAGATGTCCGGGGCGAAGTTCCTGGGGATCGAGAAGGAAGGGAACGTACTCAAGGGCTACGTGATGAAATCCTGAAGATGCCATCCAATGTTGAAATCAAAGCTAAGGTTCTGGATCCGGAACGGCTGAGAACCGAGGCGGCGCGTATCTCCACCGTCCCCGGTCGGATTATAAACCAGGAAGACGTCTTCTTTCGTTCCGGGAGCGGCAGACTCAAGCTCCGCATTTTTTCCGACGATTCCGGAGAGCTTATTTATTACGAGAGGCCCGACACCAAGGGAATAAAACAGTCGAATTACCAGATTCATATAACCGCCAGGCCCCGGGAATTAAGGAGGGTGCTGGCGGATGCTATTGGCGAAACAGTGACGGTAAAAAAGAAAAGACAGCTGTTTATGGCGGGACAGACCAGGATCCACATAGACGAGGTCGAAGGCCTGGGCACCTACATGGAATTGGAAGTGGTACTTGAGCCTGGTCAGACTTTCGAAGAAGGCTCCCGGATAGCAGACGATCTGATGAGAAAATTGGGAGTAAAGGAGTCTGAACTGGTGCCGTGCGCCTACTGTGACCTGATAATGATGAAGGCCGAACGAGCTTCTTCACCGGATGCGGCGGAATCGGCGTCCCAATGAGCGCGGATAACGAAAGCGAGGCAAAATGACAAAGAAAAAGCTTGCAATGATGATGGAGTGGCTCCGGCCCGCCGGCATAGGGCTTGCCATTTTTTTCGCCTACTTCCTGGGCGATGACGCGATATCACAATTTCATATTCTGGGGCCGTTCGTGGTAATGTTCATGTCCGGTACAGTGGCCTTTGAGTCCCTGATATTGGGCGAAGCGGCCTCCGAGAAGATCGGCTATGCCCCCAATCGTGCTTATCAAATTCAATCGGGCCTGGCCAACGCGGCCACGGCCGTCACGGCTTTGCTTGTCTATGTGCTTGACTGGGGGCGGCATGCGGATGCCACCATAGTCGCCGCAATGTTGCTGTTCTTTACTTTCTCGGCTGCAAATCACGTCGTCACGGCCATCAGGGATAAGAACATGAAGCCCGTCAACTTGATGCGGCCGATTGTGACATTGATACTGTTGGGCGCACTGCTGCCCCCGATGATCAAAGCGTTGAGCCAGTGAGCGTTGGCCTCTCAGTCGTATTTTAGTAGTTTTCAGTGTGTCCTGCCAACCGGGGCAGGAAATTATAACATCCAGGAGGGTGACATTATGACGGATGCAGACGACAGGCAACACCGCTCTATCCTGCAAAGAATCGCCCGTCGGGCGATGCTTGAAAAAGGACTTTCCCCGGATTTTTCGCTTCAGGCGCTCGCCGAGCTCGACCAAATCCACGGGCCGGCGACGCGAACCGGGGAATCTACGCGGGATCTCAGGAACCTTCTCTGGTGCTCCATCGACAACGATGATTCGCGTGATCTGGACCAGCTTACCGTTGCCGAAACCATGCCCGAAGGGGCCGCAAAAGTCCTGGTCGCCATTGCCGACGTTGACGCTCTCGTCAGGAAGCGTTCGGCGCTTGACGATCATGCGAGGCAAAACACCACCTCGGTTTACACCTTTGCCGAGACGTTTCCGATGCTGCCCGAGAAACTCTCCACGGATCTTACCTCTCTTAACTATGAATCAGACCGCCTGGCCATCGTCATTGAAATGATTCTCGCCGGGGATGGTTCGCTTCAGAGTTCGGACCTTTATGGGGCGACGGTGCATAATCATGCAAAGCTTGCCTACAACAGCGTTGCCGCCTGGCTGGAGGGCAGCGGGCCGATGCCGCCGGGGATCGGCACGGTCAGCGGTCTTAACGAGAATCTTCGGCTCCAGGACCGCGTGGCCCGGAAACTGAAAGCGCTTCGGCACCTTAACGGGGCGCTTGGTCTCGAAACAATAGAAGCGCGTCCGGTATTTGACGGCGATACGCTTAAGGACCTGGAAGCCGAAAAAAGGAACAGGGCCAAAGATATTATTGAGGACTTCATGATCGCCGCCAACGGCGTTGCCGCGCGATACCTCGCTTCCAAAAATTTTCCGTCGCTCAGGCGCGTAGTCCGCGTACCCAAACGCTGGGACCGGATCATCGAACTTGCTGGAGAGCGGGGTTCAACGCTGCCCAAAGAGCCCGACTCAAAGGCCCTGGAGCAATTCCTGGTATCGGCGAAAGCCGCCGATCCTATCCGCTTTCCCGATCTCTCTTTCAGCGTCGTCAAACTCATGGGCCCGGGTGAATATGTCGTACAGCTTCCGGGCGGCAGTGCCGCCGGGCACTTCGGTCTTGCGGTCAGGGACTATGCTCACTCCACCGCTCCGAACCGCCGATATCCCGATCTGATTACACAGCGGTTGCTGAAAGCAGCAGTGGCGGGACGTTCCCTGCCCTACGAGTCCGACGAATTGGAAGCGCTTGCAAAGCACTGCACCGAAGTGGAAAACGCAGTAAAAAAAGTTGAACGGCAGGTCGAAAAATCCGCAGCGGCAATACTGCTGGAATCAAGAATCGGGGATGAGTTCGATGCCATCGTCACCGGCGCATCCGACAAAGGCACGTGGGTCCGTATTATGCAACCGCCCGTTGAAGGAAGACTGGAGAGCGGTTTTGAAGGAATGGATGTCGGACACGCCCTCCGCGTGAAACTGGTCAGCACGGATGTGGAGCGCGGATTTATAGACTTTAAGAGAGTGATGTAAGGAGAAGCAGTTTCACTCAGGGAGTAAGAGGTTGAAGAAATCAGTAAGGCCGCCTGACAAATCACTCTGGGACCTGGTGCCTTAACCCTGGTCAGGAGGCCCGTTGCCTTATCCGACTGCAAATGGTATTATTGTGGTATAATAAAAGGGGCCAAAGGGGGTAAAGAGGATGAGCCTTCCACTTCCGAAAAGGGATCAAAAATTCACTTATGGGGATTACCTCGCATGGCCGGATGAAGAGCGCTGGGAATTGATTGAAGGTATCGCTTACAATATGACCCCGGCGCCGGTAAGGTGCCATCAGAAGATTCTGATGGCCTTATCGGCTGCTTTCTACAATTATCTTGAAGATAAAAAGTGTGAAGTCTATGTAGCCCCCTTTGATGTGCGACTGCCGGCCGGGGATGAAGCTGACGAAGAAATAGAAACCGTGGTGCAGCCGGATCTGGTCGTCATTTGTGATCCTGAAAAGCTGGATGAGAGAGGCTGTAAGGGCGCCCCGGATCTGGTGGCGGAAATTCTCTCCCCCAATACTTCCCGGAAAGACCAGATAGAAAAATTTTCGCTCTATGAACGAGTCGGGGTCAAAGAGTATTGGGTGGTTCATCCCACGGATAAAATTCTCATGGTATTCAAGCTGGATGAAAAAATCCGATACGGCCGGCCGGATGTATATTCCGAAGAAGATTCCGTCCCGGTCGGTCTTTTCTCAGACGATCTTGTCATTGATCTTAAAACCGTTTTCAAGGCATAGGATTCATCCTGAAATTGCAGGCCGGGAGACCTCGTTCGCTTGACTTATTAAATTTAATATGTTATTATAAGTAATAATGTGGCACATTAAAGAACATCGCGACATAGCTAAAATCTGCCGTAAGTCGCCCTTGGAGGTCGTCAAGAAATATGAACTTTGGAAGGAGATCATATTCAGGCATGGACCGGAAAAACTAAGTGAGTTCCTCGGATTCCATGACGAAAAATTAAAAGGAATACGTAAGGGGCAGCGTTCATCGCGTTTGAGCTTGCAATACAGGGTAATATACGCCGTAGAACGCAATATTGTTACAGTTTTTGTCCTGGAAATAACGCCACACGAGTATTAGGAGGATTTATGGATATCAAAGGTAAATTCACCTCGGCAAAAACGCACGTCGTGCTCTCAACGGGTGAAGTCATCAGAATGCTCCGTGAATTGAAAGGCTGGACTCAGGTTGAACTTGCCGCGCGATCCGGTATCGGCGCAGCCAATATCAGCCTTTTAGAGAATGAAAAAGTCGATATTGGCAAAAGGCGTGCTGAACAGCTTGCAAAGGCATTTGACGTTCATCCTGCAATAATCATGTTCCCTGAGTACGAGGCTGAAGAGATTAGAAAGGCCGCCTGACAAATCACTCCAGCGGACGGCACCAAGCGCTGCCGCTCAGTTCAACGTTCTGCGGTTTATTCCCCCGTCCCCATCTGTGTAATCTGCGTAATCTGCGGATGAGTTCCTTCTGCGTTCTCCGCGTCTCTGCGGTTCATCTTTTTCTCTCTTCTCCGCGGATTTGCGCTTCCTGGAGAGGATTTTTTTGCCTGGCGAAGAAAAGCAGGTTTCAGCCTAATTATGGAAGGAGCTCATGATAATGCAGAACGTCGCTACAAAACGGATTTATCTCTTCGAGGAGGGCAATGCCTCCATGAAGGATCTTCTTGGGGGCAAGGGGGCCAACCTGGCCGAGATGACCAAACTGGGGTTCCCGGTCCCGCCCGGCTTTACCATCACCACGGAAATGTGCAATGATTACTCCAGGAACGATGGAAAGTTGCCCGAGGGTCTGATGGAGGAAGTGTCCGCCAAGGTCAAGGTCATCGAGGCGAAGATGGGCAAAAAGTTCGGGGACATAAAAAATCCCCTCCTTTTCTCCGTCCGCTCCGGGGCCAAGTTCTCTATGCCGGGTATGATGGATACCGTCCTCAACCTGGGTCTTACCGATGAGAGCGTGCTGGGCCTGGCCGCGCTGACTAAAAACGACCGCTTCGCCTATGATTCCTACCGCCGCTTCATCACGATGTTCGGGGACGTGGTCCTGGAAATCGAGCGGAAGAAATTCGACCAGCTCCTGGACGAAAAGAAAAAGAAACTGGGAGTGACGGACGACCAGGGCGTTCCCTTTGAGTCCCTGAAGGAGCTCGTCGGGGAACTCAAGGAACTGGTCCGTAAGGAAACCGGGAATCCTTTCCCCCAGGATGTTTTCGAGCAGCTCCGCCTCTCAATTGAGGCGGTCTTCCGCTCCTGGAACAACCCCAGGGCCTTCGTGTACCGCAACAAGGAAAAAATTGCCCATGATCTGGGGACGGCGGTAAATATTCAGTCCATGGTCTTCGGGAACATGGGAGACGACAGCGGTACCGGCGTGGCCTTCACCCGCAACGCCAGCACCGGGGAGAAGGTTCTCACGGGGGATTTCCTCTTTAACGCTCAGGGCGAGGACGTGGTCGCCGGAATTCGCACGCCTCTTCCCATCAGCGCTATGAACGACTCGAAGCCTCAGCTATACAAGGAACTCTCGGAAATTGCCAACAAACTCGAAAAGCATTACCGCGATCTCCAGGACATGGAATTCACCATAGAGCAGGGCAAGCTCTTCATGCTCCAGACCCGCTCCGCCAAGAGAACGGCCCCGGCCGCCATAAAAATCGCGGTGGACATGGCTGGCGAGGGTCTGATTACAAAGGAAGAGGCCCTGATGCGGGTCACCCCGGAGCACATCAACTGGATGTTGCACCCGTATTTTCTGCCGGCCGACAAGGAGAAGGCCGTCAAGGAGGGCAAGCTTCTGGCCAAAGGCACTCCCGCCTCGCCGGGTGCGGCCTCCGGCCTGGTCTTCTTTGAGGCCGAAGACGCCATCAAGGCCAATGCCGCGGGAAAACACGTGGTCCTGGTTCGCCCGGAGACTACCCCGGACGATGCCCAGGGGATGCTGGTCTCCCGGGGCATTCTCACCAGCACCGGCGGGCCGACCTCCCATGCCGCCCTGGTCGCCAGGGGCTGGGGGATTCCCTGCGTGGTGGGTTGCGAGGCCGTCCAGGTTAACCTGGAGAAGAAAATCTTTACAGTCGCCGGAAAGACCTTCAAAGAGGGTGATTACATCTCCATAGACGGCGGGACCGGCGAGGTCATGGCCGGGGAAATTCCGATGGTCAAGCCGACGGAACTAAGCCCCGAATGCCGGGAAATCCTCTCCTGGGCGGACGAGATGAAGAAATTGGGCGTTTATGCCAACGCGGACAACCCGAGGGATGCCCAGCGGGCCAGGAATTTCGGCGCCACCGGCATCGGTCTGTGCCGCACCGAGCATATGTTCATGGAGGCCGACCGCCTTCCAATTGTCCAGGAGATGATCATGGCCGGAACCGTGGAGGCCCGGAAGGTCGCCCTGGCCAAGCTTCTCCCGGTTCAGAGGAAGGATTTTTACGGCATCCTCAAGGCCATGGAAGGCTATCCGGTCATCATCCGCCTTCTCGACCCGCCGCTCCACGAGTTTCTCCCCAGCCTGGAGGAACTGCTGGTGGAGGTTACCACGCTCCGCCTGACCGGGAAAGATCCAGCCGCCTTAAAAGAGAAAGACAAGATCCTGGCCAAGGTTCGAACTCTTCACGAATTTAACCCGATGCTGGGCCTTCGGGTCTGCCGACTCGGCATTGTCTATCCTGAAATTTACGAGATGCAGGTTCGGGCCATCTTTGAGGCCGCCTGCCAGCTGACAAAAGAAGGGGTTAATATCCTTCCGGAGGTCATGATTCCAGGGGTGGGTCACATCAACGAGATGCATTTCACCAGGGAGATGGCCGTCAGAATTGCCGAGGAAGTCATAAAGGAAACCGGTGTGAAGGTGCACTACAAGGTCGGCACCATGGTGGAACTCCCCAGAGCCTGCGTCATCGCCGGGGAACTGGCCAAGGTGGCCGAATTCTTCTCGTTCGGAACCAACGACCTTTCCCAGACTACCTTCGGGTATTCCAGGGACGACGCCTCCAAGTCGTTCATACCAACCTATATCCAGAAGGGGATTCTAGCTGTAGATCCTTTCGCCGAACTTGACCGGGAGGGTGTCGGCGGTCTCATGAAGATGGCCGTGAAAGATGGAAGAGCGGCCAATTCCAAGCTTGAAGTGGGCATCTGCGGGGAGCACGGCGGAGATCCCAGCTCCATCGAGTTCTGCCACATCCTGGGACTCAATTATGTGAGCTGCTCGCCCTACCGGGTCCCGGTGGCCCGGCTGGCGGCTGCTCAAGCCAGGATCCGCGAGAAGGGCCAGGGGAAGGGTATTGACATCAGGTAGCGGGGAACGGCATCCGTCCATAAGAAAGCGGAGGGAGGATCTGGAAGCACAGATCCTCTCCTCCTTTGCCACGCTTAGTCGAAATTCCAGGGGGCGGGCCCGGAAGGAGCGTCTATGCCCCGTCAGGACGGAGTTTCAGCGGGACAAGGATCGCATCATCTATTCCAAGGCCTTCCGCCGCCTCAAGCACAAGACCCAGGTTTTCATTTCTCCCGAGGGCGACCATTACCGCACCCGTCTGACCCACACCCTGGAGGTCTCCCAGATCGCCCGGACCATCGCCAGGGGACTTCTCCTCAACGAGGATCTGGCCGAGGCCATCTCCCTGGGCCACGATCTCGGGCATTCGCCGTTCGGTCATGCCGGGGAGTCGGCCCTTGACGCCGTTTATCATGAATATGCGCCGGGTGCGCATTTTAAGCACAACGAGCAGAGCCTCCGGGTCGTTGATCTCCTGGAGAAAAAGGGCGGCCTGAACCTGACCTGGGAGGTGCGGGACGGGATTCTCCTCCATGCCAAGGGAAGCTCCGACCTCTTCTGCGAGGCTAAGGATCGGGCGGAACCGGCGACAATGGAGGGCGAGGTTGTCCGCCTGGCCGACCGCCTCGCCTATATCAATCACGACATAGACGACGCAATCAGGGCCGGGCTTCTGAAGGAGAAGGATCTGCCCCGCGAGTGCACGGACGTTCTGGGTAATTCGCACTCCAAAAGGATTCACACCATGGTCATGGATGCCATTGAAACATCGTGGGATCGGCCCGCGATCTCGCTTTGCACTCCGGTGCGTGAGGCCATCGATCTCCTCAAGAATTTCATGTTTCAGCGGGTTTACGTCGGTTCGCGCGCCAAGGATGAGGACGACCGCGCCCGGGAGCTCATCCGGCGCCTCTTTCGCTTTTTCATGGAGAATCCCGGGAGGATCCCTCCGCATTTCGCCGAGGCCGGATCTTCTCTGCAAAAGGAAGAGGGAAGGGCGCGGGCGGTGTGCGACTACATCGCCGGGATGACTGATCGCTACGCCATCTCGCTTTTCAAGGAACTCTTCGTCCCCAAGGGCTGGGTGCTCAACGAATGAGGGGCCGTCTTTCAAACGAGCAGATAGAGGAGATTATTTCCCGGAATGATCTGGTGGAAGTCATCGGCGGCTACATCTCTCTTAAACCCTCCGGAAAAAATTTCAAGGGCCTGTGCCCCTTTCATCAGGAGAAGACGCCTTCTTTCATGGTCAACCGGGAGAGGGGGCTGTGGCATTGCTTCGGCTGCGGTCAGGGAGGCAATCTCCTGACGTTTCTGATGAACGTCGAGAAGATGACCTTTCCGGAGGCCATCCAGCTTCTGGCCCGCAAAGCCGGAATCAGCCTGGAACTTCGATACGACGATGAGGAGGCCCGGAGGCGGGACCGCCTCTTAAGCCTGCTCAACGAGGCCGGCGACTTTTTCAAGGCAGCTCTTAATTCGGGCTCTCCCGGCAGGTTCGCCCTGGAATATCTCAGGAAAAGGCAGATTCACCCTGAGACCGCCGCCGTATTTCGCCTCGGCTACGCGCCGGGGATGGGAGACTCGCTTATTAAACATCTGCGCGAGCGGGGCTACGCAATTGAAGAGATTGTCATGTCCGGCCTTGCTTTCCCTCAAAAAGAGGAGAAAAAGCCGTGGGATTATTTCCGGCACCGGCTGATGTTTCCCATCATGGACCTCCAGGGGCGGATCATCGCTTTCGGCGGACGGGCGTTTGACGAGGGGGGGCCCAAGTACCTCAATACGCCGGAGTCGCCGCTGTTCAGCAAGGGGAAAACGCTGTACGGCCTCCACTTGGCCAAGTCGGCCATCAGCGGGGAGGATCAGGCCCTGGTCGTTGAAGGGTACCTGGATGTCGTATCAATCCATCAGGCCGGGTTTGTAAATGTCGTCGCCTCGATGGGTACGGCCCTGACGGCCCAGCAGGTGCAGCTTCTGCGCAGATTTTCCAGGAATGCGATCCTCGCCTACGATGCCGATTCTGCGGGCTTTACGGCCACTCTGCGGGGGATCGAAATATTTGAGCAGGCGGCCCTTTCGGTAAAAGTTCTCCAACTTCCAAGGGGAGAGGATCCCGATTCCGTCATAAGGGAAAAAGGGGCCTCCGCTTTCGGGGAGCTGATCAAAAAAGCCCGGGGAGTGATCGACTATAAAATCCGCACCACCGCCGGAAAATATGACCTGAAAAGTCCAGAAGGAAAAGCGGATTTCATTAGAGAAATACTTCCGACCCTTGCACAGATTGAGGATCATGCCAGGCGGGATCTCTATCTTCGGAAGATTTCCCAGGATCTGGGCGTGAGCGAGGAGGTCATCCGTGGCGGGCTGCGCCCCGTATCCGGCGGGGGGAGGGCGTTGTCGAGGGAGGTCGTTCTGAGGTCTCTTAAGTCATCGTCCCCGGAGGAACGATTGCTCAGGATAATGCTTGCATCTCCTGAGGTTCTTCAGACAGTCAGGGACGGCCTGTTGAACCTGGACGAGATTGAAGATGAATCCTGGAGGAAAGCCTACGAAGTTGTTTTTCGCGCGAGGCCTCTCAGAAACGAGGATTGGGGAGATACGTCCTACAGCAGGGAGAAATCCGATGAGAACTCTCCGGTGCGTTTCAGTGATCTGATGCCCCTCATCGAAGATGAGGCTCTTGCGAGCAGGCTTTCGGCTCTGGTCATGGATGAGGAGTTGCGGTTTTCGGGAGAAGAGGTAGGCAAACTGGTTCAGAAGATTCGGGAGTCCAGGATGTTGAAGAGGTTAAGTGAACTCGAAAAAGAGGTCACCCCGCTGATTGCCCAAGGGAGTCTCTCAAGGGAGGATCCGCGGTTTCAGGAGTACCTTAAGTTGACTCAGTATTTCAAGGGGATGAGATGAAAAAAGACCTTCAGCGCGAAGAAAGCGAAGACATCTCTCAGGAGTTGAAAAAACTTCTTGAGCTCGGCAAGAAGAAGGGTTTTCTGACTTTTGAGGAGATTAACGAAGCATTCTTCCAGAAAGAAGTCAGCCCGGACCAGTTCGATGAGCTCCTCGAAAAGTTCGTAAGCGAAGGCATCGAGATTGTCGAGGAGTCGAGGGAAGAGGAGAAAGAGGCGGAGATTACTGCTGGAGAAGAGGCTATACCGGCAGGCGTTGCTCTGGATGATCCCGTCAGAATGTACCTCAAGGAAATCGGCAAAGTGGACCTCCTCTCTTCCGATGAGGAGAAGAGCCTGGCGGAGCGGATTGAAGGAGGCGATGAACGGGCGAAAAGACTCCTCATTGAAGCCAATCTGCGCCTGGTGGTCAGCATCGCCAAGAAATACGTCAGCCGCGGGATGCTCTTCCTCGATCTCATCCAGGAAGGGAACATGGGCCTCATCCGGGCCGTTGAAAAATTCAACTATCGCAAGGGCTACAAATTCAGCACCTACGCCACTTGGTGGATCCGCCAGGCCAACACCCGCGCTCTGGCTGACCAGGCCCGTACCATTCGGATTCCGGTGCACATGGTGGAGACCATCAACCGCCTCATAAAGGTTTCGCGTCACCTGCTGCAGGATCTGGGGCGGGAGCCCTCCGTTGAAGAGATCACCCAGGAAATGTACCCCATTGACGTCGAGGAGATTCGGGACAACCTCTCCCGCCTGCTCGCGGAAAATCTCTCTCTTGATGACAACCGGGTGCGGGAGGAGATCTACCGGAGAGAACGATTCGCCCACGAGCGGGTGCGTGAGATTATCAAAATAGCCCAGGAGCCGATTTCGCTGGAAACCCCCATCGGCGAAGAAGAAGATTCTCATCTGGGCGATTTCATCCCGGATGAGGATGCCGTTGCCCCGGCAGACGCAGCTTCTTCTGTTCTTCTCAGCGAAAAGATGCAGGATGTCCTTCAGAATCTGACTCCCAGGGAGAAGAAGGTTCTTCAGCTTCGTTTCGGCCTCGAGGACGGGCGCTCCCGGACCCTGGAAGAAGTGGGGCAGGAGTTCGGAGTGACGCGGGAGAGAATCCGCCAAATAGAGGCCCAGGCCTTAAGAAAACTCCGGCATCCGACCCGCTCCAAATGGCTCAAGGATTACTGGATGGGCCAGTAGTGTTTCCCTTGGCTCATCTGCATGTTGCCCGGGAGGTCCTGTCGTACCTGGATGAAGAGATCGCCCTTGGGAGCATTTTCCCGGATACGGTCATCGCGATGCCGATTGATTGGGACGCCACTCACCGGGGTTTTGCCGGCTTTTTTCAAAGCTTGAAAGAAGATGAACGTTCCTTGAATACCGGATTCCTGGCGGGTTTTATGATGCATGGCGTGGAACCCAGGGGTCTGGATTATTTTGGGGATAAAAAATACGGAGGGAAGGGTTCCGGGTATTCCTTTCAGAAGTCGGCCCCACTGGTTTCGGCCGTCTCAGCCTGCCTGGGAGTGGACGAAGAGATGGCCCGCTGGAAGGCCCACAACTTTATCGAGATGGGAGTGGAGCTGCATCTTTCCCGAATCGCCCCTGACCTGGGGGGGGCGCTTGGATCGGGACTTAAGAACAAAAAGTACATCCGCCTGGTCAGCTCTCTTCTTTCCAGGTTTTACGGGATAGAGGCGGAAGAGATAGAGGGGGCCTTTGGGAAATTTTGCGATTTTGTCGAGCCTTGCCGTGTAGATTCGGAATCACTTGCCGGAAAATACCTTCTTCAGCTCCGGCACAAGCACGGGCTCCAGGGCCTCGACAGGCGGAGAATCGCCGCCCTGATAAGCGAGGGCGAAGCCTTGATTAAGGACGACTTGTCTTCTTTTTTTAATGAAATCATCCCTGATATTGGAAAAGAAGTCCATCTTTGGCTGGGAAAATATCTCTAGTCGCCTGCCTTTTTGTGAAAGGAGCCTTGCCATGAACTTGCAAAGAAATGCCGGAATATCGGCGTTGAGATTCACTCTTGTTTTTCTTCTGCTGCTCTGGGTTTCGCTGGGAGCTTTTGCGGCTCCCGTGAATCAGCCCGCGCCCGCGCCTTCCATCTCGCCGGCAACGACGGAAGCGCCTTCTCCAGCGCCGTCGTCAACGGAGGCCCCGTCTGCGACAGAGGCATCGCCGGCGACGGAGGCACCGTCGGCGACTGAGGAGCCATCCCCCGCTCCATCGGCGGAACCGGCCACCGGGCAGCCGCAGGACCAGCTTTCCGAGGCGGTCTCAGCCATGGCCAAGATCCAGGTTCTCCTGGAGTACTTTTACATGGAAATGGGCGAGTATCCATCCGCGCTTGCGGAAATGGAGGAGATGTTCAACTCCAGAATTCCTGAGAACTATGAGAAGATCACCATCCCGCTCGATCCGGCCACTAAGAAAGTCTTCCGATACGAAGCCAGGAATAAGGGCGGAGGATATATCCTGAGCCTTCCCGATGCGTCCAGGTACGGAATCGGGCAGCTTAAGCTATCCAATATCTCCTGGGGCTGGATGAAGCGGATGGCCGGGGAAGAGAGAAAGGACTCTCTCCTGGCAAACTGTAAAAGCACCCTGAACGGTCTTGCGACCACGATCGAGGTCTGCGCCTACGATCGCAGGGGGAAGTATCCAGTCTCTCTTTCCCTTCTCATTCCGCTTTACATGAATTCCATTCCACGCTGCCCCCTCTGTCACAAGGAGTATGTCTATCGCTTTAAGGGTAATAAGTACGAGATTTTCTGCCCGGCACCGGAGCTTCACGGTCTGAAATCCCTCAAGTATATTTCCAACGAGGGACTTAAGTACGAGAAGTAAGGAGAACTCTGGCCATGACGGAAAACAATCGTTCCGGGAAGAAGAAATTTTCATTCACGTCCGGTATATTATGGGCCTTATCAGGCCTGTTAATGGCGCTTCTCCTCCTGGAGGCGGCTTTGCGCCTGGGAGGAATGGTGTCCCGCTGGGTTCATGAACACAAAAACAGCCCCTCGGCCATCCAAAAAAAAGATTATCGCATTTTATGCCTGGGGGAGTCCATGACGGCGGCTGGGTACAATGAGTCCTATCCTTCCCAGCTCGAAAAGCTCCTTAGCCAAAGGGGCGGCGGCACTCGCTTCATGGTCATCAACAAGGGCGAGGCGTCTATAAATTCGAATTATATCCTTGAACACCTGGAAGAAAATCTGAATAAGTACCGGCCTGACATGGTTACCGCCATGATGGGTATAAACGAAAGAGTCATACAATTCTATGCCGATATTCCCGAAGCCGATTCCTGGATTTTCAGAAACTTAAGGTCTTACAGATTTTTCAGAATCATGTTCAACAAGATTTCCAAGGCCGGGGAAAGGAATCTTCCAGAGGCTCCCGATCAGGTTGTGAGTACCGGCTCTGCAGGAAATTCTCAGGCAGGAGATCGGATGAATTATGACTTGCTGCGTCAAAATTACAGGAGGATGAAGGGCATCCTGGATGCCCGGAAAATCAAGCTGTGCTGCATGCAATACCCGGGACGCAATATCGCTGATTTGATCTCAATGTTCGACAGTCCCGGCGTAATTTTCGTTGACAACGAGTGGATTTTCAAAGAGGCTCTTAAGAAGGGACGTTTTGAAGATTACTTCATGGATTCGTTTGCCGGGGATTTCGGGCACTGTACCCCGCTGGGTAACCGGTTGATCGCAGGGAACATGGCCGATGTGATTTTGAAAGAGCTCTTTCCCCGGGGTGCTTACCCGATCCGCGTTGAACGGCAATGAATATTCCGGCAAGGCGAAAAAAATCTGATTCGCGGGAAAGTTAAGGGATGGACATGCGTTTTAGAAGGACAAAATTCGCGATTTTTCTGCTGATTCTGGGTTTGTCTCTGGGGGGCAGCGACTGCGCTGTCAGGGACGGCAAGACCGCCGTTCCGGTCATTACAAATACGAAGGACGGCTCGGAACTCGTTCTGGTTCCGGCCGGGGAATTTACAATGGGGAGCCCCAAAGGCGAAGGTAATGACGGCGAGCAGCCTCAGCACCGCGTGTTTCTCAAGGCCTACTATATCGGCAAGTACGAAGTGACGAATGAGCAGTTTGTCCGTTTCATAAACGCAACGGGATATAAAGCGGATGGGAACCTGGAGGCATGTTGCAATCCCAGCAAGGCGAATTACCCGGTTGTTTATGTGTCGTGGAAGGATGCAGCGGCCTATTGCAGGTGGGCGAATCTTCGCCTTCCGACGGAGGCGGAGTGGGAAAAAGCTGCAAGAGGCACGGACGGGCGGAAGTACCCCTGGGGGAGCAGTTGGGATGAAAGCCGGTGCAACTACGATACCAATTCCATAGGGACAAGGCCGGTTGGGTCTTATCCCGGCGGAGCCTCCCCCTATGCGGCGCTGGACATGGTGGGGAACGCATGGGAGTGGTGTGCGGACTGGTATGGAGGCTATAGCGGTTCGCCCCGGTCAAATCCACGGGGCCCCTGGTTCGGCAGCGTTCGCGTTTTGCGCGGCGGCTCCTGGTCCGATGCCGGATACCGTACCTTTGGGTGCGCCAGCCGGCGCGGGCTCAACCCGGACTATAGACTGAATTTCAATGGTTTCCGGGTTTGCCGCTCGCTCAATACCAGATGGAAGCAACCTTTCTTTAATCAGGTTGGAAGAATAATATATTAAGCTTCTTTTTCTACGATAAAATTCTCCAGCACCAGGCCATCCATGTCGCTTTTCTGGAATGTGTTTATTGCATCTTCAGGGTTGCAAACTATGGGTTCTCCTCTTAAGTTGAACGAAGTATTCAGGAGAATAGGCACCCCGGTAAGCTTCTCAAACTCCCGGAGCAGTTGCCAGAGCCTGGGATTGGTTGCGGAGCTTACAGTTTGCACTCTGGCGGTGCCGTCTACATGGGTCACTGCCGGAATAACCGCCGCCTTGTTTTCAAGAACCCGGGGGGCGAGCAGCATGAAAGGTGATTTGTCCAGCAGCTCAAAATATTCTGAAGCTTTCTCTTCAGGCACCAGGGGAGCATAGGGTCTGAATGGCTCACGATGTTTAATCCTGTCGTTTACAAGCCCCAGCATATCGGGGTTGAGAGCATTGGCTAAAATAGAGCGATTACCCAAAGCCCGGGGTCCGAACTCCATCCGGCCCTGGAACCAGCCGAAAATTCTATCCCGGGCGATTTTAGAGGCCACCTCCGCGAGCAACTCAGAATCATTTAACTCCCGGAATTTAAGGTTTCTGTTCTGCAGGATTCTCCTGATCTGAGCGGAGGAAAAACTTGGCCCCAGATAGGTATCCTTCATCACATAGGTCCTGGGATTATTCAAAAGAGTATTATAAATATACACGGCAGCGCCCAGAGATCCTCCCGCATCGCCGGCGGCCGGCTGCACATAGATGCGCTTGAAGGGGGTCTCTTCCAAAATCTTATGATTGGCAACGCAATTTAAAGTTACCCCTCCCGCCATGCAAAGGTTTTTGCACCCGGTTTCCTGATAAAGGTGCCGTGCTACGGCGACGAGAGCTTCTTCTATAAAGGCCTGTAAGCTGGCCGCCATATCTTTATGTCTTGTCTCAAGCTCATCTTCTGGTTTTCTATCAGGACCAAAAGTCTTTAAAAATTTATGGCTGTACATACGGGAGCCTTTGTTAAAATTAAAATAGGACGAATCCATCTTGAAACTGCCATCGGGATTGAGCCTTATTACCTCTTTTAATTTATTCAGGTAGACCGGCTTGCCATACCCGGCCAGGCCCAGGGTCTTGCCTTCTCCCGCGTTGGCTGTGAACCCCAGGTAGGTTGTTACTGCGGTATAAAGCAAACCCAGGGAATCCGGAAAATAAATCTCTTTTAATATTTTAATCTTATTGCCCTCTCCCTTGCCCAAAGTCGTGGTAGCCCACTCCCCGACTCCGTCCACGGTTAAAATGGCTGATTCCTCGAATGGAGAAACCAGGAAGGCGCTGGCAGCATGGGAAAGATGGTGCCTGAGAAACAGGAATTTGCCTTTATATCCGAATTCCCGGTCAAAAACCAGAGGGATAATGAGCCGGTCCTTCAGCCAGAGCGGCAAAGTACGCAAAAAACTTTTCAGGGAAAAGGGATAAGTCCTCAAAAAGCTCAAGATTAAGCGGCCATACTTCAGATAGGGCTTCTCATAAAATCCTATATAATCAATGTCATTGATGGTCAGGTTTCCCGATTGAAGGCAGTAATTGACGGCCTGGATTGGGAAATCTGCAGTATTCTTCCGGCGGCTGAACCTTTCTTCCTGAGCAGCGGCGACTACTTTGCCGTCCCGGACCAGACAGGCCGCGGAATCATGAAAATAGCAGGATAGACCCAACACGTTCATCTTGCTTTAAACCCGGAGTCGATAATTGAGTTTGCCATAAAAAGCTGCCTCTGATCCCGATAAATTTATATAACGTTTTTTTAAGCTTCAAGGGTTATATTATAACCCGTCCCGCCTTGTAAATTCAAGCCGATTCAATCAATCGTGCAGCCTAATTTCCCTCCAATCTCCTCCAGGAGCTGCCGGTCGTAATTTACGGCTAAATTGGCCAGGGCTTCCTCCCTGGTCATAAGGTTTGCTCTAATCATCTTGCTCATCTCTATATGATAATGACTATAGCCGTAATACTTTAGGGAATTATGGACAGATAGAAAATTCAAGTAACAATTGGTAGTTTTAGCGGGATAACTGAGCCTGGGAAATTTCCATTTTAATTCTCTTCGCAGCATGTCCGTATATTCTTCGGCGCTGACATCCAGAAACCAATGAGGAGAAAGCACCATGGACTTATGTCTTTTATTGGCTTTAATTAAAAGCTCTTCCATGCTGGCGGGAAAATCCTTATACTTGGGGTCATTCGCCAGGGTAGCCAGAAAATCCCTGGTGGCTGCAGACATGGAAGCATATTCAGGAGATGATATGTTACAGGCGCATTTGGTCATTACTCCCTGGGTCGTGGACTGCCCCTTAGTCCAGCCTCCGATTATTATGGGTATATCATAGCGCGCAGCGATATCAAAGGTAAGTTGCATATACCAGATGGAGCAAAGATGGCAGATAACCGCTTTAGACTTGCTTTTTATAATCCCGGCAAACATATCTTTCATATAATCGGATTTAAAAAAGAGCCAGTCAAGCCCCAGAATGTCCACGGCATTCCTTACATTTTCCATGGCATCTTCGGTTTCAAAGCCGTGATCGAAGGTAAAAGCCAAAGGATTAAGCTTATACCTCTTTTTCATATAATAAAGGGTGGAAGTGCTGTCCTTTCCGCCGCTGCACATAACCAGGCATTCATACTTGAATTTACCTTTATATTTGTTCAGAATCCGTACAAAATCGGATTCTAAAGGCTTTATATTTTCAATCTCAGCCTTGGCCTTCTCCGCTTCCCGACAGACATTACAGATGCCTTCCCCGTCCAGCCGGATATCGGGTTTGCTCTCAGGCAATATACATCTGGAACAAATCATGGCTCATAATCCTCATCTTTCAGGAGCGTCCTTGTCTTTCGCAGACGCTCCTTCGCTCTTCCTTTTAATAACCAGGCGCCACTTTTCCCCCTGTTTGTCCTTTGTCAAAATGTCATGACCTTCCTCTAAAACCGCCCGGGGAACATTCTCAAAAGGTTCCCCGTCGTCAATCCAAACTTCCAGAATTTCCCCGTCATCCATGGCTTCGAGTCTTAACAAAATTCTGGCAAAATTGCCCGGACAGGGGACCCCCAGCAGATCCATACTATCCTGAACTTTCATGGTTGCCCCTTAAATCTTTAACTGAATCAATTAAAGTTTGCACTGTAAAATCAATTTCCTCCTTTGTAGTCCATTTGCTTAAACTGAAACGTATGGCGCTGTGAGCCTCGTGTTTCTTTAGTCCAATTTCAAGTAATACCCTGCTGGGCTTTAAGCTCCGGGCTGAACAGGCTGAACCCGAGGAAACAATAATGCCGTATTTATCCAGAGCCAGAAGTAATGCCTTGCCGGAAACAGCCGCAAAGGAAAAGTTTAAATTATTACAGACTCTTTTATGTCTGGAGCCGTTCAATATGGCATTGGGAATCCTGGTTTCAATCTCCGTAATCATGTAATCCCGAAGGGACTGCATCCTTGCAACGCTGTCTTCTTCCGCCAATTCAACCGCCTTGCCGAATCCAACAATCCCTGCGACATTATAGGTGCCTGAGCGTAAATTCAGCTCCTGGCCTCCTCCATGCAATAAAGGTTCAATTTTAACGCCTTTTCTAAGCCATAGCGCACCAACCCCCTGCGGGCCGTGCAGCTTATGAGCGTTTATCGTTACTAAATCCAATTCCTGAGCTTTAACATCCAGATAAGTTTTGGCAAAACTCTGGCAGGCATCCGTATGAAAATAGATTCCTTTCGCCCGGCAAATCATCCCGATCTCAGATATAGGTTGTAGGGTGCCGATCTCGTTATTAACGTGCATGATGGAAACTAAAAGGGTGTCGGATCGAATGGCTTGCTTAAATTCGTCAACCGCGATTAAACCGTCTTTATTGACAGGAAGATAAGATATATCTAATCCCTGCCGCTCCAGCCAGGCACAGATATTATGCACGCTGGGGTGCTCTATTTTTGAAATTATGACATGCTTGCCCCTGCCTTTATTAGCTGACACAACTCCTTTAAGAGCAAGATTATTACTTTCCGTTCCTCCGGAGGTAAATAACAGCTCGTGAGGTTCAGCATTTAATCTCTTTGCTATGACTTCACGAGCTCTTTCAATCCCTTTAGCGGAAATGACTCCCAATTTGTGCAGGGAAGAAGCATTACCTGCTTCCTTTTCTAAAAAGGATTGCATCGCCTTAAATACCTGAGGATCCAACCGGGTAGTGGCGGAATTATCAAGATAAATATATTTCATTATCTTGTATTATAGCACTAAGGAAGGAAGGAAGGAAGCACAGGGAAGTTGAAGAAGCCTCCGGGTGTTGATTTTTTCGACAGCCGGATTAGAATGATTTTGGGAAACGAAAAAATCTTGAAAAAGATAATGAACATTGCCAGGACAATCCTGCTGAAAGTCCAGAAGTTTTTTCTTTCGCTCGGGCTGTTTCTCCTTTACACCATCGGGTTCGGGTTGACTTTTCTCCTGGTGCTCCTCTTTTTTCGCTCGGTTTTAAAGGAGAACGGCAGGCATGCGGGAACATACTGGAGGGAAGCTACTCACTATACGGAAACACTGGAAGAAGCTTCCAGGCAGTCCTGAAGGAGGAGTTCAGGAAATGAAAAAGCTCTCTATGATCATGAAAGAGATTTTTTACCTTATAAAACGGCACAAAATTTATTTTTTGGCCCCGATTTTCATCATCCTGGCCATACTGGCCTTCTTCGTCTGGGACGTCGGTCCCTACGTCATAGTCTCCCTTATTTATGCAGGATTTTAAAGCAAATTAAGAGAAATTCAGTTTTCCCCGCGTGGAGTGGGAGGGGACTTCATTAGAATTGAGGAGGAATCACTATGGATGTCGTCATAAGGAATGCGCGCCTCAGGCATGAAAAAGAGATGCTTGACGTCGGGGTCAAGGGAGAAAAGATCGTCGAAATATCAGCGAAAATAACAGCCCAGGGAAAGCAGGAGATTGACGCCGCCGGTCGCCTCCTCACCCCCACCTTTGTGGATCCGCACGTTCATCTCGACAAGGCGCTCATCAGCGAAGTGGTACGGCCCAATGTCTCCGGTACCCTCATGGAGGCCATCGAGATCATCTGGGAGAAGAAAAAAAATTACACCATCGAGGACAACATGTCCCGGGCCGGCAAGGTAATCGAATGGGCTGCCAAGCACGGGACGACTTATCTTCGCACCCACGTGGATGTGGACAGCATTGGGGGCTTGAAGCCGCTTGAGGGGTTGCTGGAGGTGCGCAAGGCCTACAGAGACCTGGTGGATATCCAGATTGTGGCCTTCCCCCAGGAAGGCATCGTCAAGAACCACGGCACCGAAGAACTCATGCGTAAGGCCATGTCCATGGGTGCCGACGTGGTCGGCGGTATGCCCTACAACGAATTCTCCCTTGAGGATTCCTGGCGCCACATAGACATAGCCTTCAACATCGCGCGGGAATTTGACGCCGACATAGACATGCACGTGGACGAGACCGACGACCCAGGGGCCACCACCCTTCAGTACCTGGCCTCCAAAACGATCAAGGAGAAATATTACGGGAGGGTTACCGCGGGACACACCTGCGCCCTGGCCGCCTATGACGATTCTTATGCCGCCAAGGTCATCGGGATGATCGCCGAGGCGAAGATGAACATGATCACCAACCCGGCCACCAACCTGATGCTCCAGGGACGGCGGGACAAGCAGCCCATCCGCCGTGGCATCACCCGGGTCAACGAGCTCCTGGCCGCCGGCGTGAATGTCTGCTACGGCCAGGACTGCCTCAAGGACACCTTCTATCCAACCTGGGGGCAGGAAGATATGCTTGAAGTCGGCCTCATCACGGCGCACGCCGCGCAGTTCACCATGCCAGGGCAGATAGAGACGCTCTTTGATATGCCCACCGTCCGGGCCGCGCAGGTGATGCGGCTGGAAAGCTATGGTCTCGAAGTCGGCAAATCAGCCAGCTTCAATATCATTGACGCCGAGACGGTGCAGGAAGCCTTCCGCACCCGGGCCGATCGCCTCTACGTCATCCGCAAGGGCCGGGTCATCGCCCGTACGAAGACCGAGTCGGAAATTTTCCGTGGAGAAAAAGTACACGCCTGAAGCGTTCCCGGTTGACTTAAAATAAATTGAAGGAGGACCACATGAAGAAAAAGAGTCACGAGAAGGAATATCACATCCATCTGGCCCCCGGTGACCTGGGACGTTATGTCATCCTGCCGGGCGATCCCGGGCGCGTCCCCCACATCGCCTCCTTCTTCGATAAATCCGAGAAGGTTGCACAGAATCGGGAGTACACTACGTATCGGGGCACCATTGGCGGAGTTCCCATTGCCGCCTGCTCCACCGGGATCGGATGTCCCTCCACCGCCATCTGCGTCGAGGAACTCATAAAAATAGGCTGTGATACCTTCATTCGGGTGGGGACGGCGGGCTCCCTCCAGCGGGAGGTCAAGCTGGGCGACCTCTGCATCACCACGGCCGCCGTTCGCGAGGAGGGCACCTCGATACAGTATGTGCCGATCAGCTACCCGGCGGTGGCCGACCTGGACGTAACGTTGGCCCTCAGGGAAGCGGCAAGAGAACTGGGTTTTACCGCCCACTGCGGGATCGGGCAGTGCAAGGATGCTTTTTATACCGAGGGGGAGTTGGGGGTGCCCCTCGAGGAGTACACCCGGGAGCGCTGGAAGATCTGGGAGCGGGCCAACGTCGTCTCCACTTCGATGGAATCGGCGGCCCTCTACGTGGTCTCCTCGGTGCGGAAAGCCCGCGCCGGAGAAGTGCTGGCCATCATCGGCCTCACCTATGAGGACGTGCCCATAATCAAGAAAGTCGGCGTGGACGACGCGATCCTTACGGCCATCGAGGCGGTCAAGATTATGCACGCCTGGGATTCGGCGAAAAAAAGCGGAAAGAAATAACGATTCTTAAAAGCCAAAGAGGAGTTTTAAAGATGAAGTCAAAAATTGATTCCAGGAGCACCGAATAAGAAGGAGGAAAAAGAGAAGATGAAAAAAGAGCCACCGGAAAAAGTATCCCAGGAAATCGTAAGCTTTCACGTCAGCGAACTGGAGCCGTTACTGTCTCCCCCGCCGATGGACATCCCCCCATTCAAACCGGCCATGGTGAAGGTTAAGAGCGGGGAAACGATGTTGATTCGCCCGCTGGAGAAGAAAGAGGCTCCCTTGTTACTCGGCTTCGTCAAGAAATTGATGGAAGTCGATCATGATTTTTATGATATCGTCGGAGCCAGGGTTTATGCTGAAATCCTGGGCTGGATGAGAAACCGTCTCAAAGATTCCTATCAACTGGTCGGACTGATTGACGGCCATGTCGTGGGGTTCTGTAACGGGCGCCTGATGAACGAGGATATCAATATCAGCCTCCATTCTCTTGCTTTTAGGCGCGGTTTAAGGGCTGGGGCGATTCTCTATTACGCCAAGTGCGACTATTGTTTCGAGACCCTGGGTCAGCAGGAATTCTGGGCGACTTATGAAAGCTACAACGGCTTGAAAAGATGGGGAATAGGGATGGCCCAGCCTTCCTATCCCTGGCCCGATATCCAGCATGAATTGGGCGGAGCCAAGGTCTTCTATGTTACCAGGAATTACTGGGACACGTCGGTCAAAAAATACCTGCAGGAAATGATTCAGACCAAGCTGGTGAGGCCGGTTACCAAAGAGGTTTTGAAGCAGAACACCCAGTTTATCCTGCCTAAAAAACTGGAAGAAGAATAAAAAACGTTCCATTCGCCGGAAGTTCAGGGGTCCTGGCGCTCTGCAGGCCCCCTGTTTTTTATAACTGAGACTCAATAACCAACCTCAAAGCCTGGAGGTGTTCCCAAGCCGGCTTAGAATATTGTTAAAATATCCGGCACGTGGGCCTGCCGGAAATAAAAAGGAGGGTTCAATCATGGCGAGACTGCCCGACGTGCGCTCTGAGCTTAAGGGAGAAGAAAAAATAATTTTCGAAGAAATGGTGGCCCACCGGGCGCTCCGGGGCAAGAAACTGGGCGGGCCCTTTGTGCCTCTGATGAATCACCCGAAATTGGCTCAACTTATTGAAAAGATGGGTTTTTATCTGAAATTTGAATCAATTCTACCCCGGGACGTTTACCAGTTTATTGTTCTTTCAGCCGCCCGCCGGTTCCGGGTCGCCTTCATCTGGATGGACCATATCGGCCCAGCCCGGGAGGCCGGGCTGGCGGAACCGGTCATCGAAGCAGTCGGAAAAGGGGATGTCTCGGCCCTGGATGCTCCATACTTTTTCGTAGAACAGGCCATGGATTCCATTCTCGCTTTCCGGTCGATCCCCGAAGCTCTCCAGGAAGAAATCATACGGATCTTCGGGGCCAAGGGCCTGATCGAAATAGTGACTCTGTGCGGTTTTTATCAACTGATCGGGGAGATCAACAACAGCTTCGATGTGCCCCTTCCCGATACGGAAAAACCGCCTTTCTGAGGGAGATCCGAAGAGCAGGATTCGGGGAAGATTTACAGAATTTTCAAAGTCCGGACAAACGTCAATCTTGCGATTTCAGTTGCTTTTGGAGGTGCCGCATGGCGAACACGATGCAAACAAGCTCTACATTGAACGGGAAAACAGTGGCGGACGAAGTTCCGACCGGTAAATCTCTCCTCTGGCATATCCGGGAGAGAATGAAACTGCGTGGAATGAAAAATTATTTTGGGACATCAAGAGTATTACTCGCCGTCTTCCTTACTATATCTGTTTTCAACGGAGGTTGTGGGAGTAAAAGCGGTGACACACCCTTACCCCATCTCCCCAAAAAATGGACTTATATGGCGTATATAGGGGTTAATAATAATTTATCAACTCCAGGGCTGGCCAATCTTCTCGAAATGCAGAAAATCGGCTCGACGGAAAAAGTCAATATAGTCGTACAAGCCAGATTCAGCAAACAGTACACTCCTTCCCTCCCTGAAGATAAAACTCATGCGTTGAGGTTTTATGTACGGAAAATTACAGGAAGTGAAGTTGATTTAACACAGGGAGTCAGCATCGGGGACGTTAACATGGCCAAGCCGGAATCTCTGAGAGATTTTATAAAATGGGCGGTCTCAAATTATCCGGCGGAAAATTATCTGCTTGATATTTCAGATCACGGCGATGGCTGGAAAGAAAGCCGTAAGGGAGCTGTAGAAGACGACAGCACCAGTCCGTATTCCTGGTTGTCATTAGCTGATCTATCCACTGCGGTTTCTGATTCCGGCACCAGATTTAATGTTATATGTTACGATGCCTGTTTGATGGCGCAGTATGAAGTCGCCTTCCAATTTCTGGGGCTTTGCGATTATATGGTGCTTTCAGAGGAATTGGTTCCCGGAGCAGGATATCCCTATGACACTATTTTGGCGGAATTAGTCGCCAACCCAGGCATGACAAGCCGGCAATTATCCGAACTTACAGTTGATAAATATTATGAATTTTACAATAAACCGGAAAACAAAGACAACGGCACACTTTCTGCTGTTGATATGAGCAAGGTAAGCGGATTGGATCAAAAGATAAAAGACCTGGCGGCATCCCTTATCCAGAACCCGGAAAACTCAGTTATTGTATCCGCTCAGGACAGCACCCAGTATTATGCATATCCGCCGTATAATTACCTCATGTATCGCTATTATGACATTAAAAATTTCTGCGATTATTTAGCCAATAACCTTACAAATCCGGATAGCAAGGCAAAGGCACAGGCTGTCTCTGCGTATCTGGCTTCCTCCTCTATTATCATGAAAAATATTTACATAAGCACAGCGAAAAAAAGTGAAGATGGTTCCAACGGGTTGTCTTTTTTTATTCCCACAAAAGCACAAACCACCTCAAGTGAACTTGATAAATACAAAACCATTTTATGCAATATCGCTGAAAACACCTGGGCTGATTTTGTAAGGAAATATATCAGTGAAATATAAGAACGCATTGCTTACGCATTTTTAATAGGTTTTTGGAGGTGCCGGCATGGCGGCGGACACGGTGGAGATCAGCTTCACATTAAACGGGAAGCCGATACAAGATACGGTCCCGGGAGATAAGTCTCTTCTGTGGTACATACGCGAGAAGATGAACCTCACCGGCACCAAGAATGGCTGCGCCAAGGGACACTGCGGCGTCTGCACGGTGCTCCTGAACGGGAAAACCCTCCGCTCCTGCGTAATGCCTTTGAAAAACGAAAAACTCAAGGGAGCGGTCGTCGAGACCATAGAGAGCCTCTCAGGGCCTGACGGAGAACTCCACCCCATCCAGCAGGCCTTTGTGGATTGCGGCGCCATCCAGTGCGGCTTCTGCACTCCGGGGATGATCATGTCAGCCAAGGCGCTCCTGGCGGAAAACCCGGATCCCACGACCGAGGATATAAAGAAGCATTTCGGCAAATACCGCAACATCTGCCGCTGCACCGGCTACGCCAAGATTGTTCTGGCCGTCAAGGATGCCGCCCGCCGCCTGCAGGGCGAGAATAGCCCGTTTGAGAATTCCTCCGAGGACATGAGCATGCGCCGGAGCGACGCCGCCGCCAAGGCCGCCGGAGCGATGAAATACGGGGATGATTACCGTCTTCCGGAGATGCTTTACGGAAAGATCCTCTGGTCGGCCCATCCCCACGCCATCCTTATATCTCTTGACGTCTCTGAGGCGGAGAAAGCGCCGGGTGTCGTGACCGTCGTCACCGCGAAAGACGCGTTGGGAACCAATAAGATCGGTCTGGTGGAGCGGGACCAGCCGGCCATCGTGGCCGTGGGACAGAAGGTGCGCTATATTGGAGACCCGGTGGCCGCCGTCTTCGCCGGAAGCGAAGATGAGGCCCTGGCGGCCCTCGATAAGATCAAAGTGGAATACGAAGTGCTGCCGGCGGTCACCACCATTGAGGAAGCCGCCCGCCCGGATGCTCTTAAGGTGCACGAGGAAAAAAAATCCAACCTCTATCACCATGCCCGCATAGAGCGCGGCGACGTGGACGAAGCCCTGACGAAGAGTGACATCGTCATCGAGGATGACTACGAAACACCTCGCATCGAACATGCCTTCATGGAGCCTGAGTCCGGAGTCGGGCGGCCGGACAGGCAGGGTGGGGTCATCCTGGAAATACCTTCCCAGACGGTCTTCGACGACCGCACCCAGCTTTCCGAGGCCCTCGGGATGCCCCTGGATAAGATCCGGGTCATCCAGATTCCCCAGGGAGGCAGCTTCGGCGCCAAGGAGGACATGATCCTCCAGGTTTTCCTGGCTCTCGGGGCTCTTAAGACAAACCGTTCCGTGAAGATGATACTCACCCGCGAGGAGTCCCTGCGGGTGCACCAGAAGCGCCATCCCGTCTGGATGCACTATCGGGTGGGGGCCGACCACGAAGGGAGCCTCCTGGCCATGGACGTCGAGATCAAAGCCGACAAGGGCGCCTATGCCGCGCTGGGCCTCGATATCCTGGAAAATATGGCGGCCTTCTCCGGCGGGGCCTACTACATCCCCGCCGTGCGCATTGACGCGAAGAGCTGGCACACCAACAGCGTCATGTCCGGGGCCATGCGCGGATTCGGCTCCAACCAGGTGGGCTTCGCCTTCGAATCCATCCTGGACCGGATCGCCCGGAAGCTCAAGATGGATCCCTTCGAATTCCGCCTGAAGAACGCCTTAAAGCCGGGCCTTCCCACCGTGGCTGACCACATACTCGAGCCGGGCCTGCCGGGTATTAGGGAGACCCTCCTTGCGGTGCGGGAGGAACTGGGAAAGACCAAGATTCCCGAGCCCTCGGGACCAAATAAAAAAATCGGGATCGGCATTGGCTGCGGCGTAAAGAACATCGGCTTCGGGCACGGCCTGCCCGAAAGCTCGGGTGCCATCGTCGAGATGAGCACGGACGGGAAGGTCACCCTCAAGTTTACACATCACGAATACGGTCAGGGCGCTCTCATTGGCGAGGTGTCCATTGCCGCGACGGCGCTTGGCGTGCCGCACTCTGATATCTCCATCATCGCCTGCGACACCGCCCAGACCCCTCATACCGGTCCCACCACCGCCTCGCGACAGACTTTCCTCACCGGGAACGCCGTCATCGGCGCCTGCCGCCAGCTTCTTCTCGACCTCAAACAGCGGGTCGCCAGGAAAGAGGGGCTCGAAGAAACCGATACTTATGACCTTCGGGGCGACTGCATGGTTCACAAGTTCAGCGGGAAGAAGATCCCTATAAAAGAGCTGGGGGACGGCTTTTCCGCCTCTTGCCGATACATCCCGATGCCGACCGCTCCCTTCCAGCCGGTTGGGGAGAAGAGCCTCTACGGGACGCCTGAATTTAAAAACCGCCCCACCCACTGGTGCTACTCCTACGGCACTCACGCCGCCATCGTCGAGGTGGACGAGGAGACGGGGGACGTGCGCGTGCTCAAGGTCATCGCCTCGCATGACGTCGGGCGCATAATAAACCGCCGGGCCGTCGAGGGGCAGATCGAGGGGGGCGCCGTCATGGGCGTGGGCTACGCCCTCTCCGAGCAGTTCATAGTGAAGGATGGAATCAACCTCACCGACAACCTCCTGAAATGCGGTCTGGTGACCGCCGACCGGGCGCCGGAGATCGTCGTCATCCCGGTAGAGGTGGCCCATCCCGAAGGCCCCTTCGGCTTAAAGGGCCTGGCCGAGACCCCATCTCTACCCACCGCCCCGGCCGTCTTAAATGCCGTCTATGACGCCGTCGGCGTCCGCATCAATACCCTCCCGGCAACAAAGGAGAAAGTGAAGGCGGCTCTTGAGAAGCTGAGGGGAAAGTAAAATACGGGAGTGAAAGCTCTGAAAAACGAAGACGCTGTCGAAGGTAGGTAACGGTCGTGCCGAAAAGCCAACCCGAAAAACATCGCTCCGCGGAAAAAGCAGCCGGTCGTTCCCCAAGTTCTGCGTCTTTTAAAAAACTGATGGCTAAAGCGGATAATATCCTGGAAATCGGGAAAAAAGTCATAGATTTTGCCAGGCCGTACATTGAAGACGCAGTCGAAAAAAGGAATGAGAACCGTACTTTAAAGCCTGACATGGTATATACCCCGAAAGAAGTTGCCCGCCTGCTCAAGGTGAAAGAGGATGAAATCCTGGAACTTCTCGATAAGGGAGCGATAAAGGGAAATCGGTTCGGCCGGGAATACCGGATACTCGGATGCGCTGTGCTGAATTATTTTGAGAGGGGTTGTCAAGATGTGGCTCTGGATTGAAAGACTTGGGGCCTTGATTTTAGCGGTTCTGGCGGGCAAGGAATTATGCGATGTTTTTGGTAAAAAAAACATAAGAGATGATGAGGTGTATACCGTTCAGCAGGCACAGGGTATTTTGAAAACAAATAATGAGGAAGCCGTAGTGACCTTGATCGAAAGCGGATTGCTCAAGGCCAGTAAAGTTGGGGGCGAATATCGGATTCTCGGGAAATGTCTGAAGGAGTTCCTGGAAAAAAATTAGCCAGGCACTTTCGCAGCACCAACCCGTCAATTGAGCAGGAAGTTAAAGAGATAATCTTCGCTGGAAAGTTAATGGGTTGTGGCAGGACAAATAAGGCAGTTAAAGAATAATAGAGGGCAATGGAAAATTATGACTTTGATTATCGGACGACGGAAATTGCTGCTCTTTGCAGGAAATTTGATGCGCGTCTGGCGATTTTCACCTCGGTGGTGGGGGATGATTTTCATCCCGGCACCATGACGCTGGCGGATTACCTGTCAACGGATGCTTCCAGCGACCAGGGAGAAAGCGAAAATGGCGCTTAAGGCGCAAAGCGTTGGAAAGTAAATCGCTCTCTAGTTGCCGGCCTCTTTCAGGGGGCGATGCCCGGGAAAAGCATTGTAAACACTTCCCGCCGGACGACCCGGTAATGCGGGCTGTAAGCCTTTTGGTAATTTTTTGAATGGTGCATTTCGTGCGGATCTGACAGGTGTTTTTCTTCAAAGGCCTTGACCGCTTCAGGTTTGAAGGGGAGTTTTTGCTGCTCGACCATGTTCACGAATCCTCTCCACCTTTTCCGGAAAAGTTCCGGATCGCCCCGGGTCCGCCCGGCGGATTGAAGCATCGCTTCAAAGAGCAGATTCTTGTTGAGGCGGCGGAATCGAAAGGCGCAGAGGCTCACGCGGACTAAGGATGAGTCTGGGGAAATGCTCTCCAGAAGCGGCATATCCCGTGCTTCCACTTCTTCGAGCTCCCGGCTCAGATACTTTTGCGCCGATTTCGGATCCCGAAGGAGGTGGGCGTTTCCGAAGGCCGATTGATATAGCAGCTTGTAGACATCCTGGATTTGCATGAGGGGATATTTTTTTACCTGCGCATGGAGGAGCTCCCGAAGAGAACGGTCGTCTCCGTTCCCGGAATGAGCCGGAGAAGAATGAGAAAATATCAGGCAGAAGGCGCATAAAGCAGCCAGATACATCCGGACGACGGCCACCTTCATCGGGTACCTGATGGGAGGATTAAAGGGGGCTTTATTGGCCACGACGTGTAACATTACACGCTCCCTGTAACGTCCCACCCTAGGGGAGAATACTGACCTTCAAAATCCCCTCCCTGGGTTGAACCGCGTCAATGCAGGTGAATATTTCTTCGCCCGGCGTGAGCGCCCGGTCGCGGGGAATGGGGGCTTCCGTTTCCAGAAATGTCTCCTTCATCTGAAGGAGGCACCATTTCCGTGATATTTCCAGAATCAGGGCGGGAAGCTTCTGTCCCAGGAAGCGCGCGGTGTATTTCAGGAGCCAGTAGCGGACGGATTCCCTCTCAATCACGGGTACGACTTCGAGCATTCTCCTGCTGAAATCCGAGATCTGGCGCAAATCGTCCTCGGAGTAAAGCGCCTGCCCGGTTGAGAGGGCGTGTTTGAGCTGGCGTTGCATCACCAGGTCGCTGTAGCGACGCAGCGGGGAAGTCATCTGTACGTATCCATCGATGCCCAGCCCTCTGTGCGGAGCAAAGGTGGAGGAGACGGAGACCCGCTTCATAATCCTGCGCTGGAGGTACGTTTTCAGGCGATCCCGCTCGAACCCCAGAAGATGGTTCTCGGCCGGCGCCTCCTGGGTGCGGTAAAAGGCGGGTACCCTGTTTTCCCGCAAGAAGCGGGCAAAAAGCTCGTTGGCCATGATCATGAGCTCCGAAACCAGAAGATGCGATGCCTCCTCCGGATCACAGGTCGTAAGAGCGATCTCTCCATCGGCTCTCACGCAAACCTCGACATCCGGCTGCGCAAAAATAACGGCCCCGTTCTGCCGCCGCTTCTCACGAAGAGCCAGCGCCAGGCGATGAAGGAGCCCCATACTCTCTTCATGTTCCACCAGCCGGCTGGCCTCGTCATAGCAAAAACGTCTGGAGAGGGCGATCCGGCCCGGAACGATGCGGAAATCTTTCACTTCGCCGCCGGTGTTAACCCGGGCCAGGATGGAGAGGCAGGGTGCCTCTTTCCCTGTAGCCAGAGAGGCCGCTTTTCGCGAGATGGCCGGCGGCAGCATGGGAATCTTCCGCTCCGGGAGGTAGATCGAGGTGGAGCGGCTCCGCGCCGATTCATCCAGGAGCCCTCCCGGAAGTACGAAATGGGAGGGATCGGCGATATGGATGCCGACCAGCAGGCATTCCCCCTCCTGCCTGAGACTCAAGGCATCATCCACTTCCTCGGTTTCCACGTCGTCAATACTGAAGGCCGAGCAGGGACTCATGTCCTCTCTGTCCGAAAACGAAGGGGAAAAAAGCCGCACCGCCTCGTCGGCCTCCACAACGACATTCTCCGGGAACTCCTCCTCGATGCCGTGCTGAAGCAAAAGAAGATTCTCATCCTCCTGAAAAACACCGAGCTTGACCAGAAGGGACAAGGCCTGATTTTTTCCGGAAAAGGCGGTCCCCGCGAGTACGCCCATAGTCTCCTTGAAGCGGGGGGCCTCCTCTCCCATGAGCATGCAGTTTCTGAGGTCCTCGATGAACTCCCCGTTCCCCTCGGGAGGAGAAACCTCCCCGTCGGAGGCAAGGGCGTTGATCCATGAAGAGAGAATCGCGATGCGGCGCTCCTTTTCATCTTCACGGGATTTTCGGTGGATGTTCTGCCGGACGATCTCCTCGGAGACAGTCACAAATTTATTTCCCCGGCGGCGGAAAAACTGGCGGTCTTCTTCAAGGCAGCGGAGAAAAGCGGCTTTTTCATCGACAGTTCCGCTCTGCCCTAAAAAAGTCTCCAGGAGAAAATCAGAGGTAAAATCATCGTCTTCATCCTTTATCAGTTCCCATAGTTCCTGAAGAGAGATTTCATTTTTCAGAGCCTCGCGTCTCTTTCCCGTGTCTTTAAGGAGGTGCATGATCTCCTCCCTGGAAGGGGCTCCCGAGTTCGGCGGGGGAGAAGAATACACAATTTTATCCTTGTCAACGGCGTGTTCCTTGCCGTCCGGAGAAAGCAGGCGGATTTTTTTAGCGTCGGTGGACAGAAGGTAACCAAGACATATCCCTTGAGAGGCCCGATATTCTACGAGCATTAAATGGCGCTCCTGTCCAGGCTCCTGTACTGGATGGCCTCGGCGACGTCCTCGGTTCCGATGGATTCCCTGCCGGCCAGGTCGGCGATGGTCCTGGCCATCTTGAGAATTCGGCTGTAGGCGCGGGCGCTCAGGCCCAGGCGGCTCACGGCCGTCTTTAAGAGTTCCTCGGTTTCGGGGCCGACGAGGCAGTGCTGGCGGATCTCCCTGGCCGTCATGCGGGCATTGGCGCGCGTTTTGGAGTTCTTAAAGCGAATGTTCTGTCTCTCTTTCGCCCCGAGCACGCGCTGCCGGATGGAGCGTGACGGCTCTCCTTCAGCCCTGGAACTTAGTTCCCCCGCTTTAAGTCTGGGGACTTCGATATGGAGGTCAATCCGATCCATTAAGGGGGCGGACATCTTGGTCAGGTAGCGCCGGATCTGCTGCGGGTGGCAGGTGCACTCCTTGGCCGGGTCGCCCCTGTTCCCGCAGGGACAGGGATTCATGGCCGCGACCAGAAGAAAAACCGAGGGCGCCGTGGCGGTGAAGGCGGATCGGGAGATGGTGATGTTTCCGTCCTCCAGAGGCTGGCGGAGAGCTTCGAGGGCATCCCGGTGAAACTCGGGTACTTCGTCGAGAAAGAGGACCCCCATATGGGCTAAAGAAACCTCTCCCAGCCTGAGACTCGTCCCTCCACCCAAAAGGCCGGAGGAAGAGGAGGTGTGGTGGGGAGCGCGAAAGGGGCGCTCCGTGATGAGGGGCTTGTCTTTTTTGAGCAGGCCGCTCACGCTGTAAAGGCGGGTCACTTCGAGCGCCTCCTCTATGCTGAGCGGGGGAAGAATCGTGGGCAGGCGCCGGGCCAGCATCGTCTTCCCCGAACCCGGCGGCCCGATCATGAAGACATTGTGGTTGCCTGCCGCGGCGATCTCAAGCGCCCTCTTGGCGCTCTCCTGTCCCTTCACCTCGGAAAAATCCACATCGTAGCAGGGCTCGGAGGCCTTAAGCTTCACCGGCCCGGAAGTGATGGTATCCCACCCATCTTCCTTGAAATCCGTAACTGCCTGCTCCAGGGTGTCCGCGGGAAAGAGGGTGAGACCCTCGACCAGTTGGGCCTCGCCCAGGTTCTCACGGGGCAGTAGTATTTTAGATATGCCGCTTTCGCGGGCCGCCAGGGCGATGGGGAGCATTCCCCGCACCGGGCGGACACTGCCGTCCAGCGAGAGTTCGCCGACAATAAGAAAGTCTTTCAATAGTTCGGGTTCCACTTGCTCCGTGGCCGCCAGTATCCCCAGGGCCACGGGAAGATCGAAGGCCGGGCCTTCTTTCTTGAGATCCGCCGGGGCCAGGTTGACCGTGATCCGGTGGGAGGGAAAGTCGAAGCCGGAGTTCTTGATGGCGGAGCGCACCCGGTCTTTAGACTCATTGATGGCCGTGTCAGGGAGCCCGACTATGGTGAAGGACGGAAGCCCCCGGGCTATGTCCACCTCGACGTCAATCAGAAAGACATCGAGAGCGAGAATAGTGGCGCTCCTGGTCTTGGCAAGCATAGGGACTAATTAACCGCCGGAAAAATTTATCCTGCCGGGGAAGAGAGGGAAAGGCCGAAGAGACGAAGAAAGCAGGGCGGAAAGGATATGAAGAAATTGCGTATTATTTTGAAAGCCGGCCGCGAAAAATCTCTCCTTAAGCGCCACCCCTGGATTTTTTCCGGGGCGGTGGAGCGGGTCGAGGGAAGCCCGGCCCCGGGGGAGACGGTGGAGGTCTGCGCCATCGGCGGCCAATTTATGGCCCGGGCCGCCTACAGTCCTAAATCGCAGATTCGGGCCCGGGTCTGGTCGTTTAAACCGGATGAGGCCGTTGACAGGAGCTTTTTCAGAAAAAAAAATAATCGAATCCCTTGAGCGCCGCAAGCAGCTCCGCCTCCTTTCCGAAAACGGGGCCGCCCGCCTCATATATGCAGAATCGGACGGACTCCCGGGCCTGATAGTGGATCAATACGCCGGCGTTCTGGTCATGCAGTGCACATCGGCGGGAGCGGAATATTTCAAGGAGATCATCTCAGGCCTTTTAATGGAATTGACGGGAGCCGATTCACTCTTCGAACGATCCGACGCCGACAGCCGGATTCTGGAAGGCCTTCCGTCCGCCAGCGGCCTCCTCCTGGGGAAACCTCTCCCGGAGATTGTGGAGTTCGTCGAAGGAGGCCTCACCTTCGCGGTGGACGTCCGGAACGGCCACAAAACGGGGTTTTACCTCGACCAGAAAGATAACCGCGAATGCCTCCGGGGCCTGGCCGGGGGAAAAGAGGTTCTGGACTGCTTCTGCTATACCGGCGGCTTTACGCTCAACGCCCTGGCCGGGGGCGCCTCCTCGGTCGTCTCGGTTGACGCCTCGGAAGCGGCCCTGGAGGCGGCTCGGCACAATGTCTCCCTCAACCGCCTGCCGGAGGGCGCCTGCCACTGGCTTAAGGAGGATGTCTTTCAGACCCTGCGCCGATTTAACGCAGAAAAACGCCGCTTCGACCTGGTGATTCTGGACCCGCCCAAGTTCGCGCAGAACATGGGCCAGGTGGAGCAGGCCCTGCGGGGCTACAAGGACATAAATCGCCTCGCCTTTCAGCTCCTCCGGCCCGGGGGAATCCTCTTCACCTTCTCCTGTTCGGGCCTGGTAAGCGGAGAGCAGTTTCAAAAAACCGTGGCCTGGGCGGCCCTGGACGCCGGGCTGGAAGGGCGCATCATAAGGCGCCTGTCCCAGGGACCCGACCACCCGGTGCCCCTCCATTTTCCCGAAGGAGCCTACCTGAAAGGGCTGGTCATCACGAGCTGATGGCTGGCAGCTGACAGCTTTATCGAGAAGAGGAATGAAGGGGATGGGGGCGAAATTTTTAGAGTAATTGAAATTTTTAGCACGGTGAGTATTTACATGTCGGGTGATAACGAAAAAATATTCATAAGTCGCTCCCGGGAAGAGACCGTTTCCTTTGGGATCCGCCTCGGAGAAGAGCTGGCCCCCGATACGGTGCTGGCTCTCACCGGGGAACTTGGTTCAGGGAAGACCACCCTCATCCAGGGCATCTGCCGCGGGCTTTCCGTAACCGACGAGGTGACCAGCCCCACCTTTGTGCTCATCCGCGAATACCGGGGGCGCCTCCCGGTATTTCATTTCGATGCCTACCGCCTTCCCGGCCCCGCCGCCCTGCAGGAGATCGGCTGCGAGGAATATTTCAGCCGGGGCGGCGTCTCGCTGGTCGAGTGGGCCGACCGGGTCGCTGATGTGCTCCCGGAAGAGGCGACCTGGATTGACCTTGAATATGTCCCCGGCGATCCGGATGCCAGAAAAATCACCATCCTGGGACAAGGGAAAAGCCGCTCATGAAGATACTGGGCATTGATTCAGCCCTGGAGCGCTCCAGCGTCGCCCTGGTGGAAGACGGCTGCATTCTTGGAGAAATTGAGGCTGCCCTCCCGCGTGAGCAGCTCACCTGGCTGGTTCCGGCAGCTAAAGAACTTTTAGAAAAACTGGGCCTTGCCTTCAGGGACCTTGATGCAGTCGCGGTCACCTCCGGACCCGGCTCATTTACCGGTCTTCGCCTCGGCCTGGCCACCGCCAGGACGATCGCCCAGGTCATGTCCATCCCGATAGCCGCCTTTAAAACCCTCGACGCAATCGCCTGCAATGCCGGTGAGGCCGCCCCCTTCATCTGCCCCCTTATAGACGCCAGGAAAGGCGAGATTTTCTGCGCTCTTTATTCGGCCTCCGGAAAATCCCCCGTGAAAAAGACGGACGACCTGGCCTTAACACCTGAAGAGCTGCTTGAGAAGCTGGCCTCCCGGGCCAATAGCGGGCGGATCGCTCTCCTGGGCAACGCCCTTCAGCGCTATGGAGAAATACTTCGCAAGGGAGCGCCTTCAGGGACTATATTTCTCGGGGAGGAAACCTGGTATCCGAAAGCGGGAACCCTGGCCCTCATGGGCGAAAAGCTGATTTCATCCGGAGGCGGTCTTTCCGCCTTGGAACTTCAGGCCGATTACCTCAGGCGTCCTGAGGCCGTGGTCACCTGGGAGAAAAAATATGGAGCTTAAAGAGATCCTGGTGAGGCACATGCAGGAAGAGGATCTCCAGGCCGTCCAGGATATAGAGGAGGCCTCTTTCACCTGCTCCTGGCCTGCAAATTCCTTTCTTAACGAAATCCGCGACAATCAAGTCGCCTGCTATCTTGTTGCCCAGTGTGAAGGTATCATCCTGGGTTACTGCGGTGCCTGGATTATTATAGACGAAGGCCATATCACCACCATGGCGGTACACCCGGACTACCGCGGGAAGAAGATCGGCAAGCTCCTCATGTGGCACATGATGGACGAGTGCCTGAAAAGAGGTGTTCGCTGGAGCACCCTCGAGGTGCGCAAGAACGGCGACGTGGCCCAGAAACTCTATCTTTCATTCGGTTTTTCCGTCGTGGGAGAGCGCAAGGAATATTACCAGAACGGAGATGACGCCCTCATCATGTCGGTGGGGAATATTCGCGACACCTCCTTCAAGAAGAGAATGCAGAGACTCTGGGACGAGATGTTCAGGGAGGAATGATGGCGCTCTGGCTCGGCATTGAAACAAGCTGCGATGAGACTTCGGTGGCGCTGGTGCGCGACGGTAGTAAGATTCATTCAAACCTGGTTTCTTCCCAGGTGGACGTCCACCGCCGTTTCGGGGGGGTGGTGCCCGAGCTGGCCAGTCGGAAGCACCTTGAGGCGGTCAACCCCCTTCTGGCCGAATCCCTCCGTGAGGCAGAAGCGGCGTGGAGCGACCTGGACGGCGTCGCGGTCAGTTTCGCTCCCGGCCTGGTCGGGGCCCTGCTGGTGGGAGTGGCGGCGGCCAAGACCATAGCGGCCTGCCTCGACATTCCCCTGGTGGGGGTCAATCACCTGGAAGGACATATCTACGCCAACTTACTGGAAAATCCGCGTCTCGCCTTCCCCTTTCTATGCCTCCTGGTCTCGGGCGGCCACACCAACATAGTGCTCGTCAAGGGCCCCGGCCTCTATGACACACTGGGAAGGACCCGCGACGACGCCGCCGGGGAGGCCTTCGACAAGGTGGCCCGGGCGCTTAAGATCGGCTATCCCGGAGGGCCGGTCATAGACCGCCTGGCCCGGGGGAACTCAGCTCCGGAAGTTAACTTTCCCCGCGCCTTCCTGGAACCCGGCTCCCTCGACTTCAGCTTCAGCGGCCTTAAGACCTCCGTGGTCCATTACCTCGAAAAACACCCCCCGACGGAGGAGATGATTCCCGCCATCTGCGCCGGTTTTCAGCGGGCGGTGGTGGATGTCCTGGTTGAAAAAACCATCCTGGCCGCCGAGCGCTGCGGCATCAACACCATCGCTCTGGCCGGAGGAGTGGCCAGCAACAGCCTTCTAAGAGAGCGCCTCCGGAAGGAGGCCGCCGCCGGGGGCTTTGAGTTCATTTTACCCTCTCCCGTTCTATGCACCGATAATGCCGCCATGATCGCCGCCGCCGGGTATCACCTCTACAAAGCAGGCCGCCGCCAAGGCCTGAACCTGGACGCCCGCCCGAACGGTCCCCTTGAGGATTTGGCCGCTCTTCACCATGCGGGAGACCGCTTGTGATACATAAAATCAAGAGCCGCTCCAACCAGAAGATTCAGTATGCCCGCTCGCTTTGGGAGAAGGACACCCGGGAGCGGGAAGGCCTCCTCCTCCTGGAAGGAATTCGCCTCCTGGAAGATGCGTGCTCCTGCGGGGTCTTAATCGAGACGGTTTTCTACTCGCCTGAAATCATGAAAAATCCCCGGGGCGCCCGGCTGCTCGAAAGTCTTCTTGAAAAATCCCCGGAGGTCTATGAAATCCCGGAGGAACTGATTTTATTCCTCTCACATACAAAAACTTCCCAGGGCCTCTCGGCCATCGTCAAAAAACCGCACTACGACCTTAAATCATCTATGAGCGGCCCCTCATCCCTCCTTCTCGTCCTGGATGAGATCTCCGATCCCGGAAACCTGGGAACAATAATAAGAACTGCCGCTGGGGCCGGCGCGGACGGCATCTTCCTTCTTCCCGGCTGTGTCGAGCCCTGGAACGACAAGGCGGTGCGCGCCTCGATGGGCGCCATCTTCCGCCTTCCGGTGGTGGAAATAAAGGAGCCTGACGAACTTTTTTCAGAGCTGGCTTTAAGAAAAATCCTCATAATCGCGGCCAACACCCAGGCCGAAAAAGTTTACTTTGAGGAGAACCTGCGGCTGCCCATGGCCTTCCTCATCGGAAACGAGGCCCGGGGACTCTCGCCGGAAATTTTGAGAAGGGCCGGCGCCTCCGTGAGCATCCCGCTCTCAGGCGGAGTCGAATCATTAAACGCCTCAGTGGCGGCCTCGCTCCTCCTCTTTGAGGCCGTCCGCCAGCGCCGGATAAAAGGGTGACCCCTGCAACCCCGTTTTAAGGCAAAAAAACACCCTCTTCCATCGCATGGGCAGAGGGTTAAGAAGCGGTTTCGATGATGTTTCCAACCTGGTGAATTGGTGGCTGGGGAGGGAATCGAACCCACGACCAAGGGCTTATGAGTCCCCTGCTCTACCGCCTGAGCTACCCAGCCAGCTCATCTCGTATACTAAAATTATATCTAGAAGCCACGATTTGTCAAGTTTTTTCCGGGGGTTTTTCATTATTGGCGGGGAAGAGGACCACCCTAGTAGGGCAGGCGGACCGAGTCGGCGGCCTTCCGGATTATTTCGTAATCGAGAAATGAGGCCGCTGTAAATCCCCCCGCTCCGAGAGAGGTTAAAATCCGCTTCCCCCGCGGAGTCTTAAGGGATAGATGGAGCAAGGCCTTTCTGACCTTGCCGGTCAGCCGCACATCCACTTGCCTGAAAGCTGCAAAACATCCTTCGGGATATGGCTCCGTGCGGACCACCTGCACGACCTCGATCCTGGGATAGTGCCGCCTCAGGGCAAGCCAGGCCCCCTCTTCGATAAAGGCCGCATCCAGCTTCCCATTGAAGAGTTTTTCCACGAGTTTTCCGGCTCCTCCTGAAACCAGGATGAGATGCATCATCTCCGGTTCAACTCCGACTTTATGGCAGAGCGCCGTCTGCGCCAGATAGCCGGGCACCGATTGCATCGAAGAGACACCGACCCTCTTCCCCCGAAGCTCCTCGGGAAAGGCGATGTGGCTATCTCTTCGTGCTACGATCAGGCCCCGCCTTCCGTTTTTTTTATCGGGCGAGAGCGCCCGGACCAGAATCCGCGCCTTCCTGGTTCTTGCGATAGTGAGAAAAGAAAGGCCGTCCTGGAAGGAAAAATCCGCCCCGGCCCTTTCGATGGCGGGCAGAAAGTCCTGCGGCCGGTTCGAAACGACGGCTTCGAATCGGCAACCGGTCGCCTTTGAAAGATACTCAATCAGGGGTTGATATAAAACCCTGGAGGGCTTGAGGCTCTCCCGTGCCTGAAGTACAATTCTGTATATCCGGACTTTTTTAGCAGGCGCCGCCTTAAGATCGCCGTATGGTAATATAAGCAGGAGTAATCCGAAAACAATAAAGAGAATTTTTTTCATCTTGCAGGTACTTCCTCCGCGCTTCTGTTGCTGATCAGGCTCTCTCTTGAGACCTTAATTGGAAGCAGACCCAAAGAAACCGCCAGGGCGTGAAGAATCGCCTCCGGCCTGGGAGGACAGCCGGGAACATAAAAATCAACGGGCAGCAGTCCGTCGAGCGGTCCGGCTGACTCTTCCCGGTCGAAGCAGATCCCGCCGCCGCAGGCGCAGGCCCCCACCGCCAACACCTTCCCGGCTCCGGGAAGGGCCTCGGCGACTTCAAGCAGTCCGGAGGCCGTCCTCCTGGTTAAAGTCCCCGAGACTAAAAACGCATCGGCATGGCGGGGAGAGGAGACCAGGCGGATTCCAAGGCGGGCGGCATCATAATAGGGCGTCATCGCATCCAGAATCTCCAGGTGGCACCCACGGCACCCGCCGGAAAGCCAGGGATAGATCCACAGGGATCGCCTCCGGCCCCTTTTACACATGATCTTCAGAAATTCCCTTATATTCACTTCTCCTCCTGCCCGGCTGAAGAGCCAGGCACCGGCTTGAATCTCCCCTCCGCCTCAAGCTCCTGCGGGGATCCGGCGGTGTTTTCAAACTCCCGGCTGAAGGAGACCGCGCCTTCGGGACAGGCATGCATACAGCTTCCGCAGAAAAGACAACGCCTCCATTCCATACGGAAAGACATTTCTTCCCCCTCGCTTGAAATACGGATGAGGCGTGCGGGACAGGCGGCAGCACACCTTCCGCAGGCGGAACAACGGCTCAAATCCACCTTGAGCCTTCCGCGAAAATTGACCGGAGGGAGGATCGGCTCGATAAAATCCTTTCCTCGCGGGTAACCGAGGCTGACCACTCCGGCCTTAAGACAGTACAGCGCCTCCCGGATCGCACTCATGACCTCCATCACCCGCCTTTCAACGCCAGCGCCAGGGCCGCCGCTGCGCACAGAATAAGGACTTTGAAAATAGTCTGCTCTGTTTCTCTTCTTAAAGATGGCCGGAAAGAGGCCAGGAAAGATGCGGGAATAAAGACCGCCAGAACCTTGAGCAGGTGGAACGCCATGTTTCCCACAGAGGAAGTAAGGAGCGGCCATGGGAAAAACACCTGAACAAAGAGCGAGGCCTGGATAAATTTCATGGCCGGAAAGAGCCAGCGGAAAATAGCCAGCCGGGGGCCGCTCAGGGATGCCAGGTGCGCCTCCTGCTCCGGATCGCCGCGGAAAAAGCGGGCCAGCTGAATCTGAAGAGCCAGGAAGGCTGCAAGAGAGGCAACCCCGGCAGAGAGGGAAAACCCATTGGTCCCCACCCAGGGGACGATGCGAAAAATCTGGAGGGAATGGGCCCGAACTGCGACTGTAAAAAGAGCCAGAAAGAAGGTCGTCTCCTCCAGCAGAAAGGTCGTGAAAAACCCCGGGATGGAGTTTTCAGTCTGGCCGGATGACGAAAAAATTCGCTCCAGGGAACGGGCGATGGGCACCATAAGAAAGAGGGAAAACAGGAAAGCCAGATCGGCTCCGTCTTTGAGGGGAAGTCCTAATCCCATGGGGACCGCCAGCGCCGAAAGGCCCACTGCCGCCAGGGAGGCTGCGGGAACCAGATTCCGGGCGGAACTTATTCCGGGAATGTGATCCTCCCTGGAAAGCAGTTTGATCTGATCGAAAAAAGGCTGAAAGAGGCTGGCTCCCCTTCTGGATTGGGCCCTGGCCAGCACAAATTTAATAAGGAACCCCTCGAGGAGGAGAGGCGCCAGAAGGGCCGCCGCCAGATTATATATTCCGGGCCAGATGAGGGGCGTCAATTAACCATACTCCTCTCAACCATCTTCTCACCTCTCCAGGCAGGAAAAACATGGATTAAAGCTCCAGAGGGCCGTGGGCAGATCCTCCCGGGAAGTTCCCGGAAGCGCCGTCGCCGCCGCCTGCAGGTTCATGATCTCCGGCGAGCGCACCCGCCAGCTGGCCGGGCGGTTTTTTTCGCCTGTTCGCACGTAATGAATGACCTCCCCCTCCGGTCCCTCCGCCAGGCCGAACCCCTCGCGCCCGGGCTGGATCGCGCCCGCCGGAGAAAAAATGGGTCCTTCAGGCATGGCAGTAAGTACAGAGTGGATGAGGCCGATGGATTCCGAAATTTCCGCGAGGCGCACAAAAAAGCGGGCCGGCGCGTCCCCGGAAAATTCCATCCCGGAGGCGCGGGCCACGGCCCCCACCGCTCCCAGGCGGAGGGCGTCTTCCCGGGAGAGAGTACCGCAATTTTTGAATTTTTTTCTGAAGAGTAAATCTTGCGAGAACGCCCGGGTGAAGCGCTCCAGGTCATGCTCAAGCTCCTCAAGAGTGATGACAAGCTCCGAGAGGCCCTCGGGGCGAATGTCGCTTTCAAGGCCGCCCACCCGGTTCAGTCCGCAGTTCATGCGATTTCCGCACAGGGATTCGCTCAGCCACATCAGGGGCTCCCGCATCCGGAAGGCCTGCATGAAAAAGGTTTCAAACCCCGCAATCCGCCCGGCCAGCCCCAGCCAGAGCAAATGGCTCTTGATCCGCTCCAACTCCAGGAGAATGGTGCGGACGGCGCGGGCCCTCGGAGGCGCCTCAAGCGCAATGGCCGCCTCCACCGCCCGGCAGAAAGCGGTGCTGTGACTGAAACCCGCCAGAGCGCAGATCCGCTCCGCCGCAAAGGGAAGCGCTCCATAATCCAGGGCTTCCTCTCCCAGGCGCTCTATCCCCCGCCGTATGAAGAAGCCCTCCCAGCGAAAGAGCCGCACTTTCTCATTTGTAAGAACTATGGAAAAACCCGCCGGCTCCACCAGGGAAGGGAGGATAGCCTGCGGCGAAAGGACGATCTCCCCTTCGGCTTCACCGGCCGCCTTGGGAGAAAACCCCAGATGGCCGGAAAAAGTAAGGCCCAAAGTCGCCGCGATCTCTTCCTCAAAAAGAGAGGCCGAGGGGATAATAGGAGTGATGGAGGGGAAAGAGGCGCATCCCCCCTCGAGGGAGCACTCCAGAACCATCATAATGGACCCGGCGGAAAAACCATAAAGAAGGCGAAGAGAGTCCTTCTGCCGGACCGCCGTTAAGAAGAGGAAACGCCAATTTCCGCTCCGGGAAACTTTCTCAACCGCGTCGGGCAGCTTCTCGCTGAAGACCTGAAAATAATGCTGGCCGGAAGCAGCCTCCCGTTCATCCAGGAGGGCGTTTCCAAGAATGTTTTTAAGTTCATCCAGTATCTGCATTTATTTGTCCTGTCCCCGCCAAAGTGGCGCCTTAAGACAGACTCCGTCCCCCATGCGGTAGAGTGAGCAGGCCAGGCCGGTAAGAATGATCCATAGAATCCCGATTAGAAGAGGAGACCATTCCCCGCCGCCGGTGAGGGTTATCTGCCACGGAGAATTTCCGAAGAGAGAGCCGAAAGGGGGAAGATAGCCGGACGGGAAAAGTCCGCTCATCCCCAGGGAGACCAGCTTAAGAGTTAAAACCGGAAAAAGAAAAAGAGCCAGGCAGAGGAGAGCCAGGACCGCCCGGGATAAATCCATGGCCCCGCAGGCCTTAGGCCGGCTGTCAGGCTCCGCCTGCCGAAAGACGAGAAAGGAGACCAATTTGAGAAGGCAGGCCGGCACCAGGACGGCGGCAAAGAGGGTGCCCAGGCCCAGGCCCAGGCAGAGCGTAAGTTCGATCCCCCCGAAAAATCCGGCCTGAAGGAGAAGCCAGCGGCCGGCGAAACCTCCGAACAAAGGAAGCCCGGCGGCCGAAAGAAGAGCCGTCGAAAGAAGAATGACCTCTGAAGCGCCCCGACTGCTCCCCGTCGGGGAAGAAGCGGAATTCATCGAAAGAAAAAGAATCGCGGCGCTAAGCACGTGGACGAACAGAAGAAGAAATGCCGAGGCCAGGCTCAGCGCGGAGACGGCCGGATCGATGCGCAGGAAGGAGACCGCCGTTCCCAGGCCCACCAGGATGAGGCCCACCTGGGCGCGGCAGAGAAAAGCCAGAAGGCCCTCGCCTCCCGGCTCTTTAAGAGCCTTGAGGCACCCTCCGATAAGAAAGAAGAGCCCCAGAAAAGCCAGGGCCCACCCCCAGAAGTATGCGGGCCTAAGAAAGAGGAGCATCCCCGGGAAAACCCTGAGCAGGCCGTAAAGGCCCAGGGGGGATAAGCCGCAGAAGATGAGTGCCAGGACCGGGGGCGAACAGGAGAGCTCTTTCTCCTGTTCTAAACGAAAAATTGAAAGTGTTCCGGCTCTCGCTCCGAAGCCGATTAAGAAGAAGGTCAGAAGGAGAAACAAAACCACCGGCATTCTCACTGCTATCTTCCCCATTGCACCCTGGATGAGCTCAAAGCTCCAGCCGCCGGAAAAGAGCGCCAGGGAGAGGAGGGGAGCCAGAATCAGAATAAGCGCGGCGTGCTCGATCAGGAGGAATCGCCGGGAGAAAACGCTCGTTTTGGGGAAGGAGGGAAAAAGAAGCAGGCAGGAAGCCAGAGTCGCCGTTTCCCAGAAAAGAAGAAAAAACAGCATGTCCCGGAGGGAGACACAGAAAAACAGGGAGATAAGAAGAAGGTGGATGGATGGATAATACCGGCGAAAAACGTCATCGGAAAACCCGCGGCCAAACTCCCTGGAAAACCAGGTGACGACAACTCCCAGAAGCGAAAAAAGAAGGAGAAAAAAGACCGCAGTACCATCGAGCCGCAGTAAGAAAGAAGCCTTAAGAGGCGTCAGAGAAAAAAGCGGACGGGCCGGGAGGATGCCCAGATCCTTGACAAAGACCGCTGCATATATAATGAAGATAAGAGATGCCAGGTGGGAGAGCATGGAGATAAAAGCGCTTATGGAGCGCTTTTTGCCAAGAAAGAGAAGGGCCGTCCCGCCCAGCGCCAGACAAGCCGAAGCGCACAGAAAGGCCGCCTGCGGGCTTATGGCCGAAATCACTGCCTGTTTCATTAATGACGTTTTCGAGGAGAGGAATTCTTTTCCCTTTTACGGGCGGGCCTTCATCTTGAGGTAATAATCGTAGAGCTTCTCGGGGTGCTTCCGGAATGCTGGCCAGGGAGCTCGTCCCCCGGATATATCCATGATCACTGTTAAAAGAAGCTCATTGGCGGGAGCTTTCAGCCCGAGGCGGGCCGCCTGCTCCACGACGGCTCCATTTAGAAAGGTGACCTCCAGCTTCTTGCGGCCCGCTGCCAGGTCAAGGTACAGGGAAGGCATCTTGGAGCCCCTCCCCCCGCCGATTTTTTTGCCGAGAACAGACCTCAGGAGCGATGGCGACAAGGCCTGAAAAAGAATGGCCATTATATTGAGCGGAAACCCCGGCAGATCGGACGTAGGAATCCTCTGTTTCTTCATGACCTTCAAGGCCTCGCAGACGGCCGCCTTCTCGATCTCAACCATGCGCAGATCATCGAAGACTTCCGAGGGAAGCGTATTCAGAATGGCGCAGGATGCGTTGCATATGATATTGAGAAGCAGCTTTGACCACTTGAGGCTCCGGTAGTCGGAAATAGTTTTCGTCACAAAACCAGCCGCGCGAAGCGCTTTCGTCACAGGTGCAAAATCTTTTCCCGGCGCCATCGGCGCCAGGCCCAGTCCACCCTTTTGTTCCGCCACCTCGATGTCGGCGGGTTTCCCGACCGTAACCGGAAGCGTGAGAATCCCGGCCAGGACCTTCTCCGTGCCGAAGACGCCGGCCAGGGCCTCCTCGTTTCCGATCCCGTTCTGGAAGGTAAGAACCCGGGAAAACTTCCCGGAAATTTTCTTGAACGGCGATGCGGCCTCAACCGTGTCATAGGCTTTGACCGCCATGATCAGAAGGTCGAAGGGCTCACCCGTCAATTCATCAACGGAACGCACCCGGGACAGGCCCTTTATGTTGCGTACGAGGCCGTTCTCCCGGAGGATGATCCCTTCTGATGCGAGGAAGGCCCCATGATCGGCCTTCTCCATGAATGTCACCGAATGTCCGTCCAGAGACAGCTTGCCCCCGATGAGACACCCGATGGCCCCGGCCCCGACCACTAAAATCTTCATGCCAGAGATGTTCTCCTATTCATAGTTGTATTCCTTTCACGCCCACTCCCCGCACAGTAGTTCCGCCTGTTCGAGGACCGTCTGAGTGGCCTTATCCTGCTTATCCGGCGGGTAGCCGTACTTGCGCAGAATGCGCTTCACTATGGCGCGCATCTTTGCCCGCACCGACTCGCGCACCGTCCAATCAATGGCGACGTTGTTCCGCACCGCCGTAACCAGCTCCCGGGCAATGGTCTTTAAAGTCTCATCTCCCAGAACTTTCACCGCGCTGTCGTTAACTTCGAGGGCGTCGTAGAAGGCGACTTCATCATCCGAAAGGCCCAGGTTTTCTCCCCGCTGACCGGCCTCCCGGATCTCGCGAGCCAGCCCGATGAGTTCCTCGATGATCTGCGCCGTCTCCACCGCGCGGTTCTGGTAGCGCCGGACCGCCAGCTCCAGCATCTCCGAGAAATTACGCGCCTGGATAAGGTTCGTCCGGGTCCGAATGCGGATTTCATCTTTCAGAAGCTTCTGGAGGGCCTCCACCGCCAGGTTCCTGTATGGCAGCCCCTGCACCTCCGCCAGAAACTCCTCTGAAAGAATGGAGAGGTCCGGTTTTTTGAGGCCCGCCACCTCGAAGATATCCACCACCTCATCCGAAGAGATGGCCCGGGAGACAATCTGTCTGATGGCGTGATCCAGGTCGTCCTGGAAGCGGCCGCCTGCCGCGGATAGTTTGGCCAAGCCCGCCCGCACCGTCTGGAAGAAGGCGACCTCTTCACGAATGCGCTCCGCCTCCTCGTGCGGCACGGAGAGTGCAAACGCCCGCGAGAGGGCCGTCACGGCGGAAAGAAGACGTGTCTTTCCTTCCGGCAGGGCCAGGATATGGTTCTGAGCCGGAGGGAGAAGGGCGAGGCGCCCGGCCGGTTTTCCTGAAAACCACGCCCCATAATCGAACCCCGCGAAAAGATCCCGGCAGACCTCGTACTTTTCCAGCATCGCGGCCACCGCCTCCGCCTGGTCGAAGACTGCTTCTCCTCTTCCCCCGCTCCCGATATAGTCGGCCAGGGCCCGGCGCAGGCCGTCGGCAATACCCAGGTAGTCCACAACCAGCCCGCCCGGCTTGTCGCGGAAGACCCGGTTCACCCGGGCGATGGCCTGCATGAGGCCGTGCCCCTGCATCGGCTTGTCCAGGTACATCGTGTGCAGGCAGGGGGCGTCAAAGCCCGTGAGCCACATGTCGCGCACGATCACGACCTTGAAGGGATCGTCCGGTTTCTTGAGCCGATCTCTTAATTTATCCCTTCGATCTTTCGTGCGGATGTGTTCCTGCCAACCTTCCGGATCGGACGCAGAGCCCGTCATAACGATCTTAAGGGCTCCCTCTGAGTCGCCTGCGCCGTGCCACTCGGGGCGCAGGCTGATAAGAGCGTTGTAGAGTTCCACGCAGATTCGCCGGCTCATGCAGACAATCATGGCCTTGCCTTCCATTGTATCCTGACGCCGGTCGAAATGTGACAGGAGGTCCCGGGCGACGAGATTAAGGCGTGTCTCCGCACCCACCACCGCCTCAAGCGCTGCCCACTTCGACTTGAGCTTCTCCTTGCGCTCGACCTCCTCCCCCTCCGTCACCTCCTCGAACTCCGCGTCCACGCGGGGCTTCTCGGCTTCCGGTAGCTCCAGCTTTGCCAGGCGGCTCTCGTAGTAGATTCGCACCGTCGCCCCATCGTCAACCGCCTGCTTAATGTCGTAGATGCTGATGTAATCGCCGAAGACCGCCCGGGTGTTGCGGTCCGAAAGCTCGATTGGGGTGCCGGTGAAACCAATGAAGGAGGCCTTGGGGAGGGCGTCTCTAAGGTGCCTCGCGAATCCGTCTATGAAATCGTACTGGCTCCGGTGAGCCTCGTCCGCTATGACCACGATGTTGCGGCGGTCCGAAAGGAGTGGGTGTCGGTCGCCTTTTTCTTCGGGGAAAAACTTCTGCACGGTCGTAAAGACCACTCCGCCGGAGGCGACCGATAGCAGCTCGCGCAGGTGTTTTCGGCTCTCCGCCTGAACCGGAGCCTGCCGGAAAACCTCCGCACAGCGGCAGAAAGTGCCGAAGAGCTGGCCGTCGAGATCGTTCCTATCCGTGAGGACCACCAGCGTCGGGTTCTCCATCGCGCTCTCCAGCACGATCCTCCCGGCGAAAAAGACCATCGTGAGGCTCTTTCCGGATCCCTGCGTGTGCCAGACCACGCCGCAGCGGCGATCGCCTTGCGGCCGGGAGGCCGCAACCGCAGTCTCCACCGCCCGGTTCACCGCGTGGAACTGGTGGTAGCCCGCGATCTTTTTTTGAAGAACGCCGCCGTCGGATTCCTCAAAGACGATGAAGTGCCGGAGGAGTTGGAGGAATCTCTCCCGCTCGAACATCCCCCGGACGAGGACCTCAAGCTGAAGAAGGTTTTCCGAGGCGGGCTCCCGCCCATCGATCGTCTTCCAGGGGAGAAACCACTCTTTCCCGGCCGTAAGCGAGCCCATACGGGCTCCACAGCCGTCGGAGACGACAAGCGCTTCGTTGAAGGAAAAGAGCGAGGGAATCTGCTGCTTGTAGGTCTGCAGTTGGTTGTAGGCCGTCCAGACCGTCGCGTTCTCGTCGGCGGGGTTCTTGAGCTCGAACACGGCCACCGGCAGGCCGTTCAGAAAAATCACCACATCCGGCCTCCGGTTCCACTGACCCTCGATCATGGCAAACTGGTTCACCGCCAGCCAGTCGTTCTCGTCCGGATGCTCGAAGTCCGCCAGTCGCGCCTTATCGTAAATAATGCGGCCATCGGCCAGGTACTCGACGTCCGCGCCCTCCACCAGCATCCGGTGGAAGAGGCGGTTCGCCTGAACGAGGGAGGGGGAAGAGACCCGGGCGACCTTGCGGAAGGCGTCTTCGAGCGCCTCCGGCGGCAAAGCCGGATTGAGACGGCACAGGGCTGATCTCAGGCGCTCCGGAAGAAACGACTCAGCGAAAGACTCCCGCTCGGCCTTCGGTTCCCCCGGCGCCAGATTCGGCCCGAATTGGTAGCCATACCCCAGCTCCCTTAGCCAGCCAAGGAGCGCTTCCTCCAGTTCCGATTCGTAAAAGCCTTTCATGAGAGACTTTCAAACCTCTTTATAGCTTTCAGTATCAATTTAGCGAAATATTTAATAGACATAACGCCAATTACCATATTCATCAAAATTCAATGAACTCTCTCGCCCGCAGGCGTTCCAAACTGAATCAAAGATCGGTTTTAGAAGCTTTGTCACTTCTCCTCTCGAAGCTGGATAGGATTCAAGAACGACATCGGGTAGCACAATAATGTCTCGATCAATTTTAGCTGAATTATCAAGACTATTATTTATTAACATTCGAACACCTAAAACTTCTGTAATACTCACCAAGATGATTATTGGGCATGGTACTCCTAATTTTTGCAATGCCCCTAAATATCTATGGACGGAGTCGCCTAGTTCAACTTCATAGGCTATGCCGTCGATATGCGATTTGTGTTGAACGATACCGCCATATACGGCCTCTATAATTCCTTTCCGATAAACCTGACAGTAGGTACTTGAAACGCCATGTTGTCCTGAACAACCATCGAATGTTAACACCCCATCAATATTTATTCTCTTAAGATAACCAGCAAATTCTTTTCCAATTGGATGCCAATCATCCATTTTCATTATGGTTGATATATCCAAATTATAGTCCAATGCAAAGGAAACTGTGGGTAATAAATACAAGATCAGCTTGGGACCCGAAAGCATGGGTATAACTGTTTCTTCTGTAATAATTTTGGCAATATGCTCATCTCTAAATCGTCTAATATTTTCTGGCAGTGCTTCTGAAAGTGCAAAACTATTTCTAATTTCGGTAATATCCATTTGAGCACTACCGGCACTATTTCTTGTATAAAAGCGTGAATAGTTCTTAAATGTAACCATATGTGGAGTAGTCCAGCTTTTTGGAATATGGATTATGAAAATAGAACCTTCAGGAAAGCTCTCTATAGGCTTTATATGCACTCCTGAAATTCGAGGAGCAATTCCATCACGAATTAGATTTTCAAGTTGCAATATCTTTTCATCAATATTGTCGCAGCTTATTCCTGTTGCCTTCTGTGGAATACCATCTTTTGCTTCTATGCCATACAATAAGTGCCCACCACTTGCATTAGCAAAGGAAGAAATGATTTTTAAAAATTTATGTTTATCCTTATCCGAGTTGCCCGGCAACTCTCTCTTATATTCAATTGAGCGACTTTCACGAACTTGGTTGAGAATGAGCGATTCAATATCTTCCTTAGTAACCGCATCCAATGGTTTAGAAATCATGGATTCAACACCTCCACAAATTTTTCAGCTTCCTTCACGCGGGTTTCGCCGGAGAGGAGCTTTGGCAAAAGCGCGTCACGAATTGAAGCGAGCGTGCGGGATTGAAAAATATTCCCTTTAATTCGTTCGAAAAATGTTTTTACCGTTTCTTCGAATTTTTTAATTGTTTTAGAAGGAGGGACGATGACGCTCACATTGCTCAATGTATCCCGCGTAATGGTATCGAACACCGAGCCGTGCGCCTGCTGCTGGAGAATCGAGACCAAGTTGCGCACTGCAAAATAATTGTAAAAGCCATATTTGCTGGACTTATCTTGCAATCCATAACATGACTGATTCATGGCCATCGGAACGCCGACAAGAGCAATCTTGCCGACGGTTCCTCGTGCGGTGATAATGGTAACGCCTTCTGGTAAAATTTGTGTTGATGAATTTTCTAAGCCAGCATTAGAAATTTTTTTCTCTGTATTTATTACGAAAACTTCTGTCTCATTGGGCGCGTCAACTACTGAAAACCAAGGAATTTCTCCATCCCAATATTCTTTAATGGATGTTTTAGGCGTGCCTCCCCCTAATACCGAAACGGAATTCAAATACGGTTGCACTCTCCACCCTTCCGGGATCTCACCCAATTCGGAGTCTTCGAAAGAGTCAGGGAAGAGGGCGGCGAGGTGCGGGGGAAGGTCAGGGTCGCGGCCTTCGGCTTTGGCGCGGACGGGGTCAAAGTCCACAAACCACGATTTAAAAATCGCCCGCGCCATAGCCTCAAGCGTCTCATTCATCTTCCTATTGAGTTCAATCTTGTCATCTAGCGTCCCAAGAATATGGGCAATGGCGCGTTGTGCTTCTATGGGTCGCCACTGCACATTCAGCGCTTGCAGGTCGCTACCGCGAATCCCCGAAGCGCCCGCACCCTGTTCAACAATGCTGCGAATCGCAGCGCGACCGTGGTGCGATTGCAGGTAGTAGAAGTAGAACTGAGGGTCGCCTTTGTTTGGGTCTAGCCTGACGCGCGTTATGTGGGACTCGAAAGTAACCGGTTCGGCATCGTGCAGAAAGATTGAGCACTTTCCAGCTCCCTCTAGTACCAGCGACTGTCTTGCGAAGAGGAGGTCCCCGTTCGCAAGTAAAAATTTCTTAGTCTCGGTGTCGCTGAGCGGTACACGATCCATAGGCGCGTTGCGAAGTCGTGGGTAAGCAAAGAGCTCGCCCATGTTGACCATCTTGATCCCAGAACCCCGCACAGCCTTAGGCCGGGTCAACCCGTTGCGGGTTGGGTCAGCGAACAACTCGCCGAAATTCCGAACTTCACTCGCCATAGCCCGGCTCCTTCCGGTTGGGCCAGATTCGGAACTGATTGCCTCGCAAGAATTTAACCCACTTCATATTCTACTCCCGGTTCCACAACCCGATTCCTTCGAATCCTCCTTGTCTTGATCATCCCACATATCGCGATAAGCGTTGATATAGAAAGCCGTCGCTTGCGGGTCAATTTGGAAGTAGTGGCGACACAATTTCTTATACAAGCGCAACATGCCGATGTCGAAGCAGAAGTCGAGAATACCGTCGAGCAATCGTTCAATGCGCTTGGTATCGCGCGATTGATCCCGGATGACGGCATCCACTTCTGGTGCGTAAAGCATTTCCGCCTGACGGGCAAGGCGTTGTTGTTCCAAAGCAAGTTCGCGAAAGGGGCCGAGCAGCGTGTCGTTTGTTTTTCGGCGTTTATCCGCCATACTCCCACTCTCTTGCTTCGGCAAATCCGCCTTCATTCCACCGCCTCCCAGTGACCGCCCTTATCGGGGCCTATTCTCTTGAGTAAACCCTTTTCTTTCAGGTTTTGCAGTTGCTTTTTGACGGCTCGCGTGCTTATTTTGAGTTCGCTTGCCAGTTCATCAATGGTAATTTCTGGCTGCACGGCAATAAGTGCAAAAATTTTCTGGGAACTTTTCTGGGAACTTTTCTGGGAACTTTTCTCCGAACGGATCACTGTATCGGGCTTAGCTGCCGCTTCGGGCCAGCGGTGGAAAGTGACCAGAAAGCCGCTCTTTAAAACCTTAAACTCCACCTTTACTCCCCGCTCGGCGCACTCGTCCGCGATACGCTTGAGGCCCGAGCCCCAGCGTTCGATGTCCTTGGATTTAAACAGTGCCTCGGCAATGAGCGGGTTCCGCAGGATGGAGCGTTCCTCTCCCTTGATGAAATCCTCGGGTTTGTATCCTTCGGGGAAGTCGCCTGGGTTGTAGATTTCCACCCGGTTTCTGAATATGGCCACCTCGTTTCCTTTTGGGTTCCGGTAATCCCGGTGGCACAGCGAGTTGACGAGGGCCTCCCGTAAGGCATCCATCGGAACTTCCGGAATCTCGGTTCGTTCGAGACGGCCGAATTCCACCCTCCAGTCAATATGTTCCTTGACGTAGGTTTCCGCCTTCTGGAGCAGGTCGAAAAGGGTGCCCTCGAACTGCTTGATGTCCAGAAAGGTGCGCTTGTCCGTGCCGGCAAAGACGGCGGCCTGGACTTCGAGCGAGCTGTCATCGCAGAAAAGGACTTCAGCTGCGCGACGCAGCTTTTCGCCTTTTATCAGGCCGAGTTTATTGAGAATGGTCCCGGCATTTGTGTATTTATAGTCAATCCGTCCGGCCAGATTGGCCCTCCTGACAAAAGCTTTAAGGGCCTTCGTGTTTACGTTGGAAAGCTTCTTTTCGGAAAGTTCCTCCTCCCAGCGCGGCTCTTCACGATGCTTTTTAAGAACCATCTTCTCCAGTTCCCTCGCGGAAAGCTGGCGGTCTTCGTCTCCGACCCGGATATAAGCCCGGCCGCCGGCGAAATACGGAGCATCCTCTCCGGTGAACTCTGCCTTGATGCAGTCTTTTCCACTCAGGCGAACCTTCTGAACTTTTGGATAGACGCGGGGCTCAATCCCATCAGAGATGGCGCGGGAGACATCCCTGAGAGTCTGCTCGGAGACCTGGAGACCAATGACCTCGCCGTCGTTTCGGATGCCGAAATAGAGCTTTCCCTTTTTGTGCTTGTTGAGGATCGCACTAACGGAGACGACCGCGGCTTTTAGCTCAGCCGTGGATCTCTTAAGTTCCAGCGTCTCCGATTCCTTAAATTTCATATCCCAGCTCCTTGAGGTTTTTCCAGATGGCCTTATCGAGCCGGGCGGATTCGGCACACTGTTCCCGGAGGGTGGCGGTAAGAAGCTTAATCTTCTCCTCGAAAGGCTCGCCGTCGTCCTCGACCTCCGCCGCGCCCACGTAGCGGCCTGGGGTGAGCACGTGGCCGTGGGAGCGGATCTCCTCGACCGAGGCGCTCTTGCAGAAGCCGGAAACATCGGCGTATTTCATCCCGCAATCCTTGTCCCCCCGCCAGGCGTGGTAGGTGTCGGCGATGCGGGCGACGTCCTCCTCGTTAAGCTCCCGGTGCACCCGGTCCACCAGGGTGCCGAGCTTGCGGGCATCAATGAAAAGAATCTCTCCCCGCCGGTCGCGAAAGCGGCCGTTCTTCTTATCCCGGGCGATGAACCAGAGACAGACGGGTATCTGCGTCGTGTAGAAGAGCTGGCCCGGCATGGCCACCATGCAGTCCACCAGATCTGCTTCGACGATGCTTTTGCGAATCTCACCCTCGCCGGACTGGTTGGAGGACATGGAGCCGTTGGCCAGGACGAAGCCGGCCAAGCCGCCTGGAGCCAAGTGATGGATGAAGTGCTGGACCCAGGCGTAGTTGGCGTTACCAGCCGGAGGGATTCCGAACTTCCATCGCTTGTCTTCCCGCAGGCGCTCGCCGCCCCAATCGCTTGAGTTAAATGGAGGATTGGCCAGGACGAAATCGGATTTGAGATCCGGGTGAAGATCCCGGTGGAAACTATCGGCGTTCTCCGGCCCCAGGTTGGCGTCTATACCCCGGATGGCCAGGTTCATCCTGGCCAGGCGCCAGGTGGTGGGGTTGGACTCCTGCCCGTAGATGCTGATGTCTCCGAGCCGCCCGCCGTGGGCCTCCACGAATTTTTCGCTCTGCACGAACATTCCGCCGGATCCGCAGCAGGGGTCATAGACCCGGCCCTTATAGGGCGCGAGCATCGCCACGAGCACTTGCACCACGCAGCGGGGGGTGTAGAACTGGCCGCCCTTCTTGCCCTCGGCGCTGGCGAACTGCCCCAGAAAATATTCATAGACCCGGCCCAGGATGTCCATCGAGCGGCTCTCGGCGCTCCCCATTCCTATGGTCCCGATGAGGTCAATGAGCTCTCCGAGCCGCTGTTTGTCAAGAGACGGGCGGGCGTAGTCCTTGTGAAGGACGCCCTTCAAAGTTTTATTGTCACGCTCGATGGCCACCATGGCGTCGTCGAGAATCTTTCCGATCGCCGGCTGTTTGGCGTTGGCCTGAAGATAAGGCCAGCGGGCCTCCTTCGGCACCCAGAAGACGTTCTCCGAGAGGTACTCATCCCTGTCTTCGAGGACGCCGTAGCGAGCCTGGGGCTGGGCGACGTAATATTCGCTCCCCGGATCGGCTACCTCTTTGGACAGTTTTGCGTGGCGCTCCTCGAAGGCGTCGGAAATATATTTCAGGAAGATGAGGCCCAGCACCACGTGCTTGTATTCGGCGGCATCCATGTTGTTGCGCATCTTGTCCGCCGTCTGCCACAGGATGGCTTCGAAGCCCAAGGTGGCCCCGTTGTTCTTCTGTTTATCAGACTTGCTTCCCCGCGCCATGCGGCCTCCCTTTTTTGACTTTAAACAACCTGCTCATGAATCATTCTTTCCGGAGACGTTCTCTTATTTAATGAAGGATTCCTCCGTATCAATCAGCGCAACCCCGGAGAACAAAAAGGCTCCCGGAGGAGCCTTTAAAATTTCAGGGGAGGGTTTCCCGCCCTTATTCAGGCCTGGGTATCCTTGTGTCCTGCGATCCAGTCGAGGAAATAAAGATCCGCCGCATTCACGTCCTTGATGATATTAGGGAGCTGGCTGTCGGAGGGCTGGAAACTTCGGCCGAGCTCGATGGTGAAGGAAATGCGGCCCATGGCGTCGGCACAATCATCGGAACTTCCCGAGGTCGGGTAGAGTTCGGAACTCTGCTCTACGGTGTAGGGATTGGACATGGCCTTGGCCATCCCCTTTCCGATTTCCTTGTACAGAGCGGCGTTCGGCCCCTCGTCGTAGGTGTAACCCGGGGGATAGAGTATCAAACCTCCGTAGCCGTGGTGATCGATGACTCCTTTTATATTTGGATGTTTCTCCAGGTTGATGATCGCCTTGACTTCCGACTCGGAGGCTCCGGACGGTCCGCGGTAGGTGTCATCATAAGGGTCGTCGCTGGTGGCGGAAAAATCATCGGAGGTATCGCAGGGCTTGTCCCCGGCGGGGCGATAGAGTTCGATGTGCTTGGGATCCCCGTCCCAGTAGTTTCTGTTGAGATCGACTCCGACAGGCGTGCTGGCAGACGCCTCGGCCGAAGTCTTGCAGGCGATGTTGCCTTCGGCGTTCCTGGGGCAGCCCGTGTCGGTTATGGGCCGGCGATTTTTTCTCCACATGCTGTACTTGGTGCGGGAATATTCATAGCCGTCCGGGTTGGCCACCGGCACCACCCAGACTTCGGCCCCCTTGAGGCGGCCCGTCATGGCCTCGTCCTTCCCGTAACCATCCAGAAGTTTTCCGGCCAGGGCCAGCGGAACTTCCATGGAGGCCCATTCCCGCGCATGAGTGGCGCCGGTGAATACCACGCCCGGCTTGGTATTCGTGTCCTGCTTTATCCCCTCGCTAAGCTTGATGGCCCAGATATCCCGCCCCTCAGGCGTCTTTCCAAGAGAGACGACCTGGGCCAGCTCCGGATATTTTTTTTCTAGAGACTTTAGTTCCGAGGCGATCTGATCGTAGGTATGGTAACCCTTGGTGTCTTCCAACTTCTCATTTTTAAGAAAGGCCTTGAATTCCTTATTGACCCGCGACTCGTTTACTTTTACGGTTTTATCTTCCTTCAGGATGCGCTCCTTGACCATGTAATCGCGGATTTCCCGCGTATCCAGGCGCCCGTCCTCGTTGGCGTCAATTTTTTGGCTACATCTTTGCGGCTCGGATCCACCTTCTCTATCCGCTTTCCGTCTACAAAAGTATATTCAGTGGGCTTGCCCGCCTTACTGATATCCATAGTTGCGTCCTCCTTATTGCTTTGATACTTCTTTATTTTAGCATATTGCCCGGAAGGCCACAAGAAGAGGATGTTAACAGAATGTTAAATTTAGCGCATAAAAAATAAAACCCCGGGCTTACGCCCGGGGTTAAAAAGCCGGATTGAATGTCCGGAACTATTTCACTTTGTCGGCCAGTTTCTTGCCGGGGGTGAAATAGGCGACCTTTTTGGCTTTGATCTTGATTTTCTCTTTGGTTCTGGGGTTGACGCCATTTCTGGCAGCCCGCTTCTTCACGCCGAAGGAGCCGAAGCCGACCAGCTGGAACTTCTCACCCTTGGACAGAGCATCCGTGACCGCCCCGAAGGTCATCTCGATCGTCTCTCTGACCTCCACCTTTTTAAGACCCGTCTTTTTTGCAACCCGCTCGATGAGTTCCTCTTTGTTCACCTTTATTCCTCCTTTATGAAATGTTTGAGACCCTAGTCCCTGAGCCGTTATTCGATACCTCTCATCAAATTCCTTCTGGTTTTGCGGGGTTCTGAAAATATTTTTTTTAAAAAAGCCAATGGGGATGCAGATGAACTCCCATAATTTTATTCAAAACGGACTGAGATTTCGAAATAATGATGCCAGGTATAAATTAAGTCGTAAAAGAGTCTATAATATTTCCATTGTGTTTCTTATTTTCATAACGAGATCCGTCCGTCCACCGCGGACAAAAGACAAATAAAGGTTAAAGTCGTTGAGAACCATGGCTCCTTCCGGGTAGGCAAAATAACAGGTTCCATCGCCCCAGATAAAAACCGTCGCAGCCCCGCCCCGGGACAGAGGAATCTCAGTCTTGGCAATCGAGGCCCGAATAACGGCGCTCATATAGCCTTTGACTTTTTGCCATTGATCAAACCGGTATTTACAGGGGATGAACACCGGCGCTGTCTGCCCCGGCAGCAGAAGCTTTCTCTCTCCCTGCCAGGAGTCCCCGGGTTTCAGCTTTCTCTTGGGCAGAATAAACTCCATATTGGAGACGTCATTGGGATTTATCGCCGCCGTGATTTCGAGGTACTTTCCGTTTGGGGACATCCTGTAGGCGTATTTCGGAGGCATCTGGGAGAAAGCCATTGAATTGCCGCTCAAAGTGCCGGAGGCCTTCTCGGTGGCAACCTCGATATTCATCGCTCCGTCCTCGGCGACGCTACTCACCCTCTGGACCAGCTCGCAGGTGACCGAGGAATTGAGAGGCAGAACCTTCTGCCCTTGAAGAACCGAACCTGTCACAAGAAGGCTCGTCCGGTACCTGAATATATCACCCGGCTGGTAGCGGTATTCCAGATAAGCGCTTCTCCCCATGAAATACAGGAGAACCAGAAGAATAGCGGCGAATGCAAGAAAAAACCACACGTAAAACAGCAAAGTTCTGCCGGGTCTTTTAACCATGTTCTTACTCCCCCTCATTAATCTTTTTCGATAGAAAAAGGCGAATTCCTCCAAGACAGGATTTGCTCCTGCGCCGGGCAACTGCTATAATAAAAAATCATAGGCGCTTGTATGCAAGGAGGATGATTAATTTGTCCGATTATAGGGTTGTCTTTGTCACTGTTCCGGACATAGAAGAGGGAAGGAAGATCGCCCTGGCCCTGCTGGGAAAAAAGCTTGCCGCCTGCGTCTCCATCCTGCCCGGAGTGGAATCGCACTACTGGTGGCAGGGGGCGATTGAAAAGAGCCGGGAATGCCTGCTCCTTATCAAGACAATACCAAGCATGGCCGCAGAACTTACCGAGACCATTAAAAAGATGCACTCATACTCCGTCCCGGAGATCGTCTTCTGCCCCATCCTCGAGGGAAACGAAGACTACCTTCGCTGGATATCCGAGACACTGCTGCTGCGCGATAACTGATTGATCATAAAGCCTCCTCAGCCGGACGCATGGAGTGTCTTCCGCTCGAAGTGACAAAGGATATTCTATAAGTATGATAGAATATGCGTTTTCGAAATTTCAATCTTAACAGAGGTGGCAAATGAAGCGGGAAAAGGTCATCATAATGGGGGCGGCCGGAAGAGATTTTCATAACTTCAACGTTTATTTCAGAGACAACGACTCTTACGAGGTCATCGCTTTCACCGCAGCCCAGATCCCGGACATTGATGGAAGGCGCTATCCTCCGGAACTCTCCGGCAGGCTCTATCCTGAAGGAATCTTGATCTACTCCGAGGACGAGTTGATCCGACTCATAAAGGAACACGGCGTGAACCAGGTGGTTTTTGCCTACAGCGACACCGCTCACATGGACGTCATGCATAAAGCCTCAACGGTCACCGCCGCCGGCGCCGACTTCAGAATTATGGGGCCGGAGCACACCCAGCTAAAATCCATGGTTCCGATCGTTTCGGTATGCGCCGTACGTACCGGTGTCGGAAAAAGCCAGACAACCCGCAAAGTGTGCAGTGTTCTCAAAAAAAGAGGCATCCGGGTGGTGGCTGTCCGCCATCCCATGCCTTACGGAGATCTGCGGGTGCAGATCTCGCAACGATTTGCCACTCTGAAGGACCTGGATGATCACAAATGCACCATCGAGGAGCAGGAGGAATATGCGCCCCACATAGAGATGGGGATTGTCGTTTATGCCGGAGTTGATTACGAGAAAATTCTGCGTCAGGCCGAGAAAGAGGCCGATGTCATCGTCTGGGACGGAGGCAACAACGATTTCCCGTTTTACAAATCGGACCTTCAGATCGTACTGGTGGATCCGCTCAGGGCGGGCCACGAGGTTTCCTATTTTCCAGGCGAGACCAATCTTAAGATGGCCGACGTCATTGTTATAAACAAGATGGATTCCGCCAATCTCGAAGGGATCGCCCATGTCAAGGATAGCATCCGTAAAAACAACCCTGAAGCCCTGGTCATCGAGGCGATTTCTCCCATATCTGTTGATGATTCCGAAATTATGAAAGGCAAAACGGTGCTGGTGGTGGAAGACGGGCCGACTCTGACCCATGGAGACATGGGATTCGGGGCCGGAATTCTGGCGGCCAAGAAATTCGGCGCCCTGGAAATAGCAGATCCCAGGCCCTATGCCGTCGGCTCGATCCAGGAGACCTATAAGAAATTTCCGCACCTGCAAAAGGTGCTCCCGGCAATGGGCTATTCCAAGAAGCAGATCCGGGAACTCAAGGAAACGATTGACGCCACTCCGGCCGATCTGGTGGTCATCGGAACTCCCGTTGATCTCCGCCTGATCACGAAGTTCTCCAAGCCGGCGGTGCGGGTCACCTACGAGCTGGAGGAAGTCGGCAAGCTTGACCTGGAAAAGTGCCTCGAACCCATCCTTTCTTCATTGAAAAAGTGATTCCAGAAAAAAAGCCGGGACGAATCTCATGAAGCTGGCCGGATTTGTGAAAATCGCTCTCTTGGCCTCTTTAGCCGCTCTTCTTATGATCTTTCTTCAAGTGCCCTTTCCTCCGGCGCCCTTCATTAAGTACGATCCGAGCGATACGGCGACCATTATCGGCGCGCTGGCGCTCGGCCCCATGGAAGGCGTGGCCCTGGCTTTCGTGAAGGATCTGATATTTCTCCTTGTAAAAGGCGGAGAGGGTGGAGGTCTGGGAGCCTTTATGGACTTTATCGCAGGGGCCTCCATGGCTGTTTTGTGCGGCAGTATTTACCGCATCAGAAAGACAAAGGCGATGGCGACGCTGGCTCTCGTCGTCGGCATCCTCGGAACAACCGCCTTGATGATCCCGGCAAATTACCTGGTTTTGCCGCTGTTCATCCGCCCGCAAACGGCTTTGACTACATTTATCCTCTGCTCGGTGGTCCCCTTTAACCTTTTAAAGGGACTCTTCAATTCGCTGCTGGTACTGTTTTTATACAAGCGACTCTCCCACTTCCTCAAGGCAGTGAAAAGCGAAGGGGCTCCGTCTGCGACTTCCACTTTACAAAAAGAGAAAAGTTTATTATTATAAGGGCAGCTTAATTGTGAGGAAACACTGAATATGCTCGAACAAATAAGACGCCTCCCCATCCCCTACCTCTCGAAATTCACCTTTCTGGACATGATGGACATCCTTATCGTGGCCATCTTTTTTTACTATTTCTTCCTTTTGATCAAGGACACCAGGGCGGTCCAGATAATCCAGGGCGTGGGCATTCTGCTCTTCCTGATGCTGCTGACCTACTACCTCAAACTGACGACCATCCACTGGATTCTCCGCTATCTCCTGACCGCTATCGCCGTGGCCATCCCCATCGTCTTCCAGCCTGAGCTAAGGCGGGCCCTGGGCCACCTGGGAAGGCGCGGCCTTTTCGCCGCCCCCTACGAAAGAATGGCCCGGGAGGCCATCACTCAAGTTGTAGATGAGATCACCTGGGCCAGCTCCGTCCTCTCTCAGACAAAAGTCGGAGCTCTCATCGTCATCGAGCGGGAGACCGGCCTGGAAGAATATATTGAGACCGGAACCCTCCTGGGGAGCAATGTTTCAGGGAAGCTCCTGCTCTCCATCTTCCAGCAGAAAACGCCTCTTCACGACGGGGCCGTCATAGTGAAGGGCGACAAAATCATGGCGGCCGGCTGTTATTTGCCGCTCTCGGAAAACGTGGACTTCCCGGCGGACAAAAGCCTCGGCTCCCGCCACCGCTGCGCCATAGGGCTCTCAGAGCAGACAGACGCCCTGGTGGTGGTGATCTCCGAGGAGTCGGGCAGCATCTCCCTGGCCAGAAATGGCAAGTTGACCCGAAATCTGGATCCGGAAAAATTGAAAAAAGTGCTTCTGGCTCTCTTGATTTCTCCAAACGGGCCGCAAATACCACTCTGGAAAGACCTGATGGAAAGGAAGGGCAACTTTGGGATCCTTAAGAAAAAACCTTAGGCTCAAGCTGTTCTGCGCCTTCCTGGCCATATGCCTCTGGGGTTATGTGAAATACACCCAGACGCCTCTGGCCGGGCCGCTGATGGAGCTCAATCTGGTCCTGCCGCTTCAGGCAATGAACCTGTCTGCTTCAGTCATTCCCCTGGGTCTGCCGAAGTCAGTCACGGTGACCATACGGGGAGGCCCGGAAGTCATCAAGGGAATCACGCCGGACCATATTAAAGCCGCGGTTAATTTTAAGGATAAAAACACCGGGACCTATAATTTCCCCGTTGAAATAAAGAGCCCGCAAAATGTTGAAATTGTCGAAAAAGAACCTGACTCGATTTCGGTAAAGCTGGAGTCATCCGAGAGCCGCTTCATGGATGTGACCGTGCTCACCCGCGGCCGCCCGGCGAGCGGCTATGTCGTGGGTCAGATCAAACCGCAGCGTCTCAAGGCGCTCGGTACCGAGAGCCTCTTTAAAAAGGTGCGCTCGGTCGTGGCCGAAGTCGACGTCACGGCCGCTGATTCCGATATCGTTCAGAAAGTGACACCCGCGGTCCTTGACGCCGAAGGCAATCCGGTTCATGAGATGAGCCTCTTCCCGGGAGTGCTGAGGGTGACTGTTCCCATCCGCTCGGAGTTGGAAAGTCGCGTCCTCCCCATCTCGCCGAATATTTCCGGAACTCCCCGCCAGGGCTATCTTATGAAATCTGTCACGCTTAATCCCGCCACGGCGACCGTCATTATCTCAGGTAAAACGGAAAATCCACCCTCCTCCCTCTCGACGGAAGTCTTCAACATCGAAGGAGCCGACTGCCCACTGAGCCGGGAAGTGCAAGTCCTTAAACCCAAGGGTGTTTCCGTCGTCCAGGGAAAGAGCGTCAGAATTATGATTCAGATAACCCCTGTAAAACCTTGATTCCCGGAGGATTACATGAGTGAATTATTCGGAACGGATGGAGTCAGGGGAGTCGCCAACAGAGAATTGACCGCGGAACTCGCCTTCAGAATCGGAAGGGCCGGGGCCTTCCACCTGATGAAAAAAGGCGAAGGCCGGGGAATAGTGATCGGTAAGGACACGAGAATTTCCGGGGATATGTTGGAAGGCGCCCTCTCGGCCGGAATCTGTTCGGTGGGGATGGATGTTCTCAGGGTCGGTATCATGCCCACCCCTGCCGTGGCCCACCTGACTTCGTATCTGAAGGCGGCCGCAGGCGTAGTCATCTCGGCCTCCCACAATCCCATAGCCGATAACGGCATCAAGTTCTTTTCCTCGAAAGGATTCAAGCTGCCCGACGAGCTCGAGCGCCGGATAGAAGAGACAATTCTCGCCGAAGACCACCTGCCCCGTCCCGAAGGCGCCGATATCGGCCGCGTCATCGAGGTGGAGCACGCCCATGAGATGTATCTTCACTATATCAAGCGCATGCTTAGCGGAGACTTCAGCGGCCTTCGGATCGTCCTGGATTGCGCCTTCGGAGCGGCCTTCTTCATCGCCCCAAGGCTCTTCAAGGAAATGGGGGCGGAAGTGATCGCGCTCCACGCCGACCCGGACGGGAGCCGTATCAACGTGGACTGCGGCGCCACCAGGCCCAAAATGCTCCAGGAGGCCGTGATCAGCCACGGGGCCGACGTCGGGATCGCCTTTGACGGGGATGCGGACCGGGTCATAGCGGTGGATGAAAAAGGCGAGATCGTCAACGGCGACAAAATCATGGCCATTTTCGCCGCGGACTTTGCCGGTAATAACAAGCTGCCCCATGACCTGGTGGTCTCGACTGTCATGTCCAACCTGGGGCTGGAGAAAGCTCTGGAAGAAATCGGCGTCCACCTGGCCCGGACGGCCGTAGGGGACCGTTATGTCCTGGAGGAGATGCTTAAAAGCGGCGCCAGGCTCGGCGGAGAGCAATCCGGGCACATCATCCTCCTCGACTACAATACGACCGGAGACGGGATCGTGACGGCCGTCCACCTGATCAGGATCCTGCGGGACCGGAAAACCACCTTAAGCGAACTTACGAAATCCTTTCGGACCTACCCCCAGATCCTGGTCAATGTTCCGGCCTCCCGCAAGGACGAGTGGAGGTTGGACGACGTCATCCAGCAGGCTGTTCGGGAAGTCGAAAAACGCCTTAAGGGGCGGGGACGCCTGGTGATACGACCTTCGGGGACGGAGCCGCTGCTTCGGATTATGGCGGAAGGCCCCGATGAAGAAGAATTGAACCGGGAGATTGGAGAACTGGCCGGTATCGTCCGCTCCCGCCTGGAGTGATGCGGTCAGGAAAGCCCTCCTTCGATAGAAATTATTATTTTCTTCTCATTGAAGGCATTCTCTTCGGCCTGAGCGCCGCTTTCAGAGACCTGGCCGCGGTGCTCCCCGTCTTCCTGCACGAACTGACGTCCTCGATGTTTCTCATCGGCCTCGTCGCCACCCTCTATATGGGCGGGTGGTACCTCCCCCAGTTGTTCACGGCAGAATTTTTTGAAAAAAAACAGCATCTCGTCCCCCCGCTTTTTAAGCTCTATTTCTGGGGCCGGCTGCCCTTCCTTTTCCTGGTCGTCGCGCTCCTCTTCCTGCACCTTAAGAGCCCCTCCCTTATCCTCTTCCTTTTTTTCCTCTCCTTCGGCCTCTTCTTCATCAGCGAGGGTCTCGGCGGGGTGGGCTGGTTTGAGCTGGTCGCAAGGACCGTCCCGGAAAAATACCGGGGGCGCTTCTTCGCCATCTACCAGTTCAGCGCCGGCATCCTCGGCTTCGCCGCTGGCTTCTGGGTGAAAGCCATCCTGCACGGGAGCACTTCCCTGGAGACATTCGGAGTGCTCTTCCTGATCAACCTGGTTCTGCTCGCCCTCTCCATGGGTTTTTTGATCGCCATAAGGGAACCCGCTCAAAAAGAACTGAAGCCCCCCCCGGTAAGGCCCTCTCTCATCCATTCGCTTCCGAAGATTCTCCGGGAAGACTCTGCCTTTCGAAGACTCCTCCTCCTCCAGCTCTTGCTGGGAGCGGCGACCATGAGCTCTCCCTTCTACGCGATCCACGCTACCAGCCATCTCTTAATTTCTCCGGAAACGGTCGGATATTTCGTGGCCGCCCATACGCTGGGGCAGGCCCTCGGCTGCCTTGGCTGGGGTTACATGAGCGACCATTTCGGAAACCGCCTGGTCATCCGGGGCGCCATCCTCTGCGCCGTTGTCTCGCCCCTTCTGGCTCTCTTTTTTCACTATAGCGCAGGATGCGGGTTGCTGATCCTCTATCCCCTCGTCTTCCTCTTCATGGGCCTGGCCTGGGGGGCCTGGATAGGTTTCACTAATTACACGATGGAGACCGCCCCCGAGGAGCGGAGACCGACCTACATCGGGATCCTGAATACCGCAAACGCTCCTGCCATGCTCTTCCCCGTCCTTGGAGGAACGCTTCTTAATGCCGCCTCGTTCCCATTCCTCTTCGGCCTGACGCTCGTGCTCCTCCTCATCGGTTTCTTTCTGGCAGCCGATCTTCCAAAACCAGCCAACGGCGCCCGGCACGAGTAAGGGCGAAAAATTTTTCGCCCTTACGGTATTCTTAATTATCAGCTCAGATAGTCCCGATAAATTCGCCAACCCGCGTAAACACCGAAAATGCTTCCGATGGTGCTGATAAAGAACGCCGTCATGATCCCAAAACGCTCTCCAAGCGACCAGCCAATATAGCCGAATACAGTCACTGCCATGAATATGCACAGATTTTTCATGAATTTTCTTCCGCCCCGATCCTTCCCCCGCCTTGCCGGTTTTTGGATCAGACACCATGTGCAGTTTTGATATCAGAGTTCACAGGCGGGAATAAAGCCCGGAAGATCTTTGAAATCCCTGGTAACGACATAGTGTTCTTTCATCCCGATGGACTTTGAAGTCGAAGCCAGCTTCCTGTAATCAGGAAGAGTCCCCTTCTGTCTTCTCATAGAGCATAGCATCCGTGCGAGTGTCGACTTACCCACCCGTCTCATGCCCGTAAGAACGATGATTTCCCGGGAACTAAACTGTATCTGGATCTCTGCTGCGAGATGTCTTTTGCAGTATTGCATAACACTATTATACAAAAACATATAAAATATGTCGACTAGTAACCGACAAATACGAAATGTACGCCTAGCCGGTTTTTTATCGGCACTCGAAGATCAAATCTTGTTACCCCTTTAACCCGCGCATCTCCAGGAAGCAGGAAAAGCGCATATCAGAAAGAAAAGGAACCTGGTGATCTCCATACGGCATGACCGAATATTTTGGTCCCTGATTCATCTTCCCTATTTGTTTTTTATTGTTTTCTGGCTTTTGCCAAATTGTGTGAGAGATGGAAATCATATAGTATTCGCCATCGGTTGGTTGATGATAGCCTGTTTTATTGTGTATTTCCGGTATCCAAAAATTTTTCTAATCGGCTATTTCATTGTCGTGATACTAATCGTAAATATCTATGTCGGAGTCGCATTTCGGCAAGAAGATTATCTTGCCGTAAAAATAATCCCCATAGAGTATGGCCGCCCTACTTATAAATTGGTTCAGAAACAGAAGCGGGAAGAGATAATATTGGGAGGTTGTGATGTCGGCCTTCGCGAGTGGGATATCATCATTAAATCTCCCTGGATTGCACAGGGTCGCTGATGGTGGGGCGACGGGTCGTGGGGCGATTGTAGGGGCGAAAAATTTTTCGCCCTTACGGCATTCACCGCAATGGCGGAGAGGGATCCCTACTCCTGGATAGAATTAGCTGACAATGGAGACGGATTTGGAAAAGAAGCAGAAGCTGCTATTGATTGACGGCAATGGGCTGGCCTACCGGGCCTTTTATGCCCTGCCGCCGCTCAAGACCTCACTGGGGGAGCCGGTCTCCGCCGTCTATGGCTTTGCTACCATGCTTCTTAAGATCCTGGAACAAGAGCACCCTGATTTTCTAGCCGCCTCCTTCGACAAGGGCCCCCCGACGATCCGGAAGGAGGCCTTCCCCGAATACAAGGCCCAGCGGGAAAAGATGCCCGAGGACCTGAGCGGCCAGTTCGTCCTGATCGAGGAATTCCTGGAAATACTGGGGGTTCCCGTCTTCTGGGAGGAGGGCTACGAGGCGGACGACTGCCTGGCCACCCTGGCCATAAGGGCGGAAGAGGAAGGCCTGGAAGTCCTCATCCTGAGCGGGGATCGGGATCTTCTGCAGATGGTCTCCCCGAACATCCGGGTGCTGATCCCCAGAAAGGGCATAAGCGACCTGGCGACCTATGACGAGGCCGCGGTGCGGGAGCGCTTCGGCCTATCTCCGGCGCAACTGGTTGACATGAAGGCCCTCGCCGGCGACCCCTCCGACAACATCCCCGGAGTGCCCGGCATCGGAGAAAAGACCGCCTCAAAGCTTATAGCCGAGTATGGAAGCCTCGAAAATATTCTGGCCCGAAGCGAAGAGGTTCCGGGCAAGGCGGGGGCGCTCATAAGGGAGCACCGCGAATCGGCCCTCCTCGGCAGAAAGCTGGTCACCCTGGAGGCGAACCTTTCACTGCCCATCCGCTGGGAGGACCTCAAACTTACAAAGCCGGATTCTCAAAGACTTCGGGAATTGCTGGGCCGCCTGGAATTCAAGGCCCTCCTTGAAAAAATTCTCCCGGAAGAAAAAAGGGGACAGCGCCCTTTTTTGCGAACAAAAAAGGGCGCTGTCCCTATTTTTCCTATTTTTCCTATTTTTCCGCCTCCCTGCGAAATTGTAAGCGAAGAATCCCTTCCCGCTCTCTCCCGGCGCCTGGCGGAGGAGAAGTCTTTTTCCATCCTGTGGCTGGCCACCTCGCCCGACATCGGCGGCCGCCTGCTGGGGATCGCCCTCGGCTTAAAAGATGACGGCTGTTTCTATCTCCCGCTGGCCTGCGCCGGGGAAATGGATCTCTTCCACCATAAAGAGGATTCCTCCCTTCCCATCCAACAGGCTCTCAAGTGTCTTGAGCCGGCCCTGAAAGACGAGCGCATCCTCAAAGTCTGCACCCGGCTCAAGAGCGGGCACCTCCTGTGGGAGAGGGAAAACTTCAACCTGGGGAAAAACTTTTTTGACATCGGCCTGGCCTCCTACCTCCTGGAGCCGGATGAGACCAATCACCAGATCTGGAACGCGGCCGCCCGCTTCCTGTCCGCCTCCCTTCCCACCGAGGAGGATCTCCTGGGGAAAGGCGTGAAGGCCAGGACTTACGCCCAGGTAAATCCGGAGGAGCTTCAGGCCTGGTGCTCCCTGCAAAGCGCCGGCCTCCTGGCCCTTTCGGCGCCCCTCTCTGCCCTTCTTGCGGACAACGCCCTTGAGAGGCTCTTTTGGGAGGTGGAGACTCCCCTGGCCGCCGTCCTGGCCCGGATGGAAGCCCACGGCATGGCGCTTGAGACGGGGCGGCTGATCCGGATCTCAAGAGACATCGAGGAGCACCTATGCCGCCTCCGGGGGGAAATAACGACCCTGGCCGGTGAGGAGTTCAACATCAACTCCCCCGCCCAGGTCTCAAAAATACTCTTTGAGAAACTCAGGATCATCGAGGATCTCAAGGTTCCCGCCGGAGAGAAACAGAGCTTTTCCACCGCCTCGGAAATTCTGGAAAACCTGGCCCACCTGCACCCCATCATTGACAAAATCCTGGAGTACCGGGAACTCTCCAAGCTCAAGACCGGCTACGTGGAGTCGCTCCCCAAGCTCGTCAGCCCCGAGAGCGGACGGATCCACACCACCTTCAACCAGATGGTGGCCGCCACCGGGCGCCTCTCTTCCAGCCGCCCCAACCTCCAGAACATCCCCGTCAGAACCTCATGGGGGCGGGAGATCCGGCAGGCCTTCATTCCGTGCAAAGCCGGCGATCTTTTTTTGTGCGGAGACTACTCGCAGGTGGAGCTTCGGATCCTGGCCCACCTCTCAAAAGATGAAAAGCTCCTCGAAGCCTTCGAACGGGGGGAGGACATCCATCGCCTCACCGCCTCGGAAATTTTCGGAGTCTCTCCGGAGGAGGTCACGGGCGAGATGCGGCGCACCGCCAAGGTGGTCAACTTCGGCATCATCTACGGGATGAGCGCCCACGGGCTCTCGCAGACGCTCAAAATTCCGCGCAACGAGGCCGGCCGCTACATCCATATTTATCTTGAAAGATTCAGGGGCGTGCATAAATTCATTGAAAACACGGTGGCCGGAGCCGCTGAGACGGGCTTTGTCTCCACTCTCCTGGGACGGCGGCGGCGGGTGGATGGAATAAGGAGCCGGAACGCCACCGTGAGAAAGAACGCCGAGCGCGTCGCGGTCAACGCCCCGGTGCAGGGGAGCGCGGCCGACCTCATCAAGGTGGCCATGATTAGGATGCAGGACGAAATCGAGCGGCGGGGTCTGGCCGGAAGGATGGTCCTCCAGGTCCATGACGAACTCGTCTTCGAAGTCCCCCCGGAGGAAGTCGAGATCTTTTCGGAACTGGCCAGAGAGACCATGGAGAATGCCTATGACCTGTGCCCCCCCCTCCGAATCACCCTTAAGACCGGCAAAAACTGGGGGGAACTGGAGGCGCTTTCCGATGCCTGAACTGCCCGAAGTTGAAACCGCCCGGAGAGATCTTAATCGTCTGCTCAAAGGGAAGAGGATCCAAAAGTTTCGGATTCTCCACCCGGCACTTCTTCGGAACGCCACCCCGGAGGAATTCCTGGAAAGCCTCGAAGGAAAGCGCATCCTGGGTACCGGACGGAGGGGCAAGTATCTTCTGCTTCTCCTTGAAGGAGGGGCGGCCCTGGCCGTCCACTTCAAGATGACGGGGCGTTTCTTCCTGCTGGAACAGGAAAAGGACCTGCCCAAACACACCCATCTCGTGATGGCACTTGAGGGGAAGACGTATTTATGCTATAGTGACATCAGGAAATTCGGGCGGATTTACCTTTTAAAAGGAGGTGAAGAAGAGGAGCCTGACGAGATACGCCTTCTGGGGCTGGACCCTCTGGGAGAGGAGTTCACCCTGGAAGCCTTCCGGGGCCTGACAGGGAGCCGCAAGGAAATCAAGCGCCTCCTCCTGGAACAGCATCTGATCGCGGGGATCGGCAACATCTACGTCTCCGAGATCCTCTGGAGGGCCGGAATAAGGCCTGAAAGATCCGCCTCTTCGCTGAGCGGGGATGAAATTGCCCGATTATTCCGGGCCATCCCGGAAGTATTGAAGACCGCTGTCGCCTCCGGCGGCAGCACGCTTCGCGACCGGACCTACCTCAGGGTTGATGGAACGCCTGGAAGCTACCAGAAGTTCCACAAGGTCTATTATCGAACGGGGCTTCCCTGCACGGTGTGCGGGGAGGCGATTGAGAAAAGCTTAGTGGCCAAGAGAAGCAGTTTCTTCTGCCCCAGGTGCCAGAAATGACTTCTCTTGAATTGTGAAAGGAGCGACTGTTAAATGGAACAACAACTGGAAGTCGGGCAGGAGCCCGCAAACATTGCAAACGAGGAAATGATTCAGAAAACGGCGGACGAAACAAAAAAAGAGATCCCGGAAGCGCCCACTGTCAAAGAACCGGCGGCGGCTGTCCCGGTGCACACCGAAATCAAAGCGGCCGAGGAAAAAACGGAAGAACAAGAGATGTCGCAGGACGGCTATGAGGAGACCTTCCGGCGAATTACCCAGGGACAACTTCTCAAGGGAAAAGTCGTGCAAATAGACAAGGACGGTGTCATGGTTGACATCGGCTATAAATCAGAGGGGATCATCCCCCTTAATGAACTCTCGCACAAAAGTTTTTCAAGCCCCGAAGAGATCGTCATGCCGGGCGATGAAATTGACGTGGTGGTCATAAAGGTGGAGGGAATGGTGGGCGAGCTTCTGCTTTCGAAAAAGCGCGCCGACCTCGAATCAGCCTGGAACAAAGTCATCAAGGCCCATCAGGAAAACCTGACCCTGACGGCGACCGCCGTGGAGGAAGTAAAGGGCGGGCTAATCGTTGACCTGGGATTGAGAGGATTTGTTCCGGCCTCTCATCTCGATATGCGCCCCGTGCGCGATCTTAAAGATTTCATCGGAGAACCGCTCCAGTTGAAGGTCATCGAGATCGACCGGGCGCGGCGGAAAGTGGTGCTCTCGCGCCGGAAGGTCCTCCAGGAAGAGTGGGACAGCAAGAGAGCCGTGACTATGCAGAAAATATATGAAGGGGCCATCCTCACTGGGAAAGTAGCCAGATTGACCGATTTTGGCGCATTCGTCAATCTGGGCGGAGTCGATGGCCTTGTTCACATATCAGAAATCTCCTGGAGAAGGATCAAGCATCCCTCTGAAGTCATGAAAATCGGAGACGAGGTGGAAGTCCTGGTCCTTAAACTCGACAAGAACAGGGATAAAATATCACTCAGTCTGCGCCAGGCCATGCCGGATCCCTGGCTGACCGTGGAAGAGAGACTCAAACCCGGCATGACGCTGATCGGCCGGGTCACCAAGCTGGCCAGAAATTACGTCTTCGTGGCTGTCGGGGACGGCATCGAAGGGCTCATCCCTCTGGCGGAACTGTCTTCTCTGCGCACCGTGAAACCGGAGGATATACTGCACGTCGATCAGGAAATCCAGGTTAAAATTCTCGAGATCAAGCCGGAGGAGCGGAGAATGCTCCTCAGCTTAAGACAGGCTCAGAACGATCAGGAAAGCGCCGAGTACCGCTCATTCATGTCCAATCAGAGCAATACCACCTTCACGGTGGGCGACATGCTCAAGAGCAAGTTGAACAACCTTCAGGCGGCCGCAGAAGCCTCCCCGGCGGAGGAACCGCCTAAACCGGCTGAGGACGCCGCTATCTGAGGTGGGCAAGCGGGTTATCTGCCTGACTGGGGGAATCGGCGCCGGAAAGAGCGCCGTGGCGGATTATCTGGGAGAGCTGGGAGCCGACGTCATTGACGCCGACCTGATTGGAAAAGCCATGACGGAGCCCGGCTCTCCCATTTTAGAAGGCATATTCCTGGCATTCGGGCCGGCTCTTCGCAGGGAAGACGGATCCCTGGACAGAAAGGGACTGGCTCGCCTTGTGTTTTCCGATCGCCAGCTTCTGCGCCGGCTGAACGGCCTCACTCACCCGGCGATTGCCGGGGAGATCAGGAAAAAAATATCGGAGTCAGCGGCTGAAATAGTCTGCGTAGTCGCTCCCCTTCTCGTCGAAGCGGGGCAGGAGGACCTGGGAGACGTCATATGGGTCGTGGAGGCCCCTTTGGCGGAGCGGGTGGCCCGGGTCATGAAGCGGGACGGGGCCAGCCGCCGGGACGTCCTTCTCAGGATGAGGGCCCAGGCCCCTCCATGGAGACTGAAAAAATCGGCCGACGTGGTCATCTACAACGGCTCCTCGCCGGAGGCGGCCCGGAGCCAGGTCCTGGCTGCCTGGAGGAGTTTTTTGACAGAAATAAAAGAGAGGTGAAGCGGGTGGAATTGCTCGACGATCACTACTGCTTTGCTTGCGGCAACTTAAATCCCATCGGTATGCACCTTGTCTTTGAGAGAAGTCCGGAAAGGGTCTCCGCCGAATTTACGCCGCGCAGGGATTACCAGGGATACGCGGGCCTGGTCCACGGAGGCATTATCTGTACCCTTCTTGACGAGGCCATGGCCTACATGGCCTCAACCCTCGATTGCTTCGCGGTCACCGCCCGCCTGGAAGTCCGCTTCAGAAAACCGGCTGTCGTTGACGAACCGGTTTGCGTGTCGGCCTCCATCGAGGAGGATCGGGGGAAAACCATTATTCTCCAGGCTGAAATTAAAAACAAGAAAGGCCAGATTATCGCTGAGGGGAGGTCCGTCTTTGTCAGAGGAAAAAAACATAACCCTCAACCGAAAGGCCCGGTTTGAGTACCTGATCGAAGAGACCTTTGAGGCCGGAATCGTCCTTTCCGGAACGGAGGTCAAGTCTCTTCGCGGCGGCCTGGCCAACCTTCAGGACAGTTACGCACGGATTGAAAATGGGGAAATCTGGCTCTGTCAGTGCCACATCAGTCCCTACGAGAAGGGGAACCGCTTCAACGAGGACTCCAAACGGAAGAGAAAACTTCTCCTTCATCGCTCCGAAATACGCCGCTTGACAGGGAAAGTCCAGGAAAAAGGCCTGACCATGATTCCACTCAGAATGTACTTCAGGAATGGAAAGGCCAAAGTCGAGCTGGCCCTGGCCAGGGGTAAAAAACTCTACGACAAGCGGGAGGCCCAGGCCGGAAAAGACGCCCGGAGGCAGATCGAACGGGCTCTTCGCGATCAGGCCTCTTCCTTCTGAGATTTCATGAGCACGTCGATCACGTGGGGATCGAACTGAGCTCCGCTTTCCTCCTGAATTTTCGCAATAGCCTCAGCGGGCGAAATGCTCTTTTGGTAAGGCCGGTCCGTCGTGAGGGAACAAAAAGTGTCTACGACGGAGAGGATCCTGGCTCCAAGGGGAATTTCCTCGTCTGCCAGACGGGAAGGGTACCCTTTGCCGTCAAATCGCTCATGGTGAAAGCGGATTAACTGAATTGATTCCCCGGAGATAGGAAGATCCCTGGCCAGTTCGCTTCCAATTACCGAGTGTTCCTCGATCTTTTTTATCTCCTCCGGCGTAAGCTTGCCCGCCTTCTTGATAATCTCGTCGGCCATCTTGAGTTTTCCGAGATCCATGAAGCGGGCGGCCTCCGTAATGGTATCCAGGTCCCCGGCTGACAGATGCATTTGCATCCCTATCTGCATGACCAGCTTCTCCATCTTGCGGGATTTCTGGTAGGTGTATGGATCCTTCTCAGCCAACTGCTTGAGAAGCACCTCTCCCTGGCGCACCTTGAGCTGAAGGCTGTACTTGACTTCATCCCGGATTAAATTCATAAAGGCATCCACCACCAATGGATCGAACTGGGTTCCCGCCCCCTGTCGGATGCGCTGGATGGCGATTTCCGCCGGCATGGTTTTCCGATAGGGACGGTCGGCGGTCATTGATTCGTAGGCGTCCGCCACCGAAAGGATCTTGGAGGCCAGGGGATACTCGTTTCCGGAGAGGCCTTTCTCGTAGCCCTTCCCGTCCAACCGCTCATGGTGGTAATAAGCCAGCTCCACTTTTTTTGCAAGGAAACGGAATTTCCCGAATATTTTTTTCAGGTTGCCGACGTGGCTCTTCATTATCTCCCACTCATTATCGTCCAATGATCCCGGCTTGTAGAGAATCCTGTCGGGGATGGTTATTTTACCTATGTCGTGCAGACGGCCGGCGTCCATCAGCCCCCGGGAGACGGCCTCTCCCAGGCCGAGCTGAAGGGCAATATCTCTCGCATAGACCGCGACCCTCTCGGAATGCTGGCTCATGTAGCGATCCCTGGCCTCCAGGGTGGAACTGATCATGCTCATCATCTCGTAAGCTTCCGTATGTGCATCCCGGAATGCAATGGTGATGATTAGAAGGGCAAAGAGGGGAATGGCCAGGAGGACGAGGGCCAGGGGCGCCTCGTGTAAGAAAAATGCACTCAGAGCCCCGATTGGAGCCAGTAGATATATTGTCTCAGGCTTCAATGCCTGGGGGAAGAATTTCCAGAATTCCCACAGATTATACCCGCTTGAAATGGAAATGAAGAGCGAATAGATTAAGATGAAACAGGCCTCAGTAGTAAGGGCGCACAGGAAGACGGCGATCAGGCTTCTTACGGAGGAGATAAGCGGCTCGCCCTGCGACAGGGCCTGGTAGACCAGGGCCGCCAGGGCAAAGGGGATGACGTTAAGATTTATGTTCAAGATCAGGTAACTCAGAGGTCTGGGCCGCTTTTTCTGAGGGCGCATAATTGCGTTCTGTAAAAAGTACGCCGTCACTACGAGCAGAAAAGTCATCCAGATGGCCTTTTGCGGATTTGCGAGAAAAATGGTCGTATACACCGCTACATCCATGAGGTACATGCCGGTCATCGAAAAGGACGGACGCATGGCGTCAATTGTCAGGATAAGAGCGAGAGTGCCTGAAAAGATGATTCCCAATTCGGCGGCATCGCTCGCGAAGTCCGAGGGGAAAAAGTGATAAAGAAAACAGGCTGTCACAAGCGACAGGAAGCCCATAAAAATCGCGCTGGCGCGCGAGCCTGAATTCATCTCAGTGCAAAGCCATGCCTTTCCTCAATTCGCCACCCTCCTCCGAAAAAGGCCGGAGGCACAAATAAACATAAGTAAACTTCTTTAGTAAACTTCTTTGTTTCAAGGACATTCCCCTCTTTTTGCCGGGCTCTTGTCTTCAGTAAATACGCTTTGGAAGTGTGAAAATATAATCGAGGGGGCCTTGACATGGGTATAAAGCTGTCTTATACTATACAGTGTATAGTATAAGGCAGCGAGTGGAAAGGATGATTAAAATGATCGAAATAGGCTCTGTCTGGGACGGCGATTTTAAAACGAAGGTGCTGGAATCTATTAAACCCGTGCTGGTGGACTTCTGGGCGGATTGGTGCCCTCCCTGCCGCAAGGTGGCCCCCATCCTGGAAGGCGTCGTCCAGAAATACCCAGATTCTTTCACTCTGGTGAAGCTTAACGTGGACGACAGTCCCAGAACATCAACCGAATATAAAATTCTGAACATCCCGACGATGATCCTTTTTTCGGGTGGGAATGAAATCGCCAGGACCATCGGCTATATGCCGGAAGAAAAAGTTATTGAATTCCTATCCGCGCATATCGCCCTTAAGGAGTAGTGTCCGTGGACAGAACGACGCTTTTTTCTGTTATTATTGGAGGCATCATCGGTTATGTCCTGAGCTTCCTCTCCCAGAAAGTGGGCTCCACCTGAGGTATGACGTGTAACCCTTACGTGAGCGTCCTCCTGGGCGCCGTCATGGGTTACCTCGTGTCTTCCGGCGGAAGGCAGTAAAAATACTCAACTTAAATGGAGAACCTGATGCAAACGGACGATTCAAAAGAAATTCTCCTCCGGCTGAAAAAAATAGAAGGGCAAATAAGGGGAATCCAAAAAATAATCGAGGAGGGCAGGGACTGCGAGGCTGTCCTCCAGCAGGTTTCGGCGGCCCGGGCCGCCCTGTATAAAGTGGGCGTGCACTACGTGGCCAGGCATCTCAGGGAGTGCCTCCCTCTGGATGAAAGCTCCCCCGGCGGAGGCAGGCAATTGGGCCGCCTGATTCGGGTAATGGAAAAATTCACCTGAGGATCGCGGGGAGCGGGCTTTCCAGGATTATCTTTCCAGAACTCTTTTTAAGATTTTGAAATTCCCCGCCTCATCGGTCGCCTTGATCTTTATTTCCGCCCTGCGGCGCTGAAGGCCCTCCATGCTGACAATAAAATTCTTCTTCGTAGAATCATAGATTCCGTCTTCGGGAGAGGCCTCCCGCCACCCCTCATCCCCTATCTGGTAGTAGACGGCCGCGATATTCACCAGGGGAGATCTGGCTTGCCCCCTGATTTCAAAGGTGTCTTCACCTTTATTCTGGGAGATTATGGAAATTTCCGGCTCCGTATTGCAGATGATGACCGCCTCTGAGATGCAGACGGCCTGAAGGAACTGGTCTTTTTGATTTCTGCGGCTCCTGGCCTCCAGTTTCAGGAGGTACTTCCCATCGGGCTGATCGCCCGTTTTCCACTCAAATTCCGCACGGGAGAATACTTTCGATTCTGAATTTTCCTGCCAGGTCAGGGGAAGATCGCGCATAAGGGCTTTCCAGGACTTGCCATCGTCCTTTGAACAGGAAAGATCAAAGGCAAAGGCGCTCCGGTCATAAGTGCTGACATCCAGGCGCAGGGTCCGCTTCCCGGACCAGCGTTCTCCCCCTGAAGGGGAATTCCAGACAATGGCGGGGGGACGAGTCTCCTCCCTGTAGAAGAGAGAGGCGCCGGAAAGGACCGGGGAGATCTCCCCGGTCCCCTTGAGGGTTAACAGGCACTGGATGAAGCGCCCGGGCGGGCTCCTGAGGGGGCTCCCCGAAGGAAGTTTGTATTCCTGGGACCACTCGCTCCAGGAACTGTCCGGGAAGGGGGTATTGCCGCTGCGGGTCTGCACGGAGATGGAGGTTCCCGGAAAAAGCACCGGCTCCCACCTCAGGTTCCCCCAGTGTGCCTGTAGAGCACAGTCAAAGACATTGGAAGTAAGGGTGCCGCATTTCTGAGGGCCGGCTCCCATCTCATAGACGGCCCCATCCCCACCCGTTGAAAAAAGAACTGCCCCGCCGTATCCCTGGGCCAGGGCCAGGGTCTGGGCCTCCCTGAAAGAGTAAAGAATCGAAAAAGTGCCGTCGGAGGCGATTTTGAAAATCTGCCCACTGTTTCCTGAGGCGGCGTACAGCGTCCCGTCCCCGGCCATAAGAAGCCTGAATACCGACTTGCCGGGCGCCGCCAGGGTCTTGCTTCGGCCGTCTCTGAAGAGAATATAAATTTTGTCTCCGGAGGCCGCGTACAGGTCTCCGGCAGGGGAGAGGACGAGCGAATCCACGGAAGGAGAAGAGCAGGTGAGAATTGGCCTGGCATCGCCTGAAGGCTGAATTTCATAAATAATTCCGCTGCCGGCCGAACCGGCGAAGATTTCCCCCGCGCCGCCCAGGGCCAGGGAGAGAAGATGTTCCTCGGGAGATTCAAAAACCAGGGAGGCCTGTCCCCGCCTGTTCAGACGAAAAACTTTGCCCTTGCCGCCGGTGGCCGCAAAAAGCTCGCCGCGACGGAACTTCAGATCCCAGATATATATGTTTTTGCTCTCCCAGAAAAGCGCCACCCGTCCCTCCGGCGTCACCTTGAAAATTTTTCCCCCGGGTGAAGTTCCCGCATAAAGATTGCCGTCCTCATCCAGGGCCAGGGCGCTCACCAGCGCCTCCCCCGTCTCGATGGAAGAGATAACTTTCCCCTGGGATGTCATCCGGAGGATCTGCCCGCCGGAGCCCGTACCGGCATAAACCCTGTCTCTTTTGGGATCGAAGGCTAAAGACCAGATGAGCGGTTCATCCGAACGCAGGAGTTTGTTCAAAGCTGGTGCCAGGAAAAGATCTCCACGGCTTGAGCAGGAGATCCCCTCGGGAAAGCCGTCCTCAAAAAGATCCACGCCTCCCATGTCCCACTTTTTTGTTCCCGGTGGAGACTGCGTCTTCTCGAGAGGCTGGGCTTCGGCAGGCCCCTTCTTCTTGTTTTCCGCTGAAGCGTTCGATGCCTCTACTTTCAGGGCCCTGAATGCGCCCGGCCAGCCCACGGAGGTCTTCTGTTCCGGCGGGTGCTCAGGTTGATTCTCTTCGCCGGAAGGCTGCTTCACCTTGATTCCGACCTGGGCCTCTCCAATGACATACCAGGGCGTGTCCAGAATGAAAGTCATGTAATCGCGTTCCGATTCAATCTCTGAGGAGGCGGAGGAAGAAAAAATCGAAAAGACCGACTGGGGCAAAAACGGGAAAACCTCACTCCGAAGGACGGCTCCCTCGCTCGGGAGAACGATCCGGGCCACCACCTGGCTGTTTTTTTCGCGCTCCCGGATCTGTTTTAACAGCTGCTTTAAGCTTGTGGGCGGAAACTGCGAAATGAAAAGCTTTTTTTTCATCTGTTCGGCTCCCGAGCCGCCGCAGACCCCGATTTTTATTTCCCCTTTTTTGATATTCCGGGGAATGGTAAAAGTAAATTCCTTTTTCACGGGACTCCGGCCGAAAGGCTTGAGCCAGATCTGAACCGGCACCATATCCCCCGCCCGGCGCTTCCCGCTGGGAATCGAGATTTTTTCCAGGACGGCCACATTTTTTTTCTGCTCGATCTCAGCGGTAAGGGATAGCCGGCGCAGCTTGAGCGGCTGAAACTGATTGTCCATCAGACGGGCGAGGACATCCCCTAGACGGATGGCCAGGGCCTCATCGAGCCCGGGACTGAAGAGGAGATCCTGGCCCAGGAGCGGAGGGCACCCCTCCGCCTCCACCCTGTAGGAGACTTTGGCGGTCGAGTTCCCGCTGAAGGCGCTGGTGGACACAATGGCTTCCATGAGAGCGCTCTCCACCAGGAAGCGCGTGAGAACCGGGTGACTGGCCGCCTGGAGGTGGTAAGTTCGATGCCTCTTAAGGCTGCGATCAATGATATCCAGCGTAACGGGAATCATCGGAGGCGGCTGATGCAAATTTCCCGAGACGGTGTAAAGACGATCCCGGGTCAGTGTCCCCACCACTTCGAGAGGGTTGGCCATTTTAAATGAGGTCAGGTAACTGGGAATAATATTGTGAATATAAGCGGAGACCATGGGCAGGCTGACGTCTCCCATCTGGAGCATCGGGTGTCCGAAGGCCAGTATGCGATCTTTCTCGCGCCAGGTGAGGGTGCCGGTGGCCGAGACCGAGAGGTCTCCTTTTAGAAGCTGAACTCCCAGTGCGGCGCCGGGCACGAGGTTGGGCCTGGCGGCCGGAATGTTTTCCCCCGCCGCCCCCTCGACGGAGACGGCCCCGTAGCGCGCCAGGGAAGACTTGAGAGTCTGGAAACCCTTCTCGCCGAAACCGCTGATGGTAAAGAGGCTGCGGACCGGGGACATGACCAGAGTGCCATCCATGGCCTCACCGCGGACGGCGGGGGAGGAAGAGAGAAGCCGGACCCGGGTGTACTTCTTTCCCCCTGCAACGACGGGGGAAGAGAGGCGCCGCTCGCCGCTCTCAGCGACATCTGATTTGGCCCCGGCTCCTTCGGCATCCTCCAGCATCTTTTCAATCGGGGTCACCCCCGCGATGGGCTCAATTGAGAAAGACCAGCCGTAACTGATAGCGCCGATGAGGCGGCCGCCGACATAAACCGGGGAGCCGCTCATTCCGGCGATGATCCCGCACTTATGCTCCACGCAATAGCCCCCGTCGATGCGCACGATGATCATATCGGCCTCTCCCAGCCGCTTCCGTACAACCCCGAGGACGGTCACCGGGAAAGTCTCAATCCTGGTGCCATGAAAGACACTTTTAGCGTATCCCTTCATCCCGGCCCGAAGGTCCTTCACCGGGAGAAACTTTGCAGCCGAAACACCCTGCGGCAAAAATCCCAGCAGAATAAAGAGCACCATCATTCCAAACAGTGAGCGTCTCACTTTTTTCCTCCTGTTCCCTGCCACATTGGAATCCACGCAGGGGCGGGTTTGAAACCCGCCCCTGAATAAATTCGACACAGCAATGAATGAATCCGTTTATGGGCTGAAACTCGTTCCTCACTCCGATTGACAGTGCCGTTTCCTGCATGGTATCATGAAGGCGCAACGGTGTGCCGAAGTGGCGGAATTGGCAGACGCGCCGGTCTCAAAAACCGGTGGGGGTAACTCCATCCCGGTTCGATCCCGGGCTTCGGCACCAGAAGGCTGATGAATAGTTAATTTCCAATCCCTGCAAACGACTCTTTACCGCTTTTTGTCCATTAGCTCCAGCATGCTTCTTATCAAAGGCCGCACTTGTATTGAGCCGGTTATCCTCGAATAAATTCAGGGGGCCAGATTTTGAAATATAGTGAGTTTCAAAACATGGCCCCCTGTTTGCTTTCAGCAACAGAAAAGAAAGGGGAGGCGCTATCCCCGGAAAGAAGTGTGTTTTCCCATCCCGCTCAGACGGGCTCCTCCGACTCAATGAGCACTTCCCCGAAATCGATATTCCCCTTGCTTACTGGAACGCTGCTGATGGTTACCGTCTTGTGTCCGGGCATTTCGAAGATTAAATCGGCCTGGGCACCATCCTCGGCGCATTCCTCCTCAACCTGGACGACCGTCCCAACTCTCCAGCTTGGATCGACAATACCGTTGATGACCGCTTCGAAATTCTTAAACACGATTTTGATATAGAGGCCCTTGAATTCATAAAGGGTCAGGCTTCCCACGGGAGTTGTCTCCTCCCTGAAAAAAGACGGCTGCAATCCGTAATTGAAGGATATCTTTCCACAGACAACAATACTTTTCATCTCTCCCATAACGCACCTCCTAAAATCTATTTTCGATGGCCTCTTCTTATTCTCCTCTTCTTAAAAGAGCAGACGCGGTCGCCTCCGGCTTCGCGCTGTCAATAAACAGCCAGGATCCCCCCTCTCAGATTCCCTCGATCATGGCTCGCACCAGCTCGAGCTCATCAATTCTCTCCAGCATCTTCAAGATTCGCTCACCCTGCTTCTTCAGGCCGAGTTTTCTGCACAGGGCCAGAGACTGCCGGAACTTATGAACCGCCTCCATCTCCTCTTTCATGGCCAGGTGGAGCATCCCGTACTCAAAATAGATGTCAACCATGCGGAAGGATGGTGAATCCAGCATGCTGAGGCACTCATCGAAATGGGAGCGGGAGGCGCTCCACTCCTTGCGGTAGCGCATCATGATTCCAATGAGTTCCTTGATATAGACACGATCGTATAGATGAGGGGAGTCTTTCAGCGCTTCCTGGGCCTTGCTGGCCATCTCGTCCGCTTCGCTGAGGGAGCCATGGGTAAGAAAGGCATAGCATAGATCCAGGAAAACCTTGCCTGCGTTGAAGCGATCCTCGGCGCTCTCAAAGAAAAAGAGGCTCTCCTTAAGGTGGGCGATGGCTTTTTCGCTTTCACCCTTGTATATGTAACTCTCCGCAAGGTTCCTGTTGGCATAGGCTATGGCCCGGGAATTTCCGGACTTTCTGCACATCTCGATCTCCCTGGAGAAGAACTGGATGGCCTGGGAATAGTCCTCCATGAAGAGAAAGAGGTTGCCCAGCTTTCCGTTAATGGCGGCCGCATCAATTTCAGCTTTAAGATCCATAAAAATTTTATCGGCTTTCATGAGAAAGAAGTGGGCCTCTGAGAAACGGGTCATCGCCATGCACGTCTGCCCGAGGCTGTTGTAGATTCTTCCCTTGCCGTAGGCATATCGGTTGATTTTGCTTATTTCCAGGGCTTGAAGCAAATAGTTGAAAGCTCCCCGGTAATCACCACGCATGCTGTATATAGCTCCGAGATAGCGTGAGGCCTCCGCTCTCTCCAATGCCTGCGGTTGCTCCTGGATGGAGGCGAGCGCGCGCATCAACCACTCGACCGCTTCATCCAACTCTCCACGACGGATGCATCTGAGGCCGAATTGAGTATAGACGGAGGATAAGACCCGGGCTGCCTCCGGGCTTTCCTCGATATCCTTGAGTTTGGCAAGAGCTTGGTCGAGGAAAATCTTCCCCCCTTCATCCTGCCCGATTCGCATCAGGACCGAGCCGTGAAGGCACTGGCTTGCGGCCGCTGACAGACGATCTTTGCCGTCCACGGCGGTCTCCATGGCGGATTCCAGGGAGGCCATGGCTTCCGAATAGTTGCCACGGAAGGATTCAATCTCTCCCTTTCCCATCCAGGCGACAGGGAGAGCCCGATCAAACGGCGCCTTGGAAAAGATAAAAATCATTTTACTATAAGCATCCAGGGCCTCGTCCCACTTCCCCATGCACTTCTGGATATCCGCGATGGAGAGCAGAAGGTGCCTTCTCATCTCCATGCTCCCGGGACCTCCGTCCGTCTGTTTGAGCTCCTTCAGCGCTTCCTTGTAGGTACTGAGCGCTCCTTCCAAATCCAGTGCAAGCCGAAGAGAATCGCCGGACATCAGCTGCTCTTCCAAACTCTTGCTCCCCACCCCCGCCACGTCCATACCTCGCCTCCTGCAATAAGATTCTTGTGCTTTTGACGTTCCCGGATGTTTTCCCTGCCTGAACCCTCACTTCTTTTTATTGTAGCAAATAATGGGATGATCCGGCAAATTCTTCCGGGCAGGAATGCATTATGAAGAAGAGAATATTGTAAAAGAATTCATAATCCATAATTCGGAAGATAATATTGGGAGGGGGATGAACCGTGGCGCAAGAACTCGCGCTTGAGGTCAAGCTCAGTTACGCGAATGTCCTGGTGACAAGTGAGAACAAGCTTCTCTATGCGCTTCTCGAAATGAAGCCGGCCACCGATGCCCTGGGGAAGCAGGCGCCTCTTAATCTGGCCGTCGTCCTCGACAAGAGCGGATCCATGTATGAGGGAGAGAAGCTGGAATATGTAAAAGAAGCCGTGCAGTACGTCATCGCCCAGCTTCGTCCCGAAGACGTCTGCTCCGTCGTCGCCTTCGCCGAAAAGGGCCGGGTCGTCATCCCGGCGGGCCAGATAACCGACAAGGATCTGGCCAAGAGGGTCATACAGAATGTTAACCAGATTGAAGTGGGTTCGGGCACCGAGATGTCGGCCGGCATTGACGCCGCCACCGTCGAAGTTAAAAAGAATTTTGCCCGGGATCGGGTCAACCACGTGATCCTTCTTACGGACGGGCTCACCCAGCACGAAGAGCGCTGCCGCGAAAAGTGCCGGCAGGCCGCGGATGAAGGCCTTTCCTTCAGCACCATCGGGGTGGGGAACGATTTTAATGAAAAACTGCTTATAAATATAGCCGACGGCGCCGGGGGAAAATCCTACTACATCGAACGGCCCAAGGACATCCCCGACATCTTCGCCCAGGAACTGAAGGGCATTCAATCCGTCATCGCCCAGAACCTGCGCCTGAAAGTCACCCTGACCAAAGATATCGGCATCCGGCGGGCTTTCAAGGTGAAGCCACTCATCAACGACCTGGGCCCCTTGCCGGTTGTGGATCGGACGGTTGAAATAAAAATCGGGGACCTCCAGAAAAACGAACTGCAATCCGTTCTCCTGGAGCTGGTGCTCCCCTCCAGGCAGCCTGGAAACTACCGGGTGGCCCAGGCGAAGATTCTCTATGATCTCCCGGCCCGGAATCTTCTGGAAATCACCGAGTCCCGGGATGTGATTGTCGGATACACGGTTGATCCGGCGGTCTCTTCGGTGGTGAACCCCGAAGTGATGCAGGTTGTGGACATGGTGAGCGTCTTCCGCCAGCAGACCAGGGCACTGGACCTGGCTCAGTTAGGGCAGTCGGCCAAGGCCACCCAGCTTTTGCGTTCGGCGGCCACGACTCTCCTGGAGCACGGGCAGAAAGATCTGGCGCAGCAGGCGCTCGACGAGGCGCAGCGAATCGAGCAGGGAGGGGCCGCCTCCTCGGGCGGCACCAAGAAGCTCCAGTACGGCACCCGGAAACTCACCCAGCTTCTCGGGCCGATGCCGCCCGCGTAGGAATGCTCTTAAGTATTGAATATGCAATAAGGAGGAGGAAAATAAAATGAAGTGTTCGGTTTGCGGTGCTGATAATCTTGAGGGTGCGGCCTATTGCGAGGATTGCGGCGCCCGGCTTTCGGGAGGCGCGCCGGCGGCCTCGGTTCCTCCGCCTGTTCCGGTCCAGGCCATCCCAGTCCCTCCCCCCGCGCCGGCCCCTCCTGCCCGGAAGGCCGGAGCCGTCAAGTGCCCCGCCTGCGAAGTTGAAAACACCTCCGGCAGCGCCTTTTGCGAGGAGTGCGGCGCCAGCCTTGGAGCTCCATCGGCCCAGCCGGCGGCTCCGGCCGCAGCAGCCCCGGCCGCCGCGTCTTCCGGCCCGCGCCTTGAGATAGGCGGAAAATTCTTCCTGCTGGACAAGGATCAGATAGCGATTGGCCGCAAAAGCCCGGCGGACGGAATTTTCCCTGACATCGATCTCACCGATGACGATCCCGAGGCCTTTATATCCAGGCGCCATGGACGCATCGTAAAACAGGGCGGCGAGTTCATCTTCGAAGATACCGGCAGCTCCAACGGAAGTTTCGTCAACGACACCCGGGTCAACGCGAACGTCCAGCATCCTCTCAAAGAAGGGGACCTTCTGCGCCTGGGCAAGACCGAACTGGTTTTTAAAGTATAAAGAGTAGGGGCGACGCATGCGTCGCCCATTTCCCCCTGCGTCTTAATGACCCCACACAACGCGGAATGACTTTATCTATTATTAGCAATATTACCGGGAATCCCGGTGTGTTAATATTATACCGGGATTCCCGGTATAATATGTTTGCATGAAAGTTCATCTTCCCAATAGTGCGTTCTTAGGGAACTTTCATGGTCGAATATATGCAAGAGGGCGCGGAATGACTCGGCTCGGCGGTTGAGTTTGAAGGTTGGATGTGCTATAATAGTATTAACAAGTATGACAATAATCAGGTGATGAAGATGAGAGCCAGCAAAGTGATGTCTATTTCCGTGCCGCCGGTATTTTTTGACCAGATCCGAAAAATCGCCGGCGAGGAAGGGAGGACCCTGAGCGAGCTGCTGCGGGAAGCCTTGAGGCAGTATATTGCACTGCGTGAATGGAGAGAGATCCAAAGATACGGGGCTTTCATGGCCCGCAAAAAGGGGATTTCCGAGGAGAAAACAGTTACGGAATGCGCAATGGAGTCGGATTTATATCAAAACCTGTTAAATCTGCAATGTCTGACCCCCCGACTCTCTATAACAAGGGCAAGGTCAACAAAGAAGGAGGATGACATGATGTCAGATGAAGGAAATACTGTGGAAAGAAATGAGTTTAAAGACATCGTTGATGACATTAGAGAGGCTTTCAGAAAGGTGTTCAAGGAAGAATTGGAAGTTTCTGGCAATGTAGAAGGAAGGGTGTGGGGCCAGTCGGGTAGGGCTGCTGGGATTAGCGATGGAGCTAAAGGTGTTCAATGGAGTGCAGGGGTTTTTCCTACATTAGAGTGTTTCCTCTTTGTTAATCTTGAGGGAAATAAATATGGAGGCGATTGGCCTCTAGTGCGTTTTATGAGTCGAGAATTTCGACAAGCTGAGCTGTTTCAATTTTTATCTAGCTTAGATCTGGAACTAAAGGAAAAGACGAAACTTAATTTATATCGTGAGGCGTGGCAGCACGGGAGTCGAGTTCCAATAAAGGGAAAAGATATTCTTCCAAATATTTCCTTGAGTGAGCTTACACCGGAGAGTTGGCATAAGGCACTTGATGAAGGGTTACATTGTTATAAAATTGATAAAGAACGAGTTGCGAAGGATAAGAAAGAAGTAACTTTTGCTGTGAACGGCCAGAAAGAAGTAAGGGAAGTTTCAGCCCACCTAGAGTTTATTAATGAACTTAATTATTCTTCTGATTCTTGTGTATTGGTAAAAAGAATGAACGACATAAGGCAACGGATACAGCCTCTCTATGATTTTGTAAGGTCAAAATGAATCCATAGATCACGCAGATTACGTAGAAAGAACGGGGAGGAGGGGGTGTTCCCCTAAGAAAGGCGTTGCGGAGGCCGAGTCCCGCCGTTGGCGGGAAGCACCGAGTCGCGCCCCGCCGATGGCGGGGCGACGGAGTGGGGAACACCCTCGACAGCCCCGAATGCAGGACAGGCACGGGGGCCTGCTCCTACAACCACGACGCGACAAAAGGAATTTAGCGGTTTTGAGCGAAGGCTTTATTTACTGAGGTGAGGAAGATGGCTGAAGCCGGGGATATAATAGACACCATCCAGAAGGGCGCCGGGCTGGCGGGCAAGGCGGCCGTGCGGGCCGTCGGCGAGATTTCAAAAGGCTTTAAAACCCAGAAGGATTCCACCGGAGGCCATCTTAAGAGCGGCATATATTCCCGCTCGCTTGGGCCGGAGCTCTCGGGCGAGATGCTCCCGGCCCTGGATTATTTCGAACCGCGGGACGAGTCTTCCGTATCCATCGGCCTTTTAAAATCCCTGACCCTTCAGGGCGGCGAGCGGGCCTTAATCGGCGGCCTGCGGGCCCTGATGCAGGGGCGAAGCGATGACGCTGTAACCAAAATAAGCGAGGCTGCAACCCGTGACCCCCAGATGGCCGACGCCTACTTTGTGCTGGGTGCTCTGTTTGCCGGAGAGAAGCGGTTTCCGGAGGCGGTGGAAGTTTTTGAGAAGGCCCTTCTCTGCCAGGGCGCCCTGGGGCAGAAGCTCAAAAAATATCTCCCCAGCTTCCGCATGACGCTTTCTTTTTCAGAGAACAGCGCTTTCGCATTTTTTCCCGACGTCCTGGGGACCAGCCTTCTGCTGGCGCTTTTCAGGAGGGCGGCTGGGAAATCCGATGAGGCCCTTCGCGGGCTGGAACAGCTTCTCTCGGTCCTGCCCAATCACCCGGCGATTCTTTTTTTTATCGGGTGCCTGGAGTGGGAGGGCGGGCAATTCGAAAAGCTGAGGGAGCAGTGTTCCTCACTGGAACCGGCCAATACCGCCGGCGCGGCCTGTGCGGCGCTCCTGGGGAAGACCCTGGCGGCGCTCGGCGATGCGAACCAGGCGGTGCTCGTCCTCAAGCGCGCCCTCCAGCTCGAAGACCTCGATCCCTTTATTGAAGCCGATCTTCGGCTGGCGCTCGCGGAGGCGCTGACGGCCCTGGGTTACGGGGCGGACGCCTCTTCTGAACTGGCCAGGGTCTCCGGCTGGAATCCCGATTTCGAGGAACTCACCCGGCGCCTGGGTCTTGTCCCGCCGGCGAAGATGGAAACTTCCATTAAGACAGACGCTCCGGCTGACTTAACGCCTATCGAGGGAGCGGTGGAGCTTTCCCTCCGCTCCACGGATGGAAAAATAAATGTTCCGCTTTTTGGCCGGAAAGAAATTGTCGTGGGCCGCGAGGAGGGGGATCTCGTTCTGTCTTCGGATGAGGCCGTCTCCGGGCGGCATTTCCGGCTGTTTTTCGAGGGCGGACAGCTCTGGCTGGAAGATTTACAAAGCACCAACGGCACCCTGGTCAATGACCACCGGGTTTCCACCAGGGTGGAACTTCATCGGGGGGATCGGATCCGGGCCGGCGGCACCCTCCTTGGGATCCAATGAACGCAGTATCCCGCGTTCCGGATTACGAGATCGTCGAGCGGCAGGATCCCGCCTATCCCGCGCTGCTGAAAAAAATCCATTACCCTCCCCAGCGCCTCTACGTTAGAGGCCGCCTTATCGGAGATGAGATGTGCGTCGCCGTCGTCGGGGCCCGGAAGGCTTCAAGCTATGGCAAGATGGTGGCCGAGTACTTGGGCGAAGAGTTGGCGCACCGCGGGATTGCAGTGGTCAGCGGGATGGCCCGCGGCGTGGACACCGCTGCCCACCGGGGGGCCCTCCGGGCCGGCGGAAGGACGATCGCCGTTCTGGGCTGCGGCATAGACGTCGTCTATCCCCAGGAAAACAGGGGATTGATGGAAGAGATCGCAAAAAGCGGGGCCGTGATCACCGAGTTTACTCCCGGGGAGGAGCCCAAGCCCTGGCATTTTCCGGCGCGCAACCGCATCATCAGCGGCATGGCCCTGGGGACGGTCGTGGTGGAGGCGGGCGAGCGGAGCGGTTCCCTCATCACCGCCAACTTCGCCCTGGAAGAGGGACGGGAGGTTTTCGCCGTCCCGGGGCAGATCAAGAGCCCCGGGAGCCAGGGGACCCACGCCCTGATCAAGCAGGGGGCCAAGCTGGTGGAGGATATCCAGGACGTCCTGGAGGAGCTTCAGCTTTCAATCGAGAATAGAGGCAAACCCCGGAGGGCGGTTCCGACGTCCGAGGAACAGAAACTTCTCGTCTCCCTGGGGAGCGAGGGGAGGCACACCGATGAGGTCATCGCGGAGAGCGGGATGAGCGCGGCCCAGGTCACCGCTCTTCTGGCGGTCATGGAGCTGAAGGGCCTGGTCCGGAGAAATCCGGGAAATATTTTTATCCCATTGATGGAATAATAGAAGAGGTGTTTCTTGTCCAAAAATCTGATAATTGTTGAATCCCCGGCAAAGGCGAGGACCATCCAGAAGTTTGCGCCGAAAAATTTTCTGGTGAAGGCCTCCATGGGGCACATCCGTGACCTTCCCAAGACCCGCCTCGGCGTGGACGTGGAAAACGAGTTTGCTCCTCATTACGTCGTGATCAAGGGCAAGGCCCCCATCATCAAGGAACTCAAGCTCGCCGTCAAGGCGGCCAAGGAAGTCTTCCTGGCTCCGGATCCGGATCGGGAGGGGGAGGCCATCGCCTGGCACCTGGCGGCCCTGGTGGATCAGGGCCGCGCCATACACCGGATCTGTCTCCATGAGATTACTAAACCGGCCCTGAGCGCCGCTCTGGCAAGTCCTTCCGAGATTGACATCAACAAGGTGAATGCCCAGCCGGCCCGCCGAATCCTGGACCGCCTGGTGGGGTACAAGCTGAGCCCGCTTCTCTGGGCTAAAGTGACGGGAGGGCTCTCCGCGGGGCGGGTTCAGTCCGTGGCCGTTCGCCTCATCTGCGAGCGGGAGCGGGAGATTCTGGCCTTCGTCGCGGAGGAGTACTGGACTCTGGCCGCCCGGCTCTTCAAGGACAGCCCGGAGGTCGCCTTTGATGCAATGCTGGTCCAGAAAAACCAGGAAAAAATTAAAATTACAAATGAAGAGCAGGCCAGGGCCGCAGAGCGGGACTTAGCCTCAGCCTCCTACTCCGTCCGGGAAGTCACCAGAAAAGAACAGAAGAAAAACCCGGCTCCTCCGTTCATCACCAGCACGCTTCAGCAGGAGGCCTCCCGGCGCCTGGGCTTCAGGGTTTCGAAGACCATGCAGGTGGCCCAGCAACTCTATGAAGGTCTGGACGTCGGCTCCGAGGGCACGGTGGGTCTCATCAGCTACATGAGAACGGATTCAACCCGCATTTCAGAGGCGGCCCGGGCCGAGGCCCTGGAATTCATCGGGGGGCGGTTCGGCTCCGAATACCAGGGGCCGCCCCGCAAATATAAATCCCGCCCGGGTGCTCAGGAAGCCCACGAGGCCATCCGCCCCACTTCCATGCTCCGGGATCCGGAAGAGATCAAAAACTTACTCACCAGGGATCAGTACCGCCTCTATCGCCTGATCTGGGAGCGTTTTCTGGCCAGCCAGATGGCCTCCTGCATCCTCAATGTCGAGACGGCGGACATCTCGGCGGGGGAATACCTGCTGCGGGCCAGCGGCACTTCGGTCAAGTTTCCGGGTTTCACCAGGGTCTATGAGGAGGCGAAGGACGAGGAGCAGACCAACGGCGACAAGGTTCTCCCGCCGCTTGAGGCCGGAGATTCCCTGTCGCTTTTGAACCTGGATCTCAAACAGAAGTTCACCCAGCCGCCTCCGCGCTATAACGAGGCCACGCTGGTGAAGACCCTTGAGGAGAAGGGGATCGGGCGCCCCAGCACCTATGCTCCCATCGTGGAGACGATCCTCAAGCGGGAGTATGTAAAAATTTTAGAGAAGCGCTTTTTCCCGACTGAACTGGGATTCGTAGTGACGGACCTCCTTATCAAGCATTTCCAGGATATAGTCAACCCTGATTTCACCGCCGCAATGGAAGAGAAACTGGATCAGATTGAGGAAGGCCAGGTGAACTGGGTGACCGTGCTCCGGGATTTCTACGGGCCGTTTTCCCGGGTTCTCGCCGATGCGGAAACACAGGTGGAAAAGGTGGTCCTGGAGCCGGAGATTACCGATGAGGTCTGTCCCAAGTGCGGCAAGCCCATGGTCATCAAGAAGGGGCGTTTCGGAAAATTTCTGGCCTGTTCCGGCTATCCGGAGTGCCGCTCAACAAAACCATTTCTCAAGGAAGTCGGGCTCCCCTGTCCCAACGAGGGCTGCACCGGCCAGGTTATAGAGCGCCGGGGCAAGAAGGCCAAGTTCTACGGCTGCAGCCGCTACCCGGAATGCACCTTCAGCAGTTGGGATAAGCCGACGGACAAGAAGTGCGTACGCTGCGGCAAGGTCATGGTGTTGCGCGCCACCCGCGGGGGCAAGTTCTACCTGGCCTGCATAGATCGAGAATGCGGGAAGGGCGCCACCGTCAAGCCGGAAGAAGCAGGTCAGGAGGAACAGGCGCCTAAAGAGGGATAGCATGGAAAAGCTGACCATCATCGGCGGGGGACTCGCCGGCTGCGAAGCAGCCTGGCAGGCGGCCTCGCGCGGAATCCACGTCACGCTCTTCGAGATGCGCCCTGCGAAGATGACTCCCGTGCACCGCGGCGGGGGGCTCGCAGAGCTGGTCTGCAGCAACTCTCTGGGCACCGATAACCCGGAAAAGCCCCCGGGGATCCTCAAATCCGAGCTTCGGCTTCTGGGTTCCCTCATTCTTCGCTGCGCCGACGAGAGCCGGGTCCCGGCCGGCCAAGCCCTGGCGGTGGATCGGGAAGCTTTTTCCAGGGCCGTCGAAGAGAAAATCGCCTCCTGTCCCCTCATCACCCTGAGGAGGGAGGAGATCACCCGTCTCCCCGAGGACCATCCGGTCATCGTGGCCGGCGGTCCCATGACCTCTGAGGCTCTGGCCTCCGGGATGAGGGATTTTTTCGGGGAAGACTACCTGTATTTTTATGATGCGGTCTCCCCCATTGTCACCCTCTCTTCTCTCGATCAAAGTGTTATTTACCGGGGCAGCCGCTATGGCCGGGGAGAGGAGTCCTACCTCAATTGTCCTTTCAACCGGGAGGAGTACCTGCTCTTCTACCGGGAGCTGCTTTCGGCCGGGGTTCAGCCGGTCAAGGATTTCGAGAAGGACCTTTTTTTCGAGGCCTGTCTCCCCATCGAGGAGTTGGCCCGCCGGGGCGAAGATACGATGCGTTTCGGCCCGATGAAGCCGGTCGGCCTTCCCGAGCCCGCCAGCGGCCGGGAACCTTATGCGGTTCTCCAGATGCGGCAGGAGAACCGGGAGGGAACCCTCTACAACCTGGTCGGCTTTCAGACGAGGCTCCTCTGGCCCGAGCAGGAGCGGATCTTCCGCCTCATCCCGGGCCTTCGCAACGCCGAATTCGTGCGCCTGGGGGTCATGCACCGCAACCTCTATATCAATGCCCCCGTGCACCTTCTGCCGACCGGGCAGGCGAAGATGCGGCCCGTTCTTTTTTTAGCCGGGCAGGTGACCGGGGTGGAGGGCTACCTGGAATCCACGGCGAGCGGCTGGCTGGCCGGGATTAACGCCGCCCGCCTCATCCGCGGGGAGGAGCTGCTGGTGCTCCATCCCGCCATGGCGATGGGGGCGCTCTTCCATCACATAACCGGGGCCCGCCCCGACCATTTTCAGCCGATGAACGTCAATTTCGGGATTTTCCCGGGTCTTCAGGAAAAAATCAGGAGCAAGCAGGAGAGAAACCGGAGGCTCATCCACCGGGCAAGCGAGGAGGTCTCTTTATTATGTTCCGCTCTACAACCATAATCGCCCTCAGGCACAAAGGGCAGGTCTCCATGGCCGGGGATGGCCAGGTGACTTTTGACAAGACGATCGTAAAGCATAAGACGAAGAAGATTCGCCGGATGTACGAGGGCAAAATCCTGGGGGGATTTGCCGGCTCGGCCGCCGACGGGCTGACCCTGTACGAGAAATTCGAGGGCAAGCTGGAAGAGTATCACGGGAACATAGTGCGCGCCGCAGTGGAGCTGGCCAAGGAGTGGCGGAGCGACAAGGTGCTTCGCAAGCTCGAGGCGCTGATGGTGGTGGCGGACCAGGAACATCTTTTGCTCCTTTCGGGGAACGGGGACGTGATCGAGCCGGATGACTCCATCGTGGCTATCGGATCCGGCGGCCCCTACGCCATCGCCGCCGCCCGGGCCCTGGTCGCGCATTCCGATCTTACCGCCGAGGAAATCGCCCGGGAATCCCTCCTCATCGCCTCTTCCATCTGCATCTATACGAATCAGGAACTGGTGGTGGAGTCTCTTTGAAAAAAATAAAAATCCTGACGCAGATTCAACTGGCTTTTCTCCTCCTGGCCATGATCTCTCTGGTCATTGCCTGGATCTTCACCTTCATGATCTTAGGAGTCAGGATTACTCCTCTTTCCGTCGGGATTTCCCTCGGTCTCGGGCTTCTTCTGGGTTTTGTCCTGCCCCTCGGGGTGGCCCACGCGATCCATTACCGGCTGAGGAAGCCCCTGGAAGAGCTCACCGCCCTCTGCCATGATATTTCGCGGGGATCCTATGATCTGGAGATTCCATCCTCGCTGGCCGCAAAAGACGCGGAGATATACCGGCTGGCTGAGGCTTTCGAGCGGATGCGACTGAACCTGGTAAGCACCATCCGGGACAATGCCAAACTGTATCTGGAGACGAGAGCCAACGATTTCTCGGGAATGTTCGACGCCTCCCGCATCGTCAATTCCAGCCTGGATCTCGATACCATTCTGGACCGGGTCGTCAAGGTGGCCAAGAAGCTCCTTAATGCGGACAGCACCGCCATTACCATGATTGATGAAGGATCTGAAGGACTCCAGAGGGTTCGGGCGGCCCAGGGTCATTCTCAGGAGACGGTGAAGCAGTTTTGGCAGAATCCCGGCGAGGGGCTCGGGGGCTGGGTCATTCAGGAGAAAAAACCCCTGGCCGTCCACGACGTTGAGAAGGATCCCCGCTTTTCCAATCCTCTTCTCAAGGCCGAGGGGATCAGGGCCGTGCTCTGTGTGCCGATATTAAGCGAGGGGAAAGCACTGGGCGTACTTTACGCGGATTTCCACCAGACTCACAACTTCAGCGAGGAGGAGATCAAACTTCTCTACACTCTGGCCAATCAGGCGGCCACCGCCATCAGGAACGCCCGCCTCTTTGCTCAGGTGGTGGCCGAGAAGGAGCGAAACGAAGCCATCCTCCAGGCGATGGACGACGGTGTGATGACCTTAGATGATAATTTGTTGATCCGCTCTTTTAACCAGGCGGCCGAAAGGATAACCGGTTGGAGGGTGGAGGAGGCCTTGGGGCGGGAATGCCGGGAGGTTTTGCAGGGCAGGTTTCCCGCTGAAAACATAGAGTGCTGTGCCGATAATTGTTTTTTTAAACAGGCGGCGACGGAGCAGATAGGGAGCATTCACTATGAACTTAAGATCAAGGCCAGGGACGGCAGTGATAAATATATTTCCGTCTCAGCTTCTCCGGTCAAAGAGGAGCATTTTACCGGAGGGGTCTTCGTCCTCCATGATATCTCCAAAATGATGGAGCTGGAACAGCTCAAGGCCGATATCATCACCGCGGTCTCTCATGAACTCAAGACGCCGCTCACCTCCGTCAAGAGCCTGATTGGGACGATGCTTCATCCCCGCGCCGATTATGGTCCCAAGAGGACCCGGGAATGCCTCGAAATGATGAACGAGGAGGCCGACCGGCTGGCCCGGGAGATAGAGAAGCTTCTGGAGGCGGCCAGGTTCCGGAGCGAAAAACTGGTCGTCCAACCGCAGCCGATCCTGCTCGATGAAGTATATCATAAACTGGAGAAGAGGCTGACCCGGATGTCGGCACAGCACTCCTTTGCCTTCGAGCCGGACAGTCCCTCTCCCGTGCTGGCGGATCCCGTCCACATCGAGTATGTCCTGTACCACCTGGTCGGAAATGCCGTTAAATTTTCCCCCGGAGGCGGCCGCATCCTGGTGGCAACCAGGGAGGAGGATTCCTTTGTGGCCGTGAGCGTCTCGGATCAGGGGATCGGGATTCCCTTTGACCAGAAGGAAAGAATCTTCGAACTCTTCCATCGGGTGGATTTCAGTCCCACGCGGTGGGCCTACGGGACCGGGACCGGCCTCTACCTGGTCAAGCACATCGTCCAGGCCCACGGCGGAGAAATTTCGGTAGAGAGCGCCCTTGGGAAAGGTTCTACTTTTACATTCACCCTTCCCAAGAGCCCTGTTACGAATGGTGTTCTCTCCTGCGGGGAGCCGGATATTTAAGAGGAGTTGGCTATGGACGGGAAAAAGATCATTCTTCTGGTGGAAGACGACCTTACCCTGCGCCGCAGTATCGGCTTCTTTCTTGAAGTAGAGGGTTTTCTTGTGCTCGAGGCCGGCAACGGGCGGGAGGCCCTCGAAGTCATCGGGCATTCACCCCCGGATCTCATCGTGACCGACATCATGATGCCCGAGATGGACGGGGTTCAGTTTTACCTGACTCTTAAGGAGGATCCGGCGTCCAGGGAGATTCCCGTCATCGCGCTGACGGTCAAGAATGCCTTGCAGGATCACCAGTATGCCTCCTACCTCGGCATGGACGAATATCTGAACAAGCCCTTCGATCCCCAGGAACTCATGGGAAAGATCAGGAAATTGCTGGAGAAATACTGATTAAGCCAGCACGGATGCCACGCATTATGCAGCCTGAAATTATTGTTTTTGCATCTGCGGGTTTACTTTTTATGATTTGTCGGTATAGTCATATATACTGAATATTAGGAAGGACGCATAAATATGATAGTTAGAAACGTTGGAAATCAGTCCCACCCACCGAATCACGGGTCTGAAAATAAGCGCAAAGTAACGGGTATCGAAGAAAGAGTTTCCCCGGGTGAAGGAACTAAACCCTCGCAGCCGTCGGGAGGCTCTCAGGTAAATCAGATGCCGGGTAACGGGCAACAAACAACCACTACGGATCATGTGACTATCCGGGGCGGAAATGGAAACGACGTCATCAATGTGGCGCAGGACAAAGATGGGAACCTTCGGGTGGACGTAAACGGCGACGTGAAGACCTACACGAAGGAGCAGGCCCGCGGCCTGGTGATAGAGGGGGGCACGGGAAACGACAACATAACTCTCGACAAGGGAGTCACTTATGATTTGACGCTTGACGGCGGCGTCGGAAACGATGAAATTCAAGGAGGGAGCGGGAAAAACACCATCAAAGGCGGGGTCGGGAATGACAAACTCGTCGGGGGATCCGGCGGTAACGTCATAGATGGGGGAGACGGAAGAGATTATATCGCCGGAGGCAAAGGAGATGACACCCTCACCGGAGGAAAAGGTGATGATGTCATCTACGGCCTCAATGGGAATGATACTATTGAAGGCGGTGCAGGAAAAGATTACCTGGACGGCGGCGCGGGGAACGACGCCATCCGGGGCGGGGATGAAAACGATACCATCTTTGGGGGCCGCGGGAACGATATCCTGGAAGGTGGAAAGGGCACCAATGTAATAGCCGGCGGCGACGGCAAAGACACCATCAAGAGCGCCGGAGTCAAGGACAAAGTTTACTCGCAGTCTGATGACACTGTGCAGACAGTGGATGAACCGAAGACCTTTTGGGAAAAAGTAACCACGTTCTTCAGTGAACTCTTTAATGGGAAACAGGATAAAACGCCGGTGACCACCGATGTGCCCATTGACAATTCTCTGGGGTCCAATATCCAGGTAAATGGAGACGACGAGTTTAAAACCAGGGTTTCATCCGACCTGGATGCCCTTCGTTCAACTCCAACCGGCAAGAAAATGCTGGAATCGCTGAAGGGAAGTTCCCACTCCATTGACATCCAGGAGTCGGATGGACTCAACAACATGGTCACTTACGAGGATTCCCTGTTGAATGATGACGGGAGCAGAGGTTCCGGGGCTGATGTTACCGTAAATTATAATCCCTCCCGCGTCACCACCGGTCTTGGAACTTCCGCCTGGGAGCAGCGCCCTCCTGTCGTGGGACTCTATCACGAATTGGCTCATTCATATAATGCAGTGACCGGCACCACCCAGAAAGGGACGGACAGCACGGGGGCCCCAAACCTGGAAGACCAGGCCATAGGCATTCCCAACAGCGGGATCCCTTATAATCATGATTCAAACCCGGCCACTCCGCTGGAGACAGGAAATCCCACCGCTCTGACGGAAAACGCACTGAGAAGCGAACTGGGAGAGCCGAAGAGGCCTGTTTATTGATGCGATATGCATCTTGTCTTGCGTAACCGGAACGGAGAAGTTATGACAACGAGGACTCGTCCTGCATATGCGGGGCGGGTCTTCTTGGTTCTCGGGATGGGATTTCTCCTGTCTGCCGTGCTGGGAATCTTCCCGGGTGCCTGTAAGGAAAGGACGAATCGCATGGAAGCAATGATTTCCCAAAAGGCGCATCTGGCCGTCAGTATTAAAAAGGTGGAAGAAAACAAGCTTTCAATTTCCTATACGCTCAGGAACGATTCTCCAAAGTCGCTCCTGGTTTTCAACCGGCTCTATGCCGCCGATTCAATGGGGAATATCAGGATAAAGCCCGACCGCTTCTATATCTATCCGGAGAACGGCTCCACCTTGGCCGTGACCAGGCGGGTCATGCCCATTCCGGCGGGGATGGCCGTGGAATCCCCCGAAGTGCCCCTGGGCGTTATTCTTAAGACCGGGCGGGAATTGACGGAGACCGGGACGCTGGCCCTTCCTCTTAAGATGGATACTCCCTATGGAAGCAACAGCGATATGAAACCGGCCGTCTTCAAGGAACTCAGCTTCTCGCTCGGCGTGGCGCCGCTGGACGACGCCCTTCCGATTCGCAGGGTTAAGGTGGAGGGGGCGGAAGCGCTGACCCTGCACTACGGGCCGGCCCTTAAGAACCAGGTCATTCTGACCGCAGAGCCCGTCACCATCGAGCTTCAGGCTTTGATCCGCTGATCTCCGCTCTCCGCCCAAAATCCGCCCAGACTTTTACCATGCTCCCTTGCTATTTTCTTCCGGTGCGGCGAAGATCATGGTGAAACATAGGCCAGGGACTATCGGCAAGAGTTCCCGAACCATATATTGCATAAAGCCTGTGATTAGATGACCTGACCGTTCCCCTTTTTTAGTACAACCTGAATTTAGAAATTCAGACGTATTTGAAATTGGCGGCCAGGGACTCAAATAGCGGCTTGTAGGAATCAAAATCCCCGGATGGGGCCGAGAAGTTTAGGTGATAGCGTCCCCTCTTTCCGGGAAACATATATTCCCAGTGCCGGCTCGTCTCCATCTTGCCCTTGGCCGTGCGGTCCAGGAGGTATTCCAGCCGGGCGGCCGGCTGCCCCTTCAGGTTGACAAGTTCGAAAGAGACCTGCCGGTATGCCGGCTGCAGCCTGAAACGGCCAGCCAGTTCCCCGGCCTGCCGCTTAAGGTCCCTCGCCTTCACCGGGTCATAAACCTGCACTTCCAGGGAGGCGCTCCCGGGGGTGTCCGGGGCGTCGGCGGAGAAGCGGACCTGGCGCCGGGTTCCATCCCACGAGCCGGGGTGCCAGGTCCTCGGATAGGAAACCGAAAAGAATGCCTGATCCTGAAGGTAGCTCTCAAGGGATGCGTCAGCGACATCCACGCTGCTCCTAAGGATAGCCCGATCCAATTCCGCCTCCATGCTATCCCGGTCAAGCGTTCCCGGGGACACTTCGAGGAGGCGGCTTTCCCGGTGGATTCCGGGCCCCGCTTCCCCGCGGGTCATCTCTTTGAGTCGAAGAGACGTATCCTCCAGGCCCACGCTCACCTCCTGGCGATCCGCCGTCAGGCACGTAGCGGTGAAAAGCCCCTCTCTTTCGAAAGCCCTCCAGCGCGCCCCGCCCCATTGGGACCCCGGGGAAAACGGCTCCGGCGGCAGGGCCGGCTTAAGTATGGCCTTCACCTTCTCCGGGGTGGTCCGGGCAATTAGCCCCTCGTTGAAGTCGTCATAGGCTGCCTGGCGAAGGATCCAGGCGTGGCGCTCCTTCAGCACGGGAGAGCCGGGCTCGGCATAGAGGTGAATTTCAAGATAATAGTCGTCGCCCGCGCGGTGGATGGTGGCATCCCTCAGCAGGTCGCCGTTATCATTAGTATCCTGGAATCGGTAGGAGAGGCGCTCGGCCGTGGCGGCGGATTTCAAGGCCCGGAGGACCTTATCCTGGACGCCGATTCCCAGGCGGTCCTTGAGGAGGTCCGTGCCGTAACTGAAGGTGGATGTAGAATCCAGAAACGGCCTGAAGAAGAGGATGAGGACTACCAGCACGACCACCATCATCAGAAAGCCGGCCACGTTGGGAACCACCAGCCGCCCCCGATCCTCGGGGAAGGCGTGGAAGACGAGGGTCCCGGCCAGGTAGAGCCCGACCAGGAGGGCGACGTCCACGATGACGATGTGCAGGTACACCGCCTCGTGGCTGAAGCCGGCGAGGAGGCTCAGGAGAAAGACCAGGGGGGCCGTGACGGCCAGGATGAGGGTTACGCTCAAGACGAGCGTCAGGGGGACGAGGACCACCTTTCCCGAACTTTCCTCCCGCCCCATGAGCCGGTAGGCGAGAAAAAAGAAAGGAACGGAGAGGGCGAAGCCGAGGAGGACCAGGAGGGCGACCTTGAGGCCGTCCTTCACGGCCGTCTCGGGGGTGATGCCTATTCCCATGGCCAGGCCGTACAGGGCTCCGCCGGCGACCGAAAACAGGAGCGCCCAGAAGATGAAGCGGCCCGGCGGCCGGTTCTCCCTGATGGCCTCCACCAGCCCGCGCTGGCGAAAAATGCCGAAAAGGGCGCTGAAAATATTCATGTGTCCCACCTCTTCCATTCCATCTGGATAGTTTCATAATTCTTCGCTATTTCGTCCCGCTTGAAAAGTACGGCCAGGCCGCCACTGAGGAGAATGGCCCCGGTGAGCGCCAATTGAATCCAGCGATCCAGCCGGTAGAGTTCCGGCCCCAGGAGGGCCAGGGCATTTATAATGAGGGCCGTCGCGCCCCATCCCAGGTAGCGGCGCGAACGGATCCTGAATCCCAGGCCCATCGCCGCCAGGCTCTCGGCGCCCAGCCAGACGGAATAAAAATAATCATGATTGACGAGAGACTGAAGGATTGAACTTCCCAGAAGAAGGATGAGCCCCAGTTTGGTCAGGGTGTTATATTTGCTTTCATTAAGGCGCCGGTGTTCCATCCAGCCAAAAATGAGTAGAAGAAGACCGGGGGGTAACACATAGAGCTGGAGTTCCTCGACCCTGCTGTGGATGAGAACGGACCAGTACACGATGAGGAAGGCCCCGGAAGCCAGGTAAGAAAAAGTGAGGCTTTTTTTTCTTGTCGCTTCCAGGACACCGGCGAGGCCGATCAGGCTGAAGGTCGCGGAAACATTGACGAAATTCAGGCTGAGCAAAGCGCCCGCGGCTGAGAGCGCCAGAAACATGTGCCCGGTGTTGCGGGAGGGCGCCCCGTAGGTGCGAAAAAGGGGTCCCTCGCCCAGCCTCCCGGAAATCAAGACGAACGCTCCGCCTAAGAGGACAAATACCGGCGGCCAGTATTGCAGAAGATCGATGATTTTAAGAAGAAGGAGCGCCCCCAGCCCCATTAGGAAGAAAGAAACGTAGCTCAGTAAAGAGCCGTCTCCGAAGTTCAGGCTCTCCTCTTTTTTTTCACCCTCTGCATCGTACTTTTCTGGCCAGGCCAGCCTGAGGATGAGCAGGGCATAGACAACCGAGAGGATGGCGGCCGGAACCTCTTCGGAAAAACAAAGAAGATAGGACCCGGCCATGTTGATGAATCCGACGATGAAGAAAGGAGATGACCAATTCGAATACGGGCCGCGGAGCAAGAACATTGCGGAGATAAAGAGGGCGAAGGTCATCGCGGCGTAAACCCCGCCGAGGGTGGCCGGCGGCGGCACTCCAGTCCCGAGAAAAATTTCCAGGAGGGGGTAAACGGCGACGTCCAGGGCTAAAAGGGCGGGGAGCAGCAAGTATGGAGCCTTAAGCCAGAGGGCTACGAAGAGGAGGCACACCGCGGCCAGCGCGGCCAGGGGGGCGGCGATGACGGGATAACCCCAGCTTAAGACAAGCATGAGGACGCCGGCGGCAGCCGCCGCGGAAAGAAATGGCCCGCCCCGGCTGGGAGGCGCGCCGGAGCGCACCTCGTCCCGGCCCAGGAAGACGCCCGCCAATAGGTAGTTGACTGACAGGAGCCCCATCAGGAGACCCCAGTAGGAATGCTCCGGAACAAAAAGGGTGAGGGCGATGTAGAAAAGCAGAAGGAACAGCCAGGTGGCCGCATACATCCAGAAGCGGTTCCGGTGAATGTACCCGGAGACCGCCAGGATGAGGACGTCCCCGGCGAGGGCCTTAAGAAGATGAAGGGCGTCCCCGGCCGAATGGGAGGTGATCCAGAAAGCCGCGAGGTAGGCGACGACATAAAAGGGCAGGCCCGCGAGCCTCCGATTCTCCCGCCGTTCCAGGTAAGACCCGAGGGCCAGGTAGGCGACGGAAATGAGCATGAGGCAGAGACCGGCAAGCGAGAAAGGGATCCGGAGTTGGTCCAGGGTGAAGACGGCCAGGAGGGGAATGAGGATGGCCGTGCACCAGCGGGCCGCAAGCGCCCGGTAAAAAAAATCCGTGGCGGCGTAAAATGCGACCCCCATGAAGAGTCCGGCCAGATCCGCCCGGGAGCCTCCCGACCAAAGAAGATTCACAATCGGGCCGGCCAGGAGTAAGGGAGTTGCCACCTGGGCTGAAATAAGGAGGGGGCGGCCTATAAAAGCGGACGGCGGCGTTTTCCCGAGGGCTCTTCCGGTTAGAAGCAGGAGCAGCGCCAGAAGTAGAAAACACGGGAAATAGAGATTCTCAGTCGCATCGAGCAATTTCAGGGCGCCCGTCAGGGAGGTAACAAGGGCAACGACGCCAAGGTAGGCGAAAAGGTCCGCCCGCGTCCAGATGGCGGTCAGAAAATAGATTAGAAGGCAGGCGAGGGAGGCCGTGAGGAACATGATTTCATCGTTGAAGCCGTGGGGTCCCAGCACGTAGATCTGGAGGATCGCAAAATCAAGGGGGGCAAATCCCGATGCCAGGCCGAGTATGGCGATGCCCCCCACTCTCACCCGGGGATTCTGAAAAAGCAGGTATCCGCACAGGTAGAGGAGGCCCGTAATGAGAAACAAAACGGCGAACTTGGCCTCTCCCGCCATTTCTCCCCAGCGGCTCCGGACGAAGATGACGCCCGCCAGGAGCAGAAGAAAGGCTCCAGTGTAGAGGGCGATCTTGACGCTCCTCTCGCTGAAGAGCCACTCGTAGAAGGAAATCTTACGGGATTCCGCCGTCTCAGCGGATAGGGGCGTCGCCTCTTCCTGCACGGTAGAATCGAGGGCTTCCACCGGGGCCGCAGCCGTAAGAAGCGGTATGGAAAATGGAGGTGGGTTAAGCCTCTCATTCAGAATCGCAAGCCGCTTTTTGTATCGAAGCTTAAGTTCCGAGAAAAGAGGCCCGGGCAATACATCCGAGAGGCTTTCCAACTCTGAGAGGAAGAACTCCAGGTGGCTTGCCTCCAGGAGTTCTTCCCGGGGAAGCGTTGCGCCGCAATGATAGCAGAAGTCATGAATCCCCGACAATAAATTCCCGCATTTAGGGCATTTCAATAAGACCACACCTTTCGGTTCTGAAAGAAAAATATCCCGCAAAACCGGCCGGGTAAGATATTCCAAGTAGGGTCGCCCCGCCGGGTCGCCCCGCCGGGTCGCCCCTACCATAGAACAACCAAAGAAACCCTAACCAACAGGGCGGATTTTAATCCGCCCCTACTTTTCCTCGTTCATCTTGTCGGCCACTTCCGCGAGGAAGAAGGCGCTCCAGGCCACCAGGCCCGGGTACAGATTGCTCTCGTCGTCGAAGGAGACATCCTCAAAGAGGAGATACCTGATCCTTGAATGGAGACCGTACTGCAGGTCAACCAGGATGCTGAGCATTGTCTCGATATCTTCATCCCCCGCTTCGGCGAGCCGCTTAAGCTCCCGGGTATATTGAACGCACTCCAGATAGACCTCGGCCATCCGCAGGGCCAGCTTTTGGGAGACCAGCTCCGAGATGCCCATGTTGAGCAACTTGCTTCTAAGGGCGCTCTCCATTTCATCTTTCTTTTCGGTAAGATCGTCCCGTGAAGAGAGGCGGCTGTCCTCTTCTTCCTCTTCCTCTTCCAGCTCGTCGGTCTCTTCCTCAGCCACTTCTCCCTTAAGCTCCTCTTCTTCCTCTAATTCCTCCTCCTCCTCCTCGAACTCATCCCAGGAGAGCTCTTCCAGCTCTTCAATGAGGAGTTCCAGGGGAACGTCCGCTTCCTTGATGTCGGCCTGGAGAGCCTTGGCGCACTCCCGAAGATTGATGATATGCCGCAGGCAGGCTCCCAGGTCGTTTTCCGGCACTTCCAGAAACTTCTCGACGATTTCCATATAATCGAAAGTTTCAGCCGAGAGGCGCCCAAGATAAAACGAGGGCTTGATGAGCGGCATCTGGTTGATCCCGCTGGTCGCCAGTTTTTTGTAGAGACTCTCCGAAATATCGCTGGCCGTGGTGTGTTCGCGCACCTTGCTCCTGATTTCTTCCCAAAAACTCATTCTTATTCCTCCTGTCAAATTTTGTTATTTCACTATTTTCAGGATCTCCGCTCTTAACTCCTCCCCCGTGAGTTTAAGCTTTTTCAGATCCCTTATTTTCTCGGCCGTCTTACGGTTCCCCAATTCGCTCTCGAGCCAGTTGGCAAAGTCATCCCTGTTCATGTGAAACTCCAGAGACGCCGGTTCCACGTAATGGATGGCGTCTATGAATTCCTTGAGGCGGTGGGCCCGAATTCCCAGGAAGCGGCCCTCAGCCCAGAAATAAAAGGCGCGATCATCCGGAAGAAACTCTTCGGAGTTTTCCTCTCTTGATTTCTCTCTATCTTTTTTGCCCTTTCCGGGAGAAGTCTTGGGGGGAGAGGCCGCACTCTTATGGGCCATTCTGGCGACCATCAGGCTCCCGCCTCCTTTAATATTTTCTATTTTCTGAAGATAATCGGAGATGAGTTGTTCCGCTTTCTCCTGGGAGGGACCCTCGGCAACCAGTTGCATAAGGGGCTCGGCCGGATCCGGAATGGCCAGGACCCAGGAATCGTCAAAGAAAATTTTGATCCCCTCCGTCATCTCCACGTGCTGATTTTTGGAATCCTCAATGAGGCGGCGCATCACCTTGCCCTTCTGCTGCCAGGCGCACTCCATCTTTTTCCGGCTGACATAAAAGGGCGGAATTTCATGGACCTGCCTGGAGAGAGGGACCTTCTCACGGGCCATCATCTCGAGCGTCTTGGCGAAGGTGAACATGGCGTCAAAAGCCGGCTGAAATTGCGGGAATATAAAGCCGCCGTTTTCATGTCCGGCGAAGTGAATCTTCTTCTCTCCGAGGGCGGCGGTGTGCATGAGTGAGCGACCATCGGTCTTGGTGCGGATGATCTTCCCGTGATGGTCCTCCGCCAGTCTCTCGATGACGGATGGAACGCTCACCGGCACTGCCACAATGGGTTCCTTCGTGTCGCTCATGACCATCCGGGCCAGAAGGAGCAGGAGCAGGTTTCCCGAGATGATCTCTCCCTGCTCGTCCACCAGAACCATCTTTTCGGCGTCCCAGTCAATAAGGATGCCCATGTTGGCATTGAGGGTGACCACGATATTGGAGAGCTGGCTTAAGGATTTCGCCTGCTCGGTCTGATAGTCCCTGGCCTTGAAGACATCCAGATAGGCGTTGATGGCGACCGTCTCGCAGCCGAGCTTCCCCAGGAGGTGCGGCAGGACCATGGAGGCATTCCCGTAGCCGTAATCTATGATCACCTTGTATCCTGATTTGGCCACCAGATCGGTGTCAAGGTGATTGAAAAAGCCCTCCATGTAGCCGTCCATGGCCCTGGCGGGAAATTCGATGCTTCCGACTTCATCCATGGCCGTCCGCCGGAAATCTTCGCGGAAGAATATGTTCTCGATTTTTCGCTCCGTGGATTTATCTATATTCACCCCGCGGCCGTCGAAAAACTCGATGAGAATCTGAGCGGGATCGTTGGGAGAAACGCGGGCGAAGATGCCTCCCTTGGCCCCTGAATTCCGCACCGTATAGCGGCAGACCGGCACCGGGGCAACCCGCATGTCCTGGGCGTTCACCCCCACCGAGGTCAGCCCGCAGATAATGGAGCGGTTGATCATCCGGGAGGCCGGATGTGAATCCCGCCCCGTGATGACCGCTGCATTCTTCTCATGATAAGCTCCGTAGGCGGCGCCGAGTTTCATTGCGAACTCAGGGGCGATCTCGATGTTGGCCACTCCCTGGATCCCATCGGTGCCGAAAAGGGAACCCGGCCACTTGGCGCCCCAGATCAGGCTCATGCTGACATTGGCCCCGGCCTCCACGCTCTTGTCCGGCCATATTTTGACCTGGGGATGGATGACGGCTCCCTGTCCGATAAAACACTTCTCCCCGATAACGGCGCCCTCGGAAATGACGACGTGAGACTTGATGGTGTTCTGACGGCAGACCGTGCAGCCGGTCAAGCGGGACTTCTTGCCGACGTAGACATTCGGCCAGAGGATGCCGCGATTGATGGCGGTGCCTTCCTCCAGGATGCAGCTGTCTCCCAGGATGGTGTATTCATCCACCAGGCAGCCCTCCTTGATGCGGCAATTCCTGCCGATCACGGCCGGCCCGCGGATCGTGGCCTCAGGGTGGATTTCCGCCCCCTCCCCGATCCAGACTCCCTTGGATAGCTGCATCCCCGGGAGCTGGTGGTTCACCTTGCCGGAGAGCATGTCGTAATGAGCCTGCCGATAGGCCTGAAGGTTTCCTATGTCGCACCAGTAGCCGCCGGCTACGTAGCCGTAGAGAGGCTGTTCGTTCTTCAGGAGGAGAGGGAAGAGATCTTTGCTGAAATCATAGACCTTATTCGGTTCCATGTAGTTGAAAATCTCGGGCTCGATTATATAAATGCCGGTGTTGATGGTGTCGCTGAAAACTTCGGCCCAGCTCGGCTTCTCCAGGAAGCGGCGGATCTTTCCGTCCTCCTCGGTGATTACCACCCCGTATTCAAGGGGGTTTTCCACCCGGGTGAGCACGATGGTCGCCATGGAGCCTTTCTCCCGGTGAAAAGCCACCGCCGCCGACAAATCGAAATCGGTGAGGGAATCCCCGCTGATTATGATAAAGGTTTCATTGAGATAGCGTTCCACTTTTTTAACGCTGCCGGCCGTCCCCAGGGGCTCGTCCTCGACCGAGTAGATGAAATGCAACCCGAAGTCGGAGCCGTCGCCGAAGAAGCTCACGATTTCATCCGCCAGGTAATAGAGGGTGTTCACCACTGACTTTACCCCGTGTCGCTTGAGAAGCTCCACGATGTATTGCATGACCGGCTTGTTGCAGACCGGAACAAGAGGCTTGGGGCGGGTCGAGGTCAAAGGCCGGAGCCTGGTTCCCTCTCCGCCCGCCATTACGACGGCTTTCATCCTGGTTTACACCCCCTGAATCGTGATCAATCCACGCTATTCTGGATCTTCCACGCCTGAAAACAAATTCCTCCCCTGAAAAACAGCTTTCAGCCTTCAGCTTCTATCTCCTTTTCCTGTCTTCTGCCTTCTGGATTCTGTCTCCTGAATTCTGATCGAGAAAGGATTCACCTCCCGCCTGCCGAAACATTCGTATAAGAAAAGAGGAGTCGGAACATGTGCGGTTTTTTTGGGATTGTTTTCAGCGAAGAGAAAGAGAAATTGGGACGGTGCCTGGTCCAGGCGGCCCGGCGCCTCATTTATAGAGGTTATGATTCGGTCGGCTGCGCCACGGTCAGCGAAAGCGGACGGATCGAACTCCGCAAGGATGCGGGGAAAGTGGAAGACGTAAACCGCCGCCTGCGCCTGGAGGAGATGCGCGGCATCCGCGGGATCACCCAGCTCCGCTGGGCCACCTTCGGCGCTCCCAACGCGGTGAACGCCCAGCCCCACCTTGGATGCCGGGAAGATATCGTGGGCGCCCACAACGGGAATATCGTCAATACCGCCCAACTCCGGGAAGAGCTGAAAAAAGAGGGCCACCTCATCCGGGGGGAAAACGACGGCGAAGTCGTAGTCCACGCCGTAGAGAAATTCTACCGCCTCGGCTCGACGATAGAAGAGTCAATCCGCCGGGCCGCCGATCTTCTCCGCGGCGATTATGCGTGCTGCATCACCGATTCCCGCGAAAACAAGATGTACACGGTCAAGATGGGCTCTTCCCTCTATCTGGGAATAGGGGACGGCTTCATCTGTTGTTCCTCGGATCTTCCTTCCATCCTGGAATTCACGCGCCGGATCGTCCCCTTGAACGATGGTGAATACGTCGTCTTCAATGCCGAAAGTTACGAAATTCGGCTGATAGAAAGCGGCCGGAACGTAACCCGGCCGCCCCAGATCTCCGAACTCAGCATCGAGGCGGCTCACAAGGGCGGCTTCCCTTATTTCATGCTCAAGGAGATCCATGAGCAGCCGGAAAAAGCCGCCGCCCTCATCGCCTTCCTTAAAGAGACGGAACACACCGAAAAATTTCTCCAGACCCTGAGAGAGAGTTCCCATATCTATTTTGTAGGTTCGGGAACCTCCTACCACGCCTGCCTGACCGCCTCATACTTCTTCAACCAGATCGGCGGGAAGGCCGTCACTCCGGTGATCGCCGCCTCCTTCATCGAGCAGTACGGCAATGCAGTCCGGGAGAATGATGCAGTGGTGTGCGTCTCCCAGAGCGGGGAAACCAAGGATCTGATAAACGTGGTCAACTACTGCCAGCAGAAAAAACGGGGAAAAATCCTGGCGGTGGTAAACGTTCTGGGTTCCACCCTGATGTTCAGATCGCAGGCATACCTTCCGCTTGTAAGCGATCTTGAGGTGAGCGTTCCCGCCACCAAGACTTTCGTCAACCAGCTCCTGGTGCTGTACTACCTGGCCCGGGAACTTGGAGACCACCCCGCCTCGGCGGGGCTCGAAGAAATCCCCGCCCTCCTCCGTAAAAGCATTGAAATTTCCGAAGGACCCTGCCGGGAGCTGGCATCCCGCCTCAAGCTCTGGCAGGAGTTTTACTGCCTGGGCTACGGAGTTCACTACGGCATCGCCCTCGAGGGCGCTCTCAAGATGAAAGAAGTCACTTATCACCACTGCGAAGGGATGTACTCCTCTGAATTCAAGCACGGGCCCCTCTCCTGCGTGGTGGAGGGTTATCCGGTTATCTTCGTAGCGAATCCGCGGGATTCAGGGATGATCGTCTCCCACATGAACGAAATTTCATGCCGGGGCGGCTTTGTGACCGCCATCTCCGCGGAGTGCGAGGATTTCAAAAGAAACGCGCACCTCCTCATTCCGGCGCCCCCGAGCGACTACCTCCTCTCCCCTTTCACCTGCGTGGTTCCCCTGCAACTTCTGGCCTACTACACCGCAACCGCCCTCGATTTGGATCCGGATTTTCCCAGGAATATCAGCAAGACCCTCACGGTAGACTGACCTTAAGCGAGATGGCCGATGAGTAAAGAAAAACCCAAAGCGACCACTGAGAAAAGCCTCGAGGAACTCGTCTATCGGGACGACCTCACCGGGCTTTTCAACCGCCGTTACTTCAAGGAGAAATTCACTTCCCTATCCTCGGGACTCAAGGAGTCGGGGGGGGAACTTTCTCTGTTTATGGTAGATATTGACCATTTCAAGGGGATCAACGACACCTACGGCCACCATCAGGGAGACAAGATCATCATCAAGGTGGGCGAGGCCATACGAGACGCCACAGGAAAACAAGGGATCCCCATTCGCTATGCCGGAGACGAATTCGTGGTTATCTTTCCAGGCATCCCGAAAAGCGATTCGGTCTCCCTGGCCGAGAATATGCGCGGGAAGGTGGCCTCGCAGTCCTTCCCGGTTCCCGACTCCGACGCGGTCCTCACGATCACCCTGAGCATAGGGGTGGTCAATTTTCCCTCTGACTCGGAAGATCCCGAGAAGCTCTTCGACCTGGCGGACGAATGCGTCTATATCTCGAAGAAAAAAGGACGCAACGCCGTCTCCACCATCGACGAGCGGATCCCCAAGTCCATAGATATAAATCACCTCTACCAGTACTTTCCCTGCCGGACCTTCGTGGGCCGGGAGAGCATCCTTGAAACCATCCGCCCCTTCATCTCTCCGGCCCTCACGCCCAACCGCCCCGTCGTCGTCCTTGAAGGCCCGGACGGAATCGGCAAGTCCCGGACCCTTCGGGAAATTTATGAAAGTATAGACAACCAGCGATGCCACGCTCTTTATTCCCGGAGCTATCCCCACCTCATCGGCCAGTCCTTCGTCGAGATCATCGGCGCCCTCTCGCCTCTACTAGCCATAAACCGCACCCTTGCGGAAAACGCGGTTTCGAGCCTAAAGCCTTATGAACTGGCGGAAGTGACCCGCTTCCTTCCCCTGCTGGCAGGCTATCTCAATGAAGACGTCGCTTCCCTGACGGTGCCGCCGGATAATAAAAAAGACGTCGTAGTCGGAGCCTTTGCGGAAATTCTCCTCACTCTGGCCGAGGAAAGGCCTCTCATCTTCTGCCTGGATGACTTTCACTGGTCGAACATGGGAACCCGGATGGTGCTGGAAAAGGCCAAGGGCGACTCCCGCGGAAAAAATTTCACCATTCTACTCTCCCTTGACCAGGATGAATCCCGGAAAGTCCTCCATGAAAAGGCCGAGGAATTTCTTGAAAATTTTTCGGTCAAAAAAATATTATCCCGGCAGACCATGCCCCCCCTGTCTCATGAAGAGATCTCGCTCATGGCCCAGAGCATCATCCCGGGCCTGGCCGACCATTCGGATGCCATCTCGGTCCTTGAGGCAAAAGTCAAGGGAAACCCCCGACTCCTCGAAGAAAGCCTGAAATTCCTTCTGCACAAGGAACTCATCCTGTTCAAGGACGGGGAGCTTAAGGTTTCTCCCTTCCGCCTCGAGGACATTCCAGATTCTCTGGGCGAAGTCGTCAGGCCCCAGGTGGAGGCCCTCGATGAAGAAGTACGCTCCGTGCTGTCGCGGGCGGCCGTTATGGGACATCGCTTTGACCTGGAGACCTTGAAACAACTCGAACATAAGAATGAGGGATATCTTCTCGATATCCTGGAAAAAGCCGAGCGGGCCTCATTCATCGTGCGGGAGGGGGAGGCCAACACCTTCCACTTCCAGGAGCGCGAGGCGGGGGAGACTTTCTACGACCTCCTCAAAGACGATGAAAAAGAGAATTTCCATCGGCAGATCGCCATGATTGAGGAGCAACTGAACTCCGGCTCCCTCGACAGCGTCCTTTCAGAGATTGCCTTCCACTACGAAAAGGGAGGCAGACCCGATGAGGCGTCCCGGTATCTTAAAGGACTCCTCTCTGGTTATGGAGATTTCATCTCTCCCTCGGCCGTGGGAGTCTATGTCGGCACTCTTCCGCAAGGAGAAAAATGGGCCGAAGACATATTCCTTTCCCCGCCGGAGATGAAACTGGCGGTGCGGGTGACAACACTTCTCGGTACGGCCCTGCACAATATCGACAATTACCCTCCCGAGAGCGAGATCGTCCAGGGCACCTTTTATACTCTCTACCTGGACTTGGAAGAGCTGCTGGAAAAAACAGAAGCCGTCTCCTACTCGGAGAGCGAAGGCACTATCCTCATCAACGGGAAAAAGGTGGATTGGTCAGATTTCAAGCATGCCGGAGAATCCACAATGGCGAATCTGCTGGCCAAAGCCTCCCTCAAGGCCATCTCTTTCCGCAGGGGCCTCACCCAGGAGGAACTGCAGCGGTTTCTTTCGATTATTATTGCCGACAACCAGGGCCGGCTCGCATCGGCCGGCTCCTGGAAAGCGCTCCTGGAGGAAAAGAAGATCGTCCATGCGACCGTAGATGAAAAAATCTATGTGGCCTTCGGCGCCAGCGACCTGGCCGACGCCAGGACCATCAAGAAAGATTCCCTCTATCTCATCGACAAAATGCCCACGGAAGCAGAGAAGGAACTTGCAGAAAGGAAGACTCCCGGCCATGCAGGCGAGAGCAGCGCTGTTCCCTCCGACATCAAAGAACTGATTGAGGATTTAAGGAAAGAACTGACAACCCTCGGCAGCATTGACACCAAGATTGATAAAATTTCCGGATTTCTGGAATTGATAAAGAAGTTACGGCAATCCGGAGGGGAAGGCGGGAGTTTTCCCCTCATCATTTCCTCGGAGTCTGGAACAGACGCCGGAGCACCCGGTGCCGATGAAGAGGGGCCTTCAATCCCGGAAAAAGAAGAGGCCCGTGAGGACTCTAACAGCAAAGAGGACCTCCAGAAACTCAAGGAACTTAAGTCCAGGCTCGACATTCTCATCCTGGAAAGGATCGGCCGGGAGCCGGAAGTTCTTGTCCGGGAGCTGGGTTCGGCGGACGTCGAAGTGGCCAGGGCGGCGGCCTATGCCCTTCTTGAAACGGGGAATGAGGCCAGACGTCCCCTCCTCCGATTTCTGGAAACAAGCGACACCTTCTCCGGCCGTAAAATGGCCTTCCAGGTTTTAAAACAACTGGAACCGGCAATTGATCGCGTGCTTCTGGACGAGCTGATGGGCCCCACCTCGGCGGATGAAAAGATCCGCCTCCTGGAAATTCTCAACGATGTCAGCCGCCTCGACATCTCCGGCCACGTGGTCGTCCTGCTTCGAAACTCACGCGGGAAAGTGAGGCGCGCGGTCCTTCGCCTGCTGGAACAGCGGCCCAGTGAAAAAATAATTTCCCTTCTCATCAGCTCTCTCTCCGAAGTTGGGGAAGACTTTGTCATGGACGTCATCCTCTCCCTGGGCCGCCTGCGAACCAGGCAGGCTATCGAACCGCTGGGACAGATCATCCGGAAAAAGATGACCCATGAGAATGAAATCCGGGAGGACGTCCAGGAGGCCGCATGCCTGGCCCTGGGAAAAATCGGCGACACTTTAGCTGTTGAATTTCTTCGGGATGCGCTTAAAATTTCACCTCCGTTCTTCTTCAAACGGAACAAATCATCAAATGTGAGAGCCGCGGCGGCTTATGCCCTGGGGGGCTTCCCCGCGGAGGAGACGCGGGACATCCTGGAGCAAGCCGCCCGCGACCGCGATCCCGGGGTGCGATCCGCGGCCAGCCTGGCCCTTTCAGGAAAAACCCAGCAGGCCGTTTCGGAAACCGAGCCTGATGAGTTGTTTCTGGGAGGGTAGGGAAAGTAGCAGCCGTCAACTGACAGCTGACAGCTTTTTTAGAAAGGAATCAATTCATGAATCGCATAGAGAAAGTTAATTCATTCATTGAAGCCAACGAAAAGGGCCTCCTCGATTTTCTCAGAGAACTCATCCAGTTAAAGACCCCTTCCACCCAGGAGAAGGCGGCTGCCGAACGCACGGCCCTGGAGATGAAAAGACTCGGATACGAAAATGTCCGCTTCGATTCCGCCGGAAACGTGATCGGCGAGCTGGGCCGTGGAAGGGAAAGCATCCTTCTTTCGGCCCACCTGGACACCGCCGGGGTCGCCGACGCCTCGGCCTGGAGCGTTCTTCCCTATTCCGGGGAGGTTCGCGACAACAGGATTTACGGGCGCGGCGCCGGCGACAACAAGGGCGCGCTCTCGGCCATGGTCTATGCCGGGAGGCTCTGGAGCGAACTCAACCCTGAGGCGGAAGAGCGGGTGCTGGTGGCGGGCACCGTCCTTGAGGAGGACGCCGACGGTTACGGGATGCAGGCGCTTCTTTCAGAACTTCCTGAAAAACCCGCCTTCGTCCTGGTCGGAAAACCCACCAACGGCGCCATCCACCGAGGGCACCGCGGCCGGATGGAAGTCCGTATAGTGGTCAAAGGGAAAGGCTGCCATGCCAGCACTCCGGAAAAAGGCAAGAACGCTCTTTACCTGGCCGCCGACGTCCTCAAGGCCCTGGAAAAAATGTCCGGGAACCTTCCCGACGATCCTTTCCTCGGCCGGGCGACCCTGGCGGCCACCACCCTGGAGGTGAACCCCGGCAAGTTCAACGCCGTTCCCGAGGAAGTCATCATTTGCGTGGACCGCAGGATTACCGCCGGGGAGACCGATGACTCGGTGTTGGAAGGCTTAAGAAAAGCTCTCCCATTCCCGGGGGTGGAGGTTGGGTGTTTTCCATACCACAACACCGCCTGGACGGGCAAAGCCATCGAGCTCGAAAAATATTTTCCCTCCTGGGTCATCCCCGAGAACCACCCCCTGGTAGAAGCCGCTCTCGAAGCCGGGAAGGCCGCTTTCAACCGCTCCCTTCCCGTCGGCAAGTGGACCGTCTCCACCGACGGGGTCGGCAGCATGGGCCGCCACAATATTCCCACCATAGGTTACGGACCCGGCGAACGCCGGCCCGTGGACGACCACCAGGAGATTCCGGCCCTGATGGACGCGGTCAGATTCTACGCCGAGTTCTGCCGGACGGCCGGCGCCCTGCTCTGAATCCGCTTCCGGCGCGCGACGGCAGGATTTGTCTTGTAAACAGCGAATATATCATCGTGGAAATGATGAAAAAATTGTCTGCCGCCATGTTTCTTTTTCTGTTCCTCTCCATATTTCCGGCCTGGGGGCGGAGTGTCAACTACCTTCAGCCGGTGGTGGACGGCATTCCGGTCAAGATGATCTGCATCAATCTGAATGATCCCCGGGTAAAAATAACGCCCATGCTGGCCAAGCGTCCCTATCAGGGAGAGACCTTCAAAAAAATGGTTACCCGCCTCATGCCGACCGCCGCCATCAATGGAACTTATTTTTGCGTATCGAGTTTCCGGCCGGTGGGCGCTATCAACATTGACGGACGGAGAAGATACCGGAACACGATCGGAACCGCCTTCGCCGTCACCTGGAATAATCAGGTTCGTTTTTATGACTACCCATGGGTGGATAAAGTTGATCATCGGGACTTCGAGATGGTGATCTCGGCCGGCCCCCGCCTCCTGCGGGACGGTGTGCGAGCGCTTAATCCGCGCCGGGAAGGTTTCCGGGATCGCAGGATTTTCTCCCCGGCCACTCGGAGCGCCATCGGGGTCACCGAGGGAAATAAAGTCCTTCTGGTGACCGTCCACCGTCCCATTTACCTCGGGAGATTGGCCTACATCATGAGGGAACTGGGCTGTATCGACGCCATGGCCCTGGACGGAGGCTCCTCAATCGGGATGTTCTACCGCGGCAAATTCATCTCCCATCCCCGGCGCCGGATGAGCAATATCCTGGCCGTCTATGAAAAATCCTGGAGAATAGCCACGCCTGCGTCAGAGCCTCCCCTTCCCTGGAACAACGATTTTGCAGATGCTCTGCAGATCGGATCTCGCGTTAAACCCGGCGGTGAACCCTCTCCCAGGAGCAATGACTTTGCAGATGCCCTTGAGGGCCTGAAAAAGGAATTTCTCTCCCACTAGAGACGGAAGACACGGGACGTCGGAATCCGACTGAAGGACTGATGGAGAAAGAAAAAGGAGTCAGACGATGCAATTCGCTCTTGTGATCGGCAACGTGGTTTCAACGCAGAAGGATGATAAGATCATGGGGAGAAAACTACTCCTCATCCAGCCGCTGAATATCCACTTCGAAGCAACAGGCTCCCCCCTCGTCGCCATTGATGCGGTCGGAGCCGGTGAGGGGGAAGTGGTGCTCTACGTCAGCGGCTCCTCCGCCCGCCAGACGAAAATGACCGAGGGCACTCCCTGCGACTGCGCCATCATGGCCATCATTGACACCGTCGAGAAAGATTCCAGGGAGATCTTCCGAAAGGGAGAAGAAGCGAAGAAAGTCCAGGTCAAAAAATAGCCATGTTCGCAGGAAAGGTAATCGGGCACGTCGTCGCCACCGCCAAAACGGAGACTCTCGTGGGAGAAAAACTTCTCCTCATCCAGCCGCTCACCTGGGAGATGCAGGAAGACGGAGACCCCCTGGTGGCCATGGATGCGGTGGGCGCCGGATTTGATGAGCTGATCTTTTATGTGAAAGCCAGAGAGGCGGCCGTGACGGTGAAGCGGGTGCCTCCCGTGGATGCCGCCATCGTGGGAATTATTGACGGGATAGACATTCAAGTAACATAATGGACTGATAGCTGTTTACTGGAGGAAAATTTGTTCGTCGCCAAAGTCGTCGGGAACACCTGGGCCACCAGAAAACACCCGACCCTCGTCAAGTCAAAATTGCTCCTGGTGCGCCAGTACGACGTCTTCGGAAAGAAATTCCAGGGTAAGACCATGATGGCGGTGGACTCGGGCATCGGCGCCGGGGCAGGCGACATCGTGCTTATCATGGACGAGGGCTCTTCCGCCCGTCAAATCATGGGAGACCCGGAGGCCCCCGTACGGACCATCGTCGTTGGAATTGTGGACGAGGTCCACTCCGGTGGGGTCTCGGTCCGGTGTCATTAGAGTGAGGAGGCCCCCGTGCCAGCCAATCTCTCCCCCGATTATCACAAGACTGATGAACTGCAGCCGACAGCTTTATTTTGAAGGATATTCCGGGGGTGGGAAAGAATCAATGACGCGGGTTAACCTGTCAGCCGGGGGTGGTTCTGATGAGCGCGCTTATGCTGGAACTTCTAATTCTAAGGATCATCGTAGTTGTTCTTCTTTTTTATTTCATAGCCCGCTGGTTTCTCCGGCTCTTCTTCGTTAAATCAGACTGCTTCGGGTGCGCCAAGCGATTAAACTGCGGGACTTTCATGGATGATTGCCGGAAGAGATGGCGCTATTTTCATCCCTGTGAATACTATCAAAAGGAGGTCTGAGACATGCAGCAGAAAATCGTGAATATAGGGGGGCCGCTCAAGGGGGGCTTCAAGACTTTTCTAGGAATAATTGTTCTTATTGTTGTTATTATGCTCCTTTTCTCCATCAACCCGTTCGTCATCATCCAGCCGGGATTTCGCGGAGTCGTATTCAACATCGCAACCGGCGTCCGCCCGGAGCCGCTCGGGGAAGGTCTCAAGTTCCGGATGCCTTTCCTGGAGTCGGTGCGCATCTTCGACTGCCGGGTCCAAAAACAGGAATTTGAGTGCGCCGCCGTCAGCTCCGATCTTCAGTCCGTCCACACCACGGTAGCCTTGAATTTCCACCTGATACCGGACAAGGTCAACCGTCTCTACCAGGACATCGGGGAGGATTACGTCAGCCGCATCATCTCTCCCGCCGTGCAGGAGGGCATCAAAGCCACTACGGCCCAATATAACGCGGCCCACCTCATAATCAGCCGCCCCAAGGTCAAGGAGGGGGTTCGCCTGTTTCTCGCCGAGCGGCTGGCCAAGAGCTTCATAGCCCTGAATGAGATTTCTCTGACCGACTTTAAGTTTTCCGATGAGTATCAGAAGGCAGTTGAGTCCAAGCAGGTCGCCGAGCAGGAGGCCCAGAAAAAGACTTACGACCTGATCAAGGCCAAAAAAGAGGCGGAGATCGCCATCGCCCAGGCCGAGGGAGAAAAACGGGCCACCATCGCCCGGGCCCAGGGGCAGGCCGAGCAGCAGCACCTTCTCCGCCTGACTCTGACACCGGACCTGGTGCGCCTGAAGGCCATCGAAAAGTGGGACGGGAAGCTTCCGATCTATAACGGCGGCGCCATGCCCCTCCTGGACCTGAGGGAGAGGCAATAGGAATGCTGAATGCTGAATGCAGAAGTCAGAAGAAAGAAGACGAAAGATTTAGGATACAGGATACTGAAGACAAGAGACGTAAGACGTAAGACTGAAAAGTCGAATGAGGATGGAAAAGCTCTGTTGTTTCCTGCTCTGTGTGTTTCTCGCCGGATGCGCCGGTTCATACGAAATCGCCAATTATTCAACCGAACTTGCCGGGAGAGATTCGGCCCAGCGAAAGAACATCAGCCTGGGAGCGGAAAAACTTGATGGCCTGATCCTTTCGCCCGGAGAGATCTTCTCCTTCAACGCCTCCGTGGGAAAGCGCCTCCGCCAGAGCGGATACCGGGATGCCCCGGCCATTTTAAACGGCGGAGTTTTTGAGTCACCGGGAGGGGGTCTCTGCCAGCTCTCTTCCACTCTCTACAACGCCGCTCTCCTCGCCGATCTTAAAATCATCGAACGCCATCCACACTTCTTCCGGGTGCGCTCGGTACCTCCGGGACGGGATGCGGCGGTCCTCTACGACACCTGCGACCTTAAATTCAGGAATCCTTTTCCCTCGCCCATCAGCATTAAGGCCGGTTTAGATGGGGAGCGCCTCCTCATTAAGATTCAGGCCGCCCGGCCTCTGAAGAAAAACGTCGGGATTACGGTGGAGAAATTTCCTGGAAGCACGTCCGGCAAGAGGAGCAGTGGAGACCTCTTTCGGGTCTGGAGAATAATAAAATCACCGGATAACTCTCTGTTTGAAAAAGAACTCATATCCGAGGACTCCTACCGGGAGGCCGGGCAATAAAGAACCGCTTCTGACTCCGGAGACGGACCTATCTTCCCACTTTTAAAAAGTGCAGTCTTTTGTTCCTGTAGATGACTATAGAAAGCGGCTCTCCTTTTTTATGCATGGTGAGAACTTTTCTCAGGTCCTCAAGATTGTTTATCCTCTGGCGCTCAATCTTAACCAGGATGTCCCCCCGCATCAGGCCGGCCTTTTCCGCCAGACTTCCGGGTGAAACAAAAGTGATAAGGAGCCCGCAGGGAACGTTCAGGCGCCGGGCAAGATCCGGCGTCGTTATTTTTACGGTGGCTCCCAGAGATGGATGGACCTTCCCCTCTTTTACGCTTACCGGCTCGGGACTTTTACTTATTGTAATTTCGGGAGACGGACTTTCCCCGGGTGGGGGCGAAGAGACAACCTCCGGGGAAGGTGCGGGTGTGGCGCTTATTTCAGGTGTCACCGGCGGCCGGGGCTGCTCTTTTCCTTCCCCGGGGGTCTTCCCGCCCGGTTGAAAGACGAAATCCCCCTTGTCCAGGTTCTGTTCACGAATCTTCCCGTACTGCGGATGCTGACAGCCATTGGAATAATTAACCACCCGGGACTCCAGGAAATTGCCCAACTCCGTCCCGGTCACAAACCCGTCCTTGTCGCTGTCTGCCTCCCCGCCTATTCCCTCTATGAACTGGCTCTTAAAAACGCTCTTGTCCGGGACGGCCTCATCGGCGCTCCCTGAGGTCATGAACTGCCGCACCGGGCGGGACGTCTTGTAGCTGATTGCCTCCGGGATGGCCCGGGTTATGGCAAAAAGAGAGCCGGAAAAACAACTGTCAAAGACAAAGAGAGCGTGCTTGGACTCGATGATCCTGGCAAAAGATTCAAATTGCTGCATATCGAGAGCCTTAGCCTTGAAGCCCTTCTTATCCACATTGGGATTCGGCGCATCGGAAGGGACAATGTAGCCCATCTCATCGCCGTAAGCCAGCTTCTCGGTGTGCCCGTGCCCGGCAAAGTAGATGAGAAGACGATTTTCCTGCTCCAGGCCGTACCTGTTGATAAAATCCTTGATCCCGGATACCAGGTGAACGCTGTCCGGATCCTTAAGGACCGTGATCTCGAAACCCTGGCTCTTAAGGGTTTTTTCAACATCTTCAATATCCTGAAGAACTCCCGGCAGCTTAGGCCAGCCGGCGGTATAGTTGCTGACTCCGATCAGAAGGGCATAACTCCCCTTGTAGAGCTGAACTTCCTTCGGGGCCCCATCCTCCCCTTTAACCCTTATGAGGACCGAGCGGCTTCCGCCCGGGGCGCTTTCGGACCAGGCGAGGCTCCCCGGCACAATAACAAGCAAGGCCAGAAGAATGCTCCAGAAAGCTGTTTGCTCCCGGAAAAATTTATGCATGTCTCATCTCCGCCCCATATGTTTATTCCTGTCAATGCAGGTGCTGGAGGGATGGTGGAACCGCCTTCCCGGCGCTGTTATAGACGGACTCCACGATGGTGTCCTCCAGGTCCATATCCCCGCTCATCCGGTCGAAGATCTCCTGCGGCGGTATCGCCAGCGCCTCGACACAGAACTTGAGGCCCAGGAGGTCGCGCACCTCGCTGTCGTACAGTTTCACCTGGTAATTGGAATCCTTGGCCAGGTGCTCCCGCTGCGCATAGGCATGATCGAACTCCGCTGGAGGTTTTGCGTTGTCCAGGGGAGTGTACAGAAGAACCGGGTTGATGTTGTATTTCCTTATGAGGAACATCCAGGAATCGCCGTTTTTCCTCTGCTCGAACAGCACCATCGGGCTTATCGAGGCAGCCTTGGCCAGGAACAGCGACGGATGAATATCCATTGGATCGGTCAGGTCCTGGCCTATGGACTGGATGGTGGTCTTGTCTATTTTGTAGTAGTTAACCAGGGTGCCCAGGTTCGGAGAGGTATCCCCCCAGAGGGGATTGTTATACGGGTGTTGCGGTTCCGAGTCTGCCTGGGCCAAAGTTGAAGTGATGCCGACCAGGAACAGGAAAAGGATGACCGGAAAAATATTTTTATTCATAACTTCGCCTCCCTTTTTTATTCCACAAGTTAACTTTGACAGGCTTCCATAAAAAACCTTTCATGAACATTCTCCGCAGCCAATAGCCGACAAGTTTAAGTTGATCTGCCGAATTTTTTAAGCCGGAGGGAATTCGCAAGCACCGTGACGGAACTTAAGGCCATGGCGGCGGCGGCGATCATGGGGTTTAGAAGGCCCAGGGCGGCCAGCGGGATGGCAACCGTGTTGTAAAAGAAAGCCCAGAAGAGGTTCTGACGGATGACGCGGAAAGTCTCTTTTGAGAGAGCTATCGCCAGGGCCACTCCCGCCAGGTCCCCCCGGATGAGGGTAATATCGGAAGCTTCCTTGGCGATGTCGGTTCCGGTTCCGATGGCGATGCCCACGTCAGAGCGGGCCAGGGCCGGTGCGTCGTTGATGCCGTCCCCCACCATGGCCACGATGCGGCTCTCCTCCTTAAGGCGCTCGATATGGCGGGCCTTCTCAGCGGGAAGAATTTCAGCCAGCACTTCGGGGATATGGGCCTCCCGGGCGACTGACTCCGCGGCCGCCCTGCGATCGCCGCTCATCAGGATGACCCGCAGGCCCTGTCTCATTATATCCGCCACCGCTTCCGCGGCGCCTTTCTTGATGGGATCGGAGAGGGCCAGAATACCGGCCGGGCGACCGGACGCGCCCACGAAAACGAGGCTCTTCCCCGCCGCCTCCAGATCTTTTATCCGCGAGTCCCAATTATCTCCAAAGGAGACGCCCCGCTCCCTGAGAAACTCCCTCTTTCCGGCGAGCACCAAAGCGCCCTCTACCTCTCCCCCGGCTCCCATTCCCGCCTCGGAGAAAAAATTACGAAGCTGAGGAGCCTTAAGAAACAGCGCCCCGGCCTTCTCCACGACGGCCCGGGCCAGGGGATGTTCGGATCCGGACTCTACGGCGGCGGCCTGCATCAGAAGCTCTTCCTGAGAGACACCCTCCCCCGGCAGGACATCCGTAACGGAAGGCCTCCCCTCCGTGAGGGTTCCTGTCTTGTCAAGAACCACCGTGTCCAGCAGGCGGGCCTTCTCAAGAACCGCCGCCCCCCTGATGAGAATGCCGAGCTGAGCGCCTCTTCCGGTGCCCACCATGATGGCCGCAGGGGTGGCCAGGCCCAGGGCGCAGGGACAGGCGATGACCAGTACCGCCACCGCCGAAATAAGGGCCTGCCGGAAAGCCTCCTCGCCCCCGCGGAAAAACCAGAAGCAAAAAGTCGCCAGGGCGATGAGAAGGACCGCAGGCACAAAGACCGCGGCCACCCGGTCCGCCAGGTTCTGGATTGGGGCCTTCTGGGCCTGGGCCTCCTCTACCAGTCTTAAGATGGCGGCATAGGCCGTCTCGGAGCCCACTCGCTCCGCCCGTATTTTAAGGAGGCCGTCCCGGGAGATAGTGGCGGCGGTGACCGGAGAGCCCTCCTTTTTGTCCACCGGGAGGCCCTCTCCGGTAATCATGGATTCGTCCACCGAAGCGCGCCCCTCAATGACCAGCCCGTCCACCGGGATGCGCTCGCCGGGGCGCACCAGGAGGAGTTCGCCCTCGACGACCTCCTCCGCGGGAATCACGACTTCCTCTCCCTCCCGCATCACGGAGGCCAAAGTCGGCTTGAGTTCCATCAGGGCTCTGATAGCCTCGGAGGCCCTTCCCCGGGCCCTGACCTCGATGTGTTTCCCCAGGACGATGAAGGTGAGAATAAAGGCTGCGGAGTCATAGTAGAGATCGGCGGCCCCGCTTATGCTGCCCCATAGGCTGTAGAGGAAAGCCGCGCTCGAACCGAGGGCGATGAGGGTGTCCATATTGGCCGTGCCGTGCCGCGCCTGCTTTAAGGAGCCCCGGTAGAAAGGCCATCCCAGGATTACCTGCACGGGCAGGGCCAGAGCCGGCAGGAGCCATCGGAGAAAGCCAAAGGGGTGCAGCATACTTAGAGCCATGATCGGGACGGAGAGCGCCAGGCCCAGGATAAAAAGCCTGAGCCATCCGGCGGCCTCTCTCTTATCCTCCACCCCTCGCTCCGGGGATTTAAGGACCGTGTAGCCCAGACCCTCGATTGTCTCCCCAATCTTCTCCAGGGCTACTTTTTCTGGATTATAGCTCACCGAGGCCCGGCGGGTCGCAAAATTAACCCCGGCCAAATCCACGCCCGGGAGGCGCTGGATGCTCTCCTGTATGCGGGCGGCGCACCCGGCGCAGCTCATACCCCCGATTGGAAGTTCCGCTTTCATGTGACAATACTTTGACTTCTCAGCTCAAGATCTCCTGCCAGGGTCCGCCCTGAAAAATCCGCAGATTACACAGATTACGCAGAAAGAAAGGGGGGGAGGGGGATACCCCCGACTGCCCCGTATCTGAGAACTATTAACCGATCACGCATGGTTCTCTTGCAGGAACGCCGGCGGTTTCAGAGAAGATTCAGGCCATGAAAAACAGGCTCAGACTATTTCGCGTCGCCGGCATTCCCATCGAGGTTGATGTCTCCTGGCTGGTAATCTTCGCTCTGGTGGTTTTTACCCTGGCCATAGAATTTTTCCCGGAGGCCGTCCCCGGTATTCCCCGGACTGATGCCTGGCTCCTCGGGGTCATCTCCGCCCTTCTCCTTTTCTCCTCCCTTCTCTGTCACGAGCTCTCGCACTCCATCGTGGCCCAGAGATCTGGAATCCCCATCCGGAGGATCGTCCTCTTTTTATTCGGAGGGGTCGCCGAGATGACCGCCGAGCCCCCCTCAGCCTTTGCCGAATTCAAAATGGCCGCAGCCGGCCCCCTGTGCAGCATCCTTCTCGCAGGCATATTCGGATTTTCCGCCTGGCATCTGAACAAAAGCGGAGGCCATCCCTACCTTCTGGCGGTCCTCCTCTACCTGGCCATGGTCAACGGTTTCCTGGCCCTGTTGAACCTCCTACCCGGTTTCCCGCTTGACGGCGGCCGGATACTGCGCTCCCTGCTCTGGCGCTTCACAAGAAACCTGGAAAAAGCCACCTATTTTGCCAGCCTGGGGGGGAAGGGAATCGCCTTCCTCCTGCTTCTGGCAGGCGTTGTAAGATGTCTTCCCCGCGGAATACTCCCCTTCTTCCCGGAATACGGCGGCGACCTCCTGGGCGGGTTTTGGATGATGCTCATCGCCGCCTTTCTCTGGGACGCGGCCAGGGCCGGCTATGCCAACTCGCTCATGAGGAGCAGCCTGGAGGGCGTCCCCGTGCAGAGCATCCTGCACACCAATCTGATCCCCGTCGAAGAGTCCATGACGATGGCGGAACTCCTGCAGAACTATTTTCTGATCCACCATACCGAGGTCTTTCCGGTCTTCCGGGAAGGCGCTTTTACAGGCTTTGTCTCCATGGAGGATTTCAACAGGATACCACGCGATCTGTGGCTTTCCACGGCGGTAGGAGACATCGTCCGGAAGGATTCACTCCGCTTCTCGGTGAGTTTAGATGACGATCTAATGAACGCCATGGGAATCATGCTGCAGACGAACCGGACATACCTTCCGGTTCGCCATGATTCCCGAGTCCTGGGCGTCATCTACCGGCGGGATATAAACCGCCTCATTACACCCGCAGGGAAAGCTCCCTGACCAAAAATGGTTCCATAAAAAAAGGGGAGGGAAGTCCATGGTTCTCGACGTCAAGGCAATCCTGCAGGCGATCCAGGAGCGTTCGCGGGATACGGTCCACCTTCTGGATAAAAAGACGGGGAATGTCCAATCCATAAAAGCCTCCGAGCTGGACAGCCCGAAGGTGCGGGAACTTCTGGCCCTCAGGCAGAAAGAGCCGGCCCGCTTCGCCGAAATCCCCAGGCTTCCCGCCGAGGAAATCTACAAGGACATGAAGGCTTTCCTCGCCGTTCTCAAGGACCCCAGGCTCCGGGAGAAAATTGACCGTCTCATCGAGGGGGGCGGGGGTAATTACCGGGACTTCCTCGACGTCCTCCGGGGTAAGGAGCGGGAGGAGGAGCAGTGGTTCCACTTCCGCGAGGAGCGGATGCACACCCGCCTCAGGGGATGGCTCAAGACCGTCGGCCTTGAGGGCGCTCTGGATATCAAGACCTAGGGGATTGGGGCCGGGTGCTTTGTGTTTTTTTATTTATCGGAAAAATCCGCCGGGAAAGAAGTGAAAGATTATGATTAACGCCGTCATGGATGCTGCTTTGGTTTCAGAGTTCCGAAAAATATCCACCTTGGATTTGATCGCGGCGGCAAATAGGGAAAGACAGAAATGGATGGGTTCGCGGTTTGAACTCTGCTCCATTATGAACGTCAAGTCCGGGTCGTGCAGCGAAGATTGCAAGTTCTGTGCCCAGTCTTCTCGATACAAAACCACCTCTCCGGTTTTCCCGCTCGTGAGCGTGGATGAAATGCTCCATGACGCGGAACGGGCTAAAATGGCCGGAGCGGAAAGATTCGGCCTGGTGGCCAGTGGAAGAAATCTTTCAAATAAAGAGATTGAAACCATTGCCGAAGGCATCCGCCGGATCAGGCAGAACGTCGAAATTGCCGTGTGCGCCTCCCTGGGAATTCTTAAAAAAGATTCTCTTATGCTCCTGAAAGAATCCGGATTGTCCCGCTACCATCACAATATTGAAACATCCCAGGAATTTTTTCCCCGCATCGCTTCGACCCACCTGTTCAGCGACCGGATGGCAACCCTTAAATCCGCCGGGGACGCGGGGCTGGAGGTGTGCAGCGGTGGCATCATCGGGATGGGGGAAGGGGAAGACGACCGGATCCGCATGGCCCAGGTGCTCCGGGAAGCGGATGTGGATTCCGTTCCCCTGAACATACTCGTGCCCATCGCCGGAACCCCATTGGCTGGTATAAGCCCTCTTACCGTCGAAGAAATCCTGAGGACGGTGGCCATGTTTCGTTTGATTCTCAAAAACAAGACCATCCGGATCGCCGCCGGCCGGGAAACGGCTCTCAAGGATTTTCAGGGAATGGCTTTTCTGGCCGGCGCCAATGCGATGATGATCGGGGGCTATCTCACCATCCAGGGAAGAGAGGTCGCGGAAGATCATAAGCTGGTGGAAGAGGTAAAGAAATTATGGAATGGATAGATCGATACCTGAAGGAGCAGGAGAGCAGCCATCTCTTAAGGACCCTGCGCCGCCTCGAAAAAGGAAAAGAGGGGCACATTCTCCTGGAGGGCCGGGAACTTCTCGATCTGTCCTCCAATGATTACCTGGGCCTGGCCTCTCATCCGTCCCTCCTTGAGGCCAGCCGGAAGGCGGCCGAAGAATACGGGACCAGTTCCTCCGGCTCGCGGTTGATGAGCGGGGATCTCGTCATTCATCACCACCTGGAGGAGTCCGTTGCCGCTTTCAAGGGAAAGGAGGCCGCCCTGGTCTTCGGGAGCGGATTTCTGGCCAATATCGGCCTCATCCCCGCTCTGTGCGATAAGGCGGACGCGGTCTTTTCGGACCGGCTCAATCATGCCAGCATCATCGACGGAACGCTTCTCTCGGGAGCTGAATTATTCCGTTTCCGGCACAATGAGGTGGATCACCTCGAGGCCCTGTTGAAAAAAGAAAGGGCGAAATTCAAGAAGGCCCTGATCGTGGTCGAGACGATTTACAGTATGGACGGGGACCGCCCCCCGCTTAAGGAAATTGTCGAATTGAAAAACAAATACGATTGTTTCCTGATGGTGGATGAAGCTCATGCCACGGGGATCTTCGGCCCCGGCGGCTCCGGGATCGTGGAGGAAGAGGCTTTGACCGGTGAAGTCGAGGTGATCATGGGGACTTTCGGCAAGGCGCTGGGAAGTTACGGCGCCTATGTGGCGGCCTCAAGAAAAATGATTGATTACCTGGTCAACCGGGCCAGAAGTTTTATTTATTCGACGGCTTTGCCGCCCTCCGTGATCGGAGCCGGCCTGGCGGCCCTTGAGGTGGTCCGGCGGGAGCCGTCCCGCAGAAAGGATCTGCTTAAGCGCGTAGCCGATTTCAGGGATCTTTTGAATCGCCGTGGATTCCGCACCATCGGGTCCTCCCAGATCGTCCCCGTCCTGATTGGAGATAATGAAAAAACAATCCGCCTGGCCGGCAGACTGCGGGAGCAGGCGATCTTCGCCCTCCCCATGAGACCTCCCACCGTGCCCCGCGGCGGAGAGCGAATCCGCTTCTCCGTTACCTGGCATCATTCAAAAGAGCAGCTGGAGGGCGTTGCCGAGGCGCTTAAAAATGTTTCAGACGGAATTTAGCTATATTGAAAGAGGCCGGGAGCAGACTATGGTTCTTCTCCCGGGATGGGCTTTCGACAATAGAATCTTTGAGAGGCTCGACCTGGAATATAATTACCTTTTTCCGAATCGTTTGTCTGCCGCGGATTTTCCGCAGGAGCTGCTGAAGTGTGTCCGGGAGATTAAGACCGAAAAAATTTCCCTCCTGGGCTGGTCGCTGGGGGGGTATCTGGCCCTGGATTTCCTGAGGGAATATCCGGACCTGGTTTGGGAGACCTTTTTAGTCTCGATGCGTCCCTTATTTCCCGAAGAGCAGATTCGGGAGCAGAAAAGCCTTTTCGAGCGGGACAGCCGAAAATACCTGACCCAATTTTACCGGAATTGTTTCCTGGGACAAAAGGCCGATTATAATTGGTTTTGTGACAATCTGCAGGACCTTTATCTTCGGAATTTAAACTATGATTATCTCAGGGAGGGCCTGGACTATCTATCCAACAGGGGAGTGGATGCGGGTTTGCCGGGCCGGCCCCGGGTGCGCTTCTTTCATGGGAAACACGACCATCTCGCGCCGCTCCGGGAGATGACCGGCCTTAAGGAGACCATTCCCGCCGTTTCCTTGACGGTTTTTGAAGACAGCGGGCACCTGCCTTTCCTTCATCCTCAATTCAGGGAGAAATTGAATGGACACTCTGACCTATAAAGAAGCAGTCAGGAAGAGCTTTTCAAAGGCGGCTCCTACCTATGACCGCTATGCCTCCATTCAGCAGGAGGTCGCCCGGCGCCTCCTGAAAACAATGCCGGCGGATGATTTTCACAACATCCTGGAAGTGGGCTGCGGGACAGGAAATTATTCGCTTCTCCTTAGAAGTTGTTTCCCCAGGGCCTCCATCACCGCCGTGGATTTTTCTTCCGAAATGCTGGAAGTGGCCCGGGGTAAATTAAAAGGGCGCGTCAGGTTCCTGCACGAAGACGCAGAGATTCTCAAGAGTCCGGAAAAATTCGATCTCATCACTTCCAATGCCACTTTCCAGTGGTTTGAAGATCTTAAGAAGGCTCTTTGTTCCTGCCGGGACTCTCTGCGGGAGGCGGGGCATATTCATTTTTCCCTCTTCGGGCCCTCCACTTTCTGCGAACTGAAAGAAACGCTTAAACGGACTTATCCCCGCCTTCCCATGCAGTTTCCGGCGGAGCGCTTTCATTCTCTGGACCGCATCGAGCAGGCCCTGAAACAGTCATTCAGCGCGGTCGAAACCGACGAAATAATTATTCATAAAGAATACCGGAACCTTACGACTCTGCTGAAAACCATTAAGTATACGGGGGTAAACGGCTCCGCGCCGGGGAGAGGTCTCTTTCTCACCCCTGCCAAGATGAAGGAACTGGAAGAAAATTACCTCGGGCATTACGGGGCGGTTCGCGTGACCTACCAGATTTTCATCTGCCGGGGGAGCCGATGAAGACGATTTTCATCGGCGGCACCGATACGGGAGTGGGGAAAACGATGGTCTGCGCGTGCCTGGCCCGTTTTTTTTCTCTCAGAGGATTCAAAGTCGGGATTCAAAAGTGGGTCAGCACCGGCAACGCGCATGAATCCGAGGACATCGAATTCTGCCTGGCGGCGATGGGAATAAAGAAAGAAGAACTGCCGGATTTTCCTTATGCGGCCCCCTATAATTTCGCCTTCCCCGCTTCTCCGCACCTGGCGGCCGAATTGGAAGGCCGGGAAATAGATGTTGAAAAGATCAAGGAGGCATACGGCGCGGCGGCCCGGGCCTCCGAGATTCTCCTCGTAGAAGGCGTGGGCGGGCTCCTGGTTCCGCTCGCCGGGGATGTCCTACTGATCGATCTGGTCCGGGAATTGTCTCTGCCGGTTCTCTTGGTGAGCCGGACCCGGCTGGGGACCATCAACCACACCCTGCTGACGCTGGAGGCGCTGAAGATGAGGAAGATTCCGGTAACGGGACTCGTCTTCAACGACCTGGAAGATGAAAACGAATGCATCGTTGCGGACAACATGAAAACCATAGCCTGGATCGGCGGGGTTGAAACCCTGGGCCGGCTCCCCCGGGGGGCTTTTGAGGAAGTTTTTCAGGCTTTCCAGCCGGTGGGTGTCAGAATTCAGGAGAAGATGGGAGTTTGAGCATGAAATCCGATCTCGTGGAAAAAGACAGAAAATACCTCTGGCATCCCTATACCCAGATGAAAGATTATGAAAAAGACGGCCACGTCCTGCTTGAACGGGCGGATGGGATTCGCCTCTACGATGACCGCGGCAGGGTCTTCCTGGACACCGTTTCGTCATGGTGGTGCAACATTCACGGGCACAATCATCCCGCCATAAAGAAGGCTCTCAGGGATCAGATGGAGAGCCTCGCTCACGTCATGTTCGCCGGGTTCACCCATGAGAAGGCCATCGTGCTGGCTGAGAAACTCGTTGGGATAAGCCCCTCCAATATGACCAAAGTTTTTTACTCCGACAACGGCTCGACGGCCTGCGAAGTCGCCTTGAAAATGTCCTATCAATATTGGAAGAACATCGGGATGGACAGGAAGGAAAAGTTCATCTCCCTGGAGCTGGGCTACCACGGCGATACTATCGGGGCGATGAGCGTCGGCGGCATTCCGCTGTTCCAGGAAAAATTTGCAGGTCTTCTATTCCCCGCCTGGAAGGCGCCTTCTCCTTATTGTTACCGCTGCCGTTTCGGCAGGGAAAAAGACAAGTGCAGCCTGGAGTGTATCGAGCCGCTGGAAGAAATGCTGAGGGAAAAAAGCGGGGAGATCGCGGGCATCATTCTGGAGCCGCTTCTTCAGGCGGCCGGAGGCATGATCGTCTATCCGGTCGAATATCTCAGGAAGGTGGCGGAGTTGAGCCGGACCTATCGGGTTCATCTCATCCTGGACGAAGTCGCCACGGGTTTTGGAAGAACCGGAAAGATGTTCGCCCTGGAACACGCCGGCATAAAGCCGGATTTTCTCTGTGTTTCCAAGGGGCTCACCAGCGGGACTCTCCCTCTCGCCGCGACCCTGACCACCGATGAGATCTACCGGGCTTTCTGTAATGATTCTGCGAAAGACAAGACCTTTTATCACGGGCACACCTATACCGGGAATCCCCTGGCCACGGCCGTAGCGGTGGCCTCTTTGCAGATTTTTGAAGATGAAAAGGTACTGGAAAGAATTTCCGGGCTCATCCCCCATTTCCATCGGGAGATGGAAAAATTCAAAAGCCTCCCGATCGTTGGAGACGTCAGATGCATCGGCATGGTCGGCGCCCTGGAAATCGTCAAGGATAAAAAGACCAAGACCCTCTTTCCGGCTGAAGAGGGGATGGGCCGGAAAATTTATCAGGAAGGTCTTAAAGCCGGGTTGATTCTGCGCCCTCTCGGTCCCGTCATCTATTTCTTCCTGCCCCTCTGCATTAAACCGGAGGAAATAAGCGACGTTCTTGTGCGGACTTATGAGATCCTGAGCCGTCTGTAACGCGGATCAGGTTGTTGAAAAACGGCGGCCATTTAAGAGTTTTTACTGAAGTTGAATTTTAATTGGAAGTATGGTATATTAAAATCCTGGACGCTGGCGAGTGGCCAAATTGGTAAGGCTCCTGACTCTGGATCAGGTAATTGTAGGTTCGACTCCTACCTCGCCAGCCATTTTTATGCCCCGCTAGCATTCATAATCGCTTAAGCATTATCTGATTCGGGGCTGTCGGGGGGTATTCCCCACGAAAGTACGCCGTCGCCCCGCCATCGACGGGGCGGGACTTCCCGCCAACGGCGGGACAACGCCTTTCTTAGGAGAACACCCCCTCCTCCCCTTTCTTACTGCGATTTATTTCCCTTATCCGAACGCCTATGCGAAGCGGAGGCAATATTTTTGCCCTGCAGTGGATTTATGGTGAATAGTGATCTGACCATGACCCGGCGCTATCTGAACCTAACCCAGGAAGACTTTCGGGTGGGACATTCGAAGGCATCCCCTGTGCTTGCGCTTATGCCGGAGAAGCACCGGGTACGGAATCGGGGCGAGATGGTGAACAAAAGAGAGCTGGCCCGCTTTATTGGCGTCAGCGGGCGCATAATTGAGAAGGCAAAGGCCGTCAGGGAAGCCGTTATATTCTTTTTCAGGCACCTATTAACATGCGCCAGGGAAAGTGATATAATGGATTTTGCAGAGTAAAGGTCTAATTATTGTTAGGTTTTAAAGGAGGAGTTATGAGTAGACTTTCCAACAATTGTACTTGCCGAATTGGCGAGTTCCTTGTTTGTGCTGAGCTAGGCCGAAAGGGGCTTATTGCAACGCCGTTTTCAAGCAATGTTCCAAAATTCGATATAATTGTGACCGATGAACATTGCCGCACACTGCCAATACAAGTAAAAGCAAGTAATTCTAATAAATATAATTGGCAGACAAAAGCAGATCAGTGGATGAATATTGAAATTGATGACAAAGAGAAAAGTCAAATATTTAAGGGAAAACTTAAAATTGAAGAACCGAACTTGATTTTCGTTTGTGTAGCCATAAAAAATAAACCAGAAAACAGGGATAGATTTTTTATTTTACAGAAAAAAGATATTCAAGAAATTTGCGTTAAGCTTTATTGTAACTGGATGGATGAAATAAACTGGAAGCGTCCAAAAAGCTATAAATCGCTGGATACTCGCTATCAAATTGAAGATATTAGAAAATATGAGGATAATTGGGATTTAGTTATTCAAGAACTTAATAAAAAACAAAAGACTGTTTGAAAATCCACACAAACCGCTGAACTCAAATGTTTGCAAAATTAAGTTCGCGTGCCCGCCATTTACCATAGGCGCTGAAGCTTGTCCGGTAGTCGTTACTTTATTTTTCATGTACCTCTAACAGGCGAAAGGGAAGGCGATACAAGGAGAAGGCGAGAAAACGACAAGGAACACGAACGAGCTTGAAAACACAAGAGGAACTTTCAGGAAAATTTCCTAAATGTTCCACGAGCCAGCCCCGCGACTTTAACTCCTCCCTTTTTTTCCTCTATTCAACCACCATTTTTTTAACGCTGCCCATGCTGCCTCTATTAATGCAACACCAAGCTCTCCTAATTTTTCCCCAAGTTTCTTAGCAAATTCCTCGTCATCGTCATACTTAGATTTCTTCTTCCCCACATCGTTAACCACCCTTCTAAGATAGTGTTATCTGGCCCCTCGAACTTCGCCCTAGCCCTGCAGATTCCTCTCGCTTGAGGGAGATACATTCCGTGGCCCGGCTTATCGGCCCCATACTCCAGGAGGATCAAAGGGGACGGCCCCTTGTAATAGGGCTTGAAAAATGATAGAATGCAAGCGGAGGGAGTACCATGGAGAACCGCAAGGAGAAACTTCGACAACTCATTCTGGCCATCTTGAACAAGATCGGAAAATCGAACAAGACGAAGCTTGCCAAGCTGATTCTTTTTTCCGAGATTGAGTATTTCAAGAAATACGAAGCGTCATTCACCGGTCTTTATTTCGTCAGGTTGCCGAATGGCCCTGTTATCGCATTTTTTGATGAAGTTTTGTCTGAAGGCGAAGGGCTATGCTGGGAGAAAAAGACCGATTTGATTTCCATTTTCTCCGAATTAGAGAAAAAGAAGCAGTTCACTTACAGCCCCATTAAAGAGGCTGTTGTTGAAGGCGGTATGGACGAAATTGTTTCCTCTGTGGTAAGCACCTACGGAAGCTTGACGGCGACAGCTCTCTCCGAACGCTCGCATGAATTGCCGGCCTGGCGTCACTCCGAGCCGAATGAACCAATCTACACGGCAGAACTTTCCATTGAGAACGAAGCGGAGTATTTCGCTCTGATCGATTTGCTTGACGAGATTGACGACGCGGAGGAAGAAGACAATCTGCCGTTGCAAAAAGCGTTATCACCAGCTCTATCTTAAAGCACTCGAAGATTTTAACGAAGTGTAAAATAGGGGAGTCCGGTTTATGCACTGACGGCTTCCGGCAAATTTCTTTTTCTACTGTGATTTCTGGATTCTGGCCCAGGTGTCGCGGAGGGTCACGGTCCTGTTGAAGACGGGTTTGTCCCCCGAAGAATCCGGATCGACGCAGAAATAGCCCAGCCTCTCGAACTGGAAACGTTCTCCAGGTTTGGCACCGGCAAGAGCGGGCTCCAGGCGAGCTGAGGTCACAACTTCCAGGGACTTCGGATTCAAGTTCGATCGAAAGTCTTCGCCTTCCGCCACGTCGTCGGGATTTTCCTTTATGAACAGGTTATCATACAGGCGCACTTCGGCCGGGATAGCGTGAGCGGCTGAAACCCAGTGGATGGTGGCCTTGACGTTGCGCCCGTCCGGGGCGCTTCCGCTTCTTGTTTCCGGGTCGTAGGAGCAGCGAAGCTCGATCACGTTCCCTTTTTCATCTTTAATGACATCCCTGCAGGTTATGAAATAGCCGCATCTAAGGCGCACCTCCCGGCCCGGGGCCAGTCGGAAAAACTTTTTAGGCGGGTCCTCCATGAAATCGTCCTGTTCAATGTACAACACCTTCGAGAACGGGACTTTCCTCGTTCCTTGAGAGGAGTCTTCAGGATTGTTGATTGCTTCCAGTTCTTCGACCCGGCCTTCGGGGTAGTTTTCGAGAACCACCCGAAGGGGGCGCAGGACGCCCATCCTGCGATGGGCGCGCTTGTTCAAATCATCACGCACGCTGTGTTCGAGCATGGAAATGTCAACGGTGCTGTCGGCCTTGGCCACTCCGATCGACTGGCAGAAAGCGCGGATGGATTCCGGGGTGTAGCCCCGCCTGCGCAGGCCCGAGATGGTCGGCATCCGCGGATCGTCCCACCCGTTGACAAGTCCTTCCTGCACCAGCTGGAGAAGGCGCCGCTTGCTCATTACGGTGTAGTTCAGGTTAAGCCGGGCGAATTCGATTTGCTGCGGATGATAGATTCCCAGAGCGTCCAGGTACCAGTCGTACAGCGGGCGGTGGACTTCAAATTCAAGGGTGCAGATGGAATGGGTTATTCTTTCGATGGAATCTTCCAGGCCGTGGGCCCAGTCGTACATTGGATAAAGGCACCACTTGTCGCCAGTGTGGGGATGGGTTGCGTGGAGAATGCGGTACATGACGGGATCCCGCATGTTCAGGTTGGGTGACGCCATGTCGATTTTAGCCCTCAGTGTTCGGGAACCGTCCGGTAACTCGCCGGCCCGCATGCGCTCAAATAAATCCAGGTTTTCCTCGACCGATCGGTTGCGATAGGGGCTTTCCTTGCCGGGCTGTGTCAGTGTTCCCCGGGACTCCCGGACCTCGTCCGCGTTCAGATCGCAGACGTACGCCTTGCCGTCCTTGATCAGTTGGACGGCCCATTGGTACATCTGCTCAAAATAGTCCGAGGCGAAATAGAGGTGCTCGCCCCAGTTAAATCCAAGCCATCGCACGTCTTCCTTGATTGATTCAATATACTCGGTTTCTTCCTTGACGGGGTTGGTGTCGTCAAAACGCAGGTGGCAGACGCCCCCCTTGTTTTCGGCGGCGATGCCGAAATTAAGGCAGATGGACTTGGCGTGCCCGATATGCAGGTAGCCGTTGGGTTCCGGCGGGAACCTGGTGGCCACGCGCCCTCCCCATTTACCGGTCTCCAGATCCTTCGCGATGATCGCGCGGATAAAGTCCGTGGAAGCCCTTGATTCGGCTGCCGCAACCATTTCCATTTTTACAACTCCCTTGCTTATTGCTTGATATTCAATAAAACTTACCGGATGACAAATTCGGTGTTTTTCAAAACCTGGCCGTTGAGAAGGATGTCCACTCTCCATTTGCCATTTTGGAATGGAACGCTTGAATAGATCGTTCCCGAAGTGGCGCTAACAGCCTTGTCCACATCTATGAAAAGCTGCTTGGTTCTGATAAATTGGTCTTCACAATACCACTTGCTTTCAAGAAGGGTGTCCGATTCGGCATTAGTGAAATCGCACCAGATGCTTAAAGATTTAACATCATCGGTGAAAGCGGTGTTGACCCCGACGGGGTCGCCGGCATCGCTTATTCCCCTGCAGACGAGGATGTTTATCAGAGTGAAAGCCGGTTTCGGGCTGGGCGTGGCGGCCTGAGCAGCCGGCGGGTCAGCGGCTTTCACGGCGCCTGAAGCATCGTTAGATGTCGGGGGGGGCTCGGCGGCCGTTCCCTTGGCGGCTGCCACGCCGGACCCGGTGACCTGGTCGGCTTTGATGCCCAGGTCCACGTCCTGGGTCGTGTTGACGTAGAGGGTGGCGCCCGCATCGATATGAGCTTCATGTCCGGGAATCAGGCACCCCGGATTCAAGCCGAATGAAAACGAGGAACTGCTGGAAGACCAGCTCCCGCTTCCCGTGTTCGTCGCGGGATCGAAAGACGTTGTTCCCGAACCGCTTCCGGATCCGGTGCCAGTGTTAACAGTCGGGATCAAGGCGCTGAGAAGTTTCTCGGTATCGCTGGGAGCGCCCTGCGCGGCTTTTCCGATCTGGACCGGAACGTCCACATTATTGATCGTTTTGAAGGAACCGGCGGTGATCTTGATATAGCCCTGCGCCCGGAACAAGCCGGGGCGGTGCACCTCTCCGACCGTGCCCATGTCTCTCGAACCCTTGGGAATCACCACCACGCCATTGACCGTAACGTCTTCGGCCACCTCCAGGCGCACCTGGTCTCCCTTTTTATTGAGGTTGGAATTCAGGGAATCCAGGAGCTTCACACAGAAAATAGTGCCTTTAGGAATGACAAGATTTCCGGTTTCAGCTCCATTACCCCTTGCGATGCTCATCAGGAGGAGACTCAGGACGAGCGCCGGAAAAAATATGTATTGGGCAACCCTGTTAAACTTCATTTTTATTCATACCTCTCAGGTTATCCCGGAATAGCCGGGAGACTTATTCGTGCTTCAGGCTGAAAATCAGCCGGATGGAAATGAAAGCGTGGCGATAGCCTGGGCGGCTATGCCTTCCCCCCTCCCGGTAAAGCCAAGACCTTCGGTTGTGGTGGCCTTGAGGTTCAATTTGGATTCACCTGTTTTAAGCACCCCGGCGAGGCTCTTTTTCATCTGCGGAAAAAATGAGGCCAGTTTAGGCTCCTGGCAGATTACGAGCGCGTCCAGGTGTACCAGGCAGGCTCCTCTTCCGGACATGATTTCTCTGACTTCCTCCAGGAGCTTCAAGCTTGAAATGCCCTTGTACTTTGGATCGGAATCCGGAAAGTGCATTCCGATGTCCCCTTCCCCCAGTGCTCCCAGGAGGGCGTCCATGACGGCGTGGGTCAGGACGTCGGCGTCCGAATACCCCAGAAGGCCCCTCTCAAAGGGGATCTCGATTCCGCCCAGGACCAGCTTGCGTCCGGGAACCAGGCGGTGGGCATCAAAGCCAATCCCGCTCCGGTATTCAGGGATTCTGTTCGCGCAGTCCATATCGGGCTTAAGAGACGCTTTTCAGGCGGTGCTTAAGGAGAATCTCGGCCATTTCGACGTCCTCGGTCGTCGTGATTTTAATGTTCTCCGCTGAACTCATGACGACCTTGACCCGATACCCCAGGCGTTCCACCAGGGCGGCATCGTCCGTAGCGTAGAATTCGGCCGCTCTGGCTTTCTTATGCGCCTCGAGAAGTACATCGTAAATAAAGATCTGCGGCGTGTGGGCCATCCATATTTCGTTGCGGTTGAGAGTGGAGGATATATAATTTTCTCTCTCCACCTTCTTTACGGTTTCATGGGCGGGAAGAGCCAGGATGGCGCCTCCGAAGCGGGGGCCGCCCTTGTAACCGGAGGGGTAGAGCGAAGTCACCTTGACTCCCTCAACTTCCATTTCCCGCTCGATGCCCTTGGCCGCGGCCATGGCTTTATCTGCTTCCAATTCTTCCCGGCAGGCCTCGAAGACGCGATCCAGAAGATCCCGGCTCACCAGGGGACGGGCGCCGTCGTGTACGGCCACCAGTTCCGCTCCTTCCAGATACGCCAGCCCGGAATGTACCGAATCCTGTCTTTCCTCTCCTCCGGGCAGGATCTGTCCCACCTTGTTGAAATGGTATTTTTTTACCAGGTCCCCGATGGCGGTAATATCCTCACGTGTCGTTACCAGGACGATTTCCTCCACCAGGGGATGGTTTTCAAATGCTTCGAGTGTCCAGGCCAGAACCGGTTTGCCCCCTATGGAGATGAGGAGCTTGTTTCCCTGGGTCACTCTCTTGCCACGGCCCGCAGCCGCAATGATAGCTGAAATTCTCATGTAGTCCTCCTTTGTCTCGCGTCGTTAAACAGTTCTGGCAAAGACCATCTTGCCGGCCATTGTCTGAAGAACGCTGGTCACTTCCACCGCAACTTTCTTCCCGATATGCCTCTTTCCATCCTCGATGACGACCATAGTGCCGTCGTCAAGATAGGACACCCCCTGGCCGGGCTCTTTGCCTTCCCGGATGACATGCAGGGAGATCTCCTCTCCGGGAATGAATACCGGCTTTAAGGCGTTGGCCAGCTCGTTGACATTCAGCACTTTGATGCCCTGGAGCTGGGCCACCTTGTTCAGGTTGAAATCAGTAGTAACCAGGACGGCCCCCGTTTCCTGGCAGAGCTTCACCAGGCGGGCATCGGTGGCGCCATCGGGATAATCTTTCTCCACGATCCGAATCGGCACCTCTTTCTGAAGGGCGGTCAGCATGTCCAGCCCCCGGCGGCCGCGGTTGCGCCGCAGCGCATCGGCTGAATCGGCGATCTGCTGCATTTCATCGAGGACGAACCTGGGCACTATGACATCTCCCTCCACAAAGCCTGATAGGTAGATCTCGGCAAAACGGCCGTCGATGATTACACTGGTGTCGAGCACCTTGGCTGTCGGCCGCTTCTTACCGCCGAACAGACCGCCGCGCCCCAGCATATCGCCCGTGCTCGGATTGTATAGAACCCTCGTGGTTATAAAGATTCCCAGGTAGCAGATGAAGATGGTCACCAGCAGGTAGATAAATGCTGCCAGAAATTCCCCGATGGTCGGAATATCCTTCAGGGGGACCTTGCTTAGAACCAGATCCACCAGGGTTGAGATGATAAGTCCGATGATGAGTCCAATTGTTCCCATTATCATTTCAGGGAAGGAAATTTTCTGAAAATATTCCGCAACCCGGCTGGTAATCCGCATGAATAGATTAGCCAGGAGCGGCGAGAGCACAATACTCAGGAGGGTGATTACGCACCCGGTGGCAAAGAAAGAGATCTGCTGCTGCTCCAGTGTCAGGTTTGAAAAAAGCTGATCTCTGATGAGGCCGGCCAGTTTGTATCCCAGGAGGATGCCAAAAACCGTCATAATGACATAGAACAGAGCCCTGATAAATCGCGTCATTTTTTCACCTCCTTTCTTTTTTGTATACAGGCGGGATCGTTAAAAGGGAAGTGGCTCCCTCAAAGTTCTCTCCGCCGACAGCGGGACTTTTTTATCTAAACCGGCCACGCGCAGGGCGTCCCGGATGTCGTCGATTCCCTCGGTTTTTATTCTTCTCCCGCCGACGGCGAGGCTCTTTTCCAGATTATGGCGGGAGAGAATGCAGCGATCAAAGCCCAAGCGGGCTGCCTCTGAGAGCCTCAGTTCCACCTGGGTGACCGATCGGGTCTCTCCTGCCAGGCCCACTTCCCCGAGAAAGACATCTGTGCCCGGGAGGGGAATGTCCAGGAGGCTTGAGGCCACCGCCAGGATAACGCCCAGATCCGAGGCGGTCTCCTCTATCTTGACCCCCCCCACCACGTTCACGAAGACGTCCCGATCGGCCAGCGAGAGACCTCCCCGGCGCTCAAGCACCGCCAGAAGAAGGGCCAGGCGGTTTACATCTATGCCCATGCTTCGCCGGATGGGCATCCCGAAAGACGAGCGGGAGACGAGTGCCTGAATTTCGACCAGGAGCGGCCTCGTTCCCTCAAGGATGGGGACGATGGCCGATCCGGCCACTGCCTGCGGCCGCTGGGCGAGGAAGAGTTCCGAAGGATTCTCGACTTCATGCAATCCGCATCCGGTCATTTCGAAAATTCCGACCTCGTTGGTGGAGCCGAAGCGGTTCTTGATGGCCCGGAGCATGCGGTAATTCTGGTAGGCCTCTCCTTCGAAGTAGAGGACCGAGTCCACGATATGCTCCAGGACCCGGGGGCCCGCAATGGCGCCGTCTTTGGTCACGTGCCCCACCACCAGGACGGCGATGTTCTCCTGCTTGGCCATCCGCATGAGCCGGGCCGCGCACTCTCTCACCTGGGCGACGCTGCCCGGCGCCGAGGGGAGATCGGGCCGGTATACGGTCTGGATGGAATCTACGATGAGGAGTCTGGGTCTGAGTTTGAGGGTGTGTTCGAGGATGGCCTCGAGGTTGATCTCGGCCAGAATTAGGAGAGAGGGCGCCGCAACGTCCAGGCGGTCGGCCCGAAGCTTGGTCTGCTGAAGCGATTCTTCCCCGGAGACATAGAGCACCGGGCCGTAGCGGTTGGCAAGAAGGCCGGCCGCCTGAAGGAGGAGGGTGGATTTTCCGATGCCTGGAGTCCCCCCGATGAGTACGATGGAGCCGGCCACCAGGCCGCCTCCCAGCACCCGGTCCAGTTCCGCGATTCCGCAGAGAAGGCGGTTTTCCTCTGATGGCATGATCTCCCCAAGTTTTTTGGGACTCTCCATACCGGAGAAACTCTCGGGAGAGCGTTTGTCCGGGACCATCTCCTCAACAAAAGTGTTCCAACCGGAGCAATCCGGGCAGCGCCCCAGCCACTTTACGGCCACCGAACCGCAGTCCTGGCAGATGTACCGTGTTTTTTTCTTCATTTTAAAGGCGTCAACCGTTAACTTTTTTTTCCGGCTTTGCGGGGACGGCAGCGACTTCTTCCTGGTTTCTAAAGACGATGTTTCCGTCTTCCGCGTCGATAACGACCGTATCATGCTCTTTGAAGCGGTTGCGGATGAAATCCTCGGCCAGGGGGTCCTCCACCCTGCGCTGGATGGCCCGCCTGAGAGGCCTGGCCCCGAACTGCGGATCAAAGCCTTCCTTGGCCAGGAGCTCCTTGGCGGCCTCGGTGGCGACCATCTTGCGATCCTGCGCCTCGACTTCCTTGGCGACGCGGGAGAGCATGAGATCGACGATCTGCTTGACCTCCTGCTCGCTTAAGGCGTGGAAGACGACAGACTCATCGAGGCGGTTTAAAAACTCCGGCTTGAAAACCTTCTTTACTTCCTCCATGATCTTGGTTTTCATCCGCTCGTACTTGGCATCCGTAGAGCCTTCGTCCTTCTGCTTCCTGAAGCCCATTTCGACGTCAGGGGCGAGGCCGGACACTCCGATATTTGAGGTCATAATGATGACGACGTTTTTGAAATCCACGACGCGGCCCTGTGAATCCGTCAGGCGGCCGTCCTCCAGCACCTGGAGGAGGATGTTGAAGACATCGGGATGCGCCTTTTCAATTTCGTCGAGGAGGATGACGGCGTAGGGCTTTCTGCGCACCGCTTCGGTGAGCTGCCCGCCTTCCTCAAAACCCACGTATCCGGGAGGGGCGCCCACCAGGCGGGAGACGGCGAATTTTTCCATGTATTCGGACATGTCGATCCGGACCATCGCGTCCTCGTCATCAAAGAGGAATTCCGCCACCGTCCTGGCCAGCTCGGTCTTGCCCACCCCGGTTGGCCCCAGGAAGAGAAAGGAGCCAATGGGCCGCTTGGGATCCTTAAGGCCGGCCCGGGCGCGCCGGACCGCCTTGGAGACCATTTTTATGGCCTCGTCCTGCCCGATGACACGCTTGTGCAGAGCTTCCTCCATGCTGAGAAGCTTTGTGGATTCGGCCTCGGCCAGCTTGGTGACCGGGATCTTGGTCCAGGAGGAGACGATCCGGGCGACCTCCTCCTCGTTGACCGTGTTGTCGGGATCGCCGGTCTTGGTCCGCTTTTCCTGCCACTCCTTGGTCTTTTCCTCTTTCTTCCTGCGAATCTTCTCTTCTTTATCACGCAGGAGCGCGGCCTTCTCGTAATCCTGGGCCGAGATGACCGCCTCTTTTTCCTGACGCACCTGCTTTAGTTCAGCCTCCACCTCCCGCAGCTCCAGCGGCGGCTGGGTTGAGCGCAGGCGCACCCTTGAGGCGGCCTCGTCCATCACGTCTATCGCCTTGTCGGGGAGAAAACGGTCGCTGATATACCGATCCGCCAGCTTGGCGGCCATGACCAGGGCATCGTCCGTGATTCGCACCTTATGGTGAGCCTCATAGCGGTCGCGAAGCCCCTTGAGGATGTCAATCGTCTGGGCCACGGTCGGCTCGGGGACGTTTACCGGCTGGAACCTGCGCTCGAGGGCCGCGTCCTTCTCGATATATTTACGATATTCGTCCAGCGTGGTGGCTCCGATGCACTGGAGCTCCCCCCGCGAGAGGGATGGCTTGAGTATATTAGAGGCGTCTATGGCCCCTTCGGCGGCACCGGCCCCCACGATGGTGTGCAATTCGTCCACAAAGAGGATGATTTCTCCGGAGGCGGCCCGGATCTCGTCCATGACCCGCTTGAGGCGCTCTTCGAACTCCCCGCGATACTTGGTCCCGGCCACCAGGCCGGCCAGATCCAGGGAGATGACCCTCTTGTCCGCCAGGAGTTCCGGAATTTCGTTCCTGGCGATCCTCTGGGCCAGGCTCTCCACGATGGCCGTCTTGCCGACGCCGGGCTCCCCGAGAAGGGCCGGATTGTTCTTGGTCCTCCGGACCAGAATCTGGATCACCCGCTCAATCTCGTTCTCTCTCCCTATAACCGGGTCCAGCTTGTTCTCCCGCGCCATCTGGGTCAGGTCCCGTCCATACTGATCGAGGGTGGGCGTCTTGGTCTTCTCCTTCTGAGGAGTCGAGGCCGCCTCCAGCCCGAGGAACTGGACGATCTCGCTCCGCACCTTCTGAGGATCGACTTCCAGGTTGCTGAGCACTCTGGCGGCGACGCCCTCTCCTTCACGCACCAGACCGAGGAGCAGGTGCTCCGTCCCGATGTAATTATGATTCAGAGTCTTGGCCTCCTCGAAGGCCAGCTCGATTACCCGCTTGGCCCGCGGAGTGAAGACCACTTCCTGCTGGGTGGTCTGCCCGCCCTTGCCGACGATGGCCTCCACCTCGGTCCGAACCCTCAAGAGATTGATTCCGAGGCGCTCCAGCACCTTGGCGGCTACGCTCTCGCCCTCGCTGATGATGCCCAGGAGCAGGTGCTCAGTCCCGATGTAATTGTTGCCGAGGCGGGCGGCCTCTTCCTGCGCCAACACTATGGATCGCCTGGCCCGCTCAGTAAATGGTTCCCACATAACCTACCTCCTCACCATTATGAACGCGCAACTTACCCGCTGCCTGTGCGCGTATAATATGCAAACTATTACTAAACTTCTCTTTTTTTCCTTATATTCCTTTCTTTAACAGTGCTGTCCCGTCCACCCTGAGAAGGGGGAGGAATTGAATTCCTCATAGAAATAAGCCACATGAGCACCATGGATATTTTTGCCGTCATCTGCCTGTTATTGGCGCTGGCTTTTGATTTTACCAACGGATTTCACGATGCCGCCAACTCTATAGCCACGGTGGTCTCCACCCGGGTCCTGACGCCGAGACAAGCCGTGATATGGGCGGCCGCGTTCAATTTCATCGCTTTTTTAGTGTTCGGAACCGCCGTCGCCAAAACCATAGGGAAAGGAATGATCGATCTTAACGCCGTCAATCTGACGGTTATTTTTTCGGGCCTGCTCGGGACGATTGCCTGGAATATCATCACCTGGTATTTCGGGATTCCCACCAGTTCCTCCCATGCGCTGATCGGCGGCTACGCCGGCGCCGCCATCGCCAGGGCGGGCTTTGGCGCGATAATTACCTCCGGATGGACGATAACGCTCCTCTTTATTTTCCTGGCGCCTCTCATCGGCCTCTTCCTGGGGCTGGTCTTTGAAGTCGCGGCCTCCTGGATTTTTTACCGGGTCCCTCTGGGGACCGCCGGCAAGCTTTTTCGCCGCCTTCAGCTTCTCTCCGCCGCCCTGTACAGCCTGGGTCACGGAGGCAACGACGCCCAGAAAACCATGGGAATCATGGCCACCATCCTGTTCATTTCCGGCCATACAAAAACATTCGGCATTCCGCTGTGGGTGGTCCTGGGCGCCCACCTGGCCATTGCGCTGGGCACCCTCTTCGGAGGCTGGAAAATAGTAAAAACAATGGGCAACAAAATCACCAAGCTCCAGCCTCTTGACGGTTTCTGCGCCGAGACGGCGAGCGCGCTCAGCATCTACCTGGCAACTTTCCTGGGAGCGCCGGTCAGCACCACCCACGTCATCACCGGGGCCATATCAGGCGTGGGCGCCGCGAAACGTATCTCCGCCGTGCGTTGGGGCGTCGCCATAAATATCGTCTGGGCCTGGATTCTGACCATCCCCATGGCGGCCATTATGTCTTATGTGACCTACCACCTGGTGCATCTTATTTTCGGTGCCTAGACAAAAAAGGAGGGAACAACGTGTTTCTGCCAAAAAATTTAGTCTTCTTCGACCTCTTCGAGGAACAGCTTGAGGTGATTTCAAAGAGCGTCGCCATCCTGCAGGCCTTGAAGGGAAAAAGTGAGATCCGTGAGGATGCCGACAAAATAAAGGAAGTCGAGCACCAGGGCGACGTCATCGCTCACCGGATCCTGGAAACCCTGAACAAGACCTTTATCACCCCCATAGACCGTGAGGACATCACCCAGCTGGCCCACGGCTTAGACGACGTACTGGACGATATCGAAAGAGTGGTCAACCGTCTTTCACTCTACCGGCTCATCCCCGTCCCCGAGGTGGTGTTCGTATTTGCGGACAACATCGGGGAATCGGTGGAAGAGCTCAAGAAGGGAATCAGCCTGGTCAGGGACGATCGCAAAAGAAACCTCACCCTTAAATCCTGCGAGAGAATAAACGCCCTGGAGAACGAGGGGGACGACCTCCTGCGCTCGAACCTGGAAACCCTTCTTAACAGTGATAAGGATCCGGTCTTCATCATCAAGATGAAAGAGATAATAGAGACCCTGGAAAATGTCACCGACTGCTGCGAGGACGTAGCCGATATCCTCGAAAACATCGTCATCAAAAATTATTGATTTTTCCGGCGGCAACGTAAGGGCGAAAAATTTTTCGCCCCTACAATAACCACGATCCCATGAACATGGTTCGGCATGACCCCGAAGCCTACCTTGAAGAGGAACAGGAGGAATCAGGGTAAATCCGGAGAATGTTCAGGAAAAGACAGAAACAGGGGGCTGTACATGAAGAAAAAGACCCTGGTTTTCCTGGTTGTTTTCCTGGCTGGATGCGCCCTCGCCCTGGCCTTGGCGTATCCGGCCCTGGCCATCCCGCGTGACCTTCTCGACGATATCGCCATCGTTGCCGTCATGGAGCCGCTCAATAAAACGACTGTTCCCGGGCATATAGATTTCCCCTACTTCCCCGAAAAAATGGGGCAGATGCTCTCCGAGGCGAACTACCGCGTCATCCCCATCACCCAGAAGATGCTCGCCGACGAGGGGATTAAACTATACTCCTCCATCGGGCCGGATCGCTCCCTGACGGCCGCCGAGGTATCCCTTCTGGCGAAGAAATTAAGATTCGACGCCCTGGTCACGGGAAATATCTACGAGCTCCAGGTCCGCACGGAACGCCAGTTCCTCTTCATGAAGAAATTTTACGATTTCACCATGGAGGGCCAGCTTTACTACAAGGACGGGCGGGAACTTTGGCACGGGCGCATAAGAAAATATGACCGCGAGATTCGCTCGGATGATTCGCGGGAGATTGAAAAGAGGAAAGTCTTCACCAACATCCTGACCTCCCAGGAGATCGGAGACTCCCTCCTGGCCGAACTCGGGAGGAAACCGGATGACAGAGACCCTCCCGAGATTGCGATTTCCTCCCCTTCAAAAGTCCAGGTCCTTAAGAGCACGACCATAATACTCAAGGGCGAGGTCGCCGACAACAGCAAGGTGTGGCAGCTCTCCGTCAATGGACGGGACATGCAGATTGTTCCGCATAAACGCATCGAGTTTTCCTACCCAATCCGCCTGGAGGAGAAGAGAGCCGGGGAACGGGAGACCATCCAGGTAACCGCCCGGGACATCTTCGAAAACTCGGCCAGCGTGGAAGTGCCTCTCGTCTGGGGCAAGACCTTGAATGCCTACGTGAAGGAGATCAAGGGCTCGGACATTCTCATAAACAAGGGGCGCTACCAGGGGGTCGAGAACGGAATGGCCTTTACGGTTCACAGCGTGGAGAAGTTCAATGATCCCCTGTCGGGAGTTCCCATGTATAATGTCAGGGAACTAGGGGCCGTTGTGGTGACCAATGTCTACGACAACACCTCGGCGGCGACGTTTCTTTCGTCTGAGCTGGCCGGCCGGGTGAAAAAAGGCGACATTCTCAAATAGTCCCGGTTTGAAAGGTCGGATCACACTATACTTGGGAGGTAAGAAATGAAAGCGTTTGCGTGGTGTGCGGTCCTGGTGTTCGTTCTCTTCGCCTTGTCACCCGCCGTCGGGGCCCCCCTCTTCGGGGACGTTCCCCAGAGTCACTGGGCTAAAGATGCGATTATGCAGCTTGCCTCGAAGGGACTTCTCGAAGGCTATCCGGATGGGACCTTCAAGGGCGACCGCCTGACTTCCCGCTGGGAGATGGCCATTGTGGTCGCCCGCCTGATGGCCAGGGTAGAACAGATGGGAAGCAAATATTTTTCCAGGGCCGATATGGACACCTTGAAAGCCCTGGCCGAAAGCTACAAAGACGAACTGACTTCCTACGGCGTCCGGATGGATTCAGTCGAAGACAACTTTTCCAAGCTGGACACGAGAACGTCTTCCCTCGAAAAGATAAGATTCTACGGGTATTTCGATTCCATTATGCTCTCGCAGGACGTGGTCGGAGATCAACCTCTAATCGGCACTACGGACAACCTCTTCGCCGCCATGGACTGGACCTGCGGCCGTCCCCTGGTGCGGGGCAAGTCCGTCACCGGCCTTCTGGCCCTTGGTCTTAATACCACGCTCTCCTCGTCTCTTTCCGCCGGCGTGCAATTTGACGCCTACCAGAGCCTGGGAGACCTGCCCATAGATATCTACTGGGGCGTCACCCCGCCTTACCAATGCAATCTCTTCACCGGGTCCGGTTTTCCGGAAGACGTTCTCGTGCCCCGGGCTCCCATGACCCGGATGGTGCTGGACAATTTCTGGTTCAAGCATGAGCCCTCAAAAACCCTTCTTCTGGGGGGGGCCTACCGTCCCCAGATGGTTGAGTCTTTCGTACTGAACGGGATGCGCAACCCCAACGCCAATGCCCCGTCGCTCCTCCCTTTCTGGGGCGCCAGCATTTCCGGGCCTATCGCCGGGAAGTTTCCCCTCTCCTGGGAAATTCTTGAGACCCGCCTGCCTCACACCGCCAACTCCGTCATGGGAACCAAGTATGACTATGCCAGTTGGGCCGGGGCCTTGAACCTCACTGCGGATTTCAAAACCTTCAAAGTGGGTCTTAATTTTTCGAGGGCCGTTGACGACCCCATCAACTCGGGCAATCCTCAGGCCGCCGGCATTATCCCCATCCCGGTCGGGGCCTGGAATGCCGCCCTCATTCCCTTTGCCCCCGGCTGGGAGGATAGCCGCTCCGGCGCCATCAGGGCCGCGACCGGTCCCCAGTCGGAGAACACCATCGGAGGAAGCGTCGAGCTTCCCCTTAGCGAGTTTTGGAAATTCCGGATGGAAATCGCCGGCAGCACCTACATCCCCGACACCGCCCGCGCCGCCAAATCCGGTTTTGACACCTCCGTTTCCGGTTCGCTCTTGTCGGCGGCCGTGAGCGGGAAAATCTATGAGCGATTCAACCTGAACCTTTCCTACCTGGATATCGCGCCCACCTATGACCCGTTCTTAAACCAACTCCCGGCGGCGGCGGCCATTCCCGTCTTCCTGCCTTATTCCACCTATTATTCCAGCTATTACCAGCTCCATGACTACCTGGCCTATCCCAATAACCGCAGGGGGCCCAAGCTGGTGATCGGGTACGAAATTCCCAAGGACAAAGGAAACCTTTCCTTGACCCTCAGTTCCCTGGATCAGGCGGAGCCGTCCACTCCGGGCCAGTGGCATAAGGCCGGCAACGTGGAGCCCCTCTTTGGCCTGCTGGCCGGTGGAGGCACGGAGAAGGGGCATCTGCAGGAGGCCACTTTTCGCGGCAATTATAATATAACTCAGCGCCTGAGGGCGGACTTCGGATACACGAACTACAAGATTCTCCGATCCGCCGGCGCCATGGACGACATCAACTTCGAGCAGAACCTGTATTCATTGGCCTTGAGCTATCCCTTCAGCAGCCACCTGGCCGTTTACGGCAGTCTCAACGTGCTCGCCTACAAAGGTCAATGGGGACAGGCCCCCACCATCACCAACATCCAGGATTTCACCCAGTCCATTCCCTCTCTGGGCGTCTCCTATATTTTCGACGAGTCCTCCTCAGTCTCCATGTCTTACAGAACTCTGGGTTATACCGACAACCGCTCCCAGGCGATTAAAAACCTCTGGCCGACGACCGCCGGAAACTGGCAGGGTCAGCAGACATCCCTGGAATTCAAATTTTCATTCTAAAGGATTACTTCGATGCCGGAACCAAACGATTCAATTGACCTCTTCGGCCTCCTGTGCCGCACCGGCCAGGAATTAAGCGCCATTGGGGACCTGGACGATCTACTGGAAAAGATAATGCAGGTCACCCGGGAAATCTGCGCCGCCGATGCCTCGTCCATCCTGATGGTTGATAATGATACTCAGGAACTTTATTTCAAGGCTGTCCAGGGAGAGAAAAGACGCCAGGTCAAGCCTGTTCGTTTTTCCATCAACGAGGGAATCGCGGGCTGGGTCGCCGTCAACAGGCAGAGTCTGATTGTAAATGACGTCCTGTCGGATTCCCGCTACCTGGTGCGGGTGGATGTCGAGTCTTCCTACCAGACACGGAACATCGCCTGCGTCCCGGTCATCTGGGAAAACGAGCTCCTGGGCGTCATCGAGGCCCTTAACAAGAAGGAAGACAAGGATTTTACGGAAGAGGATCTTAAATTTCTCTCCATCCTGGCCAGTCAGGCGGCCATTGCCATCAACAGCACCAGGACCATCTCGGATCTCCAGAACTTCTTCATTTATATGGTGGAAATTCTGGTCATGGCCATTGAGTCCGTGACGCGGGTCCCTTCCGGTTTTACCATGAAGGTCGCCAGGACCGCCACCCGCCTGGCCCGGCAGATGGGAATCACGGGGAAAGAGTATGAAAATATTTACTACGCCTCTATGCTGTTTAATATAGGGAAGTTGCGCGCTCTGGAAGGAAGCGGGGAAGTTCCCTCCAACCTGCACCCGCTTCTGGGGGGAGAAACCCTGCGCCAGATCATGCTGCTGGAAAAGATCGCTCCCATCGTGGAGGCCCATCTGGAACGCTTTGACGGCTCAGGGGTGCCCAAGGGCCTCAAGGGCGGGGATATTCTCCTGGGAGGGCGCATCCTGGGGCTGGCTCTGGCCTTCGAGGAGTGGCGCCTGACAAAAGGCAAGGAAGCTTCGGAGAATCCCGCCAAAGAATTCATCGCCGCAAACCCTTCGGCCTTTGACCCGGCGGTGGTCAAGGTTTTTCTGGAAAATTAGTAAGGGCACGTTGCAACGCGCCCCTACTCTTTGGGAGAGGCGGGGCCAGAAGGCTCCTTCGGCTTGAGCGGAAGAGCCGTGAAGGCGTTTTCAAATGCCTGAAGAGCTTCCAGGCGCGTAAGATACCGGTAAGGGTGAGAGCGGATGTAGCCGGCCAGCGTCTCATCCACGGCCCCAATGTCCTTGACGACATGCGTGAAAGCATTCAGCTTGTCCAGCATCTTTTTTGATTCCTCAATGCGTTTCGCCATCTCAGGGTGAGTGCTCAGCCAGCTCGGGGTGTTCGAAGGCATCTGCTTCCCCAGATCCTCCAGCTTCTTGAACGAGACGATGAGCTCTTCCGGGCGGTATCCGGCCACCGATGTCAGGATGAGGGCGTCCTCATCTGCTTCCAGCTCAAAATTGCGGTCATAGCCCCTGCTGATGAGGGTCCCGATGAAATCAGACATGATCATGCCGATATTGCTCCTGGTGGCGATGCCGACAATGACCCCCAGAAAGTCTAAATTCTGGCCCTGCCGGTACTGCCTGATGGCGTGGTGATTGGTCACGTGGCCGATCTCGTGGCTGATAACCCCGGCCAGCTCATCGTCCGACTCCAGCACACGGAGCAGCCCCTCGGTCACGTAGATCGGACCGCCCGCTGAAAAGGCATTAATCTCGTCGGAATCCAACACGTTGAAGAAGAAGTTGAAATTTAAATCATTGAGCCGGTTGGCGTCCACGATCCGCGACCCTATGCGGCGCACTCTCTCGATGGATTCCTGGTCTCCGGAGATGCGGTAGGAGTACTCGATGGCCCCGGACATCTCCCTGCTCAGGGCCGTCTCCAGCTCGTCCTGCTTCAGGAGCGGGTTGTTTTCCGGAAAACAAATGGGACAGGGGCGGTAGCCCCCGGCGACGGCCTCCTGGATTGACTCGCAGATCTCCACCCTGGCACCAGGGGAGATATGATCGCATTTTTCCTTATGATACAGCTTGCTGTCAAGATTTAGAAGGACTTTTATTTTGGGCGTTTCCGGGTGCAGAGCCTTCCGGACTTCGCTCCCAAGTTGCTCCATCGCCGCATCCTTGCGGGAATTTCTGGCAGTCAGATACCCCCACTTATCCGTGCCGATCTCCCCCAGGGAGGCCGAGAGAAGATACGAACTCCCCTTCCGGGTGACATTGACGACCAGCAGGTGGTCAACGCCGAACAGCTCACGGGCGTAGGAAGAATTGAACAGGAGGTCCGGAAAACAAAGCAGCGTCTCCTGCTGCTCTTTTTTTGTCTCCTGGACGATCTTCGGATTAAGAATGTCCGCAGGCAGGCGATAGTCAATATCCTGCTTTATTAGCGCCGGCCTGGAAAGCTCAGTCTGCCATTCTTCCTGTAAAGCCTTGTCGTATTTTCCCTCCGCGTTCAGGAAGAAGACACCGATCCTGGAGGGATGAGTGCTCTCTGCCGCCGCCCATGAAATCAAGAGACAGCAGAGGGCCGCCGCCATCAGGGCCGGGCCAAGGAAAGATTTCATAGAAACTCCAGAAAGGCGCCGTAAAAACTTCATCGGTCACTTTCCCCCTTAGGGGTCTACCTCTTCCTTATGTTGCTCTGCAGGAAACTTCTTTTCAAACAGGGAAAGATCCTGCAGGGAGGAAACATGCCGGACATAGACGAGAGTCAGTTGATAGCCGATTGCCTCAGGTGGGACGAGAAAGCCTGGGGAATTCTTTACGCACACTATCGCGCCCTGGTTTTCAAGGTCATTGCGACGGGCGGGTGGAGTTTTCAGAGGGAGGAAGCCGAAGATCTGGTCCAGGAAGTTTTTCTGGAGCTGATCCGGTCCCTGCCCAATTTCAGGAAGGAGGCGGCGCTCTCCACTTTCCTGATCCAGTTGGCCAAGAACAAATGCGTCTCCACTCTTCGAAGAAAAACAGCCCTGAAGCGGGGCGCCGGCGAGGCCGCCCTCTCCCTGGATATAGGCAGAGGCGGAGAGGAAGACAATCCCGTCCCGATTTCTTCGGAGGAGCCGACCCCCGAAGAGAGCAGCCTTCAAAGGGAGGAAATCGAGAGCGTCCGCCGGGCCCTGGAGCTGATACCGACCGAGTGTCAGACACTCATCTCGCTCAGGTTTTTTGACGAAAAATCCTACGATGAGATCTGCCAGGCGCTGGGACTTCCGCTGGGAACCATCTGTTCACGCCTAAAGCGCTGTCTGACAAAATTACATTCGGTTTACGTGGAAAAATTTGCGCCACAATACGACTAATGAAAGGGAAACCCGAATGATTCGGAGGCGGGCATGAGCTGTTATAAACCCAGACTCTCAGAGAGGCTGCTCCAGTACCTGGAAAACCTGCTGAGTCCGCGTGAGCGAACGGAGATGGAATCCCATATCCGTTCCTGTACTGATTGCAAGGAAGAGCTCGACGCTCTGCAAAAAGATTGCCGCACAATGAATCTTTACGCTGCGTATCTGAAAAAGACGAACACAAGCATGAGAAGTGCGGCCCCGGAGCCACCCGTCATTTTTGCCCGCACTTCATCGGCCTGCCCGCCGGCCAACGTGCTGGTGCTCTATGCCCAGAAAGAAGCCCTCATCTCGGCTGGCGAGAAGGAAAACATCGAAAATCACCTCCTTAATTGCACGACCTGCCGTCAGGCCGCGGAAGTGCTCTGGCAGATCGAAGAAGAACTGACCCCTGAAAAAACAAGGTCGCTGATCTCAGGGGCCCCGGAATCCGCTCCGGCCGAACCTCTTCCGGCACGTCTTTCCGAGGCGGTCAGGCAGGGCCGCTCCGCCCTTGAAAAGGAGAAAGCGGCGGCTGCCGAAACGGCGGTAAATTTCGGAAGGAGAGAAGAAAAAAAATCCGGGTCAGCCGAGGAAGGACCGGATTCTCTTTCTTTGTTATTCGAGAAGTTACGGAGAGTTTTTGCCTCTTCCGTGCGGTGGCAGTATGTGGGGGCGCTCACTCTCATTCTGGTTGTCCTGGGGCTCGCAGTTTTATTTTTTATGGGAAAGTCCGGCTCTTTCCACTCCGGAGATACGGCCCTGAACTCTCTTAAAAGTGAGCCTTCCCCCTCCTTCATCGAAGAGAGGGTTGTCCTTTCCTCGCCTGAAATTGCACAGTCTCCTACGCCTGCACTTCAGACACCTGCTCCGACTGCCAGTCGGGTCTTAGCTGTTGCTTCGGAATCTCCGCAGAAAACCCCCTCTCCGGAGAAACAAGTGAAGAAAAAAGCTGTGGTTAAAAAAAGCCCCAGGCAGAAAGCCCGCGTCGAAAAAAGGCCGCCTGATAAAAAAGTGTTCGCTTTCCAGCCTCCTTTTGCTCCCATGCCTGAAACCACGAAGAAACAGAACTCCCCTGTTCCGGCAGCCGCTCTGACGCGCCATCTCGCCGCAACAGAAGAAAAATCCGACAGTGTTTCACTTCAGTCCGGACCTGAAGCTGTACAGGGGCTTTATTTGGGCTCTCAGGGAAACCAGAGCGCGGAAGTCGGACGGACTGTGAATGCCGGGACTTCTTCGGGCTCTGAAAAGGCAGCGAAAGTTGCCTCCGAATCCTCATCGGCCCTGGCCGACTATGAGAGCCTGTTGGAAGAGGAGCTTCAGCAGAAAATCAGCCAGGCCCTGGGGGGAAAGAAGGCCTCCGTCCGCGTCGTTGCCTCCCTGGAATCTCCCAATGTTTTTATTCCAGCCGTCGGAGTTAAATCCAAAGACAGCGCGTCCGCTCCCGCGTCCGCCGCCAAACGCCTCCCCATCAGGAGCCTCAAGGTTACGATTCGTCCCTCAAGCGGGCTTTCAGAAGAACAGAAAGCCTCCATTAAAAAAATCATCTCGGAATCCGGCCGATTCGACGAAGCCCGGGGGGACAGCCTGGAATTCAAATAGACCCGTAAGTAACGTCCCGGTGGCACGGGGCCATCCTTAAAAACAGGTTCTAGCGATAGAAGAAATAAGCTTTCACGTTCCCGCTTCCTGCCGCGTTAGGCACAAGGCCAGTGATATGGATGTTGAGGCTTTTACCGCCCATGTTGAAGAACCGGAAATACATCGGCGCCCATTCAACAAGGTAAATCTGAGGCAGGGGATAATTTAGCAACTGGCCGACGTCGAATCCCTGGTTGTAATCGTCAATGTTGGTCAGGGCGCTCCAGGCCTGATGGAGGCGAGTCCCGCCATAGTCCGTCCTTCCGGTCAAATCCGCCCCGCCGAAGTTATAAAGAGGATCCTGCGTCCTTCCCGAAAGGAGAAGCGTCAGGGCCAATTCGTCAAAATATAATTCAAACGGCTGATCTGCGGCGGCGCCCCGCAGGCTGGCCAGACCGGTTCTCCCGTCCGCCTGGTTCAGACGGGCCAGGGCGTCATAGCCCATCCTTTCATAGGCGTATTGGGCGTTAAGAAAGCCTGTCTCGTAAATGCCAAGATAATTATTGTAATTTGCGTTAAATGCATAGGAAGTAAGTGGGCATCGTTCGGGTATTCTTAAATACCTCTCAAGGCCCTGGGCCCGCATTGAGGCAGCAGGAGGGAAATTGTTGCTGATGCTTCTTCCCAGAAGGACATTTTCAGTAAAAATAGAGGTGCCTTCTCCGACGGAATACTCCTGATCCTGAGTTGCCTGGCCGCTCTCAAGATTCTGGCGCACTCCAGCGTAGCTCTCTACATATTTCTGATTAAAGCGGGCCAGGTGAGCGAATTCATGCCCGCAGACAGCTTCCAGAAATTCAAGGCGGTCGTCCACGTACTTTACGGATTCGTCCAGCAGCAGACGGGGATCTATATAGACGATTTCCGCATAATTGCTGTAGTATCCCGGGGGGAGCTCGTCCTGAGGGTACTCATCCGTGGGCTGAAAATAGGCGTTATCAAAATTAGCGCTGAGCACGATGTAAACCCGGGGATCTCCGTCAATCCCGGGGTTCCACTCCGAGCCTATCTTCTGGTGGACGAGGGGATAGATCGTCGTATCGAAGTAGGCGGCCATGGCACGGGCAAAACCGTCCATATCCCTGTAATAAATGGCATCTCCGTCCGTCGGGGAATCGTCCACATACACGTAGCAGTGCTCCCCCAGGGCGTGGCAGGTGCAAAGCCGGTTCAGATAAAAGCCCGCGGTTTGAGAGAAATCAATCCAGAAAGTCCTCTTGTGCCCGACATAATTTGTTTTGACCCGCCCTTTCTTGTCCAGAGCGCCACGGGCCTTAAGTTCCGAAGCCGTCAGCGGTCTGGGGCGGATTCCCTTGTCCAGAAGAGTGGCCGCAAGCTCGTAATTTTTTTGCATGCTCTTCAGGTTGTTGCGCAGGTAGAGTGAATAAGGATCGGATAAACTGTCGACTTTTTTCGGTTTACAGTAGGTGACCGGCCTTCCGGCTTTCCCGCTCTTTATAAAGCCGCTGAAGAAAGATCCGGCCAGGGGGACAAGGTTGCCGTTATAGGAAGGATTTGCCGAATGATAAACCAGAAGCAGGCAGGCCTCCGTAGCCTGAATGGAAGAATCCAGGGAAATATCCAGAGTCCCGCCGGTGATGTCTGCGGGAAGCGCATTGAAACCCATGGGAGTGGGGATCTGGACGTTCGGGTCCGGCGTGGGCACCGGCGCCGGTGAAGGCGTCCCGCCAAGATAGGGTGTCAGGACAAAGAGCCGCTGAACAAGGCCGCTGACATTGAAAGCCGTAAAGCTCGCAGGGCGGGCCGACACCCCTGGATTAAAGAAAGCGAGGCTCAGCGTGTTGTTTTCGATTTTGTAAATCCCGTAAGATATTTTCCCGATATACCATGAGTCGGAACTGTCCTCCACGGAAAGTTCGATCCTGCGTGGAGTCGTCCCCGTATCGACGGAATACGTCCCTTTGTACCACTCCGTGCCGGTCGAGTTGCCGAACTTAAAAGTCCTGGCCGCCTCTCCGAAAGCTGCGTTCCATTGAGAACTGGCGCCCTCCTCGTAACCGTTCCAGGGGCCCTCCAGGGTCGTCTTCACCCAGGGTGAAGACGACGAAGCCGGTGAAGGAAGAGCCCCTCCGCTCACCTGATCTCCCCCGCAGCCGCTCAGCGGGAAAAGAAAGGCGAGCAAGAGGACGAAGATGAAAAAGCGGCCTGTGGTTTTTGAAAGCCCTGCGTTCATTTCAGCACCTCTCCAAAAGGGGAGTCATCTCCGATGACAACCCGTGGAGTCATTCTCCTTCAGGAGGCAAATTCCCTCCCATCGGCTCGATTTCATGGTATCAGGGCAGGCGGTTCATTTCCACAAGCACATCGTAGTAAAATGCAGTCCCGAACTCCATGTTTTCCAGGGAGATGCGCTCATCGTCTCCGTGCGCGCCGGCGTTTTCATCGTCGGTTGCCCGGTAGGGCTCAAAATTATAGCAGGTGATTCCCAGTTCCCTGAAGTAGTGGCTGTCATTGGAACTGGTGCTGATGGGGGAAGTGACAATGCACCCAGGATCGCGTCTCCGGGCGGCCTTTTCGATGGCCCGAAAAAGTGCCGTATCTGTAGAAGAGGCATTGGCCGGGTAGGAAAAAAGCACCTTCACATCGACGTTTTCATCGGAGATGAGGGAGCGAAGGCGTTCAGTGAAAAGGTCCGGATTCTCGCCGGGCAGGAGGCGGCAGTCTATCTCCGCCGCCGCTTCGGAGGGGATGACGTTGATGTTGGAACTGCCTTTCAATCCGGTGACGGCGATCGTGTTGTGGGTGGTCGCATGACCGTAGCTCGACGAAGCGAATTCCGCCTCCGTCAGGCGGAGGTCTCTTATGAAGGTCCGGGCCGCCGGTAAAAGCACTTCCGGCGGCTGGTATGCGACGATCTTCTGCAGGGCGCCGAGGAGGCGGTTTACGGCGGAATCCGGATTAGGCTCCGAGGCGTGGCCCGGTGTTCCGCGGGCGGTAAGTCTCAGCCAGAGGGGGGATTTTTCCGTGGGTGAAACGGCATATAGAACTTCTTTCCTTTCACCCTCGGGGGGGTGGATATTCTCTCCCTCGTTAAGGAGAAACTCGGCCCCTTTAAGGAGGTCTTTTTTACTTTTAATCATCCACTCCGACCCGGTGCTCAGGCATTCCTCGTCCGCGACTGAGAGGAATATGATATCTCTCTTGAGGGGTACTTTGTTGCGCTTGAGAAGAATCATCGCCATCATCTGCATAACGGCGGTCCCCTTCATGTCGAGGGCCCCCCGGCCGTAGATAAAGCCGTCCCGGATAATACCGGAAAAAGGATCGACACTCCAGGCCTTTTGATCGGCGGGAACGACGTCGCTGTGATTGAAGAGGACGATGCCGCCGCCGTTTCCTCTCAGGATGGCAAAGAAATTGGCCCTCCCCGGAGCATACTCGAAGATCTCGTTTTCGATTCCCTCCCGCTCAAATATTTTTCTGAAAAACAGGGCGGCTCTGATCTCATTTCCCGGGGGGTTGCTCGTGTCCGCCTTGAGGTATTCCGATAGCAGGCGGGAGGCCTCTCCGGATGAGGCGGGCGCAGTGGTGCTTTTGCAGAAACCCCCGGTTGAAAGGAAAAGAACATGAATAACAAACAACAGAAGAACAGCCTGCCTGGCTCTGAGGAACATGAGATGCACCTCCTGTTTTATGCCGGCTCTGAAATAAGCCTCTGGAAAGTCTTTTGAATGTTCCTGGTCACCACTCCCGGAGTTCCGTCTCCGATGATATGCTCTTCGAGGCGGACCACCGGAAGGACTTCATAGCGGGCGCTGACGAGGAAGACTTCATCCATCCGAACCAGATCCCCCAGGGTCACCGTCGCCTCCCTGGCTTTAAGTCCCGTATCGCGGGCAATTTCCATGATCGTCTGCCGGAGAACCTCCGGAAAGACCCCGGGTTCAAGGGCCGGCGTAATAATTTTTTTTCTGCGAATGCCGAAAATATTGGAGACGTCGCCATCGGATACGATATTTTCCCCATCAAGCAGCAGGCCTTCCCGGATTTTCCCGTTGGGCCTGCCGATTAAAGCAAAAAAGGATTCCAAAAACGGAGGAAGGCGGCCCACATCGTTTGAACCAGGGTTTCCTTTGACAATCCGGATTGTGGAAAGTTCAATCCCGCTTTCCCGCAGGGATTCCATGTCTTCCTCGAAGGGCATGGCCACCGCTATGGTTCTCGTCTCGCGGCTGCCGTCGGAAGCAACTTCAAGGTTCCGGATGGTGATGCGAAGACAAGCCTCCCGGAGCGAATTGCGGCGCAAAAGCTGGTGGAGAATATCTTCGAGTTCCTCTCTCGTGTAGAACAGGTCAAGCGACAGGAAGTCGGCGGCTATCAGCAGACGATCAAGATGATCCTGCAGTTTAAAAATCCTCCCCCCGTAGGCCCGCATGGTTTCACAGAGGCCGTCTCCGTAGATAAAGGCCTGGTCCAGCATACAGAGTCGGGCCTTGTTGAAGGGAAGGAAGCGGTCGTCGCTGAAGACGGTCAAATGAGGAAAATCCATTGCAGAGAACAAGAGGTTATTCCTCCAGTTTGACCGTCATCTTTTTTCCGTTCTTTTCCAGAATGATTTCTCCCTGTGTGATTTTACTGACGTAAAATCCTCCGGCAAAACGCTCTCCCGGAGAGACGGTGTAGCTTTTCGAGCCAATGCTGATGATCGCCATGATTTTGTCCGGGCCGGAAACTACCCCGGTCAGGCGCGGGGCCGGGCTGGGCGCAGGGGTCTTCTTTGCTGTGGGAGTGGGCCCGGGAGATGCAGAAGCAGATGCAGAAGGGGTCTCCTGAGTCCTGACGACTTCTTCCGGGCCGATCCGGGGCTCCTTATATGTTTCCTCACCTGAAGAGGAAGGCTCATCAGCCGGGGGAGAAAATTGATCGGTGTTCCCGTTTCCTGCCGCAAGACGGGCAGGCGGCTTCCAGAAAAAGGTCTCCTTATCCAGCTTGATCGAACCTCCGGAATCAAACCTGGGGATGCGCCCGATTTCGCAGGTCCGGCTCACATAAACAGCCCTCCCCAGGAGACAGACGGTGTCTTCAACGAGCATGGGATCCTGCCGCGAATCGGCGCTGGCATAGGCGAATACGGCGATGACCTGGGCTTTTTTCCGAGATTCGGAAGCATCGGCTTTTCTGTGATGCCAGATGGAAGGGTTGTCCTTGAGATCCTGGATGGCCCGGCGGATGGCCTTTTTAAGTTCGTGCTCATCGCCGTTCTTGAAGATCCGGATCGCCGCTTTCACCCTGGGAGTATCGAATATGCTCATGTCTTCGGTCCACAGAAGACTGTATCCCCTGTCGCCCGGCAAAGAAACACGTGTGTTTTCCGGCGAGATCATCCGGTTGATCCTGCCGCAGCCGCAGTTTATCGAGAAGAAAACGGCCGTAAGAGCGAGAGAGCATATGACCAGAAACTTTCTTGTCACGAAAATTCCTCCTCCCCTTACTCTTTTAATTCCACTTTCCACTCTTGAACTCCTTGATCCGGAGAGGATTTTTTTGAGGTGGGCCAGAAGAAAGGGAGAATATTTAAGGAGGCGTAAAATGGATCTTAAAGAGCAGGAATTTGTGAAGGAGATTCCCTCAAAGAAGGAACACTTCTCGGAATGGTACACCGCCGTGGTCCTCAAGTCGGAGATGGCGGATTATTCGCCCGTGAGGGGCTGCATGGTCATCCGTCCCTATGGTTTCGGGATATGGGAGAATATCCAGCAGAGACTGGACATGCGTTTCAAGAAGACCGGCCATAAGAATGCCTACTTCCCCCTTTTCATTCCGGAGAGTTTTCTTAAGAAGGAAGCGGAGCACGTGGAAGGATTTGCTCCGCAGGTTGCCTGGGTGACGCGCGGGGGGGACGAGGAACTAACCGAGAAGCTTGCCGTCAGGCCCACCTCAGAGGCCATCATCTGCTCCATGTACTCAAAGTGGATTAAATCCTACCGGGATCTTCCCGTCCTCATCAATCAGTGGGCCAACGTCGTGCGCTGGGAGAAATCCACCAGGCTTTTTCTCAGGACGACGGAATTTCTCTGGCAGGAGGGCCACACCGCTCACCGGACCGCCGAGGAGGCCGAGGAGGAGACCCGGAAGATGCTGGACGTCTACCGTGATTTCGTGGAAAACGACCTGGCCATCCCTGTACTCTGGGGACGAAAGACCGACGGGGAGAAGTTTGCCGGGGCCGTGCATACCTACACCATCGAGGCCCTCATGCCCGACGGGCAGGCCTTGCAGTCCGGCACCTCCCATAACCTGGGGCAGCACTTCGCCAAGGCCTTCGACATAAAGTTTCTCGACAGCGACAACCAGGAAAAATATGTATGGGGGACCTCCTGGGGAGTTTCCACCCGCATCATAGGCGCCCTCATCATGACCCACGGAGACGACCGGGGGCTGGTTCTTCCGCCCGTCATCGCCCCCACTCAGGTGATTGTCGTCCCCATCGTCTACAAGGAAAAGGAAGAAGTCATCGGAAGAGCCCGCAAGATCATGGAGCGCCTTGCGGAGAAGTTCCGGGTGGAAATTGACGACCGTGATGAATACAAGCCAGGTTGGAAGTTCAACGAGTGGGAGATGCGAGGCGTGCCGCTTCGGCTGGAACTGGGGATGAAGGACATCGAGAAGGGCCAGGTGACGCTCGTTCCCCGCGACGGGAGCGGGAAATTATTCGTGAAGGAGGAGGACCTCGAAAAAGAGGTGGCCGCCATCCTCGATAGAATTCAGAAAAACTACTATGAAAAAGCCCTTAAATACAGGGAGGAAAATACTTTTACTGTTAATAGCCTCGATGAGCTCAAGGCGGCTATAAAGGAAAAGAAGGGCTTCTACCGCGCCCTCTGGTGCGGGCAGGAAAGCTGCGCCGACAAAGTGAGCACCGAAACCGGCACCAGCCCCCGGTGCATCTCACTGGAAGAAAAAGGGGACGGTCCCTGTATTGCCTGCGGTCGGAAAGCCGGGCAAATCATATACTTCGCCAGGGCGTACTGAGACAATCGGCTCGGAGAAATCAGAATGAGGTGATAAAATGTGCACTGTGGAAATGTTAAAAAAAATTAGCCTCTTTTCGGATTTTTCAGACGAGGAAATCGGAAAGCTGGCCCCTCTCTTCAGCGAGAGAAACTACTTGGAAGGGGAAATCATCATTCCGGAACATGCGGACAACCGGGAGATGGTCATCCTGCTTTCCGGCGCGGTGGCAGTAGAGGTGGCTCTTACTCTTCACCAACGCTCGGAGCGGCTGAGCCTTTCAATGGAGGAAGAGCCGGGCCGGATCATAGAGTGGTCCGTCGCCATTGACACCACCCGGAGCGGAGAAACCGCCTCCGCCCGGGCACTCAGGCCAACCCGTGTGCTGGCGGCCGATGGGGAGGCAATTCTCAAGATCTGCGGGGAAAATCTCTGCCTGGGTTATCGCCTGATGCGCAGGATTCTTCTCCTCATCGCCTCCCGCCTGAAGGATACCAGAATGCAGTTGGTCAGCTCTCTGGCACAGTACACGTAAAATGGCGTTCTCAACAATCCACAGATGCTGATACATTTTTCATCATTTCGTTGGCGCCGCGGGCTTTGGAATGCTTGAAGAACTTTCCTCCAAGTTGAAAGGCCGGGTGCTGGTCCTGGGGATTGGGAACGAACTCCGGGGGGATGACGGCGCCGGAGCAGCCTTGGCCGAAAGCCTGCGGGGTAAGGTGCGGGCGGAAGTCATAAACGGCGGAGAAGTGCCTGAGAGCTACACAGGTGAGGTCAAGGACCTGACAGCAGAAACCATCCTCCTCGTGGACGCCGTGGACATGGGGGAGAAGCCCGGCTCCGTCAGCCTGATCGAAAGGGACAAATTAGCCGAGTGTCCGGCTGCTTCCACCCACCACATCCCTCTTGCGGTTCTGGCCGACTACCTTCATGCCGAGACGGGGGCCGCTGTCTTTCTCCTCGCCATCCAGGTTAGATCCACGGCCTTCGGAGCGGCTATCAGCCCGGACGTGGAAGATACCCTGGCTGCATTAAAGGAATGCTTTATGACTCTTTTGGGACCCAAATCGGCATAAGACTCAATATTAAACAGGAAAAGATGGAAAGCGGCGCAAAAGAAGAAAAGAAAATTGCGGGCATTGAGAGGAATGTCTTTTTCGCGGGCCTGACCAGCTTTCTGACGGATACATCCACCAAGATGATCTACTGCATCATGCCGCTCTTTCTTTTATCCATCGGCGCCTCCAAAACCCAGCTTTCCCTCATCGAGGGAATCGCGGAGAGCACGGCGGCGATCCTCAAGGCCCTCTCCGGATACTGGTGCGACCGGATCGGCCGCAACAAACCATTCATGCTCGCCGGGTATGCCGTAACCGCTGTTATTTCGCCTCTCTATGCACTGGCCCGCACGCCCCTCAACGTTCTTCTCATGCGTTTTATCGAGCGGGTGGGGAAGGGCATCCGGACGGCCCCCAGGGACAGCCTGATCGCCGGCTCTTCCCGTTGTGTCGTAACGGGGAAAAACTTCGGCTTTCACAAGGCGATGGACAATTGCGGGGCACTCGCCGGTCCACTTCTGGCCTTTTTCATTCTCTCCCGTGCGCCATCAGAATATACCCGGGTTTTTCTCTTCTCGGGCATCCCGGCCTTCCTGGGCGTTATGACTATTCTCTTTTTCATAAGGGAAACCGGTCGTTGCCCTGGAATGCCTGCCCCCAGGATCAGCCTCCGTGATTTTTCACCGAAATTTTACGCGTTTCTGGGGATCGTCTTCGTCTTCAGCCTCGGCAACTCGACGGACGCCCTTCTTCTCGTCAGGGCCAGCGAAGTGGGCGTTGCCAACGCAATGATTCCCTTTGCTTACCTCGTCTTTAACGCGGTCTCCGTTCTTTTTGCGGTTCCCCTTGGGTTGCTTTCCGACCGCATCGGGAAGGAGCGCCTCATACTGTCAGGGTTCCTGCTCTATGCCGGCGTTTATTGCGGTTTCGGTGCCGCTCACCTTAAGATCACGATTTTTCTTCTTTTCGCGCTCTACGGACTCTACAGCGCGGCTACGGACGGGGTGCAGAAGGCCCTTGTTTCCGACCTCGTCGATAAAGAGCGCCGGGGGACCGCGCTCGGCCTCTACAACACGGTGCTCGGCCTCGCTCTGCTCCCGGCCAGCCTCATCGCCGGATTACTCTATGACCGGGTGAATTCGGGCGCCCCCTTCTATTTTGGCGCTTCGATGGCTCTCCTGGCGGCCGTCTTAATGCTGTTTTTTCTTCTTGGCGGTAAAAAGAAAGCCGAACTGAAATAAATCAAATTCGGCACCCCCGTATAACCTTTACTTTCCTACGATTTTTTTCAGTTCCTCCTCCAGGCCGGCCATGGGGTGGCCCTGCCAGAGTATATTTCCATCTTTACCGACAATGACGGCATGGGGAATACCCGTAACGGAGTAATCCTTTGATGTTGAGCTCATGACGCCGAGTGGGTAGTTCATCTTGTTTTCCGCGGCGAAAGGCTTCACGGTATTCATGTCTTCGTCAGTGAGGGAGACGAAAGTAACACCCATGTTCTTATACTTGTTGTTAAGGGCGATCAGATGTGGTATAGAGGCCCGGCAGGGCGGGCACCAGGTGGCCCAGAACTCGACGACGACGATCTTTCCCCGCAGTGAAGCCAGCGTCAGGGGCGGCGTGTTGAGCCAATCCCCGGCCTTGATCTCCGGAGCTTTCTTCCCTGTAAGCGCGCTGTTGCCGCGTGCGCAGGCACATGAGAAAACAATCAGGGCCAGAACGAGGAGTATGAGCAATTTTTTCAAGATTTTCATGCTGTTAATACCTCCATTTCTTCCAGGACTTTTCTGCATCACCCGGGGGGTTTCCTTGAAGCCCTGAAATCAACGGCCAGGATTTGCTTTCATGGAAGATTAATTCAAAAGAGGACGGATTTTTTTTGAAATTCTCCTGGCCATGATTTCATACCCGGCGGAATTGGGGTGAATTTGGTCGCTTTTAAGAGCGGGATCAAAAATGATGCCGGAGAGTATGTCCTTGATAAAGAGCGCCTTTTTCTCCCGGGCCAGATTCCGGAGGCCCTTGAGGGAGGAAGAAACCATCGGGAGCGAAGTCCGTACCTCCACCAGAACCACGGCCGCCCCTTTCTCCTGGATGAGATCGACGATCCGGCCCAGGTTGGCCAGGGTCTCTTCGGGGGGCACTTTCTGGAAAAAATCGTTGGCGCCGAATTCCACGATGACCAGCCGGGGATTTTTGCTCAGGACGTCCCGTTCAATCCGGGCCAGGCCGTCGGCGCTCTTGTTCCCGTTGACCCCTGCATTTTGGACCTCCATTCCCAGCTCCCGCCCCAGGAAGGAGGGATAGTCCTTCCCCGGCTCGGACCCGGCTCCCCGGGTCAGGCTGTCCCCGAAACAGATGATGGCCGCGCCTTTGGAATTAATGTTCCTGATGTCCGGCGAGCATCCGGAAAGAAAAATGAAAAGCAATATAAAAAGAAAAAAGCCATGGTATTTCATCGAACCACTAAAGTCCGAGCTCACTGCTGATGTCCTTCATGGCTGAAAGGCCCGCCTCCATCAACTCATCGAGGGTCATGCCCAGTGTCTCGCAGGTGTTCATCTGTTCCCTTGAGGCGCCGGCGGCAAACCGTTTTTCCTTGAATCTCCTTTTCGCAAAATCCAGGTCCACCCCGGCCATCTTTTTTCCGGGGGTCATCAGGGCGCAGGCGACCAGAAATCCCGTGAGCGGGTCTACCGCGTAGAGCGCCTTATCCATCAATGATTTTGCAGGTTCCTTTTCCACATGCACCTTGATAGCGTAAAGAAGCTCCGCCGGATACCCTTCCGCCTCAAGCATCCGGCAGGTGACGTTTCCATGTTCGGCCGTATTTCCGGAAGTAAGATCCACGTCCAGGTCGTGCAGGAGCCCGGTCAGGCCCCACAACTCCGGGTCCTCCTGAAAACGGCCGGCCAGGTGCCTCATCACCGCTTCCGTGGCCAGCATGTGCTTTTTCAAATGCTGGCTTTTAACGTGCTTTTCAATCAGTTCCAGGCAAGAAGATCTTTCCATATTTTTTCAACCCCTTCCTTGTATCTATCTTCCTGTGATCAAGCCTTCACGTGAAGTATATTGGGGATAATTGGGTTCTTTGATTCCGGATTTTTTATGGTTCATTCCCATGCAAAAGACCGTATAAGCATCAGCTTTGATTGAAACTTGGTAACTTGGAGAGTATGTATCTTCTCCGGCTGAGGGGCAGGTTGGTATCTGTTTCAGGTACTCGGGGGGAACAAGCTTTTGTAAGGAACGAGGAAACATATTATGGTTATCATCGTGGTACATTTCCAAGGCGGCACCCATGTTCTTCAAATTGCTTTGGCAGGCAGTAAAACCGCCGCCAACATGGTGCTCTTTAAGTAATTCAGGAATCATGCAGATAGAAAAAAAGAGCATAACAAAAAACATGATCAAGCATTTATTAAACAACCACCAATTGAATTTGACTTTCCTATCAACAAAAAAATACCTGACAAAGTGAGCAATAGTCATGATGACAATTATCATCAGTGACGCAAGTCCAAAAACCATTATGGAATATACAAAATATGCAGATACTTCCATTTCAGCCTTTCTTTTTCATGCGACACACATTGTTGTAATTATTTTTTGCTTTCCTCGGTTTCTGCGATTTCATGGAGAATTTCGCGTGTCTTGCCATCCATTTCAAGACCGGAATTTGCATACGCCAGGCCGATTTCTGCTAGTACACTGGCTTTGGCATCACTGTCATATGAAAAAAAATCACTTGGAGAGTAATTATGAATCTCTTTTGCAGATTGCAAAGCCTGAATTAGGATTTCCGAAGCCTTATCTTTGCGGTTGATTTGGGCGTATTTTTCTGCGATTTTTGCAAGAGTGACGGCCTTTCTCGATGGTTCAGAAATTCGGTCTACTGTAAGAAGGGCGTCACCATAAAAGCCGTCTTTTAAATATTTTTCGGCGATATCCACGAAGATTAAATTTACTATAGGAAATGAATCACCGCATATAGAGAAGTGTGTATCCATCATCCCTGCAATTTCGAGAGACTTTTTAATCTCACCGGCCAGGATATAGATTCTAGCCACCTTAGCCAATACTTCCTCCTTGTCCCTTCCATACTCTAAAGGCTTGACTAATTTAACAGCCTGCGGGAGAATTTTGGAAATCATAGAAAATGAACCGCCTGCTCGTTGATAATCCTCGGCTAAGCTGGCGAGTGCAAAAGCCTTAATAGAAGATGGCTTTAAAGAATCGGCTGCTTTAATGTCTTGTGATAAAAGATAGGATGCTTTTTTAGCTTCACCCATGGATTCGTAGCCAGCGGCAATCTCTGGAAAATTTGAAAATGACAATTTATCACGCGGTTGCTTTTTTATAAAATCAAGGGTTTTTGAATACATTTTAATTGCTTTCTTTCTATTACCTGCCATGCGATAGGCATCAGCAATTTCACGAAATGTTATGATTTTGTCATCAATCTTACGGAGTTTTTCTGCATCTTTAACTGCATAAGAAAGCAGCAATTCAGCCTCAGCTTTGTGCCCCTCGCCGGCATATCTATAAGCAAGATCTGCGTACCCCCTTGACCTGGAACAAATGTCAAACGTTTTATTCACACCCTTAATAAGCAAAGGAAATATTTTAGATTCGCTTCCCAGAGGTGTCGTTTTTACATCCAGTATAACAGCAATTCCCATTACAATATCTATTCCTTCTTCTTTATTTTGCAGAACAGACTTCATTGAGAGATAAATAAGTTCAGTCGCTTTCTCCTTAAATCCGAATTTAAATAATATTTCTGCGATTTCGGATAGCTTGATGGCAGTAAAGCAATCACCTTCCTTGAGAGCTATGTCTCGAGATTGCAATAATACTTTTAAGAGTTCTTTCTGATTTTCGAGCTTGGCAAACCCACTCAAGAGACCCTTCAATGCATCTAGTTTGTGATATGGATCTTTAATACCCTTTATAAAGAATCGTGCTTTCTCAAATTGCCCGGTTTCTGCATATTTACTTGCGAGATCTGCCACCGCCTCTTCTTTTGCATCCACATTTTTATAAGCACTGATCAAAAAAGCAGCGCAATCGAGCGGACTTTTCTCGGGATCAAAGTCCTTGCCTAATAGAGGGACCGGGCTTGGAGTGGGTGGTTTTATTGCTTCCTTTGCGGGAAGAGAGGCGCATAACAACAGAACACAGAAAAAGACTAAGAAAAAAAGACTAAATACTCGTTTCATAGGAGCGGCCAGCCCCCCTTAGTTCTCTTCATGAAGACGCTCTCATTCGTATTTAGTATTTACCGACATGAAGTCCTCAAAGTTATTCTTCTGGAGATAAAGACGTTTTCCTCTCAGCACTGAGCGGTCCACGCAATCTTGTGATATAGCAGGAATTTCGCAGGCGCCTGAGAATCTAAAAAATCTGGAGCGCCAATAAACGGCTCCTTGGGCAAGAACTGCGTATTCATCGTCCTTCCTTATATACTTCCCAATACTAGAGTTTGTTCTGTCTAACCCCACACAGAAACGGTCAATTTTCCCCGTTGTCAGGGAACTCTTCTGGCCAAAGCACATCATGACTGTCTATAGCCAAAGGATAAGGGAAAGAATATGCATTATACAGGTGTACAGCGATGCGCGCATGTCGCTTAGTTAAAAAACGCAGAAGAATATGATGAAGTCTTAATTTTATAGCATTATATCCTGCTTTGGCAGGTGTCATGTCGCTCCAGTCTTTAGGCAGTATATCTTTTGTATATACTCTCTTGCCAACCTCAGACATATACCAAAAGGTCATGGCATAGGCCGCTTGAGCTAGGACCTCTTGCGACCATGCAAGGGTGACTTTCCAGGTATTAGGTTTCAATTCTTCGATTTGCGTTTGTATTGGTGGTTCAGAAGCTTGTTGAATGAATAATTCCCTCACATCGTCTGTTTTCTGAAGCCATTTATAATTTCTGCTTAGCTTCCACTTTGATGGAATGACGAAAATTCGAACCAATTGAGAAATATCAATTCCATTGCCTGGCCAGACCTTTTCTCCCAGCTTGACTCCACCATCCAATCGCTGAATATTCTTATCAATTTGCTCAATAATCCTCTTTGGAGAAATTGCCATAGATTTGACTTCTACTATTGCGTGAATCCGTAGGGAACTAATGCCATTTGCCGAGAGATTTGATTTTTCTTCAACAAGTATTCCGTCTGCGCCTTTTGAAAAGCCTCCCCATTGTGAATGATGTTTCTTCTTTGGTCCGGCAAACTGCGTATTCCACGGCGAACCGATCAGCGATTCCACGCGCAACCGATCACTGATTCCACGGCCATCCGATCGCTGATTCCACGGGCAACCGATCGCTGATTCCATAGCCATCCGATCGCTCAGCGGTGGCAGAGGTCTAAAAAAGACTTCAAGGAAAATCACCTCCCAAAGGAGGTGGGTCTACCTTGCCAAAAATGACCATGAGAAAGATCCGAGAAATTCTGAGATTACGTTTGTCTCTGGGTCGCAGCCATCGGGAAATCGCTCAAGCCTGCAATATCTCTACTTCCACCGTTGGAGACTGCCTGGTGCGGTTCCGGGTCTCCGGCCTTCCCTGGCCCCTTTCCCCGGAGCTGGATGACGTGGCTCTTGAGAAGAAGCTCTACCGTCTTGAGCCCTCACCTTCCGCAGATCGTCCGGGGCCGAATTGGGATTGGGTGATGCGGGAGATGCGCAAAAAACACGTGACCTTATCGCTTCTCTGGCAGGAATACCACGTAGCCAATCCGGACGGCTACGAATACAGCTGGTTTTGTGAGTCCTATGCCACCTGGAGAGGAAGACAGGACTTGGTGATGCGTCAAAATCACAAGCTGGGAGAAAAGTGTTTTGTGGACTATGCCGGAGATACCATCTCAGTGGTGACCCCGGAGACGGGAGAGATTCGCAAGGCCTTTCTTTTTGTGGGGGCGCTCGGGGGAAGCAATTACACTTATGCTGAAGCGACCTGGTCGCAGGAGCTTCCTTTATGGGTCGCCTCCCATGTGCGAATGTTTGCGTTTTTCGGCGGCGTTCCCGAGATTCTAATTCCGGACAACCTTAAGAGCGGTGTGACCAAGGCCAACTATTACGAGCCGGACATCAACCTGACTTACCAGGAGATGGCGGAGCACTACGGAGTCGCCGTTCTCCCGGCCCGCATCCGAAAACCCCGGGACAAGGCCAAGGTGGAAAACGCCGTTTTGTTGGCCGAACGATGGATCCTGGCGGCTCTTCGCAATCGAACTTTCTTCAGTCTGGAGGAGCTAAATAAGGCGATTTCCAAGTTGTTAGCTGTGTTGAATGACCGTTTGTTCCAGAAGCTTCCGGGAAGTCGCCGTCAAATTTTCGAGCAGGAGGAGAAGCCGCTTCTTCGTCCCTTGCCGAAGGTTCCTTATGTCTTCGGCCAGTGGAAGAAAGCCCGCGTAAATATTGATTACCACATCGACGTGGAAGGCCATCACTACAGCGTCCCATACTCGCTGGCCCGGGAGGCGGTGGAGGTTCGAATGACCGGAACGATTGTCGAAATTTTCCACGCCGGGCTCCGTGTGGCGAGTCATCCGCGGGGTTATCGACGAGGCGGGACAACCACGGTCAAGGAACACATGCCACCCCGTCATCGCAACATGGCCGAGTGGACGCCGGAACGCATCACCACCTGGGCGGCCAGCATCGGCTCCACGGTGGCCACGATGGCGAGTCGAATCATGGAGTCCCGTCAGCATCCGGAACAAGGTTTCAGGGCCTGCTTCGGACTTCTTCGCCTATCCAGCCAGTATGGGAAGGAGCGATTGGAGGCGGCTTGCTGCCGGGCTCTTTCCGTCGGAGCCTGCTCCTACAAGAGCGTTCACTCCATCTTAAAGAACAGCCTCGATCGACAACTTTCCTTCCCCTTATCTCTCCGGAGCGCCGGGCATCATGAGAATGTTCGGGGCTCCGAGTATTACCGTCAGGAAGGAGGTGAACTTACTTGATGATGCAACAGACCTTGGAAAAACTGCACAACCTTCGCTTAAGGGGGATGGCCCGCGCTTTTGAAGAACAGATGGGCCAGGGAGATATGGGCGGCCTTTCCTTTGAAGAACGACTCGGTCTGGTCGTAGACCGGGAGTGGCTTCTTCGACAGGAAAACCGCCTCAGTCAACGATTGAGGGTCGCTAATCTCAAACAGAAAGCCTGTGTGGAAGACATAGACTTTCGCCACCCCCGCGACCTGGACAAGAAGGTCATGCAAGACCTGGCGACCTGCCGGTGGATTCGGGCAAAACGAAATCTCATTCTCACCGGCCCCACGGGAGTGGGCAAAACATGGCTGGCGTGCGCCCTGGCTGACAAAGCCTGCCGGGAGAACTTGACGACCCTGTACACCCGAGTTCAGCGTTTGAGCCACGAATTGATGGTGGCCCGCGCAGACGGAGGGTATCTCAAGCTTCTGGCGAAATTGGCAAAGGTGGACCTATTGGTCCTGGACGACTGGGGATTGTCTCCTCTGGAAGGGCAGGCCCAGCATGACCTTCTGGAAGTGATTGACGACAGAGCCGGCATCCGCTCCACAATGGTGACAAGTCAGATCCCCGTCAGCAAATGGCACGACATGGTGGCGGACCCCAGTGTGGCGGATGCCCTTTTGGACCGGATAGCGGGATCAGCTATCAAGATAAACTTAAAAGGAGGTTCGATGCGCAAGGCCGGATCCGAGACAGCGGATTGAAGTCCATTTTTTCAACCTCGCAAAGGGGTGATCGGGAAGAATGGAATCGGTGATCGGATCGTGGAATGTGTGATCGGATAACTCTGGAATCGGCGATCGAATGCCGTGGAATACGTATGCCGCTCCCGGAGAAGGCATAGAGTTTAGAACCGACCCCGATGTATATCGTGCCATCGGGACCGATCGCAGGAGAAGATACAATCGCATAGTCAGAATTGTAATTCCATTTCGGGGTCCCATCAGGATTGACGGCATAGAACCTGGCCGATCCGAAATAGATGGTTCCATCCGAACCCACCGCGGGAGAGCTCGATGTAAAGGCAATGCCGGGTAAAACCCATTTCAATGATCCGTCAGCGGGGTTAAGGGCATAGAGATTCGTGTCTGCCGACACCATATAGATCGTTCCATCCGGGCCTATGGCAGGAGAAGAATTCACGGCACCCGTCGTCAAATAACCCCACTTCTCGGAGCCGTCATCTGGTTTCACGGCATAGAGCTTGCCATCAACCGACCCCGCATAGATCGTTCCATCCGAGGCGATAGCCGGTGAGGAATACACCGCTCCTCCAGTCGAAAAACTCCATTTCAGTGAACCGTTACCGGGATTCAGGGCATAGAGTTGATGATCGTCCGACCCGAAATAGATGGTTCCGTCGGAACCTATGGCGGGTGAAGAATTCAACACCCCCCCCGTCTCATAACTCCACTTAACGGTTCCATCACCCGGTTTCAGGGCATAGAGCTTTTTATCCGTCGACCCCACATAAACCGTTCCGTCTGAACCTATCGCCGGCGATGACCAGATGGCATCCCCAGTCGTACAGCTCCATTTAACAGTTCCATCATCGGGGTTCAGGGCATAAAGTTTGTTGTCCATCGACCCGACATAAACAGTACCATCCGTGCCGATCGCGGGAGAAGAATGAACCTGATCTCCGGTAAAATAGCTCCATTTTCTCGTCCCATTTGGGTTTAAGGCATATATTTTGCGATCATAGGAACCCACGTAGACCGTTCCGTCAGGCCCGATCGCCGGAGATGAATACACATTGCCTCCGGCCTCGTAGTTCCATTTTACGGGAGGAGGGGTAGGGGATGGAGATGGTGTGCCAGTGGGCGTGGGAGTAGGGGAGGAGCCGCTGCCTCCTCCGCTGGAGGAACCCCCGCAGCCGCTGAGAGAAAAGAGAAGGGAAATGAGGATGAAGAGAACAAGGTAAGTAGAGATTTTAGTTTCAAATCCGAAGCTTCCGCTTTTTTTCATGTTTTTCCACCTTTCAGAAAATTGGAAGTGCCAACAGTATGAGCCGATTGCGTTACACTTGCACAGAAGGCTCAAGAAATCCTTTTTGATGGGCGAAGAAACCACGGAGTCAGGTCTCGCTTTTGCATGAAGGGCGCATGTTCTAGCATTTTCGCCGTCTCTGGTGTAGCTTAACTAGGGTTCAGATTGAAAGGAATTCGGGGGAGATTACTGAATACTTTCTATGGAACGAGCAAGCCAGGCGTTAAGGATGGCCGCGGAGGTGGTGGAGGGGTGAAAATTTTAACATCTCCGGCGAAAATGTATGATTGCAAGCCTCTTGACCCCAAGTCTCTTATTACAGAGGATATATTCTGATGAAAAAGCCTGTTCTCATTGTAAAAGACAATTTGCTGATGCCAATATTTGCTATGGAGGGCAGAACCAGCGAAATCCAAAAAGAGATGGATTGTGCCAGTAGCAGCCCGGTAGTTCTAAATGGTCTGTTCCTAATGTTAGTATCCTATTTCGAATCCATGCGCAAAGAAGTTCTACAGTATTATCTAAAGTATGAACCTGATAGGATACCCACCAAGAAAACGATTGAGATTGACAAGAATATACTGATAGAGAACGAAGGTTTTCGTTTGATCGAGTGTTTGGTTTCAGAATACATCAATAGGATGCCGAATTGGCAATTCATACAGATATTCTATGAAGTCCTGAAGATCAAGAAGCCGGAGATTGAGCAGAGTATTGATGAGATTAAGAAGCGCAGAAATGAATTGATACATGACAATATGCAAGTGGATTTCAAGCAATCCACAGTGTTGCACAAAAGCATAGATTCTGATTACTTAGCTCATGCTCTGGGTGAATATAACCAGTATTTGGCCTATCTAAGAACTGAGATATCTAGAGTTTATAACAAATGCACCAAAGTCAATGCGTTGAAGAGTCTGTGGCACTTTATCTTCAGGACACCATTGTGTGCTAATTTTGAGGACTATTGGCACATCGATTCCGAACAAGATTGCCTAGTTGGCTGTAAGACTCCCGAATATGAAGTCAATCTGTCACATAGCGAAAAGTTCATGATTGATATTTGGAGGAGTCAAGTACGCACGGGGAACGTTGGTTTTCTTAATATGGCATCATTGGATCAACGTACACAATCCTGTCTCTACATGTTTTTGAAGCTATCAAATGATATCTTCTTGTACCATTAGTAGCGGCCATTCATGGATGGGGCAGAGACGTTGAGTATAACAGCGGCATTGACTCCGACTCCAAGAGCGTCCATTTTTGAGCCTGAAGGTCACGGGGTCAAGGTCACGGGGCAGATCTTGTTTATTGCATGCAGAAAAAAGGGAAACTGTGCAAGAGACTTGAATTTCCCCTTTGGAACAGGCTTTATACCGTTCCGTCTAATAATTGTTAGACTCAAAAGGATAACTTAATGAAGATCATTGAAGGAGATTTTGTTGGTAGTAATGGCCGCATCATAAATGCAGTTTTTCAAGGGCCAATTTTCGAAATAAAGTCTGGCATACTTGAAACAACAAAATATAAAATCCCCAAAGATATTGAAATCATTAAATTGCTCAATAAGGATGAGAAAAGAACAATTGGTCAGCTCATCAGTCTTATACTTTTCGCAGCAACCATTTTAGGACTTATCATCGCTATTCCTCTTTTTGTTATTTGGAAACGTATAGACTTCACAATTGGAGTAAAAACAAAAGATGGAAAGAAATTTGTCGCTCAAGGTGATGCTAGTGACTGGAACATCGTCAAGAAATATATAGGACTTGGCTCGCTTGACTCCTTCTAATAAGTCTAACAATCGCATCAAATTCGCTCCCTGCGGTCGCCGGACGCTCGTTCCTTGCGTCGTTTATGTGAGCGTTGGGACAAAAAATATAGCTGACCATAGGCAGGCGAAAGTCAAATGAAGGACCAAGAGAAACTCAATCTGATCTTTCTCGGGCAGTACGCCGTTCAGTTGCCCTTCCTGGTACGATTGTCAACCGGAAATTCTTTGATTCCGGACGTGGAGGCATTTCTTCATCAGGTAACCGGAGTTTCAGATCTAGATAGACACAAGCCGCTTTTCAATTCACTTGAAAAACTAGCCGCGTGGGGCTTGGCCCTTTTAAGCATGGACGACTACTCGTCTGAGGCCTTATTGGCAAATTATCCAAACTACATGAATCTAATACGGACATTCAGTAAAACTGTAGAGCAATCAGAAGTACCTGTATATTCGGACAAAAGAGAAATACACATACGAGAATCCTTACAAAAAGCTGGCGCAATAAGCGATTCGATTAAGATAATGATTAATCAGTCTCTTAATAAGGCATCGGATGCTCTGGTGATGGTAAAGGATGCAAGCAATGTCTTCTGGGGAAAACGGACGGTGGGCAGGGCTTCATCAGGGGCCGACAAAAAGCTATTTATATGTCACTCAACTCTTGACAAGTCTTTAGCTGTAGCAATCTCTCGGGAAGTCGAATCAGTTGGTGTATCAACGTGGAGAGATGATAAAGATATCGGCGGAGGGGATTCTATTCCAGAAGAAATATCAAAAGGATTGAGCACAGCAACTCATTTTGCAGTTATTTTATCAAGCAACTCTATCAATAGGCCCTGGGTAAAGACGGAGTTAGAAAATGCTGTAATGTTAAGGCATTCTTCTGGGTTGCCGAAAATCATTCCGATACTATTAGAGGGGTTGAAACCTTTGCCTCCCATTGCTAACATAAAAGGAATTGATTTTCGGCAATTCCAGGAAGGGCTTGAATCCCTTTTTAACAGTTTAGGTGTCGAGCCGGCAGACCGCTTTGACTTGACGACACTATTTTATTTTTATCGAAAGTCGGAGAAAGCCCTTGAAGTGCTCAAATGGTGTAGCCAAGCTGATTCCTTCATGCCTATCGATGAAGAATGTTTTGAACAACTGGAGGAAATGGAGCGATTTTTTGAAACAGTTGGTTTGTCACAAGAATTAAATACACCAAAACGTTACGTGCGAACAATCGTTAGCTATTCGGAAAACAAGACAACACCAACTTTCGATGAAGATTTCTATACGTACGAAAACTGCGCATATGCGGGAATTAGTCTCGCGAGAAAGATCGCATATTACGGAGAGACAATGGCGGACATTCTAGGCAGAAAAGTTTAGAGGCCCAATAACGAAATCCACCCGACCCAAAAACCGCTACGCAATTTTTTGTCGGGAGATCTTGAGCGTTGGCCCATCAGGGCTGAGGGATCCCCAGTTTTATGAGAAGCTTTGTTATTCTACCGATTTTGAGTCAATGATTGTAAGCTAAAGCTCTGGATTTTGCATTTCGAGACCACGGGGTCTTGTTTTCTTGCATGAAGTGCGCATTTTTATGCATTTCCGCATGTCTCTCGTTTTGAGCGGGAAACGCCTTCAGTGGTCTGATAGAGGGAAAGGGAGCCGACTTGGGGAAGAAACATGTACGTTGTGACCCAAGGACGGTAATATGGAAACAGGCACCCTCATAGCCTACTTCACGGAGCAAGATGATGCCCGCAGAGCTCTGCGGGAGCTTAAGACACGGGGCTTCCGCCGCGCCGCATTGGTGCATAAGAACGCGGACGGAACTGTCCGCATCAGGGACCCCTTCCTTAGGCTCCGCGCCTTTGGGGCGGTATTGGCCGCCATTTTATTCGGGGGCCTCGCCTGCATTTCATCCCTGATCCTCCACTGGCCGGCTCCGACCGGAGGCCACTTTTTTCTGCCTTTTATCCTCGTGGGCGGGTTCATTGGAGCCCTCTGCGCCTGGCTCTTTCTACGGCGATCGAAGTACGGAGTCGCCGATAAACTGATTAAGAATCACGCGCGCTGGCTGGTGTCCGAGGAGACGGTCCTAATCCTTCAGGCGCCGATTGAAAAACTGCGGTTTTCCCTGCCGGTCCTTCGAGAATGCGGCGACATCCCGCCCTCGATCTTCGTTCTTCATCCAAAGCGCGAAAATCCGGACGGAGACGTGCGAAGGGCCGGGGTGCCGCTTTCTCCAAAGCAGATAAAGGAGCATGCCCGGCGCCTGGCCGCAGACCACGAAGCGACCCCAAGGCCGCGGCGGAACACCGAACTTTTAATGCGGGTTGAAAACGCCCGCCAATGGATCCGCCAGGTCGCCTCGGACCTCTCCGAGGCCAGCCGGCTGGAACAGGGTACGCCCCCGACCGCTGAGTGGATTTTAGACAACGAGTACGTCATCGAGAGCAACGCCCGCGACGTTCAGATGAACCTTCCCCGTCGCTTTTACCAGGAGCTTCCGGTCCTCGCCAACGAGCCCTGCCGGGGTCTGCCGCGCATCTACGGCCTGGCGAAGGGACTCGTCTCCTGCGCGGAACTGCGTCTGGACCGGGACAACATCTTATCTTATATCGATGCCTATCAACTTGGGCAGACACTCTCGATTGGCGAACTTTGGGCCGTCCCGCAGATGCTGCGCATCGCGTTGATTGAAAGCATCCGGGATCTCGCCACCGGTGCCCTGGGCGAGCTTCGGGAACGCGAGCTCGCCGACTTCTGGGCCAACAGGCTCATCACTGCCAACCGGCGGGATCCCAAACAACTCTTCTTTGTCCTGGCGGAACTGGCCGCAACCCAGACAAGCCCGACCCCTTATTTCGCGGCCCAACTGGTCGGACATCTGCACGACGAAGAAGCCGCGTTGGTGCCGGTTCAGAGCTGGCTGGAGCGCACTTACCGAAAATCCCTGAGCGAACTGGCACTGCGCGAGCAAAACCGCCAGACGAAAGATCAGATATCTATAGGAAATGCCTTTGCCAGCCTGCGACAGCTCGCCCTTTTGGATTGGAGACAAACCTTCGAGGAGCTAAGCCGCGTGGAGGCCTTGCTCAGGCTGGATCCATCCGGCGTCTATCCCGGGATGGATTTCAATACGCGGGATCGGTGCCGCCGCGTGGTTGAAGAGCTTTCGCGCCGCTCCGGTTGGGCTGAAGATAAAGTCGCGCAGAAGGCTATAGAGCTGGCATCTAAAGGGGCGCGTGAATCGAAGGATGATGACCGGTTGCACCACGTCGGGACCTACCTTATTGGGGAAGGAAGAAGCGAGCTTGCGCACCTTCTTAGCTCCCGCGAAGCGCCGCGTTTCCGCGCTCTCAAATGGATCTACCGCCACCATTCCGCCGTGTACCTTCTCGGGCTCAGCCTCTTAACCGCTTCATTCATCCTGCTCATCGTCATGGCTGGTCTGCGAGGTAATCCGCCGGGTATCCGCATTTTGCTCTCCCTTCTTTTGCTGGTTCCCGTCAGCCAGCTGGCGCTTGAGATTTTGAATTACCTCGCCATGCGCCTCCTTCCGCCCCGGGCCCTTCCAAAGATGGATTTTGAGGTCTCCGGCATTCCGGACGCCTTTCGAACGCTGGTCGTCGTGCCCGTGCTGATAGGGAACACGGAGACCATTCGGGCGGAAGTGGAGAAATTGGAAATCCGCTACCTGGCCAACAAGGAAGATAACCTGCTCTTCAGCCTCTTCACAGATTACACCGATTCGGTTGAGGCGCATCGCGAGGACGACGAAAGACTGCTCAAGACCGTGACGGAGAGTATCGAAGATCTAAACCGCCGCTATGGCGCCGGGCGTTTCTTCCTTTTTCACAGGGAGCGCGCCTGGAGTGAATCCGAGCAGAAATTCATCGGTTGGGAACGAAAACGCGGGAAGCTGGAAGAACTCAATCGCCTGATCGACGGAACGCGATCTTCCGATGCCGCCTGCCTGGTCTACGTAGGCGACCCGGATCACCTGTCCAATGTGAGGTTCGTCATCACGCTGGACAGCGACACGCAGCTTCCTCTTAACACGGCCCGCAGGATGATCGAGACTTTGGCGCACCCTCTCAACAGGCCGCGCTTCGACGGTGCGGGCGGGATTCTGCCCGGCTCTTACACCATCATCCAGCCTCGCGTGAGCCCGACGCTCCCCAGCACGAGCGCCTCTCTTTTCAGCCGGCTCTTTGCGGACGCTGTCGGAATTGACCCTTACACCAAGGCTGTTTCCGACGTCCACCAGGATCTGGCCGGCGAAGGCTCCTACCACGGCAAGGGCATCTACGATGTGCGCACCTTCAGCCGGATGCTGTCCGGGAGGTTTCCAGAAGAGTGGGTGCTGAGTCATGACTTGATTGAAGGCGCCCACGTCCGGGTGGGCCTGGCCAGCGACATTGAACTCTATGATGAGTTTCCGCAGGGTTACCGGAGCTACTCCACCCGCCAGCATCGCTGGATTCGCGGGGACTGGCAAATCGCGGATTGGATTTTGCCCGGGGTTCCTTTGCCTGGAGGAAAGCGAGGGCCAAACCCGCTCTCCGGCTTCGACCGCTGGAAAGTTTTCGACAACCTGCGCCGGAGCCTGATCCCCCCGGCCAGCCTGGGCTTGCTCATCGTCTCCTGGCTCATTTCTCCCTGGATCGGCTGGATCTCCACGCTGGTGGTCGCCATGCAGCTCCTCTTCCAGCCTTTGGCGCAGCCCTTAACCATGGCGACCACCAGCCAGGGGTGGAGGAGCTTTTCTTTTCCGAAGGTAGCGCACGACCTGCTGAAGACGCTGGTTGATGCCGCCCTGCTTCCGCACCAGGCCTGGCTGGCCCTGGATGCAATAGTTCGGGTCTGGTATCGCCGCCATATCTCCCGCCGGGGGCTTCTCGAGTGGACTACGGCCCAGGCGACCCACGTGAGTGCCCCGCGGCGCCAGTCCCTGTTTGTGGTGTCTTTAAGCCTGGCGAGCCTGTTCAGCCTGATCGCGGGCTGGGCGGTGCAACGCTTCATGCCGGCCAGCATGGCGCTGGCCAGCCCCTGGCTCGTCTTATGGTTCCTCTCCCCCCTCATCGGCTGGCTCCTGAACCTTGGACCGCAGGCGAAGCACAGGCAATTAATGGCGCCCCAAAAGGATCTCGGGTTCCTGAAAAGAGTTGCGCGAAGAACCTGGCGCTATTTCTCGGACTTTGTCAATGAGGGCACGTCATGGCTCCCTCCCGATAACTACCAGGTTTCCCCGAACAACCAACTGGCGATGCGCACCAGTCCGACCAACATCGGCCTTTGGATGTTAAGCGCTCTTGCCGCACATGGTTTCGGGTATGTGACGGCGGACCAGGTCGTCGAAAAGCTGGCCCATACCATGGAGACGATTGGCCGCCTGGAGCGCCATGAGGGGCATCTTTTAAATTGGTACAATATCCAGACCCTGGCCCCCCTGGAACCCCGCTACGTGTCCTCCGTGGACAGTGGAAACCTGCTGGGCGCTCTCTGGTCGCTGGAGCATGGGCTGGAAAGCCTTATGATGAGGCCCGTCCTGGACGGGAAAGCCTTTGAAGGCCTGCGGGATACCGTGGAGGTCACAAAACAGGTCGCCGCCCAGGAAGGCGGCTCGGGTCTTTCCGCCCCCGCCCTCGACGCACTGATGCGCGAGTGTGAAAGCCCGCCGGATTGCCTCGCCGACGCGCTTCGCCTCCTGAGGCGGGCGGAGGGCGGCGCCAGGGCTCTGGCCGATGGGGCGCGTAAATCTGCCGGCGCTGAAACGGGAGCGGTTTACTGGGCCGGCCAGGTGGAGGCTCAGGTATCGGAATGGCTTAAGATCGCGGATCGCTATCTTTCCTGGATCGAAATCCTCGATGAAAAAAAGGAAGAGGAGCTGGCCCCCCTGGGTCCCGAGGCCCTGTCTGCCATACGCCAGGCTCTTTGCCACGCGCCTTCAATTCTTGATCTCGCCAACGGACGCGTCGGATGCATGGTGATTCTCCAGGAGATTCGCAATTCGGCGTCCCCCGCCGCCGTCCCCCTCTTTGAATGGCTTGACCGCATCATTTCGGCCTTCGCCAAGGCTAAATGGATGGCCGGTGAAACCCTGGGTTCAAACGAGCGGCTCATCCGGGAGGTGCGCGATTTATCCGAATCCATGAATGTGCGCTTCCTTTACGAACCCGAACGACGGTTGTTCTCAATCGGCTACAACGTTTCCGAAGGTCGCCTGGATGGCTCCTGTTACGATCTTCTGGCGAGCGAGGCGCGGCTTGGAAGTTTCATCGCCATCGCCCGGGGCGATGTTCCGGTTGAGCACTGGTTCTCCATGAGTCGCGCCTACGGCGCAGTCGGCCGGCGCCGGGTGCTGCTCAGTTGGAGCGGGACCCTGTTTGAATACCTGATGCCGCTCATTTTCCAGCGATCCCAGGAGAACTCTCTCCTGGATAAAGCGGCGAGGGAATCGGTGGAAATCAACATTGCCTACGGCCGCAAGCGCCGCGTGCCGTGGGGGATCTCGGAGTCCGCCTTTGGGGATCTTGATCTCAACAAGATCTATCAATACAAGGCCTTTGGCGTACCGGAGCTTGGATTGAAGCGCGGCCTGGAGGAAGAAGTTGTTGTTGCGCCCTATGCCACCCTGTTAGCCCTTTCCGTTGCGCCGGGGGAGACCATGCAGAACCTCAGGCGGCTGGCCGGCCTGGGGCTGCTTTCCGATTACGGCTATTACGAGGCGATTGACTTCAGCCGCCAGGCGGGCCGCGAGGGCGAGCGCGGGGTGATCGTGCAGGCCTACATGGCCCATCATCAGGGCATGGGTTTCCTGTCACTGGCCAACTACTTGAACGGCAATCCCATCCAGCGCTTTTTTCATGCCGACGCGCGCGTACGCGCCGTTGAAGTGCTGCTCCATGAACGTATCCCGATTCTGTCTTCGCTGCACCATATCTCCACGCGCGAGAGCGGGTCTTTGCCGGAGGGCGCCGGCGAAGTCGCCCCATCGGTGAGCGCCTTCGACACCCCCCACACGAGCACGCCCAAAACCCAACTGCTTTGCAATGGACGCTATGGTTTGATGATCACGAACGCAGGCGGGGGATACAGCCGGTGGGGCAACTTTGAAATCACGCGCTGGAGGGCCGATCGGACGCGGGATTCGTGGGGAACCTTCTGCTACATCAATGAGGAAGACTCGGATAAAATGTGGTCCAACACTTATCACCCGGTCGGCGGGAAACCTGAGGCCTACTCCGCCAACTTCGCGCTGGACCGTGCCGTGTTCCGGCGCTCCGATAACGGCATTCAAACCGAAACGGAGGTCGTAGTTTCCCCGGAAGATGACGTTGAAATTCGGCGGATCACCCTGATCAACCAATCCGTTCGCACCCGGCGTTTCAGTCTCACGAGCTACGTTGAACTCTCGCTGGCGCCGCACAACGCAGACCTTCAGCACCCGGCTTTCAATAAGCTGTTCATCCAGACCGAGGCGGTGCCTGAACTTCAGGCGCTCCTCGCTCATCGGCGATCCCGCGCGGAAGGCGACCCACCCATTTATGTCGCGCACCGCCTGACGCTTGAAAACCCGGGGGACGAGCCCTTGCAGTTCGAGACCGAGCGGCGCCGCTTCATCGGCCGGGGACGGACGCTCGCGAGCCCGATGGGGGCGATCCAGAAGCCCGGAAACAGCCAGGGCTTTGTCCTGGACCCCATTCTCAGCCTGCGCCAAAGCCTGACTTTAGGCCCCGGCCAGCGGGTCCAGGTTTCCCTGGTTCTGGCAGCCGGCGAAACACGCGAGCAGGTATTGAGGCTGATGGGTAAATACGGCGTGCCCCATGCAATCGATCGGGCGATGGATTTCGCCTCGGCTTCCGCCCAGCTTGAGCTGAGATTGCTTCGCATCCAACCAGACGAAGCCCGCCGCTTTCAGCAGTTGGCCAGCCACCTGCTGTTTCCCAACCCGCTCTTGCGCCCTCCATCCGAGCGCATCGAAGAGAACCGCAAAGGCCAGGCCGGCTTGTGGGCTTATGGAATCTCGGGCGACCTGCCGATTGCCATGATCACCATCGGCGAGGCGCGGGATATAAGCCTGGTCCGTCAGATGCTCCAGGCGCATACCTATTGGCGAATGCACGGGTTGACGGCGGACCTGGTGATTTTGAACGAAGAGGCCGGCGGCTATGAGCAGCCGTTGCGTGAACGGCTTGAGGGCCTGATCCAGGCGCATTCGACCTATACGGGGATGGATCAGCCCGGCGGGATTTTTCTGCGCAGGTCGAATCAAATTCCGAAGGAAGACCTGACGCTCCTCATGGCCGCGGCCAGCGTGGTGCTGGTGGCGGCCCGCGGTGCACTGCCCCAGCAACAGGGTGTGCCGGCAGAGGTTCCCGAGCTGTCGGAACCCATTAAAAGGAAACGTGCTCCCCGGGAGCCTTCGGCATCGCTGCCTTTCATGGAGCTGCCCTACTTCAACAGCCTGGGCGGTTTCACTCCGGATGGGCGCGAATACGCGATCTATCTTGACTCCAACACCAACACGCCTGCGCCATGGGCGAATGTCATCGCCAACTCAACCTTCGGCACCCTGGTCAGCGAAACGGGCTCCGGCTTTACCTGGTACGGTAACAGCCAGCGCAACCGCCTGACGCAATGGTCGAACGACCCCGTCATGGATCCGCCGTCCGAGGCGGTGTACATACGGGACGAGGAGACAGGTGCCTGCTGGACGCCGACCCCGTCGCCCATCCGCGAAGAGACCGCCTACCGTGCCAGGCATGGGGCTGGGTACACGGTCTTTGAGCATAACAGTCACGGGATCGAGCAGGAGATGACGGTCTTCGTTCCCCTGGATGAGAAGGGGGGAGAGCCGATTAAACTTGAGAGGCTGCGCCTCAGGAACGACTCTTCCCGGCGACGCAAACTGTCGGTGACGTATTATGTGGAGTGGACGCTGGGCGAGAACCGCGAGGGAACCCAGATGCACGTCGAGACCCAATGGGATGACGAACTTAAGGCCCTGATCGCCCGGAATCGCTATCACCCCGAGTATGGGGATCGGTTGGCCTTCGCGGCCATGAGCCCGCCCCCGGAGTCTTACACCGGCGACCGCACGTCCTTTGTCGGGCGGAACGGCTCGATGGGAAACCCGGCGGCTATGGAGCGGATTGGGCTTTCACGGCGGACGGGGGCGGGGTTAGATCCGTGTGCGGCCCTTCAGGTGACTATTGAACTGGCTCCCGGCGAGACCTCCGAGATCACCTGCATGCTGGGACAGGCCGCTTCACTTGAGGAGGTTCACGAGCGTGTTCTGGCCTACCGGGAATCCCTGGTGATCGAAGCCGCTTTAAGCCGGACGAAAGCGTGGTGGGATGAACTTCTGGGCACGATCGAAGTGCATACCCCCGAGCTGGCAACGGACTTTCTTGTCAACCGCTGGCTCCTCTACCAGAGCCTGAGCTGCCGGATCTGGGGGCGTTCCGCTTTTTACCAATCCGGCGGCGCCTTCGGCTTTCGCGATCAGCTTCAGGATGTCATGGCCTTTCTCTACGCATCTCCCGCTCTGGCGCGCGAACACATCCTGCTTGCGGCAAGCCGTCAGTTCAGGGAGGGCGACGTCCAGCACTGGTGGCACCCGCCGGGCGGCGCAGGTGTCCGCACGCAGATTTCCGATGATCTCCTGTGGCTGCCCTACGTAGTTTCTCAATACGTGCGGGTCACCGGCGATGCGGACGTCCTGCGCACGGAGGTTCCTTTCCTCGACGGGCCTGCGATTAAGGCCGGAAAGCACGAGATGTTTTTCACCCCGGAGGTCGCGCATGAAAAGGGCACGCTGTTTGAACACTGCCGGCGGGCCGTCTCGCACAGCATGACCTTTGGAGCCCATGGTTTGCCCTTGATGGGAACGGGGGACTGGAACGACGGGATGAACCTGGTGGGCGCCGGAGGCAAGGGGGAGAGCGTCTGGCTGGCTTGGTTCATGGTGGACGTGCTGACAGGGATGGCCGGTTTGTCGGATCTTCTGGGCCTGGCGGATCTCAGAGAGTTATATCTACAGGATAAAAAGGAACTGATTAAGCGCGTAGAGCTGGCTGGATGGGATGGGGAGTGGTATCTTCGGGCGATCAATGACTTAGGCACGCCGCTTGGTTCTTCGGCGAATGAAGAGGCGAAGATTGATTCCCTGCCCCAATCATGGGCCTGCCTGTCCGGAGGGGGTGCCTCAGATCGCACGGATAAGGCACTGGATTCGGCGTGGAAAAATCTCGTTTTAGAGGATGAAGGCCTGGCGCTTCTCTTTACGCCTCCATTTGACAGAACGGAGCCGTCACCCGGATACATCAAGGGGTATCCTCCGGGGGTGCGGGAGAACGGAGGCCGGTACACTCACGCCGCCCTGTGGTTTGCCATGGCCCTGGCACGCCGGGGGGACGGGACGCGGGCGGAGAAAATATTGCGCATCTTAAACCCGGTTGAGCGCGCGCGCGATTCGGAAACGGTGTGGCGCTATGGGCTTGAGCCCTATGTGGCCGCAGCCGATGTTTACCGTTTGCCCGGGCGGGCAGGCCAGGGCGGTTGGTCCTGGTATACCGGATCGGCGGCGTGGATGTACCGGGCCTGGGTTGAAGAAATCCTGGGTTTTAAGGTCCGCGGAGATCGTCTGCAGTTAAATCCGGTCATCCCCGGGTGGTGGAAAGGCTTTTCGCTTCGCTACCGCCACGGGGAGGCTCTCTACGAGATTGAGGTGGAAAATCCGGAAGGCTGCGAGCGGGGCGTGTCATGGGTGGAGATGGATGGCCGGCGTCTTGAGGATCAAGTGATCCCCCTTGAGCAGTCCCTGGTCAAGCATCGCATCCTCGTCCGCATGGGATAGTAGGGGCGAAAAATTTTTCGCCCCTACTATAGAACGCGGCGATACCGCTTCCCTTTAACGATCTTTCAGGTGCAGGAGGATTTTCGAATGTCCCTCATGATCCATGAGGGTGAGATCCTGCCTCCAGGAAGAGGCGAAAAGTAGGTTTCCGCCGCCCGCCCATTCAAGGTTGGAAATACCCCAAACATGTCCCAGGGTGCGGTTTTTTCCGGTGAGCGGCTCAGCCAGCTTGAGGGCGCACCCGGGCCCCTGATCATCATCCATGGCGGTGTAGGCCAGCTCTTTCGTCTTCTCGTTCCAGGCCATCACAGGGCGGTAAGAAACCCAGGCCCTCTCGTCCCTATAAATAAATTTTCCGGAGCGGACATCCACGACAAAAAGAGTGCCCTGTAAACCCTGATGAAGCATAATGAATGCGGCCAACCCGCTCTTCCCCAGCCAGGTCGGGCTTCTCATTAAACCTTCCTGTTCGAGCAGGATTCTCTTTTCTCTCCCTCCTTTAAAAGGAGCAAGACAGAGCTCCTGAAAGCCGTTCCGATGCTTGCGGAAGAAAAAAAAGCAGTCCTCCTCCGGGGAGACGGGGTTGCCGGCAAAGCGTAGCGAATCGCCTCCTTCGTTTTTATTTGAGATAACGGTTCGTCGCAGTCCGCTTTCGGGTTCCACTCTGATCGCGAGGAGCCCGCTTTTGCCGGAATAAAGAAGATAGAGGGCATTCTCCCGCATCTGGGCGCCTACGAAGGGAGAAAATTCTCCGGGGGCGGCCAGAACTCTTTGACTGAGCACTTTCCCCGAGTCGTCCGTCACGGTTAGCGTGGTGACGATGCGGTTTACTTCTTTATTCTTCCGGCTCATTACAAAAAGGAGGCGTCTTTCTCCCAGCCAGAAAAGGAAATCCTGATCGCTGAATTGGTGGGCGTAATCAAGGATTTTTTTCGATTTTCCGCTCATAAGATCCAGAAGAACCAACTCGGACTTTTTAAAACCAAGAAGATTTCCCACCGGTCCTTCGGGAAATATCTGGCGGAGGAAGGCCGTCTTTTTTTCGTCAGGGGAGAGGAGGAAGTTTCCGACGAAGCGTTCCCGGTAGCGACGGACGGAGTGTCCCTGAAGGGAAAACATCCAGAGGCGCGCATTGATGGAATCTCTCCGGCTCTGCATGAGCATCGAATCCGATTCTTTCAAAATGGAATTTTTCCGGCTGACCTGCATGAGTACCGAATCCGATTTTTTCAAATAGGAGAAAGATTTGAGTGAGCGGGGGGGGGTATCCGGCCAGTCGGCGATGGAGGCGGCATAGAGGAGGAAAAGGCCGAGGGCCGCAAGCGGGAGGCTTTTCAAAAGGGCCCTGCCCGCAGCACGAAGTTTCCCGGAGAGAGTGTCGAGAAGTTCCCCTTCCAAAAAGACGGCAAGCGAGAAGTGGAGAAAGAAAAGGGTGAGGAGGAGGATGAAGAGGATCGTCTCAATGCCCGTCATATCCCAGTAGAGGGAGGAGAGGAGGATAAAGGCTCCGGCGACCGTGAGAAGGGGAAGGAGAAGCCCGGCCGAGGAAGCCGTCGTCTCCCGGCTTGAGAGGGTGGAGGCGGCAAGGGAGAGCGCGAGGAGGAGGTTGGGAAGGAAGAATGGGACCAGACGCCAGAAAAAATCAAAGTGAAGGCTCCAGACGTAGGTTTGCAGGCGGGTATTGTTCAGGAAGAAGAGGTCGCCCACGGAGGGATTCGTGAGAAGAAAGAATAGAAGGAAGGCGTGGAGGATCGTCCAGCAGGCGAAGAATTTCGTCCACCAGATCCGGAAGCGGGGAAGAGGGAGGGAGAGGAGGAAGGGGAGGGTTCCGTTTTCTACCTCCCCAGCGAAGGCGGGGGCTGAAAGCAGGATGGGGAAAGCGAGGGTGAAAATAAGGAGAAAGATCCAGGAAAGAGCGATCCCAACGGCGCGGCCGGAATCGGGGGAGACGAGGCCCAAGGCCTGGAGGACGAAAACGAGGAGAGGCGAAGAGAGGCTGAGGAAAAGCCCCAGCAGAAAAAGAACTTTCCTCTCCCGGATTTCTTTGAGAAAGAGCGCGTTCAGCATCACGAAGCCTCCTTTCCGGAGTCGTTTTTCTGAGTCACCCGATCCCGAGTCCAGGCCACGAAGATCTCTTCAAGATCCATCTCCAGAAATTCAGCCCGGCACCCGGGGAGATTTTCGATTCTTTTGAGAAGTTCCGGATCGGCCTCCCGGAGCGTGAGGAGGACGCCGTTCTGTTCGTTTTCCAGGCTTAACAGACGCTCCCCGCATAGAATTCCCAAATCAGGGGGGGAGCCCCCCGTAAAGAGGAGCCGCACCCGGCGGGTCCTCTTTTTAAGCTCTTCGAGGGAACATTGGAAGGCGAGCCTGCCGTCCAGAAGAAGGCCTACGTCCTCGGCGACCCGTTCGAGTTCCGTGACGATGTGGGAGGAGAAAAAGATGGTGCATCCCCCCCCGTGGGCTAGATCCACGAGAGTCTCCAGAAACTCGCGCCGGACGACGGCATCCAGGCCCGAAATGGGGTCATCCAGGAGGAGGAGTTCGGGCCTGTGTCCGAGAGCAGCGGTGAGGGCCACTTTTGCCTTCATCCCGGCGGAAAGGGAGCCGAAAATTTTTTCACGCGGGATGGAGAAAGCGGAGAGAAGTTCTTCCGCATATTTTTCATCCCAGCGGTCCCTCTGGGCCCCCCGTACCAGGGAGAAGATCTCCGAGACGCGCATCCATTCATAGTAAACGGGTCTTTCCGGCACGAAGCCGATTCGCTTCCGGAGGGAGGGGTTGTTCCTGGGTGGCTCCCCCAGCACCTCGATCGTCCCCGACTTGGGGTGCAGCATATCCAGCAGGAGTCGCATCGTGGTGGTCTTCCCCTCCCCGTTTCTTCCCAGAAAGGCATAGATGGAGCCTTTTTTCACGCGCATGGAGAGCCCCTTGAGAACTTCTTTTTTCCCATAGGATTTCCGGAGATCCGAAAGGACGATGGCGTCGTTGTCCATCACTCCACCTCTTTCCCGCTTTTGATCCTGTCGTAGCTTTTCCGGACGATTTCGAGAAGCTTTTCTTTCGGGAGGCGGAAGGCGAGAGCTGTCCTTACTAATACCTCCGCCTTCTGCTCCAAAATATCCAGGCGGCTTTTTTCCTGGATTTTCCCTCCCGAAGAGGCGACGAACGTTCCTTCACCCCGACGCGTCTCAATGATTCCCTCCCGCTCAAGTTCCGTGTAGGCCTTCGCTACGGTATTGGGATTGACCCGAAGCTCGATGGCCAGATTGCGCACCGAGGGGAGCTGATCCCCGCTCTTTAAGGCCTCTCCCGCCACCAGAAGCTTGATTTCCTCCATGATCTGAAGGTAGATGGGAAGGCCGCTTCCCGGATCAATCTTCAGGTGAATCATCTTTCACCGTCCTGTTTAGTCGTTTCGGAGAGAATCCGCCGGCGTATCGCTCCTGTAGTGTATTATAACACTAATACACTACAGTGTCAAGAGGGGGGAGACATTCACAGAGGCAATCCCGGTTGTTGTCCTATTGGATTGCCGGCCCCGGCAAAAAGGGAAATCGCAGGAAGGCCTCGAAAAATAGCATACATATATTCTAAGGAAGAGGTGACAAAATGGCCAAAGGAAGTGCGAAAAAGCCCGGGGAGCCCAAGTGCCGCGGTTGCGGAGGTCTCCTGGAGGGGAAAGACAACGTCAAAATCGGTGGAAGCAAATGGCATAAAGAGTGTGCTGAGAAAAAGGGCAAAATGATTCCCAGGGAATTCGCGGCAAGCTAGAATTATTGGAGGATGAACGTGAAGAAGTTTACTACGGAACAGATCCGGAACATCGGTTTTTTCTCTCACGGGGGCGCCGGCAAGACCTCACTGGCCGAGTCCATAGTCTATGATGCAGGGCTGAGCGACCGGCTGGGCCGGGTGGAGGACGGGACGACCGTCACCGATTACGATCCCGACGAGGCCAAGCGCGGCATGTCCATATATGCCGCCGTGGCCCCGATTGAGTGGGAGGAACACAAAATAAACATCCTGGATGCCCCCGGCTTCATTGATTTCGTCGCCGAGATAAAGAGCTGCCTGCGCGTCGTGGAAGGCGCGGTGATGATGGTCTCCGCACTCTCCGCCGTCGAAGTCGGGTTGGAGCGGGTCTGGGGTTTTGCCGATGAGCAGAATCTTTCCCGCATAGTCTTCGTCAACAAGATGGACAAGGAGAACGCCGATTTTTATAAAGCCCTGGAGGCCCTTTCGGGACAGTTTTCCTCCCGCCTGGTTCCCCTTCAGCTTCCCCTCGGCATGGCGGAAAATTTCAAGGGGATCCTGGATCTCATGACCCTGACGGCCTATACTTTTGATGCCAGGGGGAAGAGGCAGAAGACGGATCTTCCGTCCGATCTTGCGGAGAAAGCCAAGGAATACCGCGATAAACTCATGGAGTCGGCCGCCGAGTGCGACGACGCCCTGATGGAAAAGTTTTTTGAATCAGGGGAACTGACCCTGGAAGAGATGAAAGCCGGTTTGAAAAAAGGCGTCCGCGAGAACAGGATCGTCCCGGTCGTCTGTGGTTCGGCGGTGAAGAACATAGGGGTCACCCCCCTCCTGGATTTCATCGTGGAGCTATTCCCCTCGCCGGCCGACGTTGGCGCCGTCCAGGGCACGGATCCGAAGAAGAACGAGCCGGCCGAACGCAAGCCATCCTCCAAGGAGCCTTTTTCGGCGCTCGTCTTCAAGACGACGGCTGACCCCTACGTGGGCCGGCTCACTCTCATGCGGGTCTATTCCGGCACTCTCAAGGCGGATTCAGTAGTCTGGAATCCCAATAAAGAGAAGGACGAAAAGATCACGAGCCTCATGATCATGCGCGGAAAACACCAGGATACGGTCCCGGAAGTTGAGGCCGGGGATATCGTGACGGTGGCCAAACTTCAGGAGACGGTCACCGGGAACACTCTATGCGAAAAGGATCGTCCGATCGTTTATCCCGCCATTGCTTTCCCGGAGCCGGTCATCTCCATGGCCATCTTCCCCAAGAGCAAGGGGGATGAAGATAAACTCTCATCCGGCCTCTTCAGGCTGGCCGAGGAAGATTCCACTCTTCATATGAGGCGCGACGCCGAGACCAAGGAGACGATCCTTTCCGGCATGGGGGAACTACACCTGGAAATCGTGCGCGACCGCCTCAAAAGGAAGTTCGGGGTGGACGTGGATCTGGCGCTTCCCAAGGTCCCATACAAGGAGACGGTCAAATCCAAGGTCCAGATAGAGTACAAACACAAGAAACAGTCCGGCGGCCGGGGCCAGTACGGCCACGTCTGGCTGGAGATAGAGCCCCTTTCACGAGGCCAGCACTTTGAATTTGTGGATCGGGTGGTGGGGGGCGTGGTTCCCAAAAATTACATCCCCGCCGTAGAGAAAGGCGTGCGGGAGGCCATGGATGATGGAATCCAGGCGGGCTTCCCGGTCGTGGACGTGCGGGTCACCCTCTACGACGGCTCCTACCACACGGTGGACTCCTCGGATATGGCCTTCAAGATCGCGGGTTCCATGGCTTTCAAGAAGGGAACCGCCGTAGCCAAGCCGATTATCATCGAGCCTATCATGGATCTCGAGGTGATTGTTCCGGATCAGTTTATGGGCGACTGCATCGGGGAGATTAACAGCAAGCGCGGCCGGATCCAGGGAATGGAGCCCCAGAGCCGGGGAATTCAGAAGATCATCGCCCAGGTTCCCCTGGCCGAGATGCTCCGCTATGCCGTGGACCTGCGCTCCATCACGCAGGGGCGGGGAGCCTTCAAGATGAGTTTTTCCCATTTAGAGGAGGTCCCGGGCCAGTTGGCGGAGCAGATCGTGGCGGCCTCCAAAAAGGAAGAGTAATCCTTTTGGTTCTCTGATTGAAAGCGAGGGCCGCCGGGGGCGGCCCTGTTTAAATGTTAACATAAATGTAACATAAAATCTTCTTTTCATATTTCCTTTGTTTTAGCGGAATGGTATAATAGGGCTGGTGTTAGGAGGTATCATGGAAGAGATTAAGCACGCAACCGGAGGGCCGGTTTCAGGGAAGTCCGCGACGCCCCATCCCCCGAAAAAGATCGAGGATACTGCGCCTTCCGCTCCGGCGGACAGCGTTGTTCTTGCAGGCCAGTTCACCTCCAAAAACAAGGTGACGCCGCTTACCGGGGGCGATGCCATTTTGGCCGAGACGAAAAAAATGATTACCGGCGCCAAGTCCTCCATCCAGGTGGAGCAGTACCTTTTCACCAATCAGGAGATGTGCGACCTGCTCTGCCAGGAAGCCAAGAGGGGGATTAACGTTCAGGTCATCGTTGATTCGAGTCCGTCTTTCTCTCCCGAGTTCAAGGAGAAGAAGGAAAAAGTCATCAAGGATCTCAAAGCCTCCGGCTGCCAGGTGGTCATGTACCCCGACAACCAGAAGTACAAACAGATCAACCATGTCAAACTTCTAATCGTGGACGGAAAGAGCCTGCTCATCGGCGGGATGAACTGGAATACCGATTCGTTCTCAAACAGGGATGTCTCCGTCACTGCCGAGGGGCCTGTCGTCAATTATTTTGAGAAGACATACGCCGATGACTGGCGCTTTGCCGGAGGGGAGCCTTTTGCTGCTCCTTCCAAGTCCGAGGCCATTCCCGGCGGAGGCTCAACGGTGGCCGGAGCGCACACCAACCTTTTCCAGAGCGGCATCAAACCGCTGGTCCTTTCCAATATCCAGAAGGCCCAGGAGTCCATTCACGTGGAGATGTTCTGCCTCACGGATAAGGACGTCATCAAGGACATTATCGGAGCCCACAAGCGGGGAGTCGAGGTCAAGGTGCTTCTCGACGCCACGCCCACCCAGGACGGGACGATCATCAACAAGGGTGCCGCCGAGCAGCTGAAAGAAGCTGGAATTGATGTTCGCTGGTTCAAGCGGGACCCCGACAGCACCCGGAAGCTTCACTCCAAGATCGGGATCTTCGACGGCAAGGAGACAATCCTCGGCAGCGCCAACTGGACTTACAAGGGCCTGACTGTGAACCGGGAAGCGGACGTGGATATACGATCCAAAAAGGTCGCTACCGCTTTCGAGGAGATGTTCCAGAAGGACTGGGATGCCGGCCTCAAGCGCATGCCGGTCGCGCCGGAGAAGGGGCAGACGAAACTCCCTGATTTCGATAAATAAACCCGGTATCTTGACTTAATTGACGGATGTCGTGATATAGGAGCAGGGCAAAGCTTTTTTCGGGAGGTTTTTAACATGGAAAATCAGCCGGTCAGCCTCGGCCCGATCCAGTCGGCAGCCTATTATCAGTCGTTGGCTGCCAGTCCTTCTAAGAAAGGTTCAGCGCCACAGGCGGAGCCTCAGCAGGATCCGGAGGATATAGTCTCTCTGGGCAACGGCAGCATTGCTCCCGAGGAGGCCAAATATTTCACGAAGGGCAACAAGGTGACCCCGCTAATAGACGGGGGACCCATCTTCTCCACCGCCACAGAGATGCTAAAAGGCGCCAAGTCCAATATCCAGCTCGAAATGTATTCCCTCAATAAAACAGAGATGACGGATCTCCTCTGCGAAGAGGCCAGGAAAGGGATCAAGGTTCAGGTGATCCTGGATCCCACTGCCGGCACTCCCGGCCAGGACGAGTCCAAGAAAGCGGTCATTGAAAAGCTCAAGGCCTCCGGAGTTGAAGTAGTCACCTACCCTGTCGATGAGAAGAAAAAACAGATAGATCACGTCAAGCTCCTCATCGTGGACGGGAAGTCCGTGCTCATGGGCGGGATGAACTGGAGCGAGCATTCCCCTCTCAACCACGACGCCGATTTCAAGCTCGAAGGCCCGACGGTAAACAGTTATGAACGGGTATTTGCGATGGACTGGCGGAAATCCGGCGGGGCCTCCTTCAAGGCTCCTGCTCCGGCCACGGAAGTCCCCGGAGGGGAATCCCTGGTGAACAGCGCGTCCTCCGAGATTGGCCATAATCCCATCATGCCTATGATCATGAATAATATCTCAGGAGCCAAGGAGTCCATTCATACCGAGATGTTTGTCCTCTCGGACAAGAATGTGATCCAGGGTCTTATCGACGCGCACAACCGTGGCGTGGACGTGAAGGTGCTTCTCGATCCCAACGGGGCCGGCAAGGGCGGATGGAATCCCAACGGACGCACCTTCGATACGCTCAAGGAAGCCGGAGTTTCGGTCAAGTGGTATAATGTGGACCCCTCCGTCCAGGAAAAACTCCACGCCAAGTGGGGCGTTTTTGACGGGAAGGAAGTGCTCAACGGGAGCGCAAATTGGAGCTACAAGGGGCTCCATGTCAACCGCGAGATTGCATCCGACGTCGTGGATACTAAGGTGGCCAGTGTCTTTGAGAAAGTTTTTGAACAGGACTGGAACACCAAAGGGGTGGATAAATTGCCGGATGCGCCCGACGGAGACGGTTCCGCCCCTGTGCCGCCTAAGTTCAAGATGGTTCCCAAAAACGAATAATCAGTAATCCGCAAGAATTGCTCTTCCGGCGCTTGCCGGATTTATAAAAGCCCCAGGCAAACAAAGACACCTGGGGCTTTGACTTTTATCGGAAGTTTTTCCGGTTCCCTCTTGACTTTTCTCAGGATTGCGTGATAATGAAAGTAAGGTAAATATGACGAGGAGGTGTTTTGGTATGGACGGAATCGCGGGATATTCAACAGGGATGGCCAGTACCCCGACAACTGACAGCGCCAGTATAAAGGCAAAGGAGACTAAGAGCACTCTTCTGAAAGTGGTCGCTGGTATAGCTCCTATCGCCGGCGGCATTCTCGGAGGCATTATCGGCTTTTGCGTGGGAGGTCCGGTCGGAGCCATGCTCGGAGCCGGGCTTGGTATGGCCGCAGGCAACCTGGCAGGCGGCTTGGTAGGCCAGAAAGCCAGCTCGCTGGACCAGGAGGTCATGATGGACAAAACCGCCCCCATGATCGCACAGTTGCAGGCGCAGAACGTCCAGCTGCAGCAGCAGGCCCTGGCGCAGTTGGCCGCCTCTCAGGGACAGCTGAACAGCTTTGGCGGCGACTAATTAAAGCAGTTGCCGACGGGGGGCAGTTCTCAACAGTTAGCTTCCCCCTGCGCTGAGTTTATTCGGAAAACAGAGTCGTTCTAAAAGAGCTGCTGCAAGGCGGCTCTTTGCCTTTTGAAGGGAAAGGGGAGCTTTCCCTCGAATCACCTAATATATTCACGTACTTTTATTTGCGAAAGGGGAATCCCGATGAATTGCAGCAATTGCGGCCGCGTCAACCCGGATGAGAATACCTTCTGTGAAAACTGTATGAATCTCCTTGTTGCTCCTAAGTACATCATGCCAGTGGTGGGTCTGTGTATTTCACTGGCCCAGGAGGCGGCGAGGAAGACTCTTCCTCTCGAAGATTTCCTGGTGGAGCTGAAGAAGGTGCGGGAGCACCTCAAAGAGTATCAGGCCCAGGCGGCTGAAAGCGAAAAAACGGAAGTGGCTCTCGACATTGTGACTTTCGCCCATGAGAAACTTCGTGAGGGCTATCGCCTCTTCGGTGATGGTCTCAATTCTCTGGAACTTTATGCCTCGGATTCCGATGCCTCGCATCTCAGTCGGGGGCTTGAACAGCTTTTCAAGGCCAGTATTTCCCTTTTTGAGGTTGATTTCGTGGCGGAGCTGGCTCAGAAAGTCATCCCCCCGCCGGTGGGCTGCTTCAAGTGCGGTCACCTCAATCCGAACCACAGCCGCTTTTGTGAGCAGTGCAAAGCAGTTCTTCCCCACCACGTAGGGCAAGAGGAACCCCCGGCCTTTGTTTATTATGAGGGATCTTCTATGAGCGGTGACACACAGGGTCTCCAGAGCGAGTATTTTTTAAAACTCAAAGACTCAGTCAAGGACGTCTCGGAGGGGAAGATGTCTCCCGGGGAATTCAAGGGCATTCTGGATTGGCTGCTGCGCCTCGTGCAGCAGGGCATCGAGCAGTTCAAGCGCGTCCAGTTTCCTTCCAGCAGCCAGGATCCCGAGGCTGAAAAAGTGAAGGAAGTGAAGGAGTGGATGGAAAACGGCTTGAGCTTCTACCTCACCGGTCTTCATGAAATGGAGAAATTCCTTTCGGACGGAGATCGGCAGCATCTTGCCCTGGGCCTGGTTCAGGCCCAGGATGGCTCCAACCTGCTCCTTAAAGTCGCCCTCATCGATCGGGAGTATAAGCAGAATCAGCAAGCCGGAAAAGCGGTCTGATTTTATTGGTGCCGTATGCAGGAATATTTCGACGAAAAAATTAATCTCGACGAGCGGGTGGCCTTCTGGAAAGTGCTGGAAGAGCTTGGAAAGCGCATCGGCCACGGCCAGATTACTATCCAGATTTATGATGACCGGGTGGAAGATCTCAATATCACCTTCGCCAGCAAGCCGCTCAAGTTTCCAGAGGGCTTCAATCGAATGATGGAGCACATCGGGATGGAAGATTTCGTCGAAAAGAAAAAGCCCGATAGAAACAAGTAGAGGCACGTTGCAACGTGCCCCTACTCCGCCTGGTTGAGGATTCTGTCAATGTTTAAAACCATGCGCAAAGCCGGAATCATATTACTTTTAATGCTGCTGCTGTTAAGCAGCCAGGCATCTGCCTTTAAATTCGCTGTGATGGGCGACATTCAAGGCGGGGATGAAATATTAAAAGCGATAATAAGCCGGATTAACGCTCAAAATGACATCTGCTTCGTGGTGCAGACCGGAGATATGTGCTCCAAGGCTTCCGTTGGACAATTCGATCATTATTTGGGCATGATGAAAGGTATTAAAGTTCCTATAAAGCATGTCTGCGGCAATCATGACCGCAGCCCCAAACACGATTTATATGAAAAATACCTTGGAAAAGCATACTATTCCTGGGATTATGAAGACAGCCATTTTGCCGTTTTTGACAATTCCAGGGACCTTCTGGATGAAGCGCAGTTTCAATGGCTTAAAAAAGACCTGGCGGAAAGCAAAGCCGGACACAAATACGTTTTTTGTCACCGGCCCGTCTATTCCCCTTATTCAAAGCATCGCATGGGGGAAATAGATCCCCGGGCCGGGGAGCAGGCACAGCAGCTTACGGATATCTTTTCTCAATATAAAGTCACCGCGGTTATTTCCGGTCATATCCATGCCTTTCGTGAGGAAGATGCCTATAAAGGCGTGAAATACTATGTCACCGGCGGAGCCGGAGCCCGCCTTTATCATATCAAGAATTATCATGCGGTTCATCACTATTTGATAGTGGATACCCGGAGCGGGGAAGTTAAAATGATCGAAATTAAGTAGGGGCATCCCGCCTCCGGCGGGATGCCCCTACTGTTTGATCGGGAAAAAGATATCTTTACGGGTAGATGCCTCTTAAAGTGGTGGCTTCCTCGACTCTTTTCACCGCCAGCATGTAGGCGGCGGTGCGCATGTTCTCTTTGTGCTTCATGGAGAGCTTGAGCACGTTGTGGAAGCTGTCGGTCATGATCTCCCGCAGTTTTGCATTCACTTCGTCTTCTTTCCAGAAATGGGCCTGCAGATCCTGGACCCACTCGAAGTAGGAGACGGTCACTCCTCCGGCGTTGGCCAGGATGTCCGGAAGGACCATGATATTGTTTTTATAGAGGATCGCGTCGGCCTCCGGGCTGGTAGGGCCGTTGGCGGCTTCGGCTACAATCTTCGCTTTGATCTTCGCGGCGTTCCGCTCGGTGATGACGTTTTCCAGGGCGGCGGGAATCAGGACGTCGCAGGAAAGTTCCAGGATTGCCTCGTTGGAGATCTCCTTGCTTCCCGGGAAACCCACCACGGAACCCGTCTTGGTCTTGTGGGCGATAAGGGCCTCAGGGTCCATCCCGTCGGGATTGTGCACGCCGCCGCGGGAATCGCTGACGGCGATAATCTTGCAGCCTTCCTTCGCCAGAAGTTGGGCGCAGATGGATCCTGCGTTTCCGAAGCCCTGGATGACCGCGGTGGCGTTCGCAAGGTCGAAGCCGAGGTGAGCGGCAGCTTCCTTGGTGACGCAGACGCAGCCGCGGGCCGTCGCCTCATTCCTCCCGAGAGAGCCTCCGAGCTGGAGCGGTTTTCCCGTGACCACGCCGGATACGGAGTAGCCGACGTTCATACTGTAGGTGTCCATGATCCAGGCCATGACCTGGGCGTTCGTATAGACGTCCGGGGCGGGGATATCCTTTTCGGGGCCGATCATCATGATCAATTCGGTGGCGTACCTCCTGGTAAGGCGTTCGAGCTCGCCCATGGACATCTCTTTTGGGTTACAGATGACCCCGCCCTTGGCGCCGCCATAGGGGATCCCGACGACCGCGCATTTCCAGGTCATCCACATGGCCAGGGCTCTCACCTCGTCGAGGGTGACATCGGGATGGTAGCGGATGCCGCCCTTTCCCGGCCCCCTCGTCAGGTTGTGCTGGACCCGGTATCCGGTGAACACCCGGATGGAGCCGTCGTCCATTTTCACCGGGAAGTGCACCGCAAGTTCTCTCTTGGGCTCGCGCAGGATCGCATGGATCCCCTTGTCCAGGTTCATTTTTTCAGCCACGATGTCGAGCTGTTGCTGGGCCACGTGCCAGATATTGGTTTTTTCCTTTGTCTTCTCAGCAGTAATCATTCTTCCCTCCTTTAAATTTCTTTGGTCCCTTGGAAAATTCACTTTTGCGGCATCCCTCCTTCTTTTTTACGAGATTCAGCCATGAGTTTTGCAGCCTTTTCGCCGTATTCGGTGTTTTCCGGTTCAACGGCAAGACCGCTCTTCCAGGAGCCTAATGCGTTTTCCATGTCGCCCTGCTCCAAATATATATCTCCCAGAAAGAAATGGGCCTCACTCAGGCCGGGTTCCGTTTGCAAGGCTTTTTGTACCTCTTTGACGGCTTTCTCAGGCTTTCCGTCTTCATGATAGGCTCTGGCCAGGTGCATCCGCACGTAGGGATTATATGGATTTATTTTCAGAGAATGTTTGAATTTCTGGATGGCGCTTTCGATTTCTCTTCTTTTCCAGAAAAGAAGCCCCCAGGCGGCGATGGCCTCCTCGTGCTCAGGTTCAAGTTCCAGGGTTCGCCGGAAAAATTCTTCGGCTCTTTCCTCATTCCCTTCTTCGAGGTGAATATTGCCGAGTAGGCAGTAGGCGTCTGAAATTTCCGGGTCAAGGCGGATGGATTCGTGTAGGGAGGCCAGGGCATCCGAAAAATCGCCTCGGTGAGCCAGGGCATGCGCCAGGTAGTAGTGCGATTCAGCAGCCTGAGGATTGAGTCGGATCGCTTTTCGGAACTCATTGACGGCCAGATCCAGCGCCCCGCTTTCAAGGTAGGTGATACCCAGGTTGATGTGGGTGATGAAATATGTTGGATTAAACTGTGCGCAGAGCCGAAGTTCCTGAATGGCCCCCTCCGGATTTCCCATAAAGAGAAGCGCCAGGCCTCTCGTGTTCATGGCGTCCGGATCATTCGGGTTTTCATCCAGGATTACGTCGAGATTTTTGAGTGCTTTCTTGTATTTTCCTGTATCGATGAGGGATTCGCAGAGATTAAGCCTGGCCTCATAGTGATGTTGATTCACCGAAAGCGTCTTTTCCCACATTTCGATTGCGGTCTTGAGATCTTCCATCTGGTAGGAGATGTTGCCGAGCAGAAAAAAGGCGTCATCGTTGTTCCCGTTCAGAGAAAGGACCGCATTGAAACAGCTGATGGCGTTGTCATAGAGCCCCTTTTCGGCGTAGACCTCGCCCAGGCAAAGCCGGGTTTCCTCGTCGAAAGCATTAAGCTTTGCGGCTGTCTCAAATTCCCGGATTGCCTCATCCAGCATTCCACGCTCCCGGAGAATTTCTCCCTGGCGGAAGTGAAAATCAAAGTTGCCATCGGGTTTTCTGCGTGGGAACTGAATAATTTTTCCCATGTCGCCTGAATCAGGATTTCGCTTTGGCATCATGGATTTCTCCCGTCAGATCATAAGGCTCGGCCCCTGTTATTTTGACGTTTATTATGTCCCCGCGCAGGGCATCTCTTGAGGTGAAATAAACGCAGCCGTCCACCTCGGGTGCATCACGGCAGGATCTTCCCACCCACAGGGAAGGCCCTTTTCTGCCCGCTCCCGGTAAATTCGGAAGTTTCCTGTCAGAGCGGCCTTCGACGAGGACCGGCAGGGTGGATCCGATTAGAGAGAGGTTTTTTTCAAGGGAGATGTTCTGCTGTTTTTCCATCAGGATCCTGAGGCGCCTTTCACGGGTGGCGTGGTGGACCCGCGGCAGTAATTTCTCGGACGGCGTTCCCTCCTCCCTCGAGTAGGCGAAGGCCCCGACCCGGTCGAAGCGGGCCTCTTCCATGAATTCAAGGAGGTTCTGAAATTCTCTTTCCCCCTCGCCGGGGAATCCGACGATGAAGGATGTCCGGACCGTGATGCCGGGAAGGCGCTTTCTGAGACGCTTAAGAAGGAGGAGGAATTCCCGGCCGTTCCCCGTGCGTCCCATCCGGCGCAGGATGGAGGCGTCTGCGTGCTGGAGAGGGAGATCCAGATACCGGCAGATTTTCTTCTCGCCGGCCATCACATCGAGGAGGTCTTCGCTCAGACCCTGCGGGTGGGCGTAGAGAACCCGGATCCATTGGAGTTGAGGCAGGCGGCAGAGTCTTTTTAAGAGCTCCGGAAGAGCCGGCTGGCCCGGGAGATCCTTCCCGTAGGCGGTGGTATCCTGGGCGATCAAGTTGAGCTCTTTGGCGCCTCTTAAGGTCAGTTGCCGGGCCTCATCGAGGATATCCTCCGGCCGGCGGCTCCGGTATTGTCCCCTGATGGCCGGGATTACGCAGAAGGTACAGCGGTGATCGCAACCTTCGGCTATTTTGAGGTAGGCCCAGTGAGGAGGGCTTGAGACTTCCCGGAGCCCTCCTTCTTCGTACGAGCGGGGCGCCTCCCTGAAGGGAGCGCCGCTCAGTATTTTATTTTCGGCGATGAACATGGCGGTGATGGATGACTGGTCGTGCACGCCGGCCCAGAAATCAACTTCGGGAAAAAGTTTCAGGATGCGTTCGCGGTAACGTTCCGGGAGGCAGCCGCAGACCAGGATTTTCCGGCCGGTCCTCCGCTTTTTCCATTTTGCCAGTTTGAGGATATTTTCAATGGCCTCCTCCTGGGCCGGCCGGATGAAGGCGCAGGTATTCAGGATGACCAGCGTCGCCTTCTCCAGTGAATCGGAGCGGGTAAAACCGCTCCTTGTCATCCGGCCCGCAAGCGTCTCGGAGTCAACCAGGTTCTTGGCGCACCCGAGACTGATCAGGTAGAATTTCACCCTGTTTTGTTTATCTGTCAAAGAGTTTATAGTCAATAAGCTTCATTGAACTGAGTTGCGCCTGCCCTCTGGCATTGTATGAGGTCTCATCTTCCTTGAAGAGTCCGACCCCCGGAGAATACCAGCGAAAGGTCTCCATTTTGCTCTTGTCTGAATATTGGCTGGTCCACCGGATCTTGTAGCAGGGGAGGGTCCCCTTGTCGGCGAAGCTCAAATCTTCCCGGCTCACGATCTCGAAATTCTGGCTGCCGGTCAATGTTTTTGAGGCAAGGGGCGTTTGAATGGTGATGGTCCCCTTCCAATCCCACTTGGTTCCAACTTTTACGGGGAGGGGGAGAAACTTGTATGGCGGGTTAAAAACGTATTCTCCGACGTTCGTCATCTGCCGCTTGGCCATATACATTCCATCCTGCGCCGTGTAATAAAATTCCTTCATCAGGATGCCGTTGAAGAGCCCCGGGAAATCGGCCTCCACCTGCATCACCGTGCAGTCTTTGTCCCCGACCATCTCAGTCCCGGTGACCCGGATGACGGATTTGCCCTGCTGGGTCTCGTATTCCCAGTAGTTGCCCTTGATCAGGGGATAGAAATTTGCTGACTTGGCGCACCCGGAAGAAAAAAAGAGTGTCGCAAGCACCAGGAGTACCATGATATGATTTTTACGCATCAGAGCGCCTCCTTTTAAACAATATGGCATTCTTGTTTGAACAGTTCGTCTGCCGCCTCAATTATCCTGCCCCATCACTCCCTGCCTCGTGGCCGGCTATCCCGTGCACATCAGAACCTCGTGCGCCATGGCATGGAAATCGCTGATTTCAAAGGGTTTGCGCAGATACTCTCTTTTTGTCTCCTGGAGAAATTCACGGGTCTCATCGCTCAGGGCATCCCCCGTCGAAAAGATGATCCTGGAGACGCAGTCGGGGTGGGTCTTTTTGACGATCTCAAAGAATTCTTTTCCCCCCATCCCCGGCATCTTGATGTCAATGATGATGAGATCGTACTTGTTTTTCTCCAGAAGGCTGAGGCCTAATGCCCCATCCAAAGCGGTGTCCACTTTAAGTCCGCGGCCTGAGAGGATGCGCTCCATGAGGGAGAGGATGACTTCTTCGTCATCTATGAGTAGCGCTCTTCGTCCGGGATAGGCGATGGTCTCCCGCGAAGTGATGTGTTTTTCCGCCGGTGAAAAAGGAGTTTTAAGCGGAAGTTCCACCACGAAGGTCGCCCCCTGCCCGGCCTGGCTCAGGACATGGATGTCGCCCCCAAGCTTCCTGATCCTCCCGTAAGAGAGGCTCAAGCCCGGCCCTATGCCGCTTCCTGCTTTCCTGGAAGACAGGAGCGGGTCAAAGACCCGGCTGATGTTTTCCGGGGCTATACCGGGCCCGTCATTGATGAAGAAAATCCGAATAAACTTCCCGTCGGACTCCGTCCGGATGGTGAGGTTCCCCTTTGCCCCGCGGGATTGGTCTGATGCTATGGCGAATTGGGCGTTGTCGATGAGATTGAGAAAGACCTGCTTTAATGAGGAATAATCAGCCATGGCCATCGGAAGGCTCTGGTCAAACTGCAGGTGGATTTCGATGTTTTCAGACCATAGTTGAGATTCCCTGAGTTCGACGGCCCTTTTAAGAACCTCGTTTATGCCCACCGGGCCTTCTTCTTCATTCTGATCGCGGGCGAAGGCGAGGAGGCTCTGGACGGTTCCGGCACAGTGCGAGGCCGAGCTCAGGATTATTTCAATGTCTTTTTTGAGAAATGGGTCCCGCTGTGAGGCCAGTAGGAGCTGGGCGTGGCCCATGATGGCCGCAAGGTGATTATTGAGCTCGTTGGCGACATCGGCTACCATATCGCTCATGGTGGATATTTCCCCTGGCAGGGAGGGGATGTCAGGCGAAAAAGAGGGATCCTTCATCGGGGAG
>JAZDOK010000028.1:0-2105 GCA_043798715.1 bacterium
CCGTCCATGAAGGCAACTTCGCACTTTGATTTGCTTTTGGTGCGGATGATGTCGCCCACATTCAGCTCATCTCCTAATTGAGCGGGGACAGCCTCCTTGCCGGGCGGCGTTACGTCCACGTTTCCTTCAACGCTTATGAATTTTCCCACCGGCGCCGCAAGGGCGAGGAGGGGGAATATTAGCAGTAAGGCTAAAAGAGAGACGATGATGGATTTTCTTTTCATGGTGTTACCTCCCGCTTTGTATGCGTGTTTTGCTATCAATGAATTTAGGCTGTCGCTTCTGTCTGTGTTTCCGGAGGAGGTTTTGATGCGTTTCCTGGGTGGGGCAAGCCCCGCCCCTACGTACCCGTATCATATTCCCGTTTCCGGCGCCCGCCTGCTAATTCCGGGGACACGTACCGTTCCCCTCACGGGGCTTCCGGTACATGTCCCCCTGCCTTTCAGTATCTGAATTCAAAACCGGCTGTATACTGGTCGCGGTTGTATTCGTATATCGGCACGTTGGACTCGTTTTGGGTTCTCGTGTATTGGGCGATGAAAGAGGCGTATTTCCAGAACTTCCAGGCAAGCCCCAGGGAGCCGGTGTACACCTTATCTTTCCTCGTTGTTTTTACGATGCCATAGTCCGTCTCGTTACTGTAATTCTGATAAAAGGCGCTGCCCGTAAGCTGCAGCGTTAAGGGTCCAACGCGTTTTGCCGTTTCTTCAGGAAGGACAGGAATACTGACATTAGCAGTAATGCGATTGCCTTTATTCGTCCATTGGCGGCCATCGGCATCCTCGTCGGTAAAGTCGTAGCGCAGATTCAGGAATGAATTTTCTCTAAACAGCCAGATCCAGCTCAGGTATGTTCTCAATCCTGTGGAATCCCGAAGGGCATCGGGGGAAACCGCCTTCTGGTTGTAATAGTTCTTTTTGTCGTAACCGGCAAAAAGATCAAGGATGTTGTTCTGATTAACAAGGAACCTGAAGGTGGGCCCGATGGAGGTGTAGTCCAGATATCTTTTATACCCCGGAGCGGAATCTGGCGCCGGCTGAAGATCCGGGTCCGTGCGCAACAGGACATTGGTGTAGGCGGCCGTCAGATTAAGGGAAAAACGGCCGAAATTATATCCCGGCGAAACAGAAAAACTGTTGGCCAGGGAGTCATGGGAATGGGTATGATTGGAGTTTACGTTGGAGGCAGCGGCGTACTGGGCGTTGAAAAGCCAGGGGCCTTCAAGTTTGGGGACATAATCAAGACGAAGTGAAGTGGAAAGTGTGGAGCCCTTTTCGTCCGTAATATCGCCCGCTACTGATGATTCGAGGGGCTTGGAAACAAGGTTGGTGTCATAGCCCGCCATAACGCCGATGGTAAGGCGCAGCGGCCTTTCCAGGTAAAGTCTTTCTTCCACCATGCTCTGGTACTGGCGGGCGAAACCGGCCAGGTCGGACAGCGGATCCCGTGAGATGACCGCCTGAAAACGGGCCTTTGCCAGGTCCAGCTTTCTGTCCTTGATGAGGCTGATGCCGATCTGAAATTCCGCGGATTGTACATATGCCGGCTCAAGCTTTTTCGCCTTCTCAAAGTAGTCAATAGCTTCCTGATTTTTATTTTGCTTGGACAGGATAAGTCCTCTCAAGAAGGCTGTACGTGCTGGAGAAAAACCTTCTTTTTCAGCTACATCCAGCCATTTTACTGCTTCATCCAGCTTATTGAGCTGGTTGAGTGTGTCGGCAAGCTCCAGAAGAGCGTCCCTTACAGGAGGTTTCAGGGTGACGGCATCCTGCAGGTTGGCTGCGGCTTTGGGATAATCCATTACCTGCTTATAGGCCATGCCGAGGAAGAAGGCGGCCTGTGAAGATGCCGGCTCTCTCTGGCGGAGCTTTGTCAATATCTCAATCGCCTCTTCGTAATTTTCCTGCTGGTATTGCGCAATGCCTTCCTGAAGTGGGAGGCGCACTTGGGCAAAAGCAGGGGAAAGAAACGAAAACAAAAACAGGCAAAAACAGAAAACCGGTATCTTTTTCATGCCCTTTTCCTCTCTTGCAAAATTTTCTATAGAGACTTATGTCTCCCGCATAACACTGGGATTTAAAGACAACATTATACGAAAACGTATA
>JAZDOK010000033.1:0-2421 GCA_043798715.1 bacterium
GCAGGATGGCGGCTATCCCGATCACCGCCACAAAGATCAGGAAGATAGCAATATGGACATTCCTGATCCACTCGAACCGGACGGAAAGCCAAGCCAGTACTCCCACGGAGAAGAAGTACACTCCGACGACGACCATCGTGAACGAGTTGTAGAGAAACTGGTGGGAGAGTTGGAGAGAGACGTTCAGCGGTTTTCCCCGCAAGAGGGAGCGGAGAATGAGAATATCCCCTACCAGGAGGGCCCCCAGCTCGACAATATCCAGACCCGTATTGACGCCTTTGAAAAGGACGGTCTGGCTGTCGGTGAACAGGTGAACCGCGAAGATCCCGCCGATGCCCAGAAACATGAACTTCGTCTGCCAGCGCATATGGCCCGTGGCATGGCGGAATGTGCGCTCCAGGTTCATGAGGATCATCACCGCCAAGACGATCCACAGCAGGTGCCAGAGATAGCCGGACCCTCCGATCCGCAGAAACAGCGCCGCAGTTTCCGTCAGAACCGGTGGCCCCGCAAAGAAGGCATCGCTGAAAAGGATAACCAGAGAAACAGGCAGGACCAAAGACAGGATCAGAACCCATTTCCATCGCGATATCTGCTCCGGATAATTGGCCCGGGCAAAACTCACGCTGAAGAGCAACCACAGTGCCGGCGCGAAGGAGGCGAGCAGGAACTGGAAGCGCCACCAATACAGGAACTCCTCCACGGACGTTCCCAGGTAGGCGAGCCCGCTTAGTCCCGCATCGAGGGCAAACAGCGTCATCCCCGCGGCAAAGACGCGGTGGACAAAGGAGCGGGAGTCGCGCCACAGTGCCAGGACGGCGATCCCCGCCGTCACCGCAGCCGCAAAAAATGATATCCACACATTAAAATTCATACGATGTCTTTTCCGTCAATAATTTCGAATAATTTCGGGGACACCATACTAAATTCCCGGAATTTCGGAATTTAGTATGGTGTCCCCGAAATTATATTGGTGTCCCCGAAATTATTTCCCTCTCCTTAACCAATACAGGATCGGCGCCATCAGCGCCAGGGCCAGGATGAAAAAGAGAATCCCCCCGTCCCGGTGGAGGCTGCTTTCCGTCAGCCACCGCGGATCCCAGTAGGTGCCCATCAGCGTCAGGATCATGATGCGGATCCCGTTCTTGAACATCGTGATGGGTACGACCGCCACGGCCAGGGCAACCTTCCTCCCTCCAGTCTCCAGAAACAGGTGCCCCGCCAGAATGGCCGTAATCAGCAGCGCCAGACTGGACCGTATCCCGCTGCATTGTTTGGCCACCTCGATACTCATGCCCGGCAGGTGAAAGACAAACCCCTCCCTCAAAAAAGGGACCCCAGTAGCCATGAACAGCAAGTTGGTAAACTCCGTGGAACCAACCTGCAACAAGGAGATGAAGCCATCCATGAGCGCACTGGGGATGGGAATCATGAAGATCAGAAACAGAAGCGGGAAGAGGGCCGCCTTGAAGGCAGGCAAACCGTAAGCAAGGATGAATCCCCCGTTGAGGAACAGTACCGCCGCGAGCACGACGAGCGCCGTTAAATCGTTCTGGTTGAGGCCTGCCCCGACGCCCCGCCCGACAAAAAAGAGCAGGGCGCCTGCCAGCAACAAAGAGATTTCCGCGAGGCGATCATTGCGCGCTGAATGTGCGCCGCGGCCATCCGTATTTTCCTGCTCTAAAAAAACAAGCTTCCGCTTTTGGAAAACGAGATAGATGCTGACCAGCGGAATCAGCGCAATATGCGAGTAATATTCACTCTGGCTGGAAGATTCATAAAGGGCCTTGATGGGTGCGTAGGCCATGAGAAATGCCAGCAAGAAGAATAGAAAGAAAATAAAATGTCTTCGCTTCATGTAGTTCATCGCAACTTATTCTAACGAGATTGCTGTGTTTTCCTTCTTCTGTATGCCAACCCAATACCTGCCGGAACTGTTAATAATACCGCCATTAAATAAGGAGACTCCCCACTGTAAGCATCCGGGACCAGCGCCCACCTGACAGCAGATCTCAATGATTCATGTTTGCTTATGATATCGGCCATAGGCGGAGAGTATCTGTAATAGTAAATTTTACAAGAGAGAGCTTTGAATTATCAGCCAGCGCCACACGGGGAGCACACGAATTTTGACTCCTTCCACTTCCTCCTCCCACTCCTGATCATCCGTCAGGATCATACCATTAGTCAATAGCAGGCGCTTGCATGCGGCAATGAGACCACCCGCCTCCCAACGCCGGCTTTTATCCGTCAATTCCTGGCAGACCTGGAGTGCGTAATACCCCGCCCCCTCACCGTTTTTAACGACAAAATCGCACTCCTGCTTTTCCTCGAAATAGTAAACTTCCCCACCCCTGCGCGCAAGTTCAATGAAAACGATATTTTCTAATATGCGGCCTGTGTCTTCCGAAGCGACGCGGC
>JAZDOK010000058.1:0-2275 GCA_043798715.1 bacterium
GAGATCCGGAAACTCCTGATCGCCCGGGCGCTGCTCCCCTCTCCGAAGCTGCTGATCCTGGACGATCCCTTCGCCGGTCTGGACGCCGGCAGCCGGCGCTCTCTGGCCTCTGCCGTGACCAAGCTCATGGCAGAGGGAACGTAGCTTCTCATCGTTGCCCAGCGTCCGGAAGAGGTGATTCCGGGAATATCGCACGTTATTTTGATCCGGAACGGCCGCGCCGCCCAGGCCGGAAGGCGGGAGGAGGTTCTGACGCCCGCGCGGATGAGGCTCTTCCAGGGAAAAGGAAAATCGCTGCCCGCGCTCCGCCCGCCCCCGGGGGACATCGGGAAGACGCCGCGCCCCGTTGGCGATCCGCTCGTGGAGATGAGAAACGTCCGCGTGGCCTACGGGGAGGCCGTCGTGCTGGACGGCCTGAACTGGACCGTTCGGCGCGGAGAGAACTGGGCGGTGGTGGGCCCCAACGGCTCGGGAAAATCGACCCTTCTGAGCCTGATCACCGGGGACAACCTGCAGGTTTACGCCAATGAGGTTTACCTTTTCGGGAAGAAGCGGGGCGAGGGGGAGAGCATCTGGACCGTCCGGCAGAGGATCGGGGTGGTCTCTCCCGAACTTCAGCTCCGGTACCGGAAGCCGGGCTCCGTCCGGGAGGTCGTCCTCTCCGGCTTCTTCGACTCGATCGGCCTCTACCGCCGACCGGACGCGGGGCAGGAGAACCTCGCAGACGGATGGCTGAACATTCTCGGCATGAAAGACAGAGCGGACCGGCCGTTTTCGCGCCTCTCCTACGGGGAAAAGCGGCTGGCGCTGATCGTCCGGGCGATGGTCAAATCCCCGGAACTCCTCATCCTGGATGAACCCTGCCAGGGGCTGGACGGCGCCAATCGGGAACGGGTGCTCTCGCTGATGGAGGGGATCGGGGAAGGAACGGAAATCAGAAGTGCATAAAAAAGGCAGAGCCACCTGACCCTGCCTTCCATCATATCCTTCTCTTCAGACCACCCTTCTAAAATCAGTAATCCTTTTCCAAAATTCATCTCTGAACCCTTTGAGCAGCCTACTCATTGACCGTTTAGCATCCTCCACACTATCAAAAGATAATTGGACGGTTACGTGCCCGTGAATATGGGTTTCCTTTTTTGGCGGAAAGCCTGTGAGGCTTCCTTGAAGTCATCAGTAATCTCGGCCACACTCTGGGCATACGTTTCATAAAACATCTGGTTCTCGAGCGTATTATCCAATCCCAGACGCAGACCACGTCTTCCCAATTCCAGTGCAATCGTTGGACCTTTGGCTATCTTAATAGCCAACTCTCTGCTGGCCTGCATAAGTTCCTCATGGGGCACTACTTTAGTTACCATACCTATTTGCAGGGCTTCATTGGCGTCGATAATACGGTTGCTGTAAAAAAGCTCAAGAGCTCTGTCTATGCGAATGAGTCTGGGCAGCAGATAACTGGCACCACCATCAGGAACGACACTCGCACCGGCGAATGCCAGACCGAACCGGGCCTTATCAGAGGCTATTCTTATATCACAACCGGATGCTATTGATACAGTTACGCCCACTACTATACCATTGATTGCTGCAATCGTTGGCTTGGTGCAATTGTAGATGTTCAGGAGCTGCGCGGCCAATGGTACCGACCACCATTTCCGAGTGATCTTGGCATCCTTGTCTCTTCGGACCCGATCCATCACAGGCATAGCCAAGACTTTAGATGCGCCTCCAGCACCGAATGCCCTGCCGGCACCCGTAAGGATGACTGCCTTGACATCATCGTCCTGGCTTATGCTATAAAATATCTCCCCGAGACCCGATAACATTTCATCCGTCAAGGCATTCAACTCATTCGGTCGATTCATAGTGACGGTAGCGACCCCATCCTCGACGCTGACCAATACTTCCTCTGTAGGACTTATGACACCCATATTTATTCCTCCTCTATCAACTAAATGTGTTTTTTTAAGATTTACTGCGCGTTTACTTATACCTTGTATTACATGACTTTAAACACACCAATATTGTTTCTTCCTTACCGATATTTATAAGATTTCGATCATTTTTTCACCTCCTTATAAGAAAGCTGTTTCGGACGAATTCACGCAAAATCTTAATTTTAAAAAGAATCTGGCGAAAGTTGCTAATAGACTTGTCTGTTTGAACCGGACCAATATTTTTCACGCAGCTTCTCCTTGAAAACTTTTTCACCACTCGTGTACGGCAGGCTTTCCACAAAATCCACTGATTGTGGTTTTTTATAACTTGCTAGATT
>JAZDOK010000083.1:0-35174 GCA_043798715.1 bacterium
TTATGAGTATCTACAGGACGCTCAAGTTGAGAGGCCACAACCCGCTTTCCACCATTGTGCAGGCGATCGCTCATTATGTTCAATACGGAGAATTACCTCCTTTGCCGGAACCCATCACTTCACATGGCTAAATTGTTACAAGTCCTATTGTTTGTCATAAACGGATTCCGGAATGACATGATCCAGCAGGATCGTTTGATCAAGCTGGTAGGTCGGAGTTGGAAACATCGGAGGCGCCAGTTGACCAGCGGGATTGGGTTTCGCGTACCAGGCATAATCGGAAACGACGGCCCTCCGCTGCCTTATCTGGCTCCGGGAGACATTGAGAACCAAAAGATCTGTTGCTATCGCGATGGGACCGTGGTACCAGTACTGGATGTTAGAAAGAGCCTGCGGGACCGTGTCTTCGTTAACCTGAAAATGAGTGGCCACTCCCAGCCGGGGATTGGTCTGGCTGAGGATGTAGCCAAAAGCCAGTTCCGGGGTATGGGATGATTCCTGGACATCCTGGGCTTGTTTCAGCGCTCTGGGATAGTTGGGATCGGCGGTGGAGGTAAAGTGGCCGTTCTTCATCGCCCAGACATCCGGCGGCACGACCATTTCATGGATCAAGACATCCACATTTTTGGCATGAGCAATCAGATAATCATTGGGCTTGGTATCGCCGCTGAAGACCATGGACATATTATTCCATTCCAGTTTATAGCTTACGGAGCCGTTCCTGGTGTGCACTGCCGGGAAATAGGTGATTTTTACACCGTTTTTATCATAGGCGACACCCTCGGTTTTCCAGTCCAATTCATGTACGTCAATATCATAACCGTCATTCCCGGGCCCGTAACCGGTCGATTCAAAACTGAAGCTTAAAACATGCCACTTCATCAGTTTTTTAAGATTGTCACACCAGGCCTGAGTCCCTTCTGACGCGTCATTGCCCGTTGGGCCCCAGACCTGGAGGGGCGTCTTGCGATCATTGCTGGGTCCAAAACAATACATTGTGATTAGATCGCTGGTATGATCCCCATGCAGATGGGTGAGGAACACCTTGTCCATGCGGGAATATGGTATCCCCAGCGCAACATACTTGGCCGACACGCCGGAGCCCATGTCAAACATAAAATATTCTTTGTTGCCCAATTCAACATAAATACTGTTGCATTCCTGTGCCAATCGCGGAAGAAAGGATGTCCCGACAAAAGTGATCCTCATCTCATCCGCGGCCAGCTCCTCCCCGGGGTAGAAAGGATCGTACGACGGTTCGGTGTATACCGAACTTGCATTTGATTTGGCACATCCAGTTAGAAGGAAAGAAATGAAAATCAAGCAAATAAAGAGAATGACCTGCGCTTCCTGACGATGCTTCATAATTGCCCCTCCTGAGTTAAATTGCCCTTTATCATTCGTATTCGAAAAATATAGGCCTGAATGACTTCTAGATGCATCGGGCCTTTCCTTCTCATATCACGAATCCGTACGCAGAATTTTCCTTAAGTCCGCACCGCATTATTGACACGGCCCGCGCCTTCGCCTATAGTGAAAGTATCAAGACTTTGCAAAAAGAGCGGAGGAAGCGAATCAACCGTCGCCGAAAAGGTTATTCCGGAGTAGCGTCGGCATAATTTTTGCATTGACAAGAAAGACTCTTGAAGGTAGAATCCCAAGAGAGGTTATTATAAATTGGGTACGATTTATATCGGCAGATACAAGGTCATCGAGGAGATAGGCCGCGGCGGCATGGGGATCGTCTATAGAGGCGAAGACCCGGCACTGGAGCGGATTGTAGCCATCAAGGTTCTGCCGCCAAAGAAGCTCTCCCAGAAGCAGGCCCTCCAGCGATTTCTCCGCGAGGCCCGCGTCTCGGCCCGCCTCGACCATCCCCACGTGATCAAAATATTCGACATCGGGGAAGAGGAAGGCATCTACCACATCGTCATGGAGTACGTCTCGGGCAAGACCCTGCGCGAACTCATCGAGACGCGCGCCTCCATTGATGTCGGCGAGATGAGCCGCTTTCTATCCCAGATCTGCTCGGCACTTGAGTACGCCCATGCCCAGAAGATCGTGCACCGCGATATAAAGCCTGAGAACATCATGGTCTCACAGTCGGGCCAGGCTAAGATCATGGATTTCGGCCTGGCTTGCCTGGAAGACCGGCACTCCCTGACCGATGCGGGCATGGTCATGGGAACCATCGCCTATTTTTCTCCGGAGCAGGCCCGGGGCGAAATGGTGGATCACCGCTCCGACATCTATTCCCTGGGAGTCATGCTCTTCGAGATGCTGACGGGACGTCTGCCTTTCGAGGCCACCAACCCTTCCGAAATGATCCAGAAGCATCTAAGCGCCACTCCCCTTTCGCCCAGGATGTACAACCGAAAGATCCCGGAATATCTGGAGACCATAACCTTAAAGGCCCTCAAGAAGAGCCCTGATGACCGCTATCAGAACGTAGGCGAAATCATCCTGGAACTGGAAAATGCGGTGAAGGCCTCTTCCCCGGCTTCCTCCGCGCCTCCCACCGAGCCCCCCGGGAAGACGGAGAAGAAGGGAAGGCTATCGCTCTCCATAGACGGAATTCGCATGTCTCCTCCTCCGGAGCCGGAAGCTCCCTCCTCTCCTATCGCGGACGAGCGCGTCGGACACATCCTCGACAAGCTGAAAAAGGACAAGGTCATCATGTCCCAGATCAAGGAGGGGGAGGACTCCATGGTGGCGCCGCCCCAGGTCCTGGTCTGCCTCAAGTGCGGTTTTGAGAACGAAGGCAGCCGAAAGTATTGCAGCGAGTGCGGGGGGCTGCTCACGCCCTCGTACTTCGTCGTCACCCGGGAGGCCGCAGCCCACAACGAGATGGGAGTGCGCTATTTCCAGGAGGAGAAGACCGACGAGGCCGTCCAGGAGTTTCCGCAGGCGGTCAGCCGCGATCCCGATCTGGTCGAGTCTCACCTTAATCTGGGACGTATATATCTGGAGCGGGAACAGTTGGAGGAGGCGCGCCAGGAGTTCCTGGAAGTGGTGCGTATTGAGCCCCTTAATTCCGAACCGCACCGCTACCTGGCTGAAATTTTCCGCCGTCAGGATCTGAAGGAACAGGCGATTGCGGAGTACATCCGCGCCCTGAAGCTCTCCCCGGGCGATGTCATGATCCGCTGCCAACTCGGCTTTCTCTATTTCCAGACGGGGCAGCTCCCACGGGCGGTCGATGAGTATCGGGCCGTGCTGGCCCGCGATCCCTCCAATATAGAGGCCCACCTTCAACTGGGATTCATCTATGCCAGCCAGTCCCGCCTTGATGAGGCCATCGAGGCGTTCGAGTGGGTGGTCACCTATGATCCCAGGAATGAACAGGCATACCAATGGCTGGGAAATCTCCATGCCCAGAAAAATAATTATTCCCAGGCTGAAAAATCATACCAGAAGGCCCTGGGATTAAAACCGGACGATCCCGCGACCCACGCCCATCTGGGCACCCTCTACGAAAAGCACAACCGGAAAGAACAGGCCATGCGGGAGCTCCAGCAGGCCCTGGATCTGGATCCCGGAAATCTTGAGGCCCGGCAGCGCCTGGCTGATGTCTATATCAAGGCCCGCCAGCCCGATCGGGCCATCCAGGAGCTGGAGGAAGTCCTCAAGTTCCACCCGCAGAATTCGACCGCGCACCACCAGCTCGGCGAGCTGTATCTTGGGAAGAACCAGCTGGACCAGGCGCTCCTGCACTTCGAACGCACCGTAAACCTGGAGCCGTCCAGCGCTGATACTCACAACAAGCTGGGCCGCCTCTATTTGAAGAAGGATTACAACGAGCTTTCGATTCAGGAATACCAGGCGGCCGTCTCCCTCGACCCGGCCAATCCGGACTACCACGAGGACCTGGGCATGGCCTACTACCTTAAACAGAACTACGATCAGGCCATCGCCGAAATCAAGAAGGCGGCCACCCTGAACAGCCCCAACATGGACTATCACAAGGCGCTCGGGGTAATGTACGAGGAGACAGGGAGGGTGGACGAGGCCATCAAGGAATACCAGAAGCTTCTTGAGCAGAATCCGGAAGATTCTCTGACGCACGGCCTCATGGGGAAGGCCTATGCCCGGCAGGGTCTGCTCAACATGGCCATTTACGAGTATCAGAAGGCGCTTGAGCTCAACCCTCTCTCCAACCTCATGCACATCTACATGGGGCAGGCCTACAGCCAGGCCGGGAAAGCGGACCTGGCCATCGAGGCCTTCAGGAAGGCCATCGAGCGCTCCCCGGGGGGCAATGGGCCGGAGGGGCGGAGCGTTCAGGGGAAGGCCTACCGCGATCTTGGTATGGTTTACTTCGAGGCCGGTGAGAACGAAAAATCTTTGGAGATCCTGAGGACGGCCGAGAAGCTCATTCCGGATGACGCCAGGACTCTCCACTTCCTGGGAAAAGTTTTTTTAAGGAAGAATGAATTCGAGAAGGCCCGGCACAGCCTGACCCGGGCGCTTACCATCGAGCCGCAGAATGCGGCCGTCCTGGTGGACATGAGCCTTCTCTTCGAGCGGATCGGGGAGATCCCCCTGGCCCTCAAAGCGGCGGAGAAGGCCCTCGTGCTCCAGCCGAACCGGCCTGAGCACTACGCGCTCATGGGACGCCTCATGTCCAAATACAACCGTATGGAAGACGCCGTCGTCCTCATGGAGCGGGCCATCGGTATGGCAACTCCGGGGAGCGAAGATCCTTACCGCCACCAGCTCGGGCTCATCTTTGCCCTCCAGAAAATCTGGGATCGGGCGGCGGTAGAATTCCAGAAGGCCCTGGAACTGAACGAAGAGCAGTGGGTGTATCACCGCGATCTCGCCAGGGTCCTCAAGGAAAGCGGGGCGCGCAAGGAGGCCCAGAGCCACTTTGAGCGCGCTATGGAACTGGTTGGAGATGAGGCGCCTGCCAGGCGGCTCCGGGAGGAACTTCGCCGCCTGTAGGCATTGATTCCATGTCGCAAAAACTGATGAATGGACCGGAAGCGACAAGATGCTTCAGGAGGCCAACAAGATGGAAATTTCTCATGGAAGACTCCTTAAGGCTGTGGTTCCGGCTCTTCTTTTCTTTTTCAGCCTCGGCCTTTCCGCCGGGCTCTTTGCCCAGGAGGCAAAGTCTCTGCTCATCTCAACCCAGCAGGAAATCCAGATCGGGCGGGAGGCCTCGCAGCGTTTTGAGAAGCAGTACGGCCTATACACCGACCCCGCGGCGCTTTCCCGGGTAGGGAACCTTGCCCGGCGCCTGGTTTCCGTTTGTGACAGAAAGACCATTTCCTATACCTTCAAGATCGCCAACAGCGATGAATTCAATGCCTGCGCCTTTCCCGGCGGCTTCATCTACGTAAATAAGGGAGTGCTCAAGGAACTGAATGACGGAGAGCTGGCCTTTATTCTGGGGCATGAATTGGCACATGTCTGCCGTCGCCATTCAGTGAAACAGATAGAGAAGAACCTGGTGACAGGCGGCCTTCTCACCCTTATCGCCTCCATCGTTAACAAAGGCCGCCTGAACGAGGGGACCGTCAACACCATCACGGCCATCAACACGGTCATCCAGAGCAGCTACAGCCGGGAGGACGAACGGCAGGCCGACCAGGACAGCCTCCGCTATCTCAAGCTGGCGGGGATTCACCCGGCCTGGGGGGTGAGCGCACTAAAGAAGATGCAGAAGAAAAGCGGCGGGATGCCCGGGTTTCTAAACACCCTGATCGGGAGCCACCCGATGCCGGATGAGCGGGTCCGTGACGCAGAGGGAACCTGCCGGGCGCTCGGCTTCGATCCGGCGACACCGACCGAAATCTACCTCCCCAAGCCGTAGTCGTTGAGCGGCAGGATGCTGCCAGGTTTCTTCTCATGTTCCCTTTTGGAGAGTTTGCCGTATTCCGCGATCAGACGGTTCGCCTTGAGAAAGGTTTTGAGATCACGACGCAGAATACGAACCTGTTCGGCAAGTAGGATGAAAGGGGATAAAAAAATGGAGAAAACGATGATTATGGAAAAGATGGCCTCTCACTGGTGGGTTCTTCTTATTCGGGGGATTGCCGCCTTGATCTTCGGCCTTATGACTATTGCCTGGCCCGGCGTCAGCCTTGCGATTCTGATTATTTTCTTTGGGGCCTACAGCCTGGTGGACGGAATTTTCGCCGCAGGAGCCGCATTCTCAAGAAGCGGGGGAGTCAGATGGGGTTTCCTCCTGGAAGGAATAGTCGGCATCCTCATCGGCCTGATCACCTTTTTCCTGCCGGGAATGACCGCCATCATGCTGCTCGTCATGATCGCCGTATGGGCGATTCTTACCGGCATTCTTGAGATTGTCGCCGGTTTCTCGCTGAAACAGTCCATCGCCAACGAATGGCTCCTCATCCTGGGAGGGATTCTATCCATTATCTTCGGGGGGTTTCTTCTGATGCGTCCTTTTGCAGGCGCCGTAGCTGTGGCCTTGATTATCGGCGTTTATGCGGTCGTCTTTGGAGCGGTGCTGGTCGGACTCGCCTTCGAACTCAAAGGGTTACAGCACGGGATAAAGCATGCTTCGTCCACCCCGGCTTAAAATAAAAACAGTTTGAATATTACTGCGCCGCTTTTCAAACGTGCAGAAGGCACTCGCAGGGCTTTTCTTTCAGAATTATCTTTTGTTCCCTGATGGTGTTGATGAAAATATTTTGACTGCCCGAACCGGTTGCCAATCGTTTATCAAGCGGGGTGTGATGAGAATAACCGCGCCGGGTAAATTCCTGTATCAAAGCCTCGTGCCTTAAATACAGCGCTCTTTGTTTGCCCACCCATCGCAGTGTTTCCGGATGATGCGAATATCCTCCTTTTGTGTTGTGCCTGGTTAAAATGTTCCAAAGTCCGTGAAGTTCCCGATGCTCGGCGAGCAAATGCTTCCGGCACAGGTGCTTTGGATGTATGTCCCATACACGCATATTACCGGCGATTAATACATGTGATGGTCAATTGCAAGACCGTCGCGAACGAAACCCAGAGCAGATACGGAATTTGGATGTACGCAATCCAGCGGGCATGCGGCCAGATGGCAATCATCGCCCAGACAAGAGTGCCAAGGACGAGCAGGATATCTATCGCCGCGAAAAGATTATTTTTCAGCACGAATTGCAAAGGCGTAAAAGCAAAATTGAAAATGAGATTAAGAATAAATGGCAAAGCAACCACGAAAGCAATTTGTTTTTGCCACGCCATTAGAAATACTTTACCAAAAGAAACAGCTATCAAAACATAAAGGAATGTCCACACCGGCCTAAAAAGCCAGGAGGGCGGCGACCATGAGGGTTTGACAAGCTGCGAGTACCAGTTGTATGCGTTCATATTTATTTAAGTGCCTCAGAACCGCTTCCGGTGCGTCTGGCGGAGAGGGAGGGATTCGAACCCCCGGAGGACTCGCGCCCTCAACGGTTTTCAAGACCGCCGCTATCGACCACTCAGCCTAGAGCCGCATCACCACAGGTTTTCTGCCTTTTCCTTTTGCTTCAGGAGCAACGGTTTCACCTTCTGAAAAGCGCTTCCGTCACCCCTGAAAGCATCTTAACCGCAGAGAGGAAAAGTCCTTCTTTTCAGTTATAAAAATAATTATTTCCCCGATTTTTGTTGCAGGCGTTCTTCTCTTTTTAATATTGCCTCTCTGTCTGATTTTGCACCAGCATCTTTGCAGGGGAGTGACTTGTATCTCTTAATTTCATTTAATGCCTCTTGATAGTTTTTTAAACGCTCCAAAACTAGAGTTAAACGGTTATAAAGCCATGGAAAATCTCTCCAACACCAGGGGTCCGGGAATTTTTCTGCAATTTCTCGTTGAATACGAATGCTTTCTTGATAAAGCAAAATTGCCTTTTCTGGATTTTCCTTCTCAATTCTAATTGCCTCTTGAGCTTTTTCAGAAGCCAAATATCCCATTTTAATATTTTCTCTTATAACAGGTTTTTTAATTTCCTCTTCTATCCTCTTTTTAAATTGTGTATCTTCTGCAGAAAGTTGACCAGTTTTAATTAATTCGTCGGAAGGCTTTCTCCAAACCAGCCCAGTAAAACCCGCGCCCTGCTCTTCCTTGCTGATGTATATCCACAAGCATCTGCATCCATGCGGACAACTGCAATTATGGAAAGGAGGCCGATTCTCTTTTATTGTCTCAAAATAGGCGCTTTCTAAAGGGAACACCATCCCATCCATGTATTGGCAATATGGGCAGGTTTCCTCGTCCAATAGAGAGGATATTTCAATAGCTTTGAATTCCATGGATAATTCTGGAAGGCTTTTATAAGCTAAACTTACTCCTTCAGTAACTGTTATTTTACAACTTGAAGAAGAAGAATCTTTTTTTTGAGGCTCTTCTATGCCAAATAACTTTTTGAAACCTTCAATAATTCCCATGCCCGAAGTATATTCATCGGCCACGAAAAGTCTCCTCTTAAATGGCTTCCGTCATTCCCGAAAAACACCTCCAACTTCGCCAAATACTAGTTTGATGAAGTTCGATGAAACAAGTGGCATCTTTTGGCGTGGTTATGCCATTTTTATCCTCTTTTCTTGAAAGCAGTTTCTAGGTTTAAGGCGGGTTTGCTCCTGTCGCGTTTGTCGTGTTTTGGCCGATAGCCTCAAAAAGTGCCCCGGTTAAGAATGTTTTGGCTTCTTTTTGCCGGTGCCGGGAATCCTGAAAATCATCAACCGGCTGCCGTCCTTCATCAAAATACCTGTGCCTTCTGCCGGGATGTCCAGAGGATAGAGTTCATCCTCCCCGTCTTCTCGCTTGAATGCCATGAGGCATGAGACGCCTTCGAGCTGGGTTTCCCTCTCCTCGAACGAGTGCAGAGTCATGCCGGGCCTCCCTTCTCAGCGCCGTGCCAGTCCAGAAAATCGCTTTCCTGCATGACATAGAAGCTGCCCCGCTGTCCTTTCTCATGCAGGACAAGAACCGGCACCTTTTTCTTCAGCGCTGCCCTGCCCTTGAGCACCCAGAAGGATTCCGTGATGATTTTCGGCAGCGTCTTCCGATGCTTGCATTCAAAGAGCGCCCAGTCATTCTCCGCGTCTGCTGTGTCACCGCCCAGGTTGTGCTTCGAGATTCGTTCTCCACCATTCCGGCGGGCTGTTCTGCGTTCGAGCGCCTTCCATGTTTTATCTGCCATGATTCCTCCTCACTGCAGCCTCAAAAAGTTCCTAAAGTTCCTCTGCTTTAAAAACCTAAGTCCGGGAAAGGGTTTTCCGCTCGCCGCCGGTAAAGCTCTTGTTCTGCAGTAGTGGGCAGTAGGTAACCGGCAAGGAATTTCCGTGCTTCCTTGTCGCCAGCCTTCGCCGCCTCCACGGCTTTCTCGCAAATTGCCTGCCAAGTCTCCAAGGGACAAACGCAGAAAAGCGTTGTGAGGTATTCGCGTTCATCCGCCCGCGGTGGTCTTCCTGGACCTCCTTTATTGCCGGGGCCAAAGCGCCCCCGTCCGTCTCTGTCATTTTTTCCCATGATATTTTCCTCCTTCCGTTTAGACGGTGAAAAAACCGTCCGCCAAGCCTTTTTCATGTCTTTTTCCCGAATTCTTCAGGATAGCGCTGCTCCAGAATTCGAGCGGAAACTTTCCATGATGGGCGGCGCGTCTTGCTTTTCAGGTTCGCCTTCGTCTTTTTTGCCGGTCGTTTCATGTTGTCTCACCTCGCTTATTTTTTGCAGTTCCCGTGCCGCTTGCTTGAGTTCCCGGCTGTCCCTGATGCTGAGGATGCTCTCCAGCGTTCCGGAAGGGAGCCGCCGCAATTCCGCTGCCATGATGTCCGTCTTCGTCACAAGAGCACCTCACTTCCGGGAAAGAGCCTCAAGACTTCCTGGGTAAAGTCGGGGGTATCACAGAACCCCTTTCAGCCTTTTGTCGTGCGAATTTGGGCCTGTTCTGTGGGTCGCCTTCGGCTATGGCTGCCTCAAATTCTTCTGGAGTCCTGATTTTCAAGAATTCCGGGTCAAGGAGAGAAGCCGTCCACCACCGGAGAGCTTCCTCTCCCTCAGCGAGCAGAAAATCTGTGATGTCCTTGTGACCACCCGGCACCCTCACCCTTCGAGCCCGCCGGGTCAATTTCAGAGCCTTCTCCGCGCCGACGTTCCCGGGGCCGTCCTTGTCGAAACATAAGAGGACTCGCTTATAAGTGAACAGGTAGGGCAGCGCCGGGGCCAGGGAAGCGGAACAGCTTCCACAAGTGAGAACGTCCACAAGGGACCCAGCCGCCTGATGAAGGGCCATGCAGTCGAATTCGCCTTCCGTAATCACCACGTTTTCCCTCCGCTGGAGCAAGTCCACCCCGAAGACGCCGGGCCTTCCGCCCTTGACGGAGAGGTATTTCGGCTTTCCTGCCGCCTCCGTTGCCGGGGTTGAAGGCAACCTGAAGCGGATGTTCCGGACCGAGCTGCCCTCCCTCCACGGAATTGAAATCGCCCGGGGCAGTTTCTCGAAGCCTTCCAGGGTCCCGCCGGGACAGAATCCGAGCCCCCAGCGCTTCAAGGTTTCCTCTTCGAGCCCGCGCCGATGGAGCCAGGTCCGTGCCTTTTCGCCCTCCGGGGTCCAGAGGAGCGCAGCGCAGCGTTCGGCAAGTGCTCCCGCCCGGGCCGTCCATTCCGGAGAGGGTCCTGCCGGCGGAGGGGAAGGAAGGACCGAGGCCGGTCGCCCAGCTTCGAGCCCAAGCGCCCGGAGCGCCGCCGGGAATCGGAGCCCGTCCCTAGCCATAAGGAAGCCGGGGGCATCGCCGCGCCGGGGGTGACATTGCCGACAGAACCACCAGCCCGCCATGGGGTCCACGTGGAGCCGGTCTCTTCCGCCGTCACCCGTTCGCGCCCGGCAGAGTGGACAAGGGCCGGCCTGCTCCGAGGAAGACACCGCCCGCAGAGGTTCGCCTATCAGGTCAAGCAAGCTCACATGGCCCCCTTGGGAAACATGGACGCCTTGGCCCCCTTGGCAACCTTGCCAAGATGTCCAAGAAGGCCAACTTGTCCAAGAGTGCCAAGATGTCCATATAATCCTATAGACTCCATAACCAACCCTGTGAGCCTTTCTCTGAATTAACCGCCAGAAGGTCTTTCGCCCGCCGAAGGGTCCGGAATGCCAGCCCGGATGCTTCCGCCTCCTGCCGGAGTTCCTCTGAAAGCCGAGGACCATCTGCAAGAGAACCTCGAAGGAACGTCACGGCGGATTCAATCTGTGACGCGTGGATGGGTCGGGAAGGTGCCTCCCCGAAGGTGAGCCCTTCCTCTCCGATGGAGAATCCGAGCGGAGCCGGGAACGGCCCCAAATTGTCTTTAACAACCAGCAACCGCTTTTTCTGTTGGTCCTCCGGGGCCGGAGTGTCAATCGCTAGAACGAGCCGGGCAGGCTGAATGACAGCCCCGGAGCCCCTCACGTCATCGAGCGAAACCTCCAGCCTAGGAGCCTTCCTATCCTGTTTCTTAAGATGATGGAGGCAAAGAACCGGCTTTGCCAGCCTCGCAGCCAGCCCCGCAAGTTCAAAGGAGAGAGCATTCTCCGAGTCGTTTTCCTTCCGGCGTCGTGATACCCCCCTGTAGCTGTCCACGACAACAAGCCGGACTTCTGGCCGGGCCGCTGCTGCCTCGAAAGCCTCCCGGTGAGCTGGGTTTTCAAGGTCAACGTCTTCCAGGGGGTCCGGGAGCGGAGTTTTTATCTTGTCCAAAGGACAGCCCCATGCCTGAGCTCTGCGGATGTTTATTGCCGCCGCCGATTCACCTTCAACCCAGAGAACAGAGCTGGGCCTCTCAAGGAAAGGGCTCCCGTCCGGCCAGGGCTCCCCAAGTGCCAGACAACGGCAAAGCCAAAGCGCAAGAGCGCTTTTTCCCGCCCCGCTTTCAGCAGCCAAGATGACAAGAAAGCCTTCTGGGAGCCAGTCCTCCCATAACCAGCGAGTATTCCCAAGAGAAAGAGCAACTGAATCCCAAGAGCCGAGAGGCACCCCACCAGGCTTCAACGCGAAGACCGCTTGAATCAATTCCTCGCCTCTGCCGTTTAGATGCACCTGGGCCAACTCTTCCAGCCGTCGCCCCCGGTCGGCAATGGGGAGAGCCTCCAGCTCTTGCAGGACACCCCGCCAAGGCTCCCGGATAGCGCCAGCCGCCGGAAGCCCCGCCGTCACATCACAGAGAGTTTGCAGGGTCGCCACGTCCGGCATGGTATTCACAGGAGTGCCTCCCGCATTTGCCAACGGCACAATGGGAGGCAAATCTGCTCACCATAGCCCCTGTCAAAATAAACGCCTTTTTCGAAAATGACTTGGAGAGGTGAAGAATAAGTCTTTCCGCTCTCCTGGTCCACAACACAAACCGATTCCGCGCCGGCCTGCTGTGCTTTTCGGAGAATATCGGAGTCAATTGCCCATCCGGGGGGGTTCCGGAGAAGATGCCTGCTGCCGCGGACCGACTTCTTCAGCGTCCTTCCGATAAGCTCTGCGACCACCCGCCGCCTACCAGTCTTGTCTAAAATTGTGAAGGTCATTTCGACACCTCCTCCATCGGTTTCAACTGCTCCAGCGCCTGCCATGCCTTAGCCGCAAAGTCCTCCGGAAAGGGTCGCCGGTCGTTCTCCATGTCCCAAAGGGCTGTCTGGGGAACCCCCATCGCCTGGGCTACCTCGAATTGTTTCAGCCCGCGCCGGATGCGCTCTAGCTTAAAGCTGAGTCCTGGTTTAATTTCCATTTTTTGTCACCTCCTTACTCAATTAAACCATATTGAAAACTAAATTTAAATATGTTATAATATACCATAGATATACCATATAGGAGTGAGGTAAAATGCCAGAAGTCAGCAAAACTATTACCACAATGTTTAGGCCGGAGAAGCTGAGGGTCAATGCCTGGGTTTATAGGCCCGGAAACAAGGTGAGTCTTGTTAAACCTGATAGCAAGGGGAAACGCCTAGAAGAATATCTTTCCATGCATCAATACGGGGATTCTCTTGTTTACACCCTTCCGCCGCGGATTGATGATTCGTTTACGCGTCCATTTGAAGACCCATCTTATAATAAATACTATGAATTAATTGAGAGTCTGCCCAAAAGAAGAATCTCAGACCAAGAATGGGAGGAATATGAGACTTCATGCCTGGAGGCTGCTCTGAAATCTGAAAAGAACAAAAAGCTCCTCGCCAAATTCAATGAACACGTGGCAGAGAATAAGGGACTTTCTGCAAACGAAAAGCATAACTATCTTATTGACTTGAAAACTGCTTCCTGGTCGTCCTTTGCCCCCCTCAGCAAGTTTAAGAGAATTTTTACAGAAGAAGAATTTAGGCTTGCTGGCTGGGAGGTCCATGAGTATTCTCCGTCAATAGATTTACTCTCCCCTTTCTTGAAATTAGAAAATGCTTCACCCCAAAGAATTAGAGATTTTGCCAGCAAATGGGGACCACTCTGGCATTGTTATAATCATACGTGGTGCATTTTTACCCCTGAGTATTTTGAAGAGATTTCCCGGGTGCATTGGTTTAGAAGGCAAGGGCCGGATGGTTATCTAATTGAGCCCGTCTTTCTGTGGCGATTCTGGGCTCAAAAAATTAAAGCCGTTCTGGATGTTGCTGAATTACTGCGTAAAAGCGATAAAGAAGCAGCCTTTCTTTCTCTCCGCAAACAGGAGAAGGACATAATGAACCTCTGGGGCCTAGTTTTGGGCTTTCTCCGCTCTGAAGGGGACAAGTTGGAATGGCAGTCCGACCGTAAAGGCTCTGTAGAAAGGCTACTCAATTATAGCTTATCCGACCAGAGAGCTTATCTTGCTTATCATGTAAACGAATACCTCGGAAACGCTGGCCGCTTTGGGCCAGGACTTTCTCTCAATTGGTCTGGTCGAAACGACAAGCCAACACTTAATCTTGAGCCGGGTTTCGGCTTTCTCCGAGCTGTCTGGATGCAGGTTGCGCAAAGAATCTCCCGGCAATTGATTCCGAGAGATGTTTACTGTGCTAATTGTGGAGAGCCAGATATTGACCCAGATTCCCTTATTGCGCCAAGGCGCACCTCAAGGACCAGATATTTCTTCTGTAAAAGATGTAAAAGCGGGAGCAAGAAGTCTTCTAAGAACCGACCCTCCATGAAGCTTTATCGGCAAACAAGGAGAGAGGCAGAACAGCTCCTTCGAGATGGGAAAAGCCTTAAAGAGGTTGCCGCTGCCGTCGGAAAGGATATTAAGCAGGTGAAGAAGTGGCGGGACGGGGAACACCTGCTGAAGTGGTGACCCCTTTGCTCACAATCTTGTCCATAACTCCGTCCCCTTTCTTTCCGTCACTTTCTTGCGCCGTTTGCCCTCTGGTGCTGATTCCCGGGCTGGCCATGTCGGCGAGATGGTGACGCGAGGAGTCACTTTGTATAGGCAAAAACTGAAAAAACCGAATCCATAAAAAAAGGGCTATTACCTGATTCCTCGCTTGTTCTGCCATATAGTTACGGATTTGGCATATATTAATTGTAGTCTTAGTTATATATTTAGCAGTAAGTTGCAAGATAAGTGTAAAAATGATAGAGTATAGAGAGTATAGAAAGAAGGAATGGAGGTGAAGAAACGGATGTCGGAAAAAACAAAAAAATGCAGGTTCAAGAAAAAAGATGTTGTATTTTTAGAGCAAGAAGTTCCAGAAATGGGGGGTGAGTCTTTCCCAGATGCAGACGCAAAATGTAAGGATAGCGATGAACAATGTGTCGTTTTTGATTGTCAATTTGCCAATATATTAGGAGGCAAAGAATACCCATTTTGACCTCCATTCTTTGTGCAGTCCTCAAACGAGCATGTGAGTTCTTCCAATCGTTTGTCGTGCGCTTTTGAAGCCTTCCAGAATCTCAGACGAACGCCGGGAGTCCCAACGCCCCTCTCATCTGCAGGATAGCACCTACGTCGTCTTGCTCCTCCTTCGCCATGAGTCTTCGCCGACCATTTCTTCCAACTCAGCCCAGGAGAAGGGCCGGCCAAGTTCCCAGCCCAAGTTCTTCTCAATCTGCTCTCTCGTTGCCATGTTCTTTTCATCCTCTTATTTTATTTTCCTCACCCGGTGCCGCTCCGGTATAAGCGCAAGCACAGGGGAAGCCCGCTGATGCTCTGCCCGAATGTCTTCCTGGGTCAGAGCAAGATACTTCTTTGTCATGGTCAGGTCAGAATGACCCATCATCCGCTGCAGGCTGAAGACGTTGCCGCCGTTCCGCAGGAAGTTCAAGGCGAAGGCGTGCCTGAGCGAATAAGGCGTTATTTTGACGCCCAGCTTCTTCACATACTTCTCCAGCACATGCCCCCAGCCGGAGGAGCTCATCGGCCTGCCTGAGAACGTCGGAAAGAGGGGAACAGATAGCGCCCATCCGGGATGTCGTGCAGAGATTACCTCATGGAGGGCCTTTGCAGTCGGTGGGGATATTGGAAGGGTTCTTCTTGTTCTGGTCTTTGCGCTTTCGGCTTTCACATAGACTTCCAGGGCCGGGAGGTTCACGTCAGAGGGCCGCAGGGCCAGAGCCTCACCGGGTCTTATGCCGGTATCGAAGCAGAGAAAGAGAAGCGCCCGGTCACGCAGGCCGGCGAAAGTCGAAACATCGGGGAGGGAGAGAAGCCGGGTCAGAATTTCGGGAGGGATGTTTACAATCCGCCCTTCATCCTTTCGCTTGGGAAGTCCTGCCGTCGGGTCTTTCTGCAGGTAGCCTTCCCGGCAGCACCATGAGAAGAAGCCCCGCAGGTATTCCCTCCGCAGGTTGTAGGTTGTAGGTTTTATGCCCTCCTGGGCCATGTAGGACAGGACGGCCTCTCTTAAATGGTCGGGGTAACTGTCCGGGTATCTATGGAAGAAGCGGGTCACATGGTCGGCATAGTCTTTCAGGGTTCGGGGAGCCCGTCCCTCAACCTGCTTCCAGAAGATGAAAAGCTTCAGAATTTCTTTCCAAGTCTCAGGGATGTCCCGGTGAAGACGAAGAACCTCTGCCATGAGAACCACCTCTTCCTAACCGCTTCGTTTGAAGCGATGGAAAAGGCAAATTTTTGGGGGCTCCGTCAGGAGCAACGGTTTCGGCATTTTGGGGCCTGTTTTAAGCCGGTTTTTAGCCCGGCCTTCGCAGCCTCGAAAAGTGCCTTAGAACCTCTTCTGATGAGCTGGCGGAGAGGGAGGGATTCGAACCCCCGGAGGACTCGCGCCCTCAACGGTTTTCAAGACCGCCGCTATCGACCGCTCAGCCACCTCTCCACTCTTAAAGAAGCCAGAATTCGGAATCTTTAGAATTCCGGCTCCTGGCTTTTATTATACCCCAGCGGACTTATTTCTTCAATTCCAGAATTGTTTTTTCCGCCCTGGAGGCGAATTCACCCTTGGGCTCCCGCTTCAGGTACTCGAGAAACGCTCTTCTGGCCTTGGCTTTCTGCCCTTTTTCCTTCCAGCACTCGCCCAGACGGAAGTAGGGATCCCCGTAGTCGGGTTCCATCTTGAGGGACTCCTGGTATTCCTTGAGAGCGAATTCGTATTTTTTTTCCTGCTGGTATATCTGGCCAATGTAGTAGTGGGCATAGACGGCCGCCTGGGATTCGGGCTCAAGCTGAATGGCCCGGTTCAGCTCCCTCCCCGCCTCGTCGAGACGGTTCAGGTGAAAGTAAACGATTCCGATGTTGTTGTGGATCATCGCCGAGGCGGGATCCAGCTTGAGAGCCTTTCGATATTCGGAGAGAGCCTCCTCGTACTTGTGCAGGTTGGTGTAGGCCCACCCGAGGTTGTTCAGGAGGCCGATATCTCCGGGTTTAAGTTCCGCGGCTTTTTCAAAGACTACCAAAGCCTCGTCGTTCTTGGATTGATCCACGTAAAGCCAGCCGAGGTTGCTGTAGGCCTCGACGGATTCCGGATTGAGCTGGATGGATTTTTTATACTCCTCGATGGCTTTGGGAAAATCTTCCTTGTTTTCGTAGGCCCATCCAAGACAAAAATGAAGGTGCGAGGAGTTCGGATTGAAATCCAGGGCTTTCTGAAAATCTCTGAGTGCTTCATCCCACATCCGCATATGAATATGGATATTACCCCGCAATTCATAGTTCTCCGGGGCGTTCGGTTCAAGTTTCAGCGCCAATTTGGCCTGTTTCAGTGCGTCCCCGTGACGTCCCAGGGCCAGAAGGGCCGCTCCGAGGTTTTGAAAAGCCTGAACGCCGATCTTGGGATTCAGCTCTATGGCTTTTTCCAGATGCCCGACGGCCTCTTCAAATTTCTCCGTCTTGACGGCGCAGAGGCCGGCCTGATAGTGTGCGTCGCCGAATTCCAGGTCCATTTCAGAGGCCTGGATGAATTCCCCGTAGGCATTCTCGTATTCGTTCTTGGCTATGTAGGCCTGTCCGAGGCTGAAGTGGGCGCTCAGGGTGTACTGTGCTTCATCCTCGGCCGTTTCGATGGCCTGTTTGAACTGTCCGATTGCTTCATCCATTGCTCCCAGGTGGTAATAACTCCATCCCAGCTTCAGATGGGCCGCGGTGTATTCCGGAAAGAGTTCCAGTGCCTGCTGGAAAGCTTCAACGGATTCTTCCAGGAGCCCCATTTCCTGGAAGACGCAACCCATCCCGTTGTGCGGGAAGGGCATCTCGGGATCCAGATTCAGGGCCTCTTCGAAAGCCTTCAGGGCTTTTTCATGCTCGTCGGTCTGGTAGAAGAGCCAGCCAAGGTTGTTGTAAACAAGGGGAACTTCCGGTTCAAGCTCGATGGCCTTTTTGTATTCCTCCACCGCTTCTGCGTAAACGCCTTTCTTGTGAAAGGCATTGGCCAGAAAAAAGTGCGTGGGCCCGGACTCGGGGTTGGTGAGGATCGCGGCTTGAAACTCGGCGATCGACTCATCAACGCGTCCGTTCTGTTCAAAGACGAGGCCTAGGTGGTGATGTGCTTCGGCATTGCCTGGATCTTTCTCGATAGAACGTTTCAACTGGCGTTCCGCGTCTTCCAGCATTCCCAGATGGTAAAAGGCAATGCCGCTTTTAAGAAGACGATTTTTTTCACTTTCCTCTTTTTCAAGACGCCGCTTTTCCTTCTCGACATAGGATGCCAGAAAAGATTCGCTGTCCTGGTAATCTTCCTGGCTCACTTCGGGCATGCCAATTTCCGCTTCGTCGAAAAATTGCTCTGAAAACTGGGCCTTCTTCTCCGCAAGGTGTTTTTTCAGACGTTCGGCTACTGGAAGAAGCGCTTCTTCCTCGCCGGTAAGTCCGATGCCTTCAATGGAATTTCCGTCCTTCGAAGAAAGCAAAGGAAATATCCTCGTCGTGGGGAGCGTATTTATCTTTAGAAGGAGAATCAGGTTGTATATTGCTTTCCCGTTTTTTTTAGGGTCATTATCCAGCCTGAAATGATATCTGATCGTTTTCAACTGGCGCCTCCCGGAGTGGCATTAAAAGCGTGAATCAAGTGGATATTCTGACAACAGGCGAAGAATTCCTTCCGCTTTCCCATGATTCCGGCAGGCGCCGGCAGAAGGGTTCCGGCACAAGACATTGGAGGACTCCAGGGAAGATAAAGGTTTCTTGCGAAGCATTTAGAATTATAGTATAATGATGTTTGATTTACTGCGGGGTTATCCCGGGTTTCCGATACTGGAAAGTTGGTGGCGTTCATGTCCGAAGAGATAGAGTCTCTGGAACGCGAAGCAGATGCTCTATTTGAGGCAAAAAACTGGGATGGGGCTCTCGAAAAATACAATCTGGTAATGCAGGCGGACTCCCAGAATGAGCAGGCGTGTTTTCGCCTTGCGATGGTTTACGGCATCCGGGGGCTTCTTTCCTCCGTGGTCACCCAGTATTTTCAGTTGATTGATATTCTGGAGGCCAAGGGGGATATAGACTCCGCCCTCGCTTATACACGACTGGCGGCCAAGCTTTCCCCGGAGGACACAAATCCGAGGATGCGCATGATCCTTCTCTATCAGAAGAAGGGCAACAAAGAAGAGGTCATCCGCCTTTCGCTTTCTCTGGCCAGGTTGTTCACGGAATTGGGTATGGGGGACCAATCAATAGCCCTTCTGGGCCGGGCCCAGGAAAACGATCCCGACAACCTGGAAATCGGCCTGGAAATCGCCGAGACGCACATCAGCAACGGGCAGATACATGACGGCCTGATGCACTACCGCCTGATGGCGGAAAAATTTTTCAAGAAGGGCGACGTCGAAAAAGCCGCCGAAGCTTACCGCCGTATCAAAAGAATTCAGCCGGACGACTCCGATATTCTCTACACCCTTGGCTCGATCTACTTGAAGACCAACAAACTGAATGAGGCGGAGGCTGAATTCAGAGCGATTCTGCGCCACAACCTGGGTAACACCGAGGCCTTGACCGCACTGGGCAATGTCTGCCAGTTGAAAGGACAATTCCGGGATGCCGTTCTGGCCTTCAACAAGATCCTTTCAATCAATCCTCACGAGGTTTTTGCCAAGGAGAAGCTCGGTGAACTCTATCAGGCCCAGGGCTCCACCGGGGAATCCGTCAAGCATTATTTAATGGCGGCTCAGAGTTACCAAATGTCGGGTTCCGAAGAGAGGGCCATCAAGCTGTACCAGCGAGTCCTGACCCTTGATCAGACCAATCCGACCGCCTGCCGGGAGCTGACCAACATGGGTGCGCCCCTGGTCGGAGAAGAAAGTGAGGTCACTCCGGCGCCATTTGTGCCTTCCTGGCCGCACACGGAGGCGGAGATTGTCCGGAAAGAAGCCAAATCATCTCTTATTTCATCTTCAACCGATGAGGCTGTTCAATCTCCGTCATCGGGCTCAACTCCCGAAGAGGCCGGGCAGTCAGATGAGGCTCCGGCCAAGGTGGAGGGAAAGTCGCTTTCAAAACCCGGCTTGTTACGCAAGCGGGGAGCAGGAGAAGGGAAATTCGGCAAGTCCGGTCTCATCAAGCCTAAAGACAAGACAGGGCTTTTGAAAGCAAGAGGAGAGAAGGCGGAACTTTCGAAGCAGAAAACCCTCTCCCGGAGCGGAGAGGCCGGAGATGAAGAGGCGGCAGCTCCACCCCCGGCACTCGTTACTGCGGACCTCGTTCAAAAAATAGCTCCCTTTGTTCATCCGGCCAAAATCGAGATTGCCTCCTCTCCTTCGCTCCTCACTAAAGCTCCCATGCCTCAGCCGGTTTTCCCGGAGTTCATACCTCCTCCTGTTGAACCAGTGGCGGAGGAAACGCCTCCGGTGGAAGTTTCTCCTCCGAAAGTGGAAGCAGAACCGCCCCTGCCCCTCCCTCCGCTGCCTGTAATACAGATTGAGCAGCCGGTAATTGAAGTGGCAGTCCGGAAAAAGGCGACTGTAAGAACTTATGACAGTTCTTCTGAGGATGATCTGGTTATTTCCCGCGTCAAAGTGCTGGAGGAAGACAATAATATTGTGGGCGCGTTCCACGCTTATCGGCAAATCCTGGAGGCCCAGCCGGACAGTCAGGCCGTCAGGAAGGAACTGGGAGATTTGTATCTCAAGCACGCCATGCTGACCGCCGCCATCGAGGAATACAGTTACCTGGTCAAGAGCGACCCGGAAAACCAGGAATACCATCGCCGGCTTATTCTGGCTCTCGGCTGGGGTGATGACGGGAAGGCCCTGATTGGGGCCATGGAGGCTCTGGCGGATTTACTCTACCGGGTGTGCCCGGACGAGGTGGAATCCCTGGATATCTACCAGAAAATCGCGGTCCTTGAGGAGTATCATGTTAAGTCGCGAGAGGCGCTGGCCGGGATCTACATGAAGAAAGGATTACCCAAGGCGGCGCTGGGACACTACATGGCCCAGGCCGAAGCGCTTCTTCAGAATGACCTGCCTATGGAAGCTCTTGAGGTTTATAAGAAAGTATTTGAGATCACACCGGCGACGGAAATCCAGGAAAAAATTGCCAAACTTTATCTTGAACACGGTTTCATCCCGGAAGCGCTCCAGGAGTTTCTGTCCCTAACCGGCAAGTACATGGAGATGGAGAACTGGGGAAAAGCCGCCTTTTCCCTAGAAGAGGCCGTCCGCCTGGCGCCCGGAGATATCGAGGCCCACCGGAACCTGGTCGAAATATACCGCAAGCTGCAGGACACTGAAAGAGCCCTTGAGGCGAGCGTCGTTTTAGCCGGGATCCTCAAGGAGGGAGGACGCTGGGATGAGGCCCGTGATATCCTGGAAGCCATTCTGGCCGAAAACGGCAACCGCTATGATTTAATGCGGGAACTTGTTGATGTCTATCTGGCCCAGGGGGCGCTGGACCGGGCACTGGAGAAGATTCAGCTTCTTTCAGAGGTCTATTCCCGGCAGAAACAATACCCCGAGGCGATAGGACTCTATCAGAAGCTCCTTGAAATCATGCCCGATGATCTGGCCGCCAAGGAAAAATTGGCCGCCTTTTACATCCTTGGCGGGGAGCGGGACAAGGCTCTTGAGGAACTCCTCTTCCTGGCGGAGCGCTTTGCCGAACGCAGGGAATGGGACGAAGTCATCAGGATCTATCGCAAGGCTCTGACTTCCATTGAGGAGAGGAACCCGGAGATCCACTTTCAGCTCGGCGTCATCCTGGCGGACAGAAAACACAACATCCGCGAGGCCGTCCAGGAATTCCGGAGGGTGTATGAACTGGAACCTCAGAACGGCCAGGCCATCCAGCGTCTCATCTCCTGCTACCTGGAAGAGAACCGTCCTCAGGAAGCTGTCGCCATGCTGAACAAGCTGATGGAAATCGATCCCTCCAATGCGACGCTCAGGGATCAGATCCTGGAAGACTACCAGAAACGGGCGGAGGAATCGCCGGACGATCTGAGATCCCGCTTCAACCTGGGCGTCATCTATAAGGAGCTCTCCATGCTGGATAACGCCATCGAGCAGTTTCAGCAGACCAAGAGGTATCCTGAGATGCTGCTGCAGTCCTATAACATGCTGGGCATCTGCTTTGCCGAAAAGCCCGGTATGAGGGACGTGGCCGTCAAACAGTTTAAAAAGGGGCTGGAGACAAAGGGGTACAAGGATGAAGAATACCTGGAACTGAACTACAACCTGGCACGTCTTTACGAAAGTTGGGGTATGCTGGCGGAAGCGCTGAAGTTCTATCAGGATGCTTATTCAGCGGACATCTCTTTCAGGGATGTTTCACAGAGAATCAAGCAGATTCAGGACGAAATGCGCTCTGCCGGAAGCGGAAAAGTGACCAGGCTTATTCCAAGGGAAAAATCGGAATGAAAAGCATGATAAGGATTCTATTTTAAGAGGGAATCTGTGAGCGAAAATACATTTGAGCAGCTGGTCCAGCAGGGCGATGCCTTTGCGACTCAGGGTCAGTGGGACAGCGCGGTGGAAGAATACCGCAAGGCTCTTGAGGTCAACCCTCAAAGCTCGGACGTACGCCGTAACCTGACCCAGATGTTTCTCAAGAAGGGGGACTTTGAGCAGGCTATCCGGGAGTACTTTCTCTGGGCCCAGACCTGCCAGGCCGCTGGAGATACGGATGAAGCCATACGCATTTACCAGGAACTCCTGAATCCCGAGAGCATGATAGAGAAAAAAGCCTTTATGCTCGACAAACGGGCAGCCGGGGTCAGCATGGCCCAGCTCAAGGAGCTTCTGGCGGTAGCCAGCGGAGACATTTTTTTCAACCTGGGCATCCTGTTCCTGGAAAAAGACGCCATTGAAGACTCCATCGGTTGTTTCAAGCGGTGTCTGCAGATCGCCCCCGGCAACGCCAGAGTGCGTTCCTTCCTGGGACAGGCCTATATGAAGAAGGGGCTGGATAAAGAGGCCCAGGGTGAATTTCAAGAGGTGGTGCGGCTGGCGCCTGAGGAGGCCGCTTTTGCTTATGAGATGCTCGGAGAGCTTTTTCTGAGAGGCGGGAAATCCCCCCAGTCCACCCTAACCTGGTTTAAGAGAGCAGGAGAACTGTATCTGAAAAAAGAGCAAACCATTGAGGCGGTCCGCGTATATGAAAAGATAGCTTCAATTGATAAAAAGAACAAAGACATCCTCTCCCTCCTGGGTGATCTCTATGCCACCGGCAATGAAATGGGGAAAGCCACAGCCACCTTCAAGGCGCTCGCCGAAGTGCATGCGGAAGATGGCCTGCTGGACAAGGTCATTGTCCTTTACGAAAAGCTGTTGGGCTGGGACCCCGAGAACGCCGAGATCAGGGAGAGTTTAATCGAGATTTACCGGAGAATCCTGGAGGCCGATCCCTCAAATCTGTCGGCCCGCTACAAACTGATAGGCGCTCTGCTTCGAAAGGGCTCCACGGCGGAAGTCATTCCGGAATACCTCTCTTTAGCCCAGACTTTGCTGGAGCGGAACATCCTGGACGAGGGCCTGTCGGTCTGCCAGAAGCTGATTGAACTGGATACGGATAATGTCTCGGCGCACGAAATCCTGGCCGAGATTCACTTCAAGCTGAATGACCATGAAAATTCCCTGTACGAGTTCATGACGGTCCTGCGCCTCTTAAAAGAAAATGGAGACGAAAAGAGGATTCAGGAGATCCACCTGCATCTTCAGGAGATCTTTCCCGAGAGGGCCGAGGTCCACTTCCAGCTGGCCCGGGCCCACATTGAAAACGAGAATTGGGAAGAGGCCGCCGAGGAGCTCAGGAAGGTGCTAAAGGAGGATCCAGGTCACCTGGCGGCCCTGAACCATCTGACCGAACTCTACTCCCTCCTGGAAAGGCCGGTCGATGCGCTGGCTGTTGACAGGCGAATCGTGGAGCTGGAACCATCCAATCTGGAAGTGAGAAAGCGGATCCTGGATTACTGCCTGGAGGCGGAAGATTATCGCGGCGCGCTGGCCGAGATCTACAGCATGGCCGACATCCTTCTCCCGGAGCAGGAGTGGGATGAGATAGAGGGCCTTTACCGCCTGATCATGGAGTACCTGCCGGAGGAGATGGAAGTGCGTTCCCGTCTCTGCCGGCTCTATGCCGCCCGCGGAGAGTTGAACTTAGCCCAGGAAGAGTCTGTTTTTCTGCTTAATTACCACCTGAAGCGGGAGAATCTGCCGGAGGCCGCCCAGGTCTGCCGATCCCTGATCGAGCTTGACGGAAGAGATCTTAATGCCCGCTACAAGCTGGGGAAGATTTACGCCCGGCAGGGGCTGGTTGCGGAATCGGTCGCCGAGCGCAGCGCCATAGCGGACATCCTCCTCGAGAAAAAACTTTCCGATCAGGCCACGACGATACTCCAGGAAATTCTGGAAGTGGAACCTGCGAATGTACTTTACCGGCTGAGACTCATCGAGCTTCTGGTGGAGGGAAAAAATCTGGAGGAAGCAGTCCGGCATGAAAAAATCCTGCTCAGACACTTCCTCCGCGCGGGCAATTTGGAAGAGGCCCGGAAAGTCTATTTAAATATCGTCTCCATGCTTCCCGAAAGGCTCGAACTCCGGGAGGAAATAGCCTTCCTCTATGTTGAGGAAGGAGCACTGGACGAAGGGTTGGCCATCCTGGACGAACTCCTGCAGGCCTACCTGCTGCAGAGAGATACGCCCAAGATTGTCCGACAATATGAGACGATGGCCGGTATATGTCTGAATAATGGACGGGAAGAAGCCGCCTGGTCCTTCAGGGAGAAGATCGCCGACCTCTACCAGAAGGAGGGGCGCTCCCAGGAGGCCCTGCAGGAATATCTGGCCCTCGCGGAGGCCCTTATGTCCAGGGCTTCTTTTACCGCCGCCGATGCGATCTTCGAGAAAGTCATTGAACTGTTCCTCCGTGATGGCCGGGCCCAGGAGGCGGCCATCCGCCTGGAATCCATGGCCAACGCCTTCCTTCAGGATAATCATCACCAGGAGGCTTTTCTCATATACGAAAAAACAGTTGAGCTTTACGAGCGGGATCACATGTGGCAGAGAGCCGTGGAAATCCTCGGTTTCATGGCCCAGCAGCGCGAGGAGGCTGGGGAACGGGAAAAAGCGCTGGAGGCTTTTTCCAGGCGCTCTGAGATCCTTCTCCGTGAGGGCGAAATGCATTCGGCGGTGGAACAGCTTTTTTCCGTAATCCGCATCCATCTCTCCACGGGAGATTCCGCCTCTGCGGAGTCGGTTTATGAGAAGATCCGGGAAATTCTCCCGGATGGCACCGACGTTGTTTTCAAGATGTCTGAGATATACTACCATTTCAGCTTCTTCGAAAAAGCGCTTCCGCTTTACCGGAACATCCTGGCACTTGAGCCCGGGCATTCAGAGGTCTTATCCAAGCTGGCCATCCTCTCGGCGCGATCGGGTGATTTCCAGGCAGCGACGGAATCAGCCCTGAAAGTGCTGACCCGGGGCTGCATTTCCAATATCTTCGAAGAGTACTTGAGAATATCGGAACTTAAGGCGGAGGATCCGGCAACTCACCTTTCTCTGGGCCGCCTTTACCGCCAGATGGGCTTTGCGGAAGAGGCGATCAGGGAATTCAAGCAGATAAGCGGGGATCAGGAGAGGCAGCTTGCGGCCTTAAACCAGATCGGTCTCTGCCTCAAGGATGATGGCTTCCCGGACCTTGCTGTTCAGCAGTTCCAGAAGTCCCTGGAACTGCCTGGTTATTCGGATGAGGAGCTCCAGGATCTCCGCTATGATCTGGGCAATCTTTATGAGGAGATGGGGAAGAAGCGGGAAGCCCTGGGGACCTTTCAGGAATGTTATGCGGTGGATATCAAGTACCGGGACGTGTCGCAGAGGATTGAGGCGCTCGGCAGGGAGCTGGAAAAGTCGGGCGAAACAGAATAAAGGGAGGATTTTTGTGAATAGGCAGAGACATTTGCTGTTGCGATTTTTCTTAATTATGCTATTGGTAGAGACAGCTTTCTCTCGGGCTTTTGCGGCCTCCTCCATGCCCTTCAAATCGTTCGCCTCCTTTGTTCTCTATCTTAAAATGCACACCCAGATGCTGACTCAGAGTCTGCTCCTGCTCATCGTCGTCCTCCTTTGCCTTATCACCTGGGAAATTCTCAGTTGGGTGTCCGGAAGAAAGAAAATAACTTCCGAAGCTGAAGTCCACATCGTGAGTACCATAGCTCCGGAGGAAGATCCCTTTCGAACCAGGATGCGCGAGGTCAGCGAAACTAACACACCACCTCCGGGAGAGCGGCCTCCCGGAGAGTCGGTTCCTCTTTCTCCCCTCCCGTCAGCGCCTCCCAGGCACCCGGTTATTGAGACCAGTCTTGGGGGGACACAACCCCTCACCCCGGCAGAACCGTTTCCTTCCAGACCGCCGGAAGAAAAGGTCGTTTCTCCTTCAAGCTCCCCTGTCGAGTCGCAGCAGATTCTGACTCATTCGATTGAAGCCCCGCCCACGGCGCCCCCGCCGCCCAGGAAAGAGAGGAAGTCCCTTAACTTAAATTTAAACATGGAAGAGGAGGATCCCTGGAAGGCTCTTCTCCGCACAAGTCAGAAGGATGAGGGCTCTTCCAAGCCGGCTCCCGAGCTTCCCGCTTCGCCGATTGAGGCCCCCCCGCCAAATCCGGATCTTTCGCCTCCTTCACCTGCAGGCGAGCCCCCCTCTTCCGTCCCTGAAGAAGGGATGCTCTTGTCGCTACCGGAACCTCCCGCTCGGGAATCTCTCCTGGGTCCAAAGTTTGCGCAGCCGGCCGCCGGAGACCCGGGTGAGACGACCAGGCAATTTCCGGAGCCGGCCGTGCCCAGGCCGGCCCTCTCCCTGGAAGTGGTCCCTGAGAAGGAAATAGAACCCAGCCGCCCCAAGAAACTCCGTTCAGGAGAAAAAGACGATCGGGAGTTGCGAATAAAAGCTCTTGAACTTGAGGAGACCCTGAAGAAAGTACAGAGTACCAAAACTGAAAATGAGACCAAGGAAGGAGATAAGTAATGCTGCCTAAAGGAATCCCCATAATTGAAAAAATCGCCCTGCCTTTTGCCGACATCAGCACGATGAAAGAAAACCTGGAACAGCAGAAGTTCACCGGATACATCCGCCTGGATTTCCCCAAGCAATCGGGTTTCATCTTCATCAACGACGGAGTCACCTCCAGCACGGTCGAGGTAGAAGAGCCCCTTGTCCGGCCACTGTCCCAATCCCGCCTTCTGAACCGGGCAAAGAGGAAGGAAGTGGAGACGAGCAGTTATGTCCTGCCCTCCCAGATGGTAAGCGTCCTGTCCCTGGTCTATACCTTCCGGCCTCTCCATGAGAATCAGGAGGTGAGGAAGAAAGAGTTCAATAAAATACTCGAAACCCTCGAAAACGATAATTATACCGGATTCATGAAGGTTGTTTCCCCGGAGCGTAATGCCTTTCTTCTGCTCGAGAAGGGCAAGCTGCTCACCGATAATTTCAACACGGATTTCGGAGAGATTCTCTGCGGGTCGGATGCCGTGAATCAGTTCCTGGAATCCGTCGGCAAGACGGTCGCCACCGTCAGCGTCATGGCCGAAAAAGCGGAGGAAATTGATGCCAAGAAGAGAGCTGCCAGGGAAGAGATGGAGAAGATCAAGCAACTCTCCGTCAAGCTCGATACGGGCTTCTTCAAGAGCGGCGACATTGCCAGAATCGAGGAGAATTATTTCAAGGAGTGGGGCGAAAAACCAGGTTCCAATATTCAAGTTGAGGTGGAGACTCCAACGGGCATCCTTTATAAAATTAAAGGAACTTCCGGGAAGCGCCTGGGAACTTCCATCCTGCTCTCCGAAAAGATGGCGTCCAAACTCAAGGTGGCCGAGGGGGATGTGCTCAGCGTCAATCCAGCCAAAGAGTAGGTGAAAAGTGTCGGAACTCAGGAAAGTCCTGGAGAATCTCAGCAAAATTGAGGGAGTGAAAGGTTCTCTTCTTCTCGGAAGTTCGGGGGAAGTTATGGAGAGGGTCTTCCTGCGGGATGAGGATGCTCTGGTGGTGGGAGCTCTGACTTCCTGCTGTGTCAGCGTCGGGCAGGACCTGGGACAGGTCCTTAGAAAGAGTTCTCTGGTGGAGAGTTTCCTGGAATATGAGGATGTCAACCTGACGATGGAGGTCCTTTCCGGAGGAGCAGTTCTCGTCGTCCTCGCGCCGGCCGGGGCCAACCTGGGAAGGGTCCGTCTGGAAATAAAGAAAAACCGGAAAGTTCTCGAAAATTTCACCGTCTGAGAGATATGCCTGGAAGAGGTGAGTGATTATCAGCGACAACACCGTCGTCCATACGACTCTGGATCGCCGCATCGAGGCGCTGGAAAAGGCTTTGTCAGAGCGCCCGGAAGAAATCTCCGTTATCATGGACTATGCGGAAGCGGCCATGAGCCGGGGGCTTTTTCTCAAAGCCCTGCAGTCGTTTCAGAAAGCTCTCAACTCTCCTTCAGAGAGGGCTGAGGAGGCCCATTTGGGGTTGGCCAGGATCTACTTTTCACGCGGACTTATAAAAGAGGCTTCTGAGGAGCTTGCAAAAGTTCAGGAAACCAATCCCGTGAGCGTGGGTGGCTGGGCTCTTTCCCGCTGCCTGCTGAAAGAGCTCTCCGGCCGTGAGCCGGAATGGCTCAACAGCCTCTGGACCGATTTTGAACCCGACGAGGAGAGCAAGAAAGATTTTATCAGAAAGATCGCAGGGCGGAAGAATATTCTGGAGACGGAAATAAAAGAGTATCATTCCCTCCTTCAGGAGTCTCCTTCGGATCCGTACCTTTCGTATTCTCTTCGAATGTGCCAGAGAAGGGAGGGGGAACTCGCGAGCTTTCTATCGGAATTTTCCGGGATTTCCATGCCTTCAGAGGAAGCTCCCCTGCTGCCCGCGGAGGAAGCTGGAGCAGGGAAGACCGATGCGGCCCGGGCTGAGGCCTTTGAATCGCTCAGGGAAGAATTGGGCCTGATCCTGGACGGCCTCGTTCAGGCCAAGGGAGTGACCGGAGTCATCGTCTCATCCCTGGACGCCGAATTGTCTCTCATAAGCTCTCAAGAGCCCCCCGACGTGAAAAGTATAATTTTCAGGGTTAAGGAGGGTCTGACTAAGATTACCTCCTGGGAGAAGAAGGATGGGAAACGGGAACTTGTACACTGGGTTCTCGAATTTGAGGGAGGCAGCCTCATCGTTCAGCCGCTGGCTGGAGATTTTGTCCTCCTGGTCATCAGTCAGAAAGGCGCTAATTTCGGGGCTATACGCTATGCCGTCGAACGAGCAAGGCCCAAGCTGACCGAAGTGCTGTCAAAAGCCATCATACCGGCGGCCCGCTGAAAAGCCGGTGTTTGCGACGCATATCCTCTGGGGCCTGAACGTCTTCCTTCTCTGGTTTCTCTCCGTTTTTTACGGCCTTCTGTGCATTCTCATCCCGGCCCTCCCCTTCGTGCCGCCGTCATTAAAGGCTTTTTTCCTGATTCCCCTGCTGACCGCCAACACCCAGAGCAGCGCCAATGCCCTTCTTTTCGTGATCGCCCTGATTTCCCTGGCCTTCTGGCTTCCTTTTCCCCGCCCTCTTTCGGGGTCTCTTCACCGGCTCAGGTGGCCTGCACTGGGACTTCTGCTTTTCGCCCTTCTTTCGACGGCCTTTGCGGTCAATGTCCACCGGAGCGCCATGGATCTGGGCATGTTCTTTTCATCCATACTCCTCTTTCTAATCCTGGCCACCACTCTGGATGATATCCCATCATGCCGTATTTTTCTTGTTTCCATTCTGCTGGCAGGTCTTGGGGTGGGGCTGGCCGGAATCGTCCTCCTAAAAGGGGCGGTTCTCAGCTCCCCGGCTGCAGCCTTTTATTCGACCTTTTCGCAGTCGGATATCTGCGCCGGATTTCTCCTGCTCATCTTTCCCCTGGCGATGAGCCTCTTTTTGAGTGAAGAAGGCCGGACCCTGCGCTTCTTTTATTTTTTCGTCTCCTTTGTGAGCGGAGGCGGTCTTCTCCTGACCCTGTCGCGGGGAGGATGGCTTGCGGCGGGACTTTCCCTTCTGGTACTCTTCTGGAACCTGCGGCGCCTGGGGGCAGGGCGGCTCCTGGGGCGCTCCGCCCTGCTCCTGGTCTTTATTCTTCTTTTTGCCTTCGGCGTGAATGGATGGGCCCGGGCTGGGCAGGAGCATGTCCACGCGGCCACCGTCCATGCCAAGGCGGCCGCCATCATGGAGCAGAACGACCCTTCCCGCCTGGCCCGCCTGGCCTTCTGGAGGGGAGCTCTGTGCATGGCCCGGGATCACCCCTTATTGGGGACGGGCCTCAATTCCTTCGGGCGCATCTATCCTTCCTACCAGGAGAACGGCCGCTATTTTTCCAATTTCGTTCACAATTTCTACCTGAGAGTCGCCGCCGAGATCGGCCTCCCGGCGTTGTTTTTTGTTCTCTGGCTCTTGTGGGGACTTTTCCGGACCATCCGCAGAGGTCTTTCTGCGGCCCGGGGGGATCCTTCCCTTTCGGCCGTCATGGCGGGTCTCATGTCCGCCCTCCTGGCCTCGGCCCTACATATTTTCGTGGACGTGGACTGGCAGTTCTCGGGTGTTTTCATCTTTTTCTGCGCCGAGAGCGCCATCGCCTTCGCCCTGACCGATCAACTCACCGGGGAGAACGACACCGGAAGGTCGGCTCTCATTCCATCCCGGGGGTTCTGGATGCCGCTCCGTTACATCCTTTCCCTGGTGGCGATCTTGTGCGTCTATTTTGTCATCAGCCACTTCCACGCCGAATTCAGCCTCATGCAGGGGCTATACCTTGAGCAGGCCCGGCAGATACAGCCTGCCCGCCAGGCGGCCCAGGCAGCCAAACTCCAAGACCCCGGAAACGCCGATGCCTGGAACCTTTCGGCCCGCCTGGCCTGGAAGACATGGAAGGAGGCCCCCAAAAAGAAGGAGTTGCTCCTCCTTGCCGAGGGAGATGCCCGAAGAGGCACCGCTCTGGACCCATTCCTGGCGGGTGGGCACAATATTCTGGGGAAGGTGCTTGCGGCCGGGGGCCGGAATACCGAGGGAGAAAAGGAACTTAAGACGGCCGTCCGCCTTGATCCCGTGAATACGCCCGGATTTTACTGCGATCTGGCTCTCTTCCATCTCAATACCGGACGCCCCGCGGAGGCCGAAAAGATTCTAAGGAAGGCGATCGATCTTTATCCTGATGAGGCCTCCTTCGGGGTCTGGGATTTCAGGATAGCGTCGCTCAAGTCCCAGATGGCCGATTGCCTTATGGCTCTGGGTGACCTGGAAGCCCGGAAGGGACGCCTTCCCGATACGATTTTACTGCTCAAGCGCGCCTCCGCCATGACCCCCAAGAATCCCGCGCCGCTCTTTGGGATGGGCGCCCTTCTTTTCCGCTCCGGAAAGTGGGCCGAGGCCCGGGATGCCTTTCTCAAAGTGGAAAAGCTGGGAAAATTTCCGCTGAACAAACTCTATCTCGGGGAGACCCTTCTTAAAACAGGGGAGGCGGAGCGGGGGCGGGCCTTGATCAAGGAAGCCCGAAAGCTGGATGCCACTCTCCCGGCAAGGATTGGGAAATAAGAGAGATAAGGTGTTGCCAGTTTTTGCTGGCGTGCGTAGACCAAAATCTTCTGACTGGCGGCTCAGCCCTCACGTGAACTTCTTGCCGTGAACGTTGAGACATCTTTCCGCCTCCTCAACGCCTTGCGGATTCTACTTATGCACTTATCTGGATTCTTCGCAAGTTGGCATTCCCAAATACGTATAACCAGCCAACATTGACGACGCAAAGTACGGTCTACAAGCCGGTCCCGTGCTTTATTGCGGCGTGTCTTTTCCTGCCATGCTACCGCATTGGTCTTTGGACTGACGTTCTTGCCGCAGTCATGGCCATGCCAAAAGCATCCGTCAACGAAGACTGCGACTTTAGCCTTGGGCCACGCGAAGTCCGGTCGTCCAAGTAGCGGCTGGTGTCTTCGCCAGCCGGACAATCGCGCCTCTCGTAGCAGCCCGGCCAGCCGTTTCTCCGTCGTTTGATTCCCCGTGCTTCGCACGCGGGACATCAGTTGTCCGCGTGACAAGCCTCCAAAGGTCGTGCGCTCTTGCCGGGCGTCTCCTGGCCACCGGCTCATCAGCGTCCGACTTCCTTCCGGTTGTCGCGCTTCTCGATGGCCTTCAATATTTCCTTGCCGGCCAGCCTTGCGTAGAGAGGCGGAACCGCGTTGCCAATAAGGTCACACACGGCGTCCATCTGGTCAGTGACGAAACGGTAGTCCTCTGGGAAAGTTTGAAGCAGAGCTGCTTCCCTGACTGAGATGGTGTAACGGCGTTTGTCAGGATGCCCGAACCTGCCCTTGCACGATGTCGTGCACCCCCCCGTGATGGTCGGCGAGACCTGGTCCCACGCCATCCTTCCATAAACGTTCGTGAACCCGTCGTACCCGCCCCGGTGGCATCGCGGGCGCACGGACTCGTCAATCTTCAGCCACGTCTTCCCAGGTTGAGCCGCTTTGAGTCGCTCTTTGGTTTGCGGTTGAAGGTCACGGACTACGTGCCAGTTGTGCGCCATGGGTCCCTCGTTCCCAAGCGCGGCGCTCAGTGTAATCGGTGTACTCATGTGGCCGATGGCTTCATACACGGTCTTCCACGCTTTTAGTTTCATTGTGGCATTTGGCACGCGTACGTGGGTGGGCGAAGGGAAAATCACGTCGAACCCTTTACCGGCCAAAAGCACTAGTCGGCGGCGGGACTGCGGGACGCCATAGTCGGCCATTTGCTCGACGTGCCAGTCGTACCGATAACCGTGCCGATGTAACAGCTGCAGGAATTTGTCAAAAATGGCTTTTCCCCGATTCGCAAGGCCGGGCACGTTTTCCATCATGACCGCAACGGGTTGAATCGCCTCGATAAACTCACCCATGATGAGCAGAAGCTCGTTGCGCGGGTCCTCTCGCTTGTACTTCGAAGTAAGGGAACAAAACCCTTGGCAAGGGGCGCAACCGGCTAGGAGTGAGATTCGTTTGCCGCCAGCGGCCCGTAGTAATTCTTTGGCCGAAACTTCACGGATGTCCTTCTCGATTAGCTGAGTACAACGATTATTCCACCTGTAGGTTCGCGCCGCGACGGGGTTTATTTCGACCGCCGCTGCGACGTGAAAACCCGCGTCGCGGAGGCCTTTCGTAATGCCACCACATCCGGCGAACAGGTCTATGGCAATGGGTTTCTTCATGCGCGCTTCGTCTTCCGTGCCTTCTTCTTGCGCCCATTTTGCTTGCTGGGCATTCCTTTTTGCTCCTCGACCATAATCCTGTCCTCGCTCCCGGTGTCATCAGTAGCCAAAGCTTGCATGCGTGGATCGTTGACAGGGGCACGTAATTTGATGACATCCAAGAATTCTTTATGTAACGCCTCTGTTGTCGTAAGCAAGTTGCTCCAAGTCCGAATGTCAAAAGTGCCAGCATCTTGGTGACTTTTCGCATGTTCCTTATCATTGTCACGGATGCGGTCGGCGATCAAGAGCCCTCGAACCAAGGTTCGTCTATGATCAGGGTCTGTAGACTCCTCTTGGAGTCGTCTGCGGAGAAACAGGATGTAGTCTCGTAGTTGGTCGAATTCTTTTCGCCCCACGAGGTTTCCGGGGCGCTTTACTTCCACAACGTGTGCGGTCCGATAGCGGTCTCCCAAACAGAAGAAGTCCAGCCGACGAGAACCCTCGTCCTTTCTTGAAGGCTGAATCTTGAAATTATCGCAGATGAGCTTGTCTAGCGACTGTTCATGAACGAGCATGGTCCACTTTGGATCAATAAGCCACGGATGATCTCTGAGGTAGTCCTGCATGTCGGGCTTTTCAGGGACCTGTTCCTTTACCATCTGCGCAAACTTACGGATGATCTCTACACGACCTTTGACGAGGTGGGCGGTGTTTACTGCCTCAATAATATCCCACTCGTAGAGTACCTCTGTGAACTGAGCAACATCCTGAGGGGAAGCGGCGTTCAATCGCCGTATGGCGTCGAGGAAGCTTCGGTTGGTCAAGGCGTTGTAAGCGAACTCGACCAATTCGTCGGCGATGTCTTTGCCTTTCTTGTCCTTGTCCAATTGGGGAATAGCACAGATTCGATCAACCACCGCCTTGAATATCTTTCGTTCCTTTTCGGGCAACTTTTCCGCCAGTTCTAAATACTGGACAATCTTTGGGCTCTTGGATTTCGCCTCGCGGCGTTTGTCTGCCCAAGCTTCAAGTAGGTCGCGCACTTTTTTGCGGCCCCACTCCTTCAAGGGAACGGCCGCGGGGTCTTCCCATCTTACGGTTCCGCGGTCGGTTGCTATAAGATCAACGCTCTCATCAAGAAAGTCGGCCTTTACCTCGCCCGTCAAATATTGCATTCCGTGTTGCCCCCACGCGCCACCACTTAGGTCAAAGAACCACGGCGTTTGGGCGAGCTTCCCCCGCACGTAAACGACAAATCCTCTTTGCTCTTCGGCTGAGATGGTTTCTTTGCAGAATCCCGCCCACCATTGAATCTGCTGTCCATTGCCTATGTCAGTCGTTCCCCATTCCCCCGCCTTCTCCGGGAACCGAAACTGGAACGGGATCTCCTGCCTGGATATGGCAATGCCGTTTACGTGAACAATGAAATCCTGGCCCAGGACAAGTAATCTACGTGCGAGTCCGCGCTTGAACTGTTCTTCATCGATGGCCCGACTGATTTTTAGCAGCGATAACGTTACGGTCGTTCCGGCTTTAACTTTGGTCCGCTTGCCATCATTTGCGAGTGATTTCGGTGCATAACCTTCCTGGTCGGCAAAACTCTGACTTTGCGTTAGGGCGGTGTAGTCCAATTCGAAATGAGAGATGTTGTCCTCTTTGATCGTGCGTATTTCTATCCGGCTGGCGATACCAAACCCGGCGAGTTTTCCGATGCCCTTGCGGCCTTGCACCTTTCTTGCCTTCAGGCCATTATATGGCTTTGTCCACTCCTCACCGGTCGGACGGCGTTCCCGTCCCACGGAAAGGTAGAAGGTGTTGCACTCGTCGTAAGTCATGCCGTGGCCGTCGTCTTTTACAACGATTTCGTCCGTATTCTGAATCGGTCGTCCAGTCGGGATCGTGATCCAAACATTCCGCGCCATTGCATCATAGGCGTTTGAAATCAGCTCTGAAATCGCGGGAACCGTACCGGAATACATTTGCAGACCAAGGAGTTTGAAGAGCTGGCCTGCCACGGTCATCCTGTACTTACGCCCACTGGCGGCACTATCATTCCTATTCTTTGCCAAGTTTACTGACCTGCGTATTCCACGGCGAACCGATCAGCGATTCCACGCGCAACCGATCACTGATTCCACGGCCATCCGATCGCTGATTCCACGGGCAACCGATCGCTGATTCCATAGCCATCCGATCGCTCAGCGGTGGCAGAGGTCTAA
>JAZDOK010000084.1:0-46560 GCA_043798715.1 bacterium
TTATGAGTATCTACAGGACGCTCAAGTTGAGAGGCCACAACCCGCTTTCCACCATTGTGCAGGCGATCGCTCATTATGTTCAATACGGAGAATTACCTCCTTTGCCGGAACCCATCACTTCACATGGCTAAATTGTTACAAAAGTCCTTTCTTCGGAAAAGTTTTTTTTCTGGACGGCGAACTTCAATCGGCCCAGAGCGATGAATTCATCTACCATGAGATCCTGGTGCATCCCGCCATGCTCATTCACCCCTCGCCAGGGAGAGTCCTTATACTCGGAGCGGGCGAGGGAGCAACCTTAAGAGAGGCTCTGGGCCATCGCAGTGTCCGGCAGGTCGTCACGGTTGACATCGATTCCCGGGTCATAGAAGTCTGTAAAAAATACCTTCCAGAATGGTCTAATGGGGCTTTCGAGGATCCCCGCTGTAAAATTGTTTACGACGACGCCCGAAAATATCTTGAAAACACCGATGAGACCTTTGATGTCATCATTGGGGATCTTCCCGAACTTCACCGGGAGAGCCACGCGAAAGCCCTGGCCTCGGTTGAATTTTTCAGGATCGTAAAAGACCACCTGACTTCCTCCGGGACCTTTGCCATGCAGGCGGGGAGCAGCGAGTTAGGACAGACACAGATTCACACCCTTCTTGCAAATACGGTAAGCCGGGTGTTCCCGGTGACGCGCTCTTATATGGCCAGTATTCCATCATGTTTCGGGCTCTGGAGCTTCATTCTGGCCTCCAATGGCCCGGACCCCCTTAAATTTTCAATGGAAGAGATAGATGAAAAGATATCCGGCAATATTACCATCCCCCTGCGTTATTACGCCGGCGAGACACACCGGGGGATCTTTTCTCTCCCTAAATACCTGCGCGGTGATATCGAGGCTGAAACAAGAATTCAGAAGGATCACGAGTCTTTTCTGCCGTCAAGATCCCCTGAGGAACCCTGAAATACCGGGAACTACTCCCTGAAGGCGCTTCGGCAGAGAATATCCCGTTCTTCAATGGATTTGCGGTAGAAATGGGTCAGCCCGCGGCATCCCCCAAGGCAGGTTTCAAGATTCCGGCAACCGGCGCATGAATCGGGCGTTTTGTTGAGATCTCCGGCCAGTTTCCTGCGAACGGAAGAGTCCCATATTTCGCGCAGGGATTGTTTTTCCAGACTGCCCAGGGGGGACAGGAATGATTCACAGGGGTAGACGATACCGTCCCAGGCGACAGAGGCCCTGGCGTTTGCAGCCTGGCAGGCATGAAATTTAGCCCCCCGCCCGCCTGTTGCCAAAAGGTGGACAAGCGGATGGTGGAAAGTCGTTTTGCCTTTAAACAAATCCAGAATTTCTCCGCACTCTTCGCCGCCGGCATCGAGGTCTTCCACGGGGGGAATTTCCCGGCCTTCCGGGCCTGCCAGGAAGGGATTGGTGACGATAAGATCCCCGAAATTTATTTTCAGGAGATCCCGGCCCACCCGGTTGAGGAAGGCGAGGTGGCTGCGCCGTTGTTCCACCTGGAGAAATACAGGGGTTTTATTGGATAAGAAAGGCTGGAGAAATTTATGCGGGATCGGCGCTTCATCGGAGGGATGAATAACCAGGGAGAGGCGGACGGGCTCCAATATTTCCAGGATCGCCGGAGTATCGGCGGATAGAGCCATTATTCCGAGCTCGACAATGATTCGGGTGGTGGAATTGTTAAATAATTTCTTCAGTTCCTGTAAGTGTTTTTTCCCGGGAGAAGATGAAAACCGCAGGGTAAGCTCCAGAACCTTGGCTTCGGCAATGCTTTCGGCAAAGCGGAGGCTCTGGTCAGGTTTCCGCTGATCAAAGAACCATCTAAGACGCGTGGGAGTGCCAAATAAAATCATAATTCATGCCGGCGGGCAATAATGAAGGGAGCCCCGCCATTGGTGGGGCTCCCCTGGGGGGAGGGATTCAGCAGGGATGAATATTCACCGCTGCCAATATCCGTGGAGTTCTGAAAAGAATTTTCATCTCCGTCACCTCCTGTTCCCCCTTTTTACAATTTCTTCACAACCAGCAGTGAGGATCCGGCGAATTTAAATCGCCGGAGGCCAGGTAGGCTCTTGCCGTGCAGCCTCCCCGACAGTCCTCATACCACCGGCAAACCAGGCACTTACCCTGAGGTTTTTTGGCCCGGTATTTATTCAAGGCTTCTGAAGATTTCCATAGAGCACGGAGATCATCCTGCAGGAGATTCCCGATTTTGATAGAGACAAAGGCGCAGGGGGTGATGTCTCCGTTGGGCTTGATACACATGGTCAGCTTTCCGCAGGCACTTCCTTTCATCATGTTTCCGGGCCGGCCGGGCTCTTCAAGAGTGCACAGTATCGGGTCTTCCACTGAGAGAAGGAGCCCCTTTTCGGTCCTGGAAATTTCCATAATTCTCCGGTAGAATTCCTTCCATTCCGCGGGAAGGAGATCCAGTTCACTCCGGTTGAGCCCTCCCGTTCCGCCGCATTTGAAATTATGGAAAGATATCTTCCGGATGCCGATTTTCTTCCCCATCTCTATGATTTTTTCAAGGTTCAGATAATTAACCCGGGTGACGACCGTGGACATATCCACTTCCAGCCCTGCTTCCCTCAGAAACAAGACCGCTTCGAGAGCTCTGGCATGACTCCCCGGCTGTCTCCTGAACCGGTCATGCACTTCGGATTCCCCGCTGTCCAGGCTGACCTCAGCCTTCCGGAGTCCTGACTTCCCGAGAAGAACGGCGTTCTCCCGGGAGACAAGAAACCCGTTCGTCGAGAGGCTGAAATTTAAGCCTGAGGCCGTTCCTTCTTTAATTATATCAAAAAGATCGGTGCGAAGCAAGGGTTCGCCGCCTCCAATATTGACAAACGGGATTCGGTATTCCGCCAATTTCCGGACAATATGGAAAGCGGTCTCGGATGAAGGCTCCTCGTAGTCTTCCAGGCGGCTGTAGCAGTGCCGGCAGGAAAAATTGCATCGGAGAGACAGATTCCAGTTGGCGACCACTGGAAGAGCCAGAGATGGCGTCGAATTGTTCGGTGAATTTGAGATGCTTTTCTCCATCAGAATTTAAAACCCAAACTGAAATTGACCGTGCGCGGCTGATTGAAAGCGTCCGGATAATAATAGCCGGCATCGGGCTTGGCAACGTTCGGAGCCAGCCATTCGGTCGTATACCACGCATAGTGCAGCTCCTGCTGATTGTTCAGGACGTTCCATACCGAGGCTGTGAGCCGGACATCGTCGCTGAGATCTTTGGCGACAGCGAGGGAAAAGACGAAATTGGGCCTGGCCCGGAAGGCATTTTTGCCCTGGGTTTCGCTGGACACCAGGGCGGGGCCGGCCCCATAGGAGTAGCCGCTGCCGCAGGAGATGAGAGGAGTCAGCTCCCACTTATGCGGAAGACGGAAGGTGGCCGCCGCGGACATGGTGAGCGCCTGGTCCCAGTTGACCTGCCCCAGGTTCTGTTTGCCTTCCACTGCCGAACCCCAGGTGCCGGTTCCGGGGATCTGCATTCCGGCGTTGGGAAGACCGGGGCGGTAGTATTCCGCAGGGTAATAGCTCTGCGCGTTCTGGAAGGTTAAGGAAAGCCACCCGGAAAAGAGGTCGGAAGGGCAGCTCGTATGCAGGTAAACTTCAAGACCGTTAATCCGGCTCTTTCCCTCGTTCGTCGTAGTATAATAGCGCCAAAGGGTATTAGATCCGGCGACCCCGGTTCCGGCCGTTGGAAACCAGATCTGGTTTTCAGTGTTCAGCCAGAAGGCCGTGAGTTTAAGAGAGGTCCATTGCGACAGGAGGTGCTCGATGCCTACTTCAAAGTTCTGACTCCGCATTCCCACGGGTTCTGCATTGGAGTAACGGGATCCGGCCTGCGGACCGCCGGCAACCTGCTGTGTTGTCCAATAGACGGGGTTGTAAAGAAAGACCTGTTCGGTGGCATAGATGCCGGGGAACTGGTAACTTGTCGTCCAGGAGGTGCGGAAAGTATTCCGGGCATTCGGCGTGTAGGTTAATCCCAGGGATGGCGAGAGGGCGGAGAGATCATAATCAGAGTGCTGGGATTTGAGATATTTTTGCCCATCCCAGCGCAGTCCCGCTTCTCCCATCAGCCTGGGGTTGAATTGATACTGGGTGCTGGCATAAACCCCGGAGGTCGCCGTGTCAACATCGCTCGCCGTGTACATGGGCCAGACTTGGCTGAATGCGGCGACCTGGGAAGCATAGCGGCGTCCCAGGTTCTTTGAATAAAAGTAATTGGCTCCAGCCTTGATGAGGTTTTTTTCGCTTCTCTGGCAGGTGTATTCACAGGACAGGCCGGTCTGCTCCGTCTGATCCATGTTCCAGGCGCCCTGTGAGGAGCCCCAGAGGGTCATCAAGGAGGGACGGTTCGTGGTGTCCTCCGAGAAAAGCCGGTGAAGGATCAGGTTCCACTGGGCGGAGGGATTCGGAGAGAGACTCCACTTCATCTTGAAAAAGCTGTAGCGCAGGTCGTCGGTATCGTAGTTGGTGACCACGCCGGGAGCTCCGGAGCCGGGCCACCATAGGGGGGTGGCCTGGGTCCCGCCGTAAGGCAGGGACTGACCGGGTACCATTGTATTGAAGACGCGGTGCTCGGCGCCGGTTGCTACCAGGATCTGCCCATCGGATTTTTTCCCGAGAGGAAAATTCAGATTGGCCAGACCGCTTCGGTCGGCAACAGTGGAGTAAAAACCTCTGGCCAGGGGACCGTTGTTTGAGGGGTAGACCTGGTCTGAGTTCCAGTTACTGGTCGAAAGATACCAGTTTAGATTGTTTTTAGTCTGACCGCCGACTTCCAGATAGCCATCCTGGCAGCGCAGGGGCGTTCCACAGGCAATCTCCGCATATCCGCCGGTTTTTTTACCGCCTCTTTGAACCACCATGTTTATTCCTCCAGGGTAGCGGCCCTTGTCCGCGCCCATTCCCCCGTTGTAGAGGTCAATGCGCTTGAGACCCCCCGTGGCCAGGCTCATACCGGGTTCGTGGTTGGTGGTCTTGGTAATGCATACCCCGTCTAAGAAGTAGCCGACGCTCGCGGATGCCTTGCCTCTCAGATGAATGCCCCCTCCCTGGTCCAGGGTGACGCCCGGCATCCAGAGGGCGGCTCCCTGCACCTGGTTGTTAAAACCCGGAACTTGGGGGAGTTTTCGGGTGAACTCTTCGGGAATCACATAGATCGTCTGGGTGCGGTCATTTGAAAGGTGCTCTCTTGGGGCCTTAATTTCGATGGTTCCAAGATCCACGGGTGCTTCCGCCATCGAAAGATCAAAAGAGACGGCCGAGTCCTGGCTGACGTCCAGGGAAGTTATTTCCTGGCTTCGCCACCCCACCCGCTCGGCTTTCAGCAGATAGCGGTCGACCGGAACTCCCACGAAGGAATAAAAACCCTTCGCATCGCTGACGGCCCGAAAGGCGCGGGTTTCAGTTGAAAGAGTCAGGCTCACCCCGTCCACCGGCTTTCCGGAGACATCCCGGATGTGTCCCCGGACGATCCCGGTCGTTCCGGCCCAGGAGGGGTGCAGGGAGAAGAAAAAAGCCAGCAGGAGAAAAATCAGGTTCCTTTCCGTAAAAAGTTTTTTTCTCTCCAGGCAGGCAAACCCGGCAAACTGTATCAAAATATGCTCCTTTCTTTTCGGGCGTTTCCGCCCGCTTTACGCTCTTCCTTCCCAGTGCACGATTCGGGCGCTGAAGTAGACGAAGGCCCGGTTCAAAACATAACCCAGGATTCCGGCCAGCACGATGCAGGCATACATATCGGCTGTCTCGTAGGTGAGTTCGGCTTCCATGAGGCGGCGTCCCAGGCCAAGATTGGTTCCCACCAGCATTTCAGAGGCAATCACCAGGATGAGGGAGATGGAGAGGCAGACCCGGAGGCCGGCGGCAATCTGTGGCAGGGACTCGGGGAGGAGAATTTTATAAAGAATCTGCCCCGGGGTGGCCTTCATGGCCCGGGCCGCAAGATTTCTGGCCCGGCTGCAGTTTCTGACCCCGTGGAGAGTGCTGATGAGGAGAATCAGGGAACCGGCGAAGATCACCATGGAAATTTTGGCCAGGTCTCCCATCCCGAAGAGCAGCATGAAAAGAGGGAGCAGGGCCATGGCCGGGATCGAGCGGAAAAAATCCACCGGGAATTCCACCCACTGATAGAGCCAGGCATAGTATCCCAAAGTGATGCCGAGGGGGATTCCCAGCAGCGCCGCCCCAAGGAAGCCGAAGAACATCCGGCGGAGGGTGGCCAGGAGATCTTCCAGGAGGCCTCCCGAGGAGAGCAGTCCGAAGAGGTGGGCAAGGACGTCTTCCGGCGAGGGAAGGAGCAGGGGATTGACCAGCCGGGAATGGGCGATACCCCACCAGAGGATAAGCAGGATGGCCGATCCGCCCAGAATTCTAATCCGTCCTCTCACAGCTTCAGGGCCTCCCTGAATATTTTAAGAGCCCTCGCTTTTATTCTGAAAAACTGGTCGCTTTCCAGGATGCTGCTCTTCCTGGGGAACGGCAGGTCAACTTCGATAATTTCCAGCACCCTCGCCGGGATAGGACTTAAGAGAATCATGCGATCGGCCAGAAAGATGGCCTCTTCGAGGTCATGAGAGACGAAGAGGAGGGTCGCCCGGCGGTGCTCCCAGATTTCCAGGACCTTCTCCTGCATTTTAAGACGGGTTTCATAATCCAGGGAGCTGAAGGGCTCATCCATCAGGAGAAGTTCAGGGGTCGGGGCCAGTGCGCGCGCCAGAGCCAGCATCTGCTGCTGGCCACCGCTTAACTGGTAGGGATAACCGCGCTCGGGGATTTCTATCCTGAGTTCTTCCAGAAGCGCTCTTGCTCTCCGGGAACGCTCCTCCTTCCCCATCCCTCCGAGTTCGAGCGGAAAAGCAATGTTATCCAGGTTTCTCCGCCAGGGCAGAAGGGTCTCCCGGTAGTTCTGGAAGACAAAACCGGCACTGAGCCCGGATTCTTCCACCGGGCCTTCCCGGAGGATTTGTCCCGAATCCGCCCGAGTGAGGCCGCCCAGAATATTAAGAAGGGTGGTCTTTCCACACCCGTTGGGGCCGAAGACGGCAATTCTCTCGGATCTTTCAATCGAGAAGTCCAGAGAGTCCAGAACATTCAGCCGTCCCGAAGGTTCTCCGGATTTTTGATAAGATTTCCTGAGTTTTTCGACCCGAAGAAAGGGCATCTCTTATTTCTCCTCCGGGCGGTAGAGAAGGGGCCGGATTGAAATATTTTTTTTAAGGACTCCCTCTCTTAAAAGGATGTCGGCAAAGCGCTGCAGGACTCTGGCGTCAATTTCAACGAGCTTCCAGTAGCGGGCTTGACCCGGGTTTGAAGTGGAATCCGGAAGGCCCGTAAATTTTGAGAAGATTTTCCGGCATTCTGCCGGGTTGGTCCTCATGTATTCCACGGCCCGGTCCATTGCCCGTGAAAAACGACGCACGGCTTCCGGATTCCGGGAGAGATACCTGGTGGAGACGACGGAAACCGCTCCCGGGAAGGGGTTCATGACGTATTTTTCCAGGGGCGCGTCCAGAATGGAGCGGGCTTCTTTTTTTTCAAGAAGGATGCTGGTCAGGGGCTCCGAGGCCATGAGTGCATCCACCTGCCCCGAAAGGAGGGCATTCATGTGAAACCGGGGCTCCATCGGGATGAGGGTAACATCCTTCTCCGGGTTCAGCCAATGGCGCAGAACGATTTTAAGACAGATGATGGCGGTGGTTCCCTGGATGACGCCGATCTTTTTCCCGGCGAGCTGACGGACATCCCGGATGGGGGAATCGTTTTTGACCAGCAGCCGATCTCCAAAATGCTTCAGGTCCCCTGAGGTGGAGCAGAGAATTTTAAAAAGACCCGGTGATTTTTCTTCGATGGAGAGGAGGGTAACCAGCGACATCGGGGCGGAGGCGTCTATTTTATCCGCGATCAGGGCGTCGGCCATGCGATTGACGGGCATGAGAAAAACCGGTTCTGCTTTCAGGCCATTTTCGGCGAAAAACCCCTTTTCGAAGGCGACAAAATATGGATAACCCACCGGCATGTTTCCGTAACCGATCCGGAGTGAAACCTGAGAGGAAGCGCCGTAGGTCGCTATAATGGGTGCCTTGACGGGGGCCACGCAGAAGGACATCGGGCTCATCTCCCGGGCGGCCGACGCCGAATTTCCGGGGATGACCAGGGCGGACATGAAAAAAGAAAGCAGCACCAGAGCCGCCGTTTTCCAGAATTTCATTCTTCTCCCATCCATTTCGTGGTGAACAGCTTTTCCATATGCTGAAAACGCTTCCTGGCGACTTCCTGGACTTCTTCAATAAATTGCTCATAGGCCGCAATGAGGGTGCAGGCGAAAGGCGTCAGTTCCGCTCCCCCTCGATCCATGCCTCCGATATGCGTCAGGAGGATCTGGTTGACTGAATTTTTTTCGAGGTCGTGAAGAATGCGGTGGGCCTTTGCGTAGGACATGCCCATCTCGCGGGCGGCCCCACTGATGGAATGGGAGGAGGATATCCGGCGCAAGAGCTCGTAGTGCCCGGCTCCAAGGAAACCCCTCCCCTCTTCATTTAAAAGGGTGACCTTTACCTTGAGGCGAATTTTCGGGCCGGGTCTGTTTTTTGTTCCAGCCACAGGTTAAACCTCAGCCGTGGCAGCCTGCATTCTTTCCGGCAAAGCCGGGAGAAAGAAGATGCGGTGAGAGCTCATGCCGTTACATTATCATATAGATAACGGCTTGTCAATTCTCCCCTGCCTGAAAAACACTCATATTGTACCGTCACCGCTTTGAAGGGACAGCCAGTGCAGAAAGTGCCTGTTCCATATGGTCGGCGGCCTTTCCCTCCACGGCGGCGATGGCTTTCAGGCGCCCGCATAAATACTCGGGCGACACTCTCCCGATCCCTCCCGGCTGCAGACACGTTGTGTGTACTTCCCGGAATATTTTCGAGGAAAAGAAAAGATAACGGGAGGCTTCTTCCAGGTTCTTCCGCCCCTTGACACTGAAGCGTGCAAAAGAAAGAAGGGAGCGGGCCGCGGCCTCGCGGGCCATTGAACCCTGGATGCCGAAGAAAAACATCCAGCCTTCCTGCCCTATATCCCGGATCATTTCTGGACGTGCGGCAATATCACCGGAAAGGCGCCTGAGGCCGACAAGGCCGCAGTACCTCACGCTGTCTGGTTCCTCCGCTCTTCGGCCCGGGACCTTTTGAGGGCCGAGCCCCCTGAGGAGTTTAAGATCGTTGAGAAGAGAGCGGGAAACGACCTCCCCGAGAGGAGGCGTCTGGGCACCCGGAACGATTACGATCTGGGTAAAGGCGGAATAATGATGGTAGGCGCAAGGACCCGACCCCACCCAGGCCCTGATGAAATCCGTAATGGGAACCTTCTGATAGGAGCCCGACTCGGCGCGATCCCCGGGATCGAAGAGGGTGACGGAGGAGGAATCATAACCCACGGCCACCATGTGGTGGCCCCAGTTCCCGTTTTCGTCTCCGTTCCTGCGGAGTTCCTCGAGCTGGAGCTTTCTCATGGGGGAGATCGCTGAGAGGGAGGGAAGGAGGGGCCTCTCATCCACGTAGACGATGACCGGGTGATTGGCGATCAGAGCCGACTTGAGAAGTTCCCAGGCCCGGGAACCCTCTTTGACCTGGGGCAGGGTGACCCGGCAGCCGAGCCACCCGGGAACCTTTGTAAAGATGTCATTCCGCGAGCCGGCGGGGTAACCCTCCGGCCCCCCCATGACGAAAATCCGGGGCCGGACTCCGGAGTAGTATTGAAAACCGAAAGCATCGCCCATGAGTCCCTCGACGAGACCCTGATCCCGGAAACCGTAATACTGCATCACCATGAGAAAGGCTCCCATATAGCAGCGACCATAAAAATGCTGAGCGGGATAGCCGCCTTTTCCCGTATAGCCCATGAAAATATGAGGGAACCCCTGGATCCGATGACTTGATGGAAGTACCCGGTCAAGGGAGAGTGAACCGGACAACGGAGAGTTACCCGGCAATACATGCCGGACTTCGTTGTTCCGCCCCCTGCAGCTTATAACGGCCAGGAGGAGGACGCAAAGAACCAGAGCAGCGATGAAATCCCGGCGACCCGCTTTTATTATCGGGCTTTTGCTTTTTGAAATATCCATTCGATAAATTGATTCAACCCCACATTAGATGTAAAATCACCTGTGAATTTACACAAGAGGGGGACGAGATCCTCCTTCTTCTGGAATCTTTCCGGAATAGAAATAGTACCAGTTGCCGGTCGCCTCCAGAGCAATCTGGCTGCCCTCTGGAAGCGTATCAGCAAATCCCGGGAGTGTTTCGGGGTCGTTATTCATCTTGATTCGTTCTAAAAATTTTCCTTCTCATCCATTCAGGCAGAGGGGAATTGACAAGCCGCTATCTATATGATAATATAGCGGCATGAATTCTCACCGTATCTTCCTTCACCCGGCTTTGCCGGAAAGAATGCAGGCTGCCGCGGCTGAGGTTTAATCCGTGGTTACAATAAAAACAAATCCATCCCGAAAATTCGCCTCAAGGTAAAAGTCACTCTCTTTAATGAAGAGGGAAGGGGTTTGTTTGGAACCGGGCAGGGCACGAGTGGAAACACGCCTGCCTCCCGTGTTTGGAAAGGAGAAAAAAAGGCTTGCTCGCGTTCCTCCATATTGGCGGACCTTCCGTCTGGATTCTCGTTCTCTGCACCGTTCTCATCCTCTGGATTGCCCTGGAAAAAATTCTCCTGCAGGCCAGGGTATCCGGCTCCTCCCCCCTCTCCCTTCAGGAATTGATGAAAGGTCAACGTCTCGAAGGCTGCCGCCGGCTTTCCTATCTCTTTCTTCTCCAGGAAGCCGAGGGAGCCGGCCGCTCTCCCCTCAAAAGACAGGCGGGCAGAAGCGCCTTCATGAAAAAGGCCGAGCAGGAACTTTCTCGCGGCCTGCCCGCGCTGGGCACCGTCAGCGTTATATCTCCGTTCATCGGGCTCTTCGGGACCGTCGCCGGCATCATGCACGCCTTCTCCAGGATCGCCTCGGAGGGCCGGATGTCGCCGGAGGTCGTCGGATCCGGAATTGCCGAGGCTCTCATCACCACCGCCGCCGGCCTCCTGGTGGCCATCCTCTCCGTCATACTCTACAATGTCTTCAAGACCCTCCTGGAAAGCCGGCTGGCAGACCTGGAGATTCTGGCGGACCAGACGGACGCCGATCGGAGCGAATCGTGATGAGGCGAAAAACGCGGTTTCCCCTCATGGCCGAGATCAACATCACGCCCCTTACCGATGTCATGCTGGTCCTCCTCATCATCTTCATGGTATCATCCTCCTTCATCCTTCAGGAGAAATCACTGGGCCTCACCCTCCCCAAGGCCGACGGTAACGTCCCGGCCAGCCGGTCGAACGCGCTCGTCCTGGATATCGATCGCGGCGGCGCCCTCTTCATGGACGGGAAGCCGGCGACGGAGGACGCCCTGAAGGAAAGGCTGCGCGTCCTGAAAAAACACGCGCCTTCCCCTTCCATCCTCCTTCGGGCCGACGAATCCTCCAGATATCAGAAATTCGTCTCGATCCTGGAAATTCTGTCCAGAGCGGATTGCGGCAACATCTCCCTGGCCGCAAGACCAAGGGGGAAACGATGAAATCCACCCGGCCCTGGACGCTCGTCCTGTCGTGTCTTCTGACGCTCGGTCTTTTCAGCGCTTTCTTTCGCCTGATGCCCTGCCGGGCATCGGGACAGATCATATCCCCCATCGCCATCCGAATCAGGACCGCTCCGAGTTTTCACCCGGCTCAAAATAAAATCCGCTCTGTGCGCTCCCTGCCAAAAAAATTGCCCTTATATCGGGGCGGGCGCCGCATGGGTGGTGGAGAAGAAAGGCCCTTCTTTCTGCGCCGGGTTTTTTCTCTCAAAAAAAAACAGCCGGTGAAAAAAAACAAAGGGGACGTAAGAGGCTTAATACCGCGGATCCTGACTGCGCGCTCTTCAAATGAACTACTGAACTTTAGGCCCGCTCCGGGTGACTCCGGGGAGAACAGCGTTCCTCTTCCGGTCGCCGGAGGGCCTTCCTCCGCGTACAGCTCAGGGGGGGAAGGCGGCTCCGGAGGCTCCGGAGAAGGCACAGGCCCGGGAGAAGGCGAGGCCGTCTTCCTTCCTCCCTCTTCGGCTTCTCCGGCCCCCGGGGACACAGCCGCCTTTCTGGTCGCTTTTCAGTCCATGGTCTCCGGGAAACTCAACAGAGCCAAGATATATCCCATCGAGGCCCGTGAGAGAAGGGAGGAAGGGACCGTCATCCTGTCCTTCCTGGTGGAGCCGGACGGGCACCCTTCGACCCCATGCGCTGTTTCATCGAGTGGCTATGCGTCCCTGGATCAGGCGGCCGTCGCGGCCGTGGCCTCCGCCTCCCCCTTCCTCCCTTTTCCTGAAGGCTTTCCATCCGGAATCCGGGTCAAGGCCAGGGTCCGGTTTTATCTTTCCAATCTTTAAGGAGAAAGCAGATGAAAAAATTATTCTGGCTTCTTGTTCTTCTCTTCGTTCTTCCCGTCTTTGCATGGGCGGAAACAAAACCGCCCGAAGTCGAGGTTTCTACGGATGTCGAGGCCTCGGCCCTCGAAAAATACCTGGTCACCACCTCAGTCATCAAGCAGGATTCCCTGGATAAAGATCCCTCCCTCAACCTTTCCCAGTACCTGGAGAGAGTCCCCGGGGTCGTGATGGAAGGAACGGGCAACAGGAAGAGTAAAAACGAGATGATGATCCGCGGCTACGATATGAGCCATCTCAGGGTCTATTTGAACGGCATCCCGCTCAACACCCCGAATGAACGCGCCGTGGACTTCAGCATCATCCCCAAGGAATTTTTCCGGGAGGTCGAGGTCATCCGCGGGCCGCCCCCGGTCTCATACGGCTCGGATGCCTCCGGCGGCATCGTCAATCTCATCCCTAAAAAGGCCAAAGACGCCCCGGCGATCGCCGCCTCCATTCTGGCCGGCTCTTTCGGCAACTTCATCGCTTCGATCTCACCCGCTTTCAAGAGCAGTAAAAGCGACATCTTCATATCCGCCAGGAAGGATCGTTCCGACGGTTACACCGCCAACACCGACAGCAACCTCGACTACGCGTTCCTCTCCGGAGGCTTTGACCTGGGCCGAAACTTGAGCGCCTCCATCCTCTACATGCGGACAACGGGCGACAAGGGATGCCCCAATGAGCTCAACCCGGACGGCTCCACGCGTCCGCACAGCACCGGTTTCTGGCCTAATTCCTACAACTGGCGCTTCCAGGACATCCTGGCGGAAAACCAGTCCCTCCGTTTCGAGAAGAAAAACGCCGCCGGCATTTCCTGGTCGGTTCTGGGTTTCTACCACATCGACAACAACACGCTCACGGGCTGGGTCGATCCGGGCGCCAGACTTTCCCCGCCGGCGGGAAACCGCAACCAGTACTATCAGGCCGGAGTGACCAATTACAGCTACTGGCAAAGTAATGACGGAGGCGGAAAACTTGACTTAAGCTGTCAAAGAGGAAAACATCTCATGAAGTTCGGCGCCTCCAGTGAAACCGCAACCTTCAGACAGAACGTGAATGCCTCATTATCGCGCCCGAAAAGCCAATGGAACCAGGATTATTGGACCTCCTGGAACTCAATGTCCTACGCCGGTTATTATCTGGAAGATACGGTTAAATTCACTCAGGCCCTCGACATGACGGTCGGCGGGCGGGTGGATTCCTGTAACCGCTCTTCCACCATCGGCAATGTGAATGTCAACTTCGCCTTCACCCGGGGCCTCAATACCTGGCGCCTCGGCGGCGCCACCACGGCGCGCTACCCCACCATTTCCGAACTGGACGGGAAATCTGGCAATTCCTCCCTCGTTCCGGAAAGGGCCGTCAGCTACGAAATCGGCTTCCATCGCGCCGAGGGGGATCGCATATTCGATCTTTCGGTATTCACCTCCACCGTCAACGATCTCATCGCCACCCTCGCAGCGGGCTCGAAGTATGCCAACTGGAGAAAGGTCAATATCTTCGGATACGAAGGCGCCGCGACTCTTCCTCTCGGAAAATCCCTCCTGATTTCGCCCTCCATCTCCTATGCCTGCCGGGACTACGGCGACCAGCCTTCGGTTTGGAATGACATGCCCAAGAATAAATACGTCCTGGAGCTGTCTTCGAGGAAAAAGAAAGGCGCCCTGAACTGGTCCATCGACGGCTGTGCTTTCAGCGATATGTCCACGAGCGATTCTCAGTATCCAATGATGCCGGGCTATGTGCTGACCAACTGCATGCTCTCCTATGAAACTCCGGATCTGGGGAAAAACCGCCCCACGCACCAACTAAGTATCATGGTCAGAAATCTTTTTGACGTCAAATACCAGACGACTCCGGGTTATGCCGAACCGGGGCGGGGCCTCTGGGGGGAATACCAAATCAAGATCTGATTCAGTCTTATGCCAGGTCTTGTTTTTTGCACAGGTGCGTGAAGCTTTCCGCAAATGACACCCCGAAAATCGGGGTGTCATTTCTCCCCGGCAGGTAATCTTCAGTTATTGAATTTGAGGCTGACTTTCTGGCCGGCGGAAAATATCCTGCAATTTTCCTGACCGGAGCAGATGCGCAGAGCTTTCTCACCGTCTTTGATAACAAAACCGGACAGGTCCATGACGCCAAACTGGGAAAGCACCGGAGCCATCGGAGTAGAGGGGCCGACGATGACCACATGTGCCTGATGTGCCAGCTTCAATAAGCGCGGCAGTGACTTTTCTACTAACGACCCACACGTTATAAAGACATAATCGCACTCCGGCAGGATAAACTCCGCTGCAGTAAACGGATATTCACCTTCCTCCGGCTCATGCTCCACTAATGAAAGCTCGCAGACCGGCTGGAATAATTGATCCAGAAGAGGAAAATGCCCGACAACCGCCACTTTTTTATTCCGGATGTCATTCTGATACGCAATAAAGGGATCATTAATCCTGTCTTCCACAAATCTGCTGTTGGAAATAGCGATGCCGTTTCTCATGGCAACCGGCACCGCATTATAATAGGCGTTGATGGCGGCCTGGCCGATACTGGCCTCGATAAAATTCCATGATTTAATGCAGGCCGCAATCTCCCGCAACTTCATCCCCGGCGTTTTGTGCGTCGTCATGACAGGCCTGGTTACCCCCGACATAACCGCACTGAATCCATAGCCTTCTCCACAACGTACAAACGCCTTGTCAGCTCCGCACACCAGCTCATCTACCGTATAGTCCGGCGGTATTCCTTCGATCAGCGCGTCATACAATTGCCACATATCACATTTCCCCATTTTTTTCTTCCCCCATGTCCTCTAAAACAATAAGATTGCCTGTTCGCAGTTGATGGCGGACGGACAGCAGAGTATTGTCCATCATTTCGAGGCGCGAAAGGCTCGCCCGTTCTTCCTGCGATGTTTCTATGATTTTATATATGCCTCCGTTTTTTATCACGACTCGCTTATCGGCGCTTAACGCCTGAAGCGGGTCATGGGTGGAGAGCAGCACGATTTTGTTTTTTCTTGCCAGCATACTGATCGCCTGTTTCCTGTCGATACCGGCGTTTTCTATTTCATCTATCAGTATTATGGGAGAAGTGCTTATATAAACCGTATCCGCAATCATAAGAGCCCTGGACTGGCCTCCCGAGAGCTGGGTCACCTTGGTTTCAAGGGTGAATTTCTCGCCTGACAGCTCATTGGCGCATGCCAGACAGTCTTCTATCAACTGTCCCGAATTTTCGCACAACCGGCTTTTAGCGTGCATATCAAGGAATTCCGCAACGCTGAGGTCCATGACGTAATTCATGTTCTGCGAAAGTTGCGCTACAAGCTTGCCGTCCATTCTGAAACGATCTTCATCGCTAAGTGCCTTCCCGTTGACCAGAATCTGCCGCTTCGTAGGCGTATCCCTCTGCGCAATACATTCGATATCGCCCAGGAGCCGGCTTTTTCCGGAGCCGGTCGGACCTACAATGCTGACAACTTGTCCGGCATATATGGTAAGACTGACATCCTCGCAAATGCCCAGTTTGTTACGCCCTCCGAGCAGGGTAATGGAAAGAATCTCGTCATGCGGCATAGTGCTTTCCAGCATGGTTTCCAGAAACATGGCGAATTGATCGACAACATCCGCTCGTGTAAATCCGAACTCTGCCAGTCGGTCTTCATCAGTCTGCTCCAGCGCCTCAGCCAGAGTGCGATTTTTCGGCAAATCCTCCAGATTAAAATTAATTAAGAAATCTCTGGCCACCGGATACAGCGCCAGTATTTCTTCCAGGGTTCTGGTTTCTTCCAGCCGTCGGAAATCCATAAATCAATCACCTGAAATCCATTTTTTTCAGCATACCCATCTGGTAATCTTCACCTATCCTTGTCTCGCCGGTGCAATAGGAACACACCGACGCAGGCGTAGTGAAACGCAGGCACATATGCCGCAAGTTTGTGATATCCGCGGCATCGATTACATACTTACTCAACATGAAGGCGCCCTGACCGGTGATGCCGTTGACAAACAGGATCTTCGCCCGCCTGTTTACCTGGCGGACATTAAAGCTGAATACTTCCCGCTCCGCCTGCGAAACGATGTCGCCCTTAGTAATTACGACCATATCGGCCATTTTAAGCATCGGGCCGATCTTTCTGGGCGTCTGAACTCCGGATAAATTATCAATGACACAAATTGCGGGGATACCGCTTATATGAGGAGAACAGCGGTTGCACAGGCCGGCAGTTTCTGTAATAAGCATGTCCAGCCCTTCTTTTTGTCCCCACTCCACGGCATCTTCAATATTGCTGATAAAGAAGTGATCGGGGCACACCTTGCCGGAAAATCCCACCTGAATTGGAATTCCCGCCTCCTGATAACGCTGCCGATCAAAAGAAGTGAGACAGTCAAATTTTACTGCACCTATTTTCATGTCCCTGGCTTTCAGGCAGGCGGCAAGGTGAAGAACCACCGAAGTTTTGCCTGATGAGGGCGGCCCTGCCACCGTGATGAATTTCATACCTGTCGCCTCAATTTGGCCGGCACGGCCGATTTACTTATAATCCCAATCCGGGAGGATCCGCCTTCTACTCCTTCAACGACTTCAGCACCATGACGCTTTCTTCCGCCCTGCCCCTATAAGACCCAGCCATATTCCAGATAACATTCTTGAGCTGGTTTTGTGGCGAGAAAATCCATCAGTTTTTTTGCGTCTTCAACATTTTTAGAAAGTTTTAAAAGTCCCACCCCGGTTCCCCTCAAAACGGTTTGCTCTTTCGGAAGAGAAATGATCTCTATCCTTTCGGGCTCAAGATGTTTAAAAGCGGACCAGCCGAAAGCAGCGTCCACTTTCCCCTCCGCCACCGCTTCTATAATAGCCAGACACCCGCAGGCATAAAAGGTGATATTACGACGAATGGGATCGAGAAGACCCTGGCGGGCACAGACATCCTCCCAAAGACCCTTTAGACAGTCAATCACGGAAATTCCTGTCCTTACGCCAGGACGAGTCAAATCTTCAAGCTTATGGATGCCTTTCGGGTTCCCAGCCTGCACAATAATAGCCGCTTCACGGGAGGCGATGGTTCGCCTTTCCCCTCTTTGCATGATATCCATGACTTCGCCGTCATCAAGCAGATACTCGGCTCCAGCTACGGCCAGGTCATAGATCCCCGCCTCGGATATCTCTACAAGAAAGTCCTGCATACCCCCGCTTTGATGGGCTTCTTCTGCCTTGGATTCCATGCATTTACGACTGCAGACACTGACTGCCACTTTAATCCCCGTCTCTTCCTCAAAGATCCTGACGGCCTTCTTTAAAGGAGCCGCTCCCGCCTTCATTGAAAAAATACGCACGACGGAATTATCTGACATCTTGTTCTCCTCTTTTCATTACAATATTCTTATGCTAAGCACAGGGTTCCCAGTATCTTTCTTTTTCAATATTGATGCATTTTACAGCCTCTGCATCGGAACAGGTGACACACACAGGGCTGCCGTTCTGTGATTTCAGAGCTCTTTCCGCCACGCTTTCCCCGCAGACGGAGCAGAAATATTTGCCGTGCATGAGGCATTCGCACGGACGTTTTGCAGGAACGGGCACCCTGACTTTCACTTCTTTCACGATGAAAAGTTCATCATCCGGTATTTTCAAAATTTCAAAAGCCTGTAATTCGTCATCTTTAACTCCGGATCCACCTTTAATCTTTAGAATTTCCTCCCAGCGCTTTGATCTGAAAATATCGGGCTTTACGGATACCCGGTAAGCTTTCATCGTTTTTCTATCGATGAAGGAGGCTGCTAATTTCCCGTAGTCTTTTATGATGAGCCTTCTATTTCCTGCGCAGGAATGAACAATGTATTGTATCGCATCAGGCACGCATCTTGAAGTTTCAACGATAGAAACTCCTTCTATCTCTTTAAAGCTTTCTATGCCAAAGGCTTTCTTGACGGCAAAACACATTTTTAAACCTATCGCCACTCCGTGACCAATCTCACCATGAAATTTTCCTATTTCTTTTAATAGTTCATCCATGTTTTTCCCCTTTCCGGATGTATCGCAGTGTAAAGACTTTCATGTTCGCAAATGATGGAGAACCGGTGTCTGCCTGCATAAGGCAGCGATGGTATTTCACAAGTGTGTTCCCTTAATCATTTCTTTCTCTGTCAATATTTCCATACGGGGATTTCAATGTCCTTCATAACGAACGTGTTAGCGCATCGTTTCGATTGTTGCTCATTAAAAAGGAGTATGGCGCAAAAAAGCAGGCAGGTGCGCCCTATCTTTCCTGATTGGTTTTTGTCTTTTGAAGAAGGCATTTTATTAACAGTTTCAACCTCGGCTCTTTCATTTTAATTTCAGCCTTCCGCCAATTGAGAAGGGAATCTTGAAAATCACCCCGCAGGAGCTGAAGCCAGCCCTTAAAAAACAGGGCATCTTCTCCCTGCGGGGCGGAGGGTTCAGCCAGGGCTGATAAAGCCTGATCGTATTCCCCGAGCCCCAGCCGGGTCACGGCGAGAGACCACAGCGTATCTTTGCTACGAGATTTCTTAACACTTTCGGTCAGCTCATCGAGGGCGGATTCCAGGCGGCCTTCCCGGCAGAGCATCATTCCCGCCATTGAGCGTATCTTATCAATATCACCGCCGGAGGCGGCGCTCGCCCGATATTCCTTCAAGGCCGGATCTAAAAGTCCCGACCGATCGAAGACCTCCCCCAGGAGGCGGTGGTGCGCGGGAGGATCGAGTTTGTCCGTTAATTGAGACGGCAATTTAAAACTTTCTCCCTGAATGAGGGCGCAAAGGGACCAGCACCGGATAGCCTGTTCCCGCTCCCCGCTCATCCAGAATTTCAGGCCTCGGTCCAGGAGTCCGGCTGCCTCCAGGGCGGGATTCCTCCTGCAGATGAGGGTCCTCGGCACTGGCCGGCCGACCCACCTTCGGCTGGTGAGGTAGTCGCTGATAATAAAATTAAGAGAGAGGCCTGTCCATCTTCTCCCCGGGGCCTGTGCGAAAAGCGGTTCTCTTCCCCGGGCGCCCAGAGCCAGGTAGTCGTTGGTGGCCACGGAATAAACCCGCTCCATCACAAGAGGTTTCCCTCCTATATGGATGATCGCGCTTTGCTCGTCATTTGGCTTGCAGGCGATTTGTGCTCCTGAAAACTGAAGGAAGCGCCTGTTTTCAAGAGCGTTTCTCCGGAGCAATGTGTCAAGCTGACGCCCGGTAAAAAAAAGAGTGCAGATCTCGTTCTGAAAAGGGAGGCAGCGGGCCAGGTCCTCCAAAAAGATCATTCGTCCCGTTCCTTCCCGGATGGCGCGGTGGTTGAGGAGGGCGAGATCGGTGTGCATTTCCCGCCGGAGGATGTCGGTTAAGAGATCGCCCATGAGACTTTCCCTGAAACTGAGGCGCTTGTGCGAGAGGGGGATTTCACTTAAGGCCAGAAAATTGCTCGTAATTTTCCCGGGGATCCCCTGGAAGGCGTTATCATATGATTTGGAATATCCGGCAAATATACGATGCAGATTGGAATCCCCCGGCAAAGTTGATTTCACCGGAATGGAAGTTTGAATACTAAAGGGGGTCTTCAGAAACGGGAAAAAGATAAGACGAATTTTCCCCGTCGAAAAACGAGAGTCGGCCCAGGGCGCGATAGCAGCCTGTCCGGAAAGAGGCTTTTGGACTTTTTCAGTTGCACCCGGGCGTTGAGCCGTAAGAATCAAGCCGACTTCCGGGAGCCGGCCGGCCAGAGCGGCCGCGTCATCCGTCCAGGCGAACAGGATCACAAAATCACATCGTACCGATCGGATGAGGACCCTGAGGCGTTTCAGATCTTCCTTAACAAAAGCAGGGGCCTTGTCCGGGGGCGGGATAAAACCCAGAAGAAGAATTTTTTTTGCTCCAACGCCGACGAGACGATATTGAGCTGCTCCGCTTCCCTTAAGTTGAAGAGAATCATAAAGACCGTTGCTCACGGTTAGGGGCAGGTGGAAGGCAAAGGGGACATCCCCGGCTTTTTTGTCATTATTGAGTCTCGAAAACTCTTTCCGGGAAGGGACGAAGGCGTCGCAGCCAATGGCCGCAAGAGCCTCGGCGACAGGTTTGCCCTGGTAATAAATATTCATCGGGTCTCTTCCGCCCAAAAGTTCGCCGGCCGCCAAAAAGACATTTTTATACTTTAATAAAGAGCCTTCTTTGTTTTTTCCCCGCAGCTTCTGAACGGTTTGGAGCGCTTCAGGATAAAAAACCGGGGTCAATAGCGGGAGCTGATCTTTTTTCTCTGCAAGAAGAGCGGTGGGAGAAAGCTCGACATTTTCCTGCGTCCAGTAAAAGACATCGAGAATTGCAAGAGAGCGGAGAATTAAAAGGAGAATAATTACAACAGACACGGCCACCAACAGCCATAAGAGTCCCCGTCTGAAACATTTCTTCTTCATATCCTCTACTTAGCCATGTAAATCAAGTGGTTCCGGCAGAGGAGTAAATTCGGCGCTCATGCTTCAAAACCTTCGCCCAGGTTGCTCTCCTCAACCCCGCCAGGGAACGCTTGAATTTTCTCTGTAGACCCGGATGGCCCCTTCCGGCTGGACGGGACAACCGAATTCGCACAGCCCGCAGCCGGTGCAGCGCGATGAATCAACCACCGGACAGGGGACGCCGCGGTGCATTTCCGGCTTGATGGCCGAATAGGAACAAAATTCTCCGCAGACATAGCACTTGGCGCCGCGAGACCAGGCGGCGCAGGATTTTCTTTCCACCCGGGCCAGCCCCAGGATGAGGCGCGGCTTTTCTTCTATGGAGAAGGGGCGGATGGCCCCGCTCGGACAGACCCGGCCGCAGAAATTGCACCGCTGTTCGCAGTGGCCCTTCCTGGGGATCAGGCGCGGGGTCCAGATTCCGTCCAGGCCTCCCTCCAGCAGGACCGGCTGGAGCCCGTTGGTGATGCACACTTTCATGCATTCCCCGCAGCGGACGCAGGAAGCGGAGAAATTTTCCCCGGGCAGAGCGTTCGGAGGGCGGATGAGACGGGAACAAGGAGGAACCCAGTTTGTGCCGATCTTCTGCAGAGCAACGAGCCCCGCTCCCAGGCCCAGGCCGCCCAGAAGGATGCGGCGGCTGCGGGAAAACTCATCCCGGTTCAGGCTCCATTTATTGGGAAGAGAAAATTTAAATTTTATGGCCCTGGTGGGGCAGAGGCTCACGCATGTATAGCAGTGGATGCAGGAACTTCCCCCCATCCGGCAGCCTTTATGGCAGAGTTGACAGGCATTACAGCGGTCGCTGACGGTTTTTCTCCATACGGCGGTCCGGGCGAAGATGTCCAGGAGGCCCCCCAGGGGGCAGAGATATCGGCACCAGAAGCGGCGGCGGATGAGGCTCAGGAGGAGGATGCCCAGGAGAATAAGCAGGAAGACCCCGCCGTGCCTGAAAGAGGGATTGGCAACCGGCGCCCACCTGATGTTTCCCATGAGCGGCAGGTAGCCGGCAAGAAGGTCCAGCAGGCGCAGGGCGGGAGCGAAGATACCCAGGAGAAATCCCCGCGTTATTAAGACCAGCGGATCAAAAAGGTAAACAATGGCCGAGCCTGATAACGCCGCCAGGAGAATCCCCCCGAGGATGACGAATCGAATGTTCGAAATGTTCGTATGGGTCAATGGGGCGGTGCTTCTTAAGGGCAGGACTTTTTCAGCGGTATCAATGGTGGTTCCCAGGGGGCAGATCCACCCGCAGAAAAATCTTCCCAGGATGAGGGTAGCCCCAACGGTGATCAGGGAGATAAGAAAAAGACCTTCAAGTTTCCGGGAGGCGATCCAGGTGGAGATGGCCAGCAGGGGATCCATACGCAAAAAGAGGTTGACCGGCAGGGCGGCGTCCATGGGGAAAGTCGTCTTCAGGAGCAGGAAAATGAAGAGGAGCCAGGTTGCAACCTGAACCAGGCGGCGCAGGCGGCGCATCAAGTCCTCCGGACCTCGAACCGCCTCGAGTTGACCTGCCCGATACCCGCTTCCGCGGCCAGCCGGAGGTGGCCTATATCTTCTCCTTTAAGACCGAAGAGGGTTGCCGCATATGAATCGGCGGCCACCGAATCCGTGCTTGCGATAATCTGCCCCGGATCCGCGGTTTCTCCCGGACCTTTCGGGCCGCGGGTGAGCAGGATCCTGGTGGCGTCAATCAGGGTGAAAGCCGGTCTGATCCTGGTGCTCAGGTCGGCGATGCACTGATCAAGTCCCCGCATGTGGAAAAATCCACGGTCTTGGACCACGCCCATGAGGTTCTTCAAGCTCAGGGTGAGGAGGGTCGCCGCATGGACCTTGGCTTTGGGAACATTGATGAAGACGTCGGCCTCCAGTATTCCCTTTATAACCAGGGCGCTCTTGAGAATCCTGCCGCCGGGGATCCGGGTCTCCTGGTACATCTCGCGCCGGTTGGCGGCGTAAATGCGCCCCCCGGCCTTTTCCACCGCTTCCTGAATCCCGCTCTCCCGGAAGGTGAAAGACGGGTTGTCACAGGGATTTTCATAGACCAGGATCTCTTTGGCGCCGGCGTCCCGGCATAACTTCATAAGGGCGGTCATTACGGCCGGATGGGTGTTGGCGGCCTCCTCGGGCCTGCGGGCCCAGCCCACATTGGGCTTGAGGACGACCCGTGCGCCTCTCTTCACGAACCGGCCGATGCCGCCGATTCCATCAACGGCTTTGCGCACCTTTTCCGCAACTGATCCGCTGGAGGAGACGACTACGAGGCTCCTGGCCGGCGCGGCCTCAGCCGCTCCGCTGCCTGCCAGAGGAAGCGCAGGCAGGAGGCTCCCGCCCGCCAGGAGGACTCCCATCCTGGCCAGGTTCAGCATGAATTCCCGCCTGGAGATCCGATCGTCTTCCACAAACCACCTTGTTTCAGATACCGGCATCGGTTTTCTGCAAAATCATTCGCGAGCGTTTACGCTCAAAACCTATCTTCCAAGAAGACCTCGGACATCTAGTCTACGGTCTGTGGTCTTTTGTCTTTTTCTACAGTCTCCTATTTTCTGCCTCCTGTCTCCTGTCTCCTTTGCCAGGGATCCCCGGCGAAAGCGAAACAAGTGGGAAGAAACAAGTGGGGTCAGGTCTACACTATTGACAAAATGGGTCCGCATATGATATCTTAGATGCATGGCCAGACCTCTGCGTATTGAATACCCCGGTGCCTTCTATCATATCATTTCCAGAGGAAATGAACAAAAATCCGTATTTCGGGATGACAAGGACAGGGAAACATTCCTTAAGTTCCTCCAGACCTCCCATGACAGGTATCAGTCCGAAATTATCCTCTACTGTCTCATGGATAACCACTACCATCTTATGCTTGAGACCCCCCAGGGAAACTTGTCCGAGATCATGCATCATATCAATGCCGGTTATACGGGATATTTCAACCGCCGGCATAATCGAGCGGGTCATCTTTTTCAAGGGCGTTACAAGGCGATATTGGTTGAGCGGGAATCCTATGGCCTGGAGCTTTCACGATATATCCATCTGAATCCGGTGAGGTTTGGCATAATCAAGAGGCCTGAAGATTATGGCTGGAGTAGTTACCGCGTATATATTGGAGCGGAGAAGAAGCCTGATTTTCTAAAGTCCGAAATTTTATTGTCGTACTTTGGAAATTCTCTGCAGAAAGCTCGGTTTCAATATCGCGCGTTTGTTGAATCCGGGATGAAGGAAAAGCTGCCCAATCCGTTAGAAGACATTGCATCTTCATTGGTGCTGGGGAGTGCTGAATTTATTGAATGGGTACAGGACAGTTTTCTCAGGGAGAAATCTGCGACGCGTGACCTTCCGGCTCTCAAAGCATTGATCAGAAGGGCATCTCCAGAGAAGATAGAGCAAGAAGTAAAAAAAATGTTCCATGAGCCTAAGTTGGCCAGGAAGGTTACCCTGTATCTTCTACACCGGTGCAGTGGCCTACACCTCAAGACTATTGGCGGTTTGTTTAATGGGTTAAGTGAATCCGCTGTGAGTCAAGCTACTCGCCGTTTCGAGTCAGAAATGATAAAGGAAAGGAAGTTAGCTGTATTGGTGAAGGGGATAGAGAAGCGAATAATGTCAATTGTGTAGACCTGACCCCTTTCATATGTGCCCTCTTTCACGTACCCTCCTGGCCTCGTCTTTTCCAAAACTCCGTCCAACTGCCTCGAAAATTTCTCCATCGCAAAGCGGCCGAAACGAAACCCAGCTTCTAAAAAAGCTTCCTCCAGGGTCTTGCCGTCCAGGCCTTCTTCTGGTATATTGAGAATGACAGGGTCGAATTCCAAGGTTATTAGCATTGTGTTAGGCTCCTCCTCCCTTTGTGGGTCTAGCAAGGAAGAGTCTAACACAATTATTTTATTGACTCAAAATACCTACAAAGATTTTACACTATCCCACAAGGGCTTTTGTGAGGGAAATTACCCACAATACAACTCACAAGAAGGCTTAATCGTGCATAGTGTAAAACATCTTGTTTTTTAAAGGTAGTAGTTAAAGTTAGCAGAAGAGGAAAAGGGATCAGGTCCGAGGGAATGGGGTCAGGTCTACACAATTGACAAAATGGGTCCGCAATGATATCTTAGACACATGGTCAGACCTCTGCGCATTGAATACCCAAGTGCCTTTTATCATAATTACTTCTCTATGAGTACAGCGTGAATCAAGCTACTAGCTGTTTCGAGTCAGCAATGAGAAGGGAAAGGAATTTGGCTGGATTGGTGAGGGAGATAGAGAAGCGATAAATGTCAATTGTGTAGACCTGACCCCTTTGTTTTCCTTCTTATGAACTTCGGGCCGGGACCAGGGCCTTGCCGCGGAGGACGGCGCTTAAAAATTGTCCGGTAAAGGAATCGGGATTGGCGGCGACTTCTTCCGGGTTTCCCTCGGCCACCAGCCTTCCCCCGCCGTCTCCTCCCTCGGGGCCCAAGTCAATGATGTAGTCCGCGCATTTGATGACGTCCAGGTTGTGCTCTATGATGAGGACGGTGTTGCCCTGTTCCACCAGCCGCTTGAGGACCGTAAGCAGGCAGGAGACATCGTGGAAGTGGAGGCCGGTCGTCGGCTCATCCAGGATGTAGAGGGTGCTGCCGGTGGCTGTCCTGGATAGTTCCGTGGCCAGTTTAACCCGCTGGGCCTCGCCGCCGGATAAAGTGGTGGCGGACTGTCCCAGGTGAATATACCCCAGGCCCACGTCATTGAGAGTCGTAAGCTTCCTTTTTATCTTGGGGATGTTTTTGAAAAACTCGAGGGATTCCTCCACGGTCATGTCGAGCACGTCGTGGATGCTGCGGCCCTTGAAGAGCACTTCCAGGGTCTCGCGGTTGTAGCGCTTTCCACCGCACTCTTCACAGGGCACATACACATCGGGCAGAAAATGCATCTCTATCTTGAGGATGCCCTCGCCCCCGCAGGCCTCGCAGCGTCCGCCCTTTACGTTGAAGCTGAAGCGGCCGGGGGCGTATCCCCGCATCCTGGCCTCCGGTGTCATTGAGAAGACCTCCCTGATGGGAGTGAAGACCCCCGTGTAAGTGGCGGGATTGGAGCGGGGGGTGCGGCCGATGGGGGACTGGTCTATAAGCACCACCTTGTCCAGGTGCTCAAGGCCGAGTATCCGGTCGTGTTCTCCTGGCTGCTCCATGGCCCTGAAGAAGTGACGGGCCAGGGAGCGGTGTATTATATCGTTGACGAGGGTGCTCTTGCCGGAGCCGGAAACCCCGGTGACACACACAAAAAGCCCGAGGGGGATGCGGACCCGTATGTTTTTCAGGTTGTTCTGGCGGGCGCCCACCACCTCAAGAGCCCGCCCGTCGGGCGCTTTCCTTTCGTCCGGTATGGGGATGGAGGCCTTTCCCGAAAGGTACCTGCCGGTGATGGAGCGCGGGGCGGAGCCGATATCATCCGGGGGGCCGGCATAGACGATCTCCCCGCCATGGATCCCCGCTTCGGGGCCCATGTCCACGATGAAGTCGGAGGTCCTTATGGTCTCTTCATCGTGCTCGACTACCAGCAGGGTGTTTCCGAGATCTCTTAAGTTTCTCAGAGTTCCCAGGAGACGCTTGTTGTCCCTCTGGTGCAACCCGATGGTGGGTTCGTCGAGGATGTAGAGCACCCCCACCAGCCCGGATCCGATCTGGGTGGCCAGGCGGATCCTCTGGGCCTCTCCTCCCGAGAGGGTCCCCGCCGTGCGCCCCAGAGTGAGGTAATCGAGTCCCACGTCGATCAGAAATTTCAGGCGGGCCTTGATTTCTTTCAGAATTTGCCGGGCGATGGCCTTTTCCCGATCGTTGAGAGTAAGGGAAGAGAGAAAAACATCGGTCTCCCTGATGGAGAGGTCGGTAACATCGGCTATATTTTTACCTCCGATCAGGACCGAAAGAGCCTCGGGCTTGAGCCTGCGGCCTCCGCAGGAGGGGCAGGAACGGTCTGCGATGTATTTGCCGATCTCCCCTCGCATGAATTCGGATTCGGTCTCCCGGTAGCGCCGCTGAAGATTGTGGACGGCTCCCTCGTATTCAAAGTCCAGCGACTCCGCCTCCGGGTGCCCGGCGCTCCCGTACAGGATGACCTCTTTCTGGAGCGGGGTGAGTTCTTCGAAGGGCGTCTCGAAATTAAATCCGAAGACCTTTCCAACTTTCTTAAGGCGCGACCAGTACCAGCTTTCCATGGCCTGGTACCTGAAATTGCGGACGGGCCGGCCCCAGGGAGCTATGGCTCCTTCGGAAAGGGACTTCCCGGGATCGGGAATCACCAGTTCCGGCTCAATCTCCATTTTTCTTCCCAGCCCCATGCATTCCGGGCAGGCTCCAAAGGGGCTGTTGAAGGAGAAAAAACGGGGCGTCATTTCCTCGACGCTTATGCCGCAGTTCGGGCATGAGAGCTTCTCACTGAAGAGGAGCTCCTTTTCCCCTTCCCTTTCCACCAGGACGGTTCCGCCGCTTAAGGCAAGGGTGGTCTCCAGGGAATCGGTCAGACGCTGCCTGAGTCCGTCTTTCAAAACCAAACGATCCACCACCACCTCGATGGAGTGCTGGCGATACTTTTCCAGGACGATCTTTTCCGAGAGTTCACGAATCCGGCCGTCCACCCTGGCCCGGACAAAGCCTTTCCGGCGCACGTCATCGAGGAGCTTCTGAAACTCCCCCTTGCGGCCCCTCACGAGGGGGGCCAGAACCTGAATCTTCTCTCCCGCCGGCCAGGCCAGAATCTGGTCGGTCATCTGCTGGACGGTCATGAGGGAGATGATCCTCCCGCACTGGTGGCAGTGGGGTATTCCGATGCGGGCGAAGAGGAGGCGCAGGTAGTCGTAAATCTCGGTGACGGTTCCGACGGTTGAGCGGGGGTTGGCGCTGACTCCCCTCTGGTCTATGGAGATGGCCGGAGAGAGTCCCTCGATGTAATCCACATCGGGTTTGTCCATCTGGCCCAGAAACTGGCGGGCGTAGGCGGAAAGTGATTCGACATAGCGGCGCTGTCCTTCGGCGTAGATGGTGTCGAAGGCCAGGGATGATTTCCCCGAGCCGGAAAGACCTGTAATCACGATCAGCTTGTTGCGGGGCAACGCAAGATCGATGTTTTTCAGGTTGTGTTCCCGGGCGCCTTTTATGAAAATAGAATCGTCATGCATGGCAGTGTTCGAGTGATTATAGCATAAAGGCTGCGGGGGAGGGAATAGCACTTCAGATAAAGAATAGCTGACAAATGAAGGTTCTGCTAGTGAACCCCCCGTCAGTAAACGGCGTCCGCGTCGTCCGGGAGGGAAGGTGCATGCAGCGCCAGGATGGCTGGACTGCGGCCTGGCCGCCCCTCTCTCTTGCCTATTGCGCCTCGGTGCTGCGGAAGTCCGGTATTGAGGCGGCCCTCCGGGACTGTATCATCGAGAAGATTGATTTTGAGAGTTTGAAAGAGGTAATCCGGGATTTCAAGCCGGATCTTCTGGTTATAAATACGGCGACGTTTACCATCGAGGGGGACCTCTCGGTAGCCCGCCTGGCCAGGGAGATCTTTCCGGGCGTTCATGCCGCCGCCATGGGTATTCATGTCACCGCCCTTCCCGACGAATCCTTCAGGGCCGAGCCGATGCTGGATTACATTATCCGGGGCGAGCCGGAAGAGACGGTCAGGGATCTGGCACTGGCCATTCAAGAAGGACGTGACCCGCTTGAGGTTAAAGGTATTTCTTTCCGGATTGGCGGAGTGGTCAAACATAATTCCGATCGGCCGTTCATTGGGGATCTGGACGCACTCCCCTTTCCGGCCTGGGACCTGGTCGATCTGGATGACTATCGCGAGCCCCTGAGCGGCGAGCGCATCCTTCTGATATCACCCGGAAGGGGCTGTCCCTACGGCTGCTCATTCTGCGCCGGCAAGACGTATTACGGTTCCAAAGTCCGGCTCAGGAGCCCGAAGAATATAGCCGACGAGCTGGCCTGGGACGGCACGCAGTTCGGAGTCAGAAATTTTCTTTTCTGGATAGAATCGTTTACCATAAACCGGGATCACGTGCTGGCGCTGATGGATGAAATTATTTCCCGTAAGCTTGACATTCGATTCATCTGCAACAGCCGGGTTGCCGATGTGGATCGGGAAATGCTCTTCAAGCTGAAGAAAGCCGGCTGCTGGATGATCGCCTTCGGTATTGAATCGGGAAATCAGGAAATTCTGGATTCCATGAAAAAGGCAACTCTTCTTCCGCAGGCGAAGAAAGCTGTCCTCATGTCTCACGAAGCGGGATTGAAAGTGGTCGGCCATTGTATCATCGGGGTTCCCGGGGAAAGCGTGAAGACGATCAAGCAAACCATGGCTCTCGTCCGCACTCTCCGCCTGGACTACGTCCAGTATTACTGCTGTGTCCCCTTCCCGGGCTCGGACCTCTACCGGGAAGCCCTGGAAAAGGGCTGGATCAACACGGATCGGTGGGATGGATTCGAACAGAGCTATTCAGTCATGGACCTCCCGAATCTTGATTCCCGGAACGTCATGAAATGGAGAAAAAAGGCTTTCCTCCGTTTTTATCTTTCTCCGGGCACGGTCTTCCGTATACTCGGAGAGATTCGCTCTCTCGGGCACTTGAAGCGTCTTGCCGGGATGGTTAATGATTTTTTATTCTGGATTTTAGCGAAAAGAGAACGGATTTGGCCACCGAAAAGACCGTCCCGGCGTTGAAATTGGACAGCAGGTTAAGTTCCATGTTGGAACAGCATTTGCATTGAGCGCAGCGCGGCTTCCTGACTTTCCCAAAAGCGGCTTTAAAGCCGAGTTCCAGTGCATCGGGGGCTTCCGCTTCTTCGAGGAAAGGGTAGCAGGGAAAGACTTTTCCATCCGGAGAAACAGCGCAGAAGAATCTGCCCGCCTGGCAGGCAGCGGGAGTCTTTTCGAGGCGAAGGAGAGACCGGATGGCAGAGGGCGAATTGATGATTGGGAAAGCGCTGAGTTTCCTTTCCAGGATTTGTTTGATTGTTCTTCGGAAATCAATTTGTTCAGGGGCGAGTTGACCTGCTCCTTCCGCCGCCAGACGGTATTCAAAAACGGGGTTGAAGAAAATTTCAAAACCCTCTTCTTCGGCTTTCCTGAGCATGAAATCCACGTGTTCGATATTTGAGCGGGTCAACACGCAGATGACCCACACCTTGATTCCTTCGCGGATTGCCGCCCGGACGGCGGATATGACTTTTTCGTAGGTTCCCGCTCCCCGCTGCCTGTCATGTATTTCGGGGGGGCCGTCCAGGCTCAAGACAAGAAAATCCAGTTCTTTGAGTTCGCTGATTCTTTCCGGAACAAAAATCCCGTTGGAACAAAGCGTCGTCGTGATGCCTTTTTGAGTGGCTGCCCGGATGAGCTTTTCTATGTCTTCTCTGAGAAGAGGCTCTCCGCCAGTAAAACCCAGACGCCGGGTTCCGGCGTCCGCCATCTCTCCGATGAGCCGGATGATTTCATCCGTGGACATCTCCTGGCTCTTGATTCTGTTGCAGCCGCAGTAGAGGCAGCTCTGAGTGCATCTGTAGGTCAGAACCATGTTGACGGAAAAAGGGATTTTTTTCTTTAGAAGCCGGACTTTCAAGACAGCCGCAAAGTAAGTGACGGCGTTCTTCAAAATGCCGGATAAATTTGAGGAACGCATCTACCGGACAGCCCTGCCGGGCTGTTTTACGACAAAGCATCTCGGGCGCTTCAAAACAGCACCAGTATACCTTTTATCGTCATCCATTACAAGCATTGAGCCGGTCTCTATCGTCATTTCAAGTCTCCTTCCGGATGTCATCCAATGCCGCACGCAACCTTTTGTATTCTAACTCCGCCTGCGCCATCAACTCAGCCGTACTTTCAACCGCCCCTGTCTTACCCAGCGCTTCCAGGTTACTACAGAGGACCGAAAAGGTCGTTCCGCCGAGCATTGCGCTGTTCGACTTGAGCGTGTGAGCAGATCGAGCCAGGAGTGTTGCGTCGCCCTGTTCACGAGCTTTCTGCATGTCGCTCATTCGGGCCGGCGAATCAGAAAGGAACATATCAATTACCTTGGGGAGAAACTCGGAGCCCACTGTCGCACGGATGCGGTCGAAGGCCTTTGAGTCCAGAACGGCGGGTTCGGAAGCTATTTTAGAAAACGCGGTTTTCGGATTGCGGGGGGCGGGGGGCATAGCGTTTTCCCGCCGTTGGCATCGGCTGAGGGCGGCAACCAACTCCTCGACACTTATCGGCTTGCTAACAAAATCGTCCATGCCCGCGTCCAGGCACGCTTGACGGTCGCCCGTCATGGCGCTCGCCGTCATGGCAATCAGGCGCGGACGTTCCCCGTGCGGCCAGCGTGCGCAGATGCGGCGAGTGGCTTCCAGTCCATCCATCTCCGGCATCTGGACATCCATTAAAACCACGTCGTAAGTCTGGCGCTCCACGGACTCAATTGCTTCCAGCCCGTTAGCCGCCAGATCCGTCTGATAGCCAAGGTGCTGCAGAATCCTGATGGCGACCTTCTGGTTTACCTTGTTGTCCTCAGCCAGTAGAATTCGCAAGGGTAGCCGCTTGCCCATTCCCGAGTCGAAGACCACGGCAGGCTTTTCCTGGATTTGAACTTCCCGTTCTCCAAAGATGTTCATAAGAGTGTCGAATATCTGTGAGGGCTTGGCGGGTTTGGTTAGATGCGCCGCAAAGCCGGCCGCATCGTAGTCAACTCCCGATTCCCGCTCTCCAAGAGAGGTGAAGAGCACCAATGGCAGAACCTGGATATCGCGGTAACGGCGGATTTCCCTGGCCAGCGTCACCCCATCCATCTCCGGCATATGCATGTCCAGAATGGCGACGTCAAAAGGATCGCCTTTCTGAATCCACTCCAGCGCCTGAAGCGGTGATTCCGCGTCCCGGGTGAACATGCCCCAGAGATTTGCCTGGTGAACCAGGATGCGCCGATTCGTAGCGTTGTCGTCTACAATCAGCATTCGTTTATCCTTCAATTTTACCTGAGCTTCCCGCAAACTTGTGTGCGTGGCCGGCAGCGTGACGGACTCCGCCCGCAGTGTGAAATGAAAGGTCGATCCCTTCCCGGGGATACCTTCGCTCTCTACCCACATTTTCCCGCCCATCATTTCACAGAGTCGCTGGCTGATTGCGAGCCCAAGGCCGGTGCCGCCGTATTTTCGCGTGATTGAAGTATCCACCTGACTGAATGATTTGAAGAGACGATCCATATGGTCGGGCGGAATGCCGATACCGGTGTCCCGCACGGCAAAGTGCAGCTCATGCAACGGCGAAGAAGCGATTTTGTTCTGTTTTCCGCCATCTATAAGACGGCTGGTCACCAAAAGTACGACTTCCCCCTTCTCGGTAAACTTCACTGCATTGTTGAGCAGGTTTATAATAATCTGGCGCAGGCGGGTCACGTCCCCGACGATGGCCTCCGGCACCTCGTCCCCGAAGGAATAGACCAGATCAAGATTTTTTTCCCCTGCCCGGGGAGATACCAGATCCAGAGCGGATTCGGCACAATGCCTGAGGTCAAAGGGCTGCTTTTCCAGCTCGAGTTTGCCGGCTTCGAACTTGGAGTAGTCCAGGATGTCGTTGATAATAGACAGAAGCGCTTCACTGCTGTTGCGGATGATTTCGGTAAAATCCTTCTGCTCCGCCGTGAGTTGGGTGCTCAGGAGCAGGCTGCTCATGCCGATCACCGCATTCATGGGTGTGCGGATCTCGTGGCTCATGCTCGCCAGGAACGCGGACTTCGCAGCAGTGGCGGATTCAGCGGCCTCCTTGGCCCCTACCAATTCCTTGTTTGTCTGCGCCAATTCTGCGGTACGCTCCCTGACCAGTTCCTCCAGATGTTCCTGGTGCTTTTCAGGGCCTCCTGGGCCCGTTTGCGTTCTGCAATGTCCTCCATGCTGCCTTCATAGTGCAACACCCGCCCATCATCATCTTTGACCACTCGCGCCGCGTCGTTCACCCACATGACCGAGCCGTCCTCACGGCGTATGCGAGCCTCGAAATCGCGAACAATCCCTTCCCGTTCAATCATCAGTCTCCAGCGATCGCGGTCCTCGGGGTCGGTGTAGAGATTAGTGGTCCGGAGACCCAACAGGCCTTCTCGGTCGGAATAACCCAGCATCTGAACCATGGCGTGGTTGACATCGAGGAACCGCCCCGCTGGAGTGGAGCGGTAGAGACCGATGGGAACGCCGTCAAACAGGGTGCGAAAGCTCTCCTGGCTTTTCTTCAGGGCTTCCTCCGCGCGTTTGCGCTCGGCTAATTCCTCTTCCAATCCGGCCATGGTTTTCTTAAGTTTCGTGGCCATTAGAGTGATGCCCGCTGCCAGGGAGCCAAGTTCATCCCTGGTCTTAACATCCCGCGAAGCATTTGAAGCCGCTGTGAAATCTCCCTGCCCCACGGCCTCGACAGCCCTGGTCAGAAGATGAATCGGCTTTGAGAAATAAGCCGCGAGCGTGCTTGCCGTGAGCGTTGCTGCGATCAGCGTGATCGCCAACAAAACCAGTATGGTCAGAACCAGCGAATGAACCTTGCTTGTTATGGCAGCTCCCACCTGGGTGGCGGCCTCGTGAAATGTAGCCACATCCGCGCCGATGGCGAGCCATCCGAAACCACCCGGACCTCCGTACCGGCCGCCGTGGTAAGGGATGGGCGCATAGGCGACAAACTTGTTGTGCCCCATCCAGAAGTATTGAGTGGAACCCGCTTTACCTTTCATCGCCATGCGGTGTATGGCCACCAGATGCGGATCGCTCCAGTCCGCATGATCCAGATTGATCGGGTTCCGGCCGAGTTCCTCTTTTCTGGTTGCCCAGGGAACGGGCTTGCCGATATCGGTCACGCCGCCAATGAGATTGTCCAGGGGGTGCCCGATAAGGTAGGCGTTTGATTCAATAATATAAGAGTAATTGCCCGTTGACGCGTCCGACTCCAGGGCAAAGCGCTGCTCGGTGGGAACGATATGGTCGGAAAATTCCTCAATATGCCGGCTGGAAAGGGCCAGGACGATAACCCCCTCGAAACGCATGGTCGGTCCGAAGAGAGGCATGGCAAAACGCAGGACACCGTGGAAACGTTTCCCGGCTTCGAAGTCTTTCTTGCTCACATAAAAGCCGGTGACATTCCCCACGTATATCTCTCCGGCGGGCAGCCGCCGGGCTTCATTGAAGTAGTTTTCGCATTTATACAGGGTATTCGCCGGATTGCTGACGTCCCGGAGCTCGCCGGCAGAGGCTGCCTTCCCTTCCAGAATTTTGATCTTTTCCGTGCCATTGCCGGCTATAAAGGAGATCTCCCGGTATAGGGGCTCCAGTTGTTTCACTTCTTTGCCGTTATCAAGACGCCACACGGCTTTCAGATGGGTTCGGAAGAAATCCAGGTAGGCAGAGGTCGTGCGGGGCAAACGGGAAAGCAGCTCAAGGTCGTTCTCACGCTCCTCCAGAAAGTCCGCGATGGCTTTGGCTCCCTCCAGGGTGCGTAACTCCAAAGCCTCAGCCGACTTGGCATCAAGAGCCTTTTGGCTGCGGTCTATGGCGACTTTGCCGGTTGAGAGGATGCCCTGCAACGTGAGAGCTCCTAACAGAACCAGAGGAACCAGGCAGACCAGAAGAATGGAGAGAACCAATCTGCGGTAAATTCCTGAGGTCATCCATTTCATCATTTTATACCTCCCCTAATTCAAGAGGGATAAATAACGGATTTCGGGCATGGACTGATTATAGCAAAAATGAGGTTGTGCAACAATAGCAGGCAGGGAAGAGGGTAACAGCTTGACGGAGGATCGTTTTTGGGTTAATATTAAGAACATGGAAAAAATCGGCATCACTACAACGATTCCGGTGGAGATCCTTCTGGCGGCGGAATGCACCCCGGTTGATTTGAACAATATTTTCATCGGCCATGAAGACGCCTCCTCTCTGGTGGATGCCGCAGAGGAGGCCGGCCTTCCCCGCACCCTCTGCTCATGGGTAAAAGGCATTTTCGGCCTTCTTAAGCGGGAAAAGTGCGTGGAAGCGGTCATCCCCGTGGTCCAGGGAGACTGCAGCAATACCTTCGCCCTCATGGAAAACCTTGTGCTCGACGGGGTGAAGTGCATTCCCTTCGCCTATCCTCACACCAGGACCCGGGCGGAACTCATGCGCGAAATGAAGCGCCTGGCCGCTCAGATGGGAACACCCTGGGAAAAGGTTGAAAAAGCGAAAATCCGCCTGGATGCCATACGTGAGCAGGCCCGCCTCATCGACGAGATGACCTGGGAAAAAAACATTGTGTCCGGATTTGAAAATCACGCCTACCTCATCTCCTGCAGCGATTTCAGAGGAAATCCCGATTCCTTCTCAAGCGAGATGGCCTCCTTCATCGTGGAAGCTTCGGGGAGAGCGCCGCTCTCGCACCCGATTCGGCTCGGCTACGTGGGGGTCCCCCCCATCCTTAGCGATCTCTACCACTTCCTGGAGAAAAAGGGGGCCCGAGTCGTCTTCAACGAGACTCAGCGCCAGTTCTCCATGCCTTACAAGACCGCGGACGTCGTTGAACAGTATCTTGCCTATACCTACCCGTATGATATCTTCGGCCGTCTTGAAGATATTCGTTCCGCCGCTGCCGAGCGCCGTCTTGACGGAATCATTCATTATGTCCAGTCTTTTTGTCACCACCAGATGGAGGATCGTATCCTGCGTGAGTGTCTGCCGCTCCCCGTCTTCACCCTCGAAGGAGACAGGCCGGGACCCGTGGATGCCAGGACCGCTCTGCGTCTGGAGAGCTTCATCCAGCTCCTGACTGAGCGGAAGGAGAGGTCCTGATGCCTGTACAGGTGCGATCCGTTCAGCCGGAACTTCCCGGGATTGCGCCCCCGCCTGAACCCTGCTATACGGGAGAGGGGGTCACCCTCTACAGGGGAGACTGCCTGGACATCCTTCCCCTTCTCCCTCAGGAAAGCGTCGACATGATTTTTGCTGATCCTCCCTATTATCTCTCCAACGGCGGGTTTACCTGCAGATCGGGAAAACGGGTGCCGGTCCACAAGGGGAGATGGGATGAATCCAACGGGCTTATGGAGGATCACGGTTTTCACCTGGAATGGCTCAGGCGCTGCAGGGAAATGCTGAAAGCCAACGGAACAATCTGGGTCTCCGGGACCTATCACAGCATTTATTCGATCGGCTTCGCCCTCCAGCATCTCGGCTTCCGGATACTGAACGACATCATCTGGTTCAAACCGAACGCGCCCCCAAACCTCGGTTGCCGCTGTTTCACCGCCAGCCACGAAACTCTTCTCTGGGCGGCGCGGGACTCCGATTCCAAGCATGTCTTCCATTACCAGGAAATGAAGAAGGGAAACAAGGGAAAGCAGATGCGCAGCTTCTGGAAGGACATACAGGAGGATCTCTGGGAGAGCATATGGAATATTCCTACTCCTGCCCCCCGTGAGAAACAGCAGGGCAACCATCCGACACAGAAACCTCTGATGTTGATGAGAAGGCTTATCGAGGCCTCAACAAATGAGGGTGACGTCGTCCTGGATCCTTTTACAGGTTCCGGCTCAACGGGGATAGCGGCGCTTGAGTTGAAAAGGGAATTCATGGGAATCGAACAGTCGGAAGAATATCTTGAACTCTGCATGAGGCGCTTCGAACAGAACAGAAATATGTGGATCAAAGTCGGAAAAGGAGAATGAAATTGAGCTCACAAGATGTGAAACCAAACGAAATAGAAAAAAAGAGAATCCGGAAGGCGCCCCCAAAAACGAGCGGTGCTTATCGCTCAAGGATCAAAACCCCCAAGGAGCATTCCCCCACGGCCATGGAAATCAGGCGGAGCAAGATTATCCGGGGGGTCACCTGGGTTCTCGTCCTGGCCTTCGCAACGACCTGTATCGCGTTTATCTCGGGCAAGGGCGGGAAAAAACCCGTGGACACCAAGTCGCAAAATTCCCAGCAGGCCCCGGCGGATGAGAAAAAGCGGGAAATTGAGATCGCCCTGGAGGACGTGAAGCAGCGGCCGAATGATCCGACTTCCCATTACAACCTGGCCGTTCATTACCAGAATGCCGGCTCCTTCGAAAAGGCCGTCCCGCACTTCGAAAAGGCCATTGCGCTGGACAAGGGCCACACTGCGGCTATGTTTCACCTTGGGCAAATTTTCCAGGCCATGAATAAAATGAACGAGGCAGAAAAGCAGATTAACAGCCTGCTGAAAATAGATCCAAAGGACGCAGAGGCCAACCTTCTTCTGGCCCAGATATATCAGGCTCAAAAAAATCCGTTGAAAGCCGGAAAGGCCGTTGAAGATTCGATCCGCCTGAACCCGGGGAATACTTTCGCTTACCTTCTAAAAGCCCAGATTTTGACGGAGAAGGGCGAAACCAAGGAAGCTAAGGCGACCCTGGAGACGGCCCTGGAAGTCGCACAGGCCGATAAGCCCGAACTGGCGAAATTCATCCAGCAAAAGCTGGATGAACTGAAAAAGACAAAATAACAGTTCTGCAGGCAGCCTCAGAGCACCTGTCAGGCTGCTCGCGACAGGACTCCGGTTATAATTACTTCGAGGGACTCTATCCACTCCTCGATGCCGTGGAGAATTTCTTCCTTGAAAAGCGCGGCTTCCTGTTCATCCCGGGCCGCCTCCAGTTTCCTGGTAGCGCCTTCGATGCGGGAAATGACGGATTGGATCTTCTTGAGCTCGCTCTCATCGGCGCACAGATGAATGAAAGAGTCGACGATCCTGGACTGCTCGGCGACGCACGATTCCATCTCTTTCATAAGCTCATCCGAAAGCTGTTCTCCCTCGCTTACCCTCTTGCTCAGCTGTTCGTTCCTGGCGGAAACTTCCTTGAGCCGCTCAAGATCCTCCATCAGTTTCTGTCGGGCGGGTATGCTCTCATTCATGGTTTCTCCCCCTCAGCGCGCTGTTGCGTAATCCCTGTAATCAATTTCCTTATAAAAGTTGTCCTTGCCCTCTATGTCACGGATCCACCCTTCGTCAAGAGCATCTCCCAAGATGTTTTCATAGAGCCTGGTGAAACGCAGAACGTGATCCCGGGTGCGTTTTCTGGCGTATTCGGTCATGGTCCCGGTTTTCATGATGAAAGCCCAGTCGCTCGACTGTGCCAGCAGGAGCTCCCTGGCCGCCTGATTCAGCGCCCGGCGCCTTAGGCCCTCGGCGGTCTGGAAACGGTCGGCTAATTCCGTCATCCGTTCAGCGGCTTTGTGAAGATGGCGATAAATCCAGTCGTTGCTGCCATTGAGCCAGACCTCGGCGTATCCCTTGTGCCCCCAGCTTGAAAGAGACGGCGTAGCCACCTGGTTCTGCGGGAACTTATCGAGATATTCAGACGGAGTGATCATCCTGACCTTTTTCTGATCGTAATGCATCTTCCTGCTGAGAAAGTTAATCCAGGCAGGACCTTCATACCACCAGTGTCCGAAGAGTTCTGCATCATAAGGAGCGACGATGATGGGCTCCCGGCCGAGAATCCCGTAGAGGTAATCCGCCTGCTTCTCCCGGTTGAACATGAAATTTCCCGCATGAGAGGCGGCTTTCTCCATCGCCCATTCCGGAACGTAAGGCTCCTTGTGATCGCCCGTGCCGGTGATGCGATAATACTTGATGCCCGTGTTGATACGCTGGCCGCTCTCGTGAATATAGGGACGAATGTAATCCATATCCAGATCGTACCCGACATCGCGATAAAACTCACGGTAGTCATAATCCCCCGGATAGCCTTCTTTGGCGCTCCAGACCTGCTTGGATGATTCAAGATCCCGCCCAAAGGCAGCCACTCCCGAGGGGCAGTAGATGGGAGCATACACCGCGTACCTTGGTTTTGGAGAGGCATAGAGAACGGCGTGGGTATCCACGAAGAAGAAGCGAATTCCTTCCTCCAGGAGAATCTCATCATCGCCCGGATTATAGCCGCACTCGGGGAGCCAGATGCCCCGGGGGCGACGGCCCAGATGCTTCTCATAGACTTTTGCCCCTATGCGAATCTGGGCCCGAACGGCCTCCCGGTTAATCTCCATCAGAGGCAGAAACCCGTGCGTCGCGGCGCAGGTCGTGATTTCCAACTTGCCCAGATCCTGGAAAGCGCCGAATGCTTTGACGAGGTTTCTCCCGTACTGCTCGGTAAACCGCTGGTGGCTCTTTCGAAAGCGCATCTGGTACATGAGGGCGAGCTTGTTGAATTCTTTCTGACCTTGAGTTCTGGCGACTTCCTTGTCAGCCAGTTCGATCAGTTTTTCGAGATGCTGGACATAGCGGTCCTGCAGCAGGGGATCCGCCAGCATCTCCATCAGTGGAGGGGAAAGAGAAAGAGTAAGGCGAAAATCAATCCCGTCCCTGATCAGACTTTCAAAGACGCTGAGAAGGGGAATGTAAGTCTCGGTAATCGCTTCGTAGAGCCAGTCTTCTTCAAACGAATCGGTATATTCAGGATGTCTGACATAGGGCAGGTGGGCGTGAAGCACCAGGGATAAATACCCTTTGCAATCCTCCATGAAAAAACCTCCTAACTCGGATGAACTCCATTTGAAAACTCAGAACCACCGACATGCTCCTCTTCGAGCCTTCTGGCTATGGAGCGGCGGAGGTCTTCCAGTATGTGAGGCGAACTGCCCACCTCTCCGACCATTTTGAATATCCTGTGGTAGGTCTCTTCTATGACCATCCACTCGGAATCCACCTCATCGGCAAAAGTGTCCCTCGGGGTGCGAATCGTATTGGAGAGAGCGACTGCATGAAACTCCCCGTTGGGGGTCAGAAATCCTATCTGGCCGGTAAAACAGCTGTCCGGGCGCCCGAGATGAAGGTGCCAGCTTGCGGCCGGGCCCGTCACGTCCACCTCCATGTGGAGGCGCGGAAGGTCCTCTTTGTTCTTTCCTGTGATGAAGATGCGCAGAAGCAGGCGGCTTGCATCAAACTGGTCGCCCAGGACTTTTCTAAGAGAACTTTTTTTCTCCCCCGAGACCTCCCAGTATGCGAAAGCCCAATACGGGTCCCTGACCATGAGCGTCAGCCGATCTTCACCATAGCCATCAGGGAGTTCTTCCGGCGGAGGCTCCACGATGGTCTCCGGCTTGTATTGCTGATCAAACATGTACATTGTGTGCCCTCCTTGCTCTAGGCAGGCAAGCCATCTCTTGAATGCTTCAGACGTTCGACGAATCTGACAGTTCTTTCTCTAATCAAATCATAATTTCCTGTTTCCATGTCCCTCCTGTCAAAAAGGCCGGTTCCCGGAGCGGCGGCGCTTGCGCCGTTTTGAAAATATTTCACCTGATTATTCAGGGGAACTTCGCCTGACGGAACCTGCTTTAAAAAAAGGAGACGAGCTTGTTTTCTTCCAGGCACTTACAGACATCTTTAAACATACCGGGTATATTCTACGATGAAATACTGATCCCTTTTGCGGCAAAGAAAAAACCCCGGCATCTCTCTCCGGGGCCGATTCAGCTGAAGCTGAACGCTGCAGGTGGAATCGCGTCAGCGATTCCAAGGAATACTTCTTTTACTTCTTCTTTGCGACTTTCTTGGCTGCCGGTTTCTTCTCGGCTACTTTCTTCTTCGCAGCTGGCATGTCTTCATCCTCCCTTGCGATAAAATTTAGTGGCTACCATATCTTGTATCCGAAGGATCTGATAACCACTAAACACAGTATAGCAATCTTGAGATCCATTGTCAATGTTTTTTTGAAAAATTTTTAAAATATTTTTTAAATAATTTCCCGGACTCACGCAGAGACAACCGGACGAAAGCCTGCGTCTGTTATGCCATATCAGTTAGCTTTGGATGAGGATATTTTTTTCGCCCTCTTTTTATGCGACTCTCTTTCGGAAGACTCTTCAACCGTGTTTCTTGGTTCCTGAAGCACTGCATCTGAGGAAGCGGTTAATTTATTGATAATAAGTTCCTGCACCCGCACCGGAGTCAGTTCGTTGAACGACTGTGTTATTTCAATAATGTATTCGCGGAGGCGTTCCCGGAGTAGAAGCTGTAATTTTTCTTCAAACCCGTCCAGATTTTCGATGAAACCAAACGTGCATGCGGAAGCGCCCTGCCTGATATTATTTTTTATGATGGTTGGAATTTTTGCGTTTGAAACAAGAACGGCGAGAGACAGTCCGTAGGCGAAAACCTGCGCCTGAATTATATAGACATCGTTCAGGGTGAATGGAGCGCTCTTCAACACGAGAACAGCGGGGCGTCCGCCCAGATTGAAAAAAACAACCGGTGCCTGAGCGGATGAGCGTTCGACCAGAATCTCCTTCTGGGTAATTCCCAGAGTTTCCAGGGCTCCAAAAGCGCGAACCGCCAGCCAATAATCCCGATCCAGCATCTTCTGACCGAAATCCGAAATCACGATAAGTTCCTCTATTCTCTCCTGGGAGATCGGCTTGCCGCAGAGAGAACATTTAAAACCCTTCTGTAAAGACTCCTCAACCGCCTCCCCGGAAGAAGCGCGCAGTATCTGCTGTCCGGTTTTCTGACATAAAACGACATAATCTTTGGCGGCCAGGCCGATCTTCTGAAAACGCTCGAAAGCCGCTCCCGCTGCCTGGACATTGTCAATGCCTTCCAGAAGAGATTTCAGGAAAATTTCCTTTCCGCTCCCAAGGGTGGTAATAAGGCGGAGCGCCTCTGGTTTTTCAATCTCCCTGGAAGCGGCCATATCCGCGCGTGACGGCAGGATGCTTTCAGAAGTCTCTTTTAAAAACGGTAAAACTTCCTGGTAGGAATCGATCTCCTTAAAATCTCCGGCCGGCCGGCCCGAAATTTCTTCCAACTTCTCCCTGATTCTCTGCCTGAAGTCCTCAAAACCACGAGGCTCCTTGCGGGAGAGTGCTCCTGTCTCAAGAAATTTCCCGTTCGGATCCAGCTTGTAATAAAAAATTGAATCTTGACCTGAAAGAAGGATGTCCCCCAACAGAAAGGAAGAAGTTTGGTTCTCCGGCTTTTCCGGCCAGAAACTTGCCGCATCGATGGGAATATTCAGCCTCTCCCAGAAAGATCTCCTAACCCCTCCTATGAGCGGTTTCAAAACCTCGGTCAGGGCCAGAGCCAGAGTATAGGCCTCCTCGGTATTCAGGCAGATTTCCAGGCGATACCGTAAAATTTTCATGCCGGACTTCTTCCTTCCCTCTTCGGGAATGCGGAGCTATTCTTAAGAGTTCTTCTTCCCTGGAACATCCGGATCTGCCTGGCTGTCTTCCCTGAAGAGGAAATTGATGAGAGCCAGATCGTCGATCCGCTCGATAATCCGGAGATTACGCGTGGTCTGGGCTCTCAGTCCCACCTCGCGGGTAAGGCGCAGAGAAGCTTTAAACATGTCCAGCGCCTTCTCCGTATCCCTGATGGCCATGCACAGCAGGCCGTATTCGTAGAAGGTTTCAGCCAGATAGTAGGGAGAAAGTTCCTCCCTGAGCATAGAGAGGCTTTCCTTAAACCACCTCTCCGCGATATCCCAGTTGGTGCGATGGCGTTCCACCACTCCCAGCAGAGTCTTGGTGAAGGCTTCCTCCTGAACGATCTCGAGCTTATTGAAGATTAAGAGCGCCTCGCGGCCCACCTTCTCGGCCTCATTCAGATCGCCCTGGCTGATATAGGCGGAGCAGAGATCCTGGCTGACCCTGCCTATATTAAGCTCCTCGTCCACCATCTTGAATAGACGCAGACCCTCGTTGAGATAGGCTATGGCCTCCTTGGTCTCGCCTTTATGGATGAAGCTCCGCCCCAGATTGTGCTGGGTATAGGCACTGGTGCGCAGGCTGCCGAAGCGGTGGGATAATTCCAGATCTTTCATGAAGTAAGTGATGGCCTGGCTGTAATTTTCCATGACCATGTGCACGTTTCCCAGTTTTCCGTAAATAGTGGCGGCCTCGGCCTCGGCCTTAAGCATCTGGCAGATATTCAGGCCTTTTTCCAGGTAAAGGAGGGCCTCCTCCGGTTTGACCAGGGTCAGGCAGAGCTGTCCCAGGCTGTTGTAAATTTTCGCTGTCCCCAGAGGATGCCTCATTTTCTTGTAGATTTTGAGAGCTTCGATGTAATGGGAGGCCCCTTCGCGATAATCGTGTCTGATGGTATGGACGACGCCCAGGAAGCGGAAAGCCTCCGCCCGCTCAAGGCAGAAGGATTGATCCTTAGTCAAAGAAAGGGAGAGTCCGAAGGCCTCGCCTGCTTCCTTTGATTTTCCCTCCCGAAGGTATTCCAGGCCGTACTGGGTGTGAATGGCGGCCAGCAGTCTTTCTTTCTCCCGGCAGGGAGATACGTTCTGTAAAAGCTCCACGCTTCTCCCAAGGACGCTCTTGCCTTCTTCAACCTGGCCGAGCCGGGAAAGGCTGCTCGCCATGTTGTAAGAGCTGAGCGCCTGATCAATATCGGACTTCATCCATTTGGCCAGTTCACAGGCCGACTGGAAGGAAGAGAAGGCCTCCTCGTATTCCCCCCTGAAATTTGCTATCTCTCCTCTCCCCATCCAGGCCTTGAAAAGTTCCTTTTCCTGGGGAATCCGGCTGGCGTTCTGAAAAATTTCCTCCAGAAATTTCTGAGCCTTGTCACACTTGCCCATGACAGTGTAGAGCCGGGTTAAGTTGTTAAGGAAGATCCCCCTCAGCGGATGGATAGACGAATCATCTCCGGAGGCGGATTCGTCGAGCCCCCGATTGAAATATTCGATGGCCTTCTCATACTCGAAGGCTTCCTGCGCCTCTTCGCCTTTCCCCAAAAGTTCTTCGAGGGCGGTCATTGTTTCCTCCTAATCTACTGTAACCCGGCAGAGTTCCTCATAGGTGGTCAAGCCCCTGGCGACCTTCGCCAATCCGTCTTCGTAAAGCATTTTCATTCCGTCTTTCTTCGCCTGATCGAGCAGCTTACTCGCGGTTGCGCGCGACACGATCAGTTCCCGGAAGGCGTCCGTGACGGTCAGGAGTTCATAGATCCCGATCCTTCCCTTATAGCCCAGATTATCGCAGGCGCGGCAGCCGCGTCCTTTGGAAACCTGGATCTCCTCCTCGGAAAACCCATGCTCTTTGAACAGCTTCATGAGTTCCGGGTAACGGGGGGCCGGTTCCCTGCACTTCTGGCAGATGGTTCGCACCAGGCGCTGAGCCAATATCCCGGCGACAGTCGAAGAGATCAGGAATGGTTCAATGCCCATATCCATCATCCTGGTGATAGCGCCAACCGAATCGTTGGTGTGGAGAGTCGAGAGCACCAGGTGACCGGTCAGAGCCGACTCGATGGCGATGGTCGCCGTCTCCCGATCGCGGATTTCTCCGACCATCATGACGTCCGGATCCTGTCGAAGAAAAGCCCTGAGCGCCGTGGCGAAAGTCAGCCCGACCGTCGCATGGGTCTGGATCTGGATGACCCCCTTGAGCTTGTATTCGACCGGATCCTCAACGGTCACGATCTTTCTCGATGGCTCGTTGAGGACGTTGAGAGTGGCGTAAAGGGTTGTGGACTTTCCGGAACCCGTCGGCCCAGTCACCAGGAGAATCCCGTTCGGGCGGGCGATGACCTGGTTGTATCGTTCGAGATCCCTCGGGTCAAAGCCCATGTCCGTAAGGCTTAATTTCAACCGGCTCCGATCCAAAAGCCTCATGACCACGCTCTCCCCATCCATGGCCGGAACGGTGGAAACACGGATATCGAGTTCCCTGTTGGCTATTTTCATGTGTATCCGCCCATCCTGGGGAACGCGCTTTTCATCAATCCTCAGGTTGGACATGATTTTAACCCTGGAGATGAGGGCGGGAGTGACGACCTTGGGCAGCACCATGGCTTCGTAGAGAATGCCGTCAATACGGTAGCGGATGACCAGCTCATTTTCATACGGCTCAATGTGGATGTCGCTGGCCTTCCGCTCCACCGCCTCCGTGATGATCTTGTTGGCCGCCATTATAATGGGCTGATCGATGATTACGTCCTCATCTTCCTCTCCCATTTCTTTCTCGACGGTGACCTCGACCGAGCTTGGATCGAATTCCTTCATGACGTTATCTTTCCAACTGTAAAAACGGTCCAGCGCCTTGTCTATATCTCCCGGCTCCGCCAGCGTCGGCAGAACTTCACAGCCCGTGACTATCCGGACTTCGTCAATCGCAAAAATATCTATCGGATCGGCCATGGCCAGAGTGCATCTGGACTCCGTCTTTTCAATGCATACGAGCTTGTACCGCCGGGAGAGATTTTCCGATACGGCAGTAACGGTTTCCCGGTCCAGTTCCATTTTGGAAAGATTGCTGAAACTGACACCCATCTTGCGGGCCCGCTTTTCCATCTCGGATTCCCGCTCTGTGCTTTCGCCGGTGCTGCCTGTCCCTGGTTTTTCAGCCTCTAACCCGCCATCGGACGGGAGAGAGGATTGACTGCTCTCCATACAGCCTATTATAAGCCAGCTTAAAACTATAATCAAGGTGTTTGTGAAAAAATGTTTCACGGAGGAATAATTTTAAAATAATCGAATCATAAAACAGCCGTTACTTGAGCCGCACACATGGGAAATGGCTTTTGGGCGACAGGGAAACACTGGAAGGGAATGAAAGTAAAGATGAGAATAAAAGCCTGTATGTCCGCTATCGGCTTGGGTCTGCTGATTCTTGTTCTTCTGGCCGGATGCGGCGGAAGCGGAAGCACCGGCAGTATTATATCGCCGACTCCCACTCCTTCTCCTACGCCGGCCCCTACGACGAATCCACTGGTCACAATGGTGATGGTCAGGATCCCGGCGGGCGAATTTAAGATGGGGAGCCCGGCCGGTGAAGGGAACGAGGATGAATATCCCGGACACCTGGTGTATCTGGACGAATACTACATCGGAAAATACGAAGTGACCAACGGACAGTTTTATACTTTTGTCAGCGCCACGGGATACCAGGCCGAGGGAAACTGGCAATTTTATTTCAACGCCGATACGGCCAATTACCCCGTCGTCAATGTCACCCGGAACGATGCAATCGCCTATTGCAACTGGGCCGGAATGCACCTTCCGACGGAAGCCCAGTGGGAGAAAGCCGCCCGCGGAACCGATGAAAGAAAGTATCCCTGGGGGAACACATTTGATTCTGCCGCCTGCAATTACAACTCCAGTGGAACCAGGCCCATCGGCTCCTATCCGACTGATACCTCCCCCTGCGGCGCTATGGACATGGCCGGCAATGTCTCGGAATGGTGCTCGGACTGGTACGGTGAGCGCTATTACGCTTTCTCGCCCAGGCAAAATCCGGAGGGTCCGGCGAGCGGCGGAAGCCGCGTTTACCGGAGCGGTTCATTTTATGACACCGTCTCCTCGGCCACGCGCACGGCCAGCCGGAAAGCCGGGGGGATCGGCATCTCCCTCAATTACCTTGGCTTCCGCTGCGTGCGCACCCCGTAAGAGCTCAGGGGAGGACGCGGCTGAGTTCCTCAACTTCCACCCCGGGGAAGTAATGTTTCAGTATTTCGGTGCATGAAGCGCCTTTCCGGGCCATCCCGATGGCCCCCATCTGGCACAGGCCGACCCCGTGCCCCCACCCGGAGCCCGCGAGGCGGAAAAAATCTCTTCCCTCCTCTATATCGAAACGGGTGCTGTACAGGGGCCTCAGATTTCCGTCTTCATTTTTA
>JAZDOK010000009.1:0-49554 GCA_043798715.1 bacterium
CCGGTTTTTTCCTGGCGGCCTTCCCGGACGGCCGCTATGTTGAAAAAGAGATTATTCTGGATAAAGGGGATCGGCTTTTCTTCTACACGGACGGGCTTTCCGACCTGCGCGACTTTAATGGCAATATCCTGAATCTCAAGTGGATCTACCGGAAGATCATGAAAAACTTCGCCTTTCCGGTTCAGGAGATTTCCTCGATGATTCTTAAGGAAATACATGACGTGATCGGAAAAAACAAGGTTCAGACGGACGACGTGACCTTTCTTCTTCTTGAGGTGAATGAAAATGGCGCTTTGTCGCCGCCGGTTTGAAATAAAATAAGCGATTAATGAACGGGTGGAGAGCTCTTGCTTTCCCGGGATTTCTTCACTTGAGCGGCAGGCGGGATCACTTCGATGCGGTTACTCAAATCCTTTACTCCGGGAACGGCATTGGCAATTTTTTCGGCGACATCTTTCTGCTCCGGGTATTTGACCTTCCCCCGGAGAGTAACGCGGCCTCTTTCCGAAGAGACAAAGATGTTCAGCCCCCTCAGGCCCTCCTCCTGAAAAAGAGCGGCCTGAATCCGGCCCTGAATGACCAGATCGTTTTTCAGATCCTTCATGGTCACGGCGGCGGCATTGACGGTGATTTCGTTCTTAACGGATTTGACTCCCTCCACCGACCCCGCCAGCTCTTCAATTGAATTTTTCTCTTTTTCGGTCTTCACTTCCCCCGAAAGCCTGGCCACGGCGTTTTCCACCAGGATCTCAAGGCGCAAATAATTGAGCCCCCCCTTGGCGGCCAGCCTCGTTTTGATTTTTGCAGCCAGAGAAGCGTCATCCCAGGCCTGCTGGACGGCGCCATTAATTTTTTTCCCACAGCCGGGCGCCAGAACCAGGATAAGAAGTAAAAGGAGCGTCAGAATCTTCCTCAAAATCACCGCTCTTCGAGCGCTTCTTTCCCGAGCTTTTCAAGTTCGGAAGCGGCTTTCTGGGCAATCTCCGCGCTCAAGGAAAAGTAGCTGTCCGCTTTTTCCGCCAGGGCCAGCCCGCCGTGGATGCTTTCCCGCCTGGAATCCTTGAGATAGGAGTGCAAGCTCTCCAGTGCCTGGCGGTAAAGTGTGATTCCCTCCCGCGCGTAATTTATCGGCTGCTGAAGAAGAGTGATAATCTCGGGGGGGGTGTCGGTAAGATCCGGATTTTCAGCCTCCCGGGCCAGGTCATTTTCCAGTTTATCGAGAACAGTGGACATATTGTCGAGAACATCAAGGAAGAGAGGCGGCGTGATTTCATCTTTCAGCATCTGGTTTCCGCTCCGCACCAGCTGCATGAAATGAGCCCCTAAAACTTTTTTACCGGAACGCTCTCCGGCGATCAGAAAACCGCAGTCTCCACAGAATTCGGTCTCCGGAGGATATTCCTTTCCGCATTTAAGACAATACATGGCGCTCCCCCCTTCCTTAGTAAATCAGTATTTCTTCGCTGTCAGGGCTTTTCCTCCAAAAGGCAGACGAAAAAAAAGCCCCGCCGACGGCGGGGCTCAAAATCTTCTTTATCTTCCTGCCCTATTTCCCGCCGAAAATGTGCTTTATGGAGTTCGCAAGGAACCTGACGGGCGCGGTCACGGTGTCAACCGCCACCTTGGCGGTGGTTTTCACGGCCGTTACGGCATTGCCGACATTTTCTTTCACGTTGTTCCAGGCCTGGTTGACCACTTCTTTGGCCAGTCCGTGATTTCCGGCGGCGTAGTCGGTTTTGGATTTATTCCGATCGGCCTCGACGGCCACGTGGCGATCCTTTACTTCCTGTATGCCCTGCTGAATGTGCTGAACCGTCGGCTTGATGGTCTCTCCGGCTGCCTGGACCACGGCTTTCCCGACATTGGCCAGTGCTAAAACCGGGGCTACGATAACAGTGTCCACCGCCGCCTTGGCGACGGTTTTTACCACGGTTGCGGTGTTGCCGACATTTTCCTTCAGGTTATACCAGGCCTGGTTTACTACCTCCCGGCCCAGCCCGTGATCGCCGGCAGCGTATTCCTCTTTGGAAGTCTGCCGCTGGGTGTCAACGGCCTCGTGGCGATCCGTAATCTCCTGGGCACCGGCCGCGAGATCTTCTTTAAGAGGTTCGAAGGGATCTATGTAGTCGCTCTCTGCCGTGTCTTCGCCTTTTGCCTCCTCCGGCTCGGCTTCCACTGCCTTGGTCGTTGAAGTGGAAGAGGAGGAAGAAGCTGTTGCAGCCGCTGTCGACGCCGCGGCAGAGGTGGCAGCCGTACTGGAAAGGGCCGCGGTCCCGGTGGACGAGCTCATGAGCTGGGACGAAAGGGCGTTTTCCTGCGCGTTGATGGCCTGGTACTGTGTCATTAAAGCCGTTAACTGGTCCTGATCAGTGGTGCTCGACATCTGCTGGATCAGGGCCGTCTTCTGAGCTTCGAGCGCCATCGCCTGCTGGATTAGAGCGGAATTCTGCGTGCCCGACGATGACGATGACGACGATGACGAGCCGGAATTCGCTGCCTGGACGGCGGCGGTGAGGCTGGATAGATCCATCAGATTACTCACATTATTGTAGGCGGAGGTGTCCACCGTGCCGGCGGACGACGATGCTGACGACAGGTATGACGACATATCGATGGAGCTTGTTCCGGCGTAATTCTGGCTGTAATACGATTGCGATGAAAGAGACATCTCCTGCTGATTGATCGCCTGGTATTGAGTCATTAAAGCCGTTATCTGTGTCTGGGAATCAGAGCTGCCCGAATTTGCAAGGGCCGTCATCTGGTTGAGGAGAGCCGTCTTCTGTGATTCGAGCGCCATCGCCTGCTGGATTAGAGCGGAATTCTGAGTGCCCGACGATGAGGACGATGACGGGAGGGACGAGAGGTATGACGACATATCGATGGACGGCATATTGGACAGCGGCACGCTGGGAACCGCCGGCATGCCATCCAGCGGCACGCTGGGGACGGACGGCATGTTTTCCAGCGGCACGTTGGGCACCGCCGGCATATCGTATGATATGGAACTGCTGCCGTCCAGTTTCATCCCGGGCACCATTCCGTAGCCGAGCCCCACCGTCTGGCCCGTTGTCTGCGGATTATACAGGCCGAGCGACGCGGTCTGCTGGCTCGGGGTGTATGAATCAGCCGCCGCCTCACCGGTGGATCCGGGTGCTTTATATCCGGACTGTTGCTGCTGGGCCTGAATCTGTTGCTGTATCCGCAACGCATTCTGGTAATCGTTTGACGCCATCTGGGCTATCTGGGCTGATTGAAAAGCGTTGGTCATGCCTCCCATTTGAAGGCACCTCCTTTCGAACTCGGTATCCTTTCGGATACTCCTTTACATCTCTATCACGACATCCTTACCAAAAGTAAAGGGGAGAGCGGAACTGGTCCGCTCTCCCTCTTCTTTAAAGCCTGTTGGCTTTCAGGACTTTTTCGGGGAATTAGTAGCTTCTGCTGAAGCTCCGGCCGCCGCCGCTTCCGCCGCTTCTGTTGCCGCCTCCGCCGCCTGAAGAACCACCGCGGAAGCCGCCTTCACGGCGCTCCTGGGGTCTCGCATAGTCGATCTTGAGCATCCGGCCCTTGTATTCCTGGCTGTTCAGCTCGTTCTTCGCCTTCTCAGCAGCCTCGACGGTGGACATTTCCACAAATCCGAATCCCTTCTGCTCGATGACCTTGGCGAAGGCGATTTCCCCGTAGGGGGCAAACAGCTCCCGGAGCTCCTCCTCGGTGGTCTGGTAGGCCAGGTTCCCTACATAGAGTTTCTTGTTTTCCATTTCTTCTTCTCCTCTTACTACTTATTTGCGGCGTTTCAGTACGTTCCGGAGAAGTAAACAGGAAACAAGCGACTCCGTTCTGTAACTTTCAACTCTGCAAGGGGTATTATACACCATAACTCAAAATTTGTGAAGCCCCCTCATTGCCTCATCTAAAATAGCACCGAAATTTTGCCGAATAATCGGGCAATAATTGCCATTGCCATTCGGGACGCCATACTTAATTCTCCAAATCCGTCTGTTTTATAGCCTTCTGCAAAATCTGCGTCATCTGCGGATTATTCACAAATCAGCTTTCTTCTTTCTTCCTCCCGGTCAGCTCAAGGAAGAGGAAAATCCCGAGGATTAAGACGAGCAGCCAGACTTTATGCACCCGGGTGAGAGTGGCCAGGCGATCGGAAAGGCCCGCCATAAGACAGCCGGCGAAGGGCAAAGCCGTCCACAGCAGGGAAAAATCCGAGCGATAGAGTCCCTCTTCGCGCCCGGTGGAAATAAAATAAAAGACGCAGAAAAGGGAGCTTAGGACCAGTCCCAGGAAAGAGGCGGCCAGGCCGGACGAGCCTAGAAAAATCCATATAGATAAAAGCGCCAGGAGAGACATAAAGAGGATCGCAGCATACGAGCCGACGGCGCGCGAAAATCCCTTTGTTTGAGGCGGCTTTTCGAAAAACCCGCCCGCCACCACAAAAACCGGCAGAATAACTCCTGCCAAAAGGCCGATAAATCCGTATCCTGCGGCCAGATCCACCCCGAAAGTCACCAGGTTGGTCTCCTGCAGAAAGACCCTCCAGCCGACCAGAAGAAGTCCGGCCAGGCCGATAAGGATAAGACCCCGGACCCGGCTCTTTTCCTCTTTAAAATCAATCACCCCGGGCAGGGAGAGAAGCCCCAGGAAACCCAGAGAAAGGCCGTAGCCGAGCGACATCCTAAATGAAACCCAGACCAGGCCGCAAAAAAGAAAGATTCCAAGCGTCCCGCTCAGCCGATCTTCCGTGCCTCCTTCCCTGATTACGGCCAGGATCAGAACGCCCGTAAGGAGGCCGAAAACAAAGGGATAAATATAGCCGGCGGAAAGTGACTGCCGGAAGTTTAAAACAGCGGCCAGCGAAGCCGCAATAACGAAATAGAGCACCAGGGGCCAGGTTGTAACTCCCCGGCCTTCTTTTTGAGCCCTGAAAAAAAAGAGAACCAGGATCCGGCCGAGAAGGATGATCAGCCCCAGGAAAATCGGAGTTGAGGCCCCGCCGCTCTTCTGTGCAAAGTGATACCAGGCCAGGGCTAAAGAAGAAAGAAGAGCGAGGTGGAAAAGAGTCTGGGTTTCCACCAGGCGGACCAACGACGAGATGCCCTCCCCGCCGCCGGCGGGGCTCCACCGCTTAAGCATCCCGATCCAGAGCCCACCGAGGGAAATCCCGAGGGCCAGTGCAAAAAGGAGGGAATAAGCCCTGAATCCGTAGAAGTGCCCGATGGCCCCAAGAACAAAGAGAAAAAGGCCCAGGGAAAATTCCCCGGAGAGCGAAGAGACGGCGGAAAGCCTGTTCTTACGGGCTAAAGATTCGGCCCAGAGGGAAATTGAGGGAAGCAGGAGACCGAAAATCAGGCACGCCAGCAGTCCCCGACCGCCCGAACCCGGTTTGACGACCAGCAGAAAGAGGCTGATTACGAAAGCAACCGGGCCGGTCAATTTCCAGGCATTGACCCAGAATGTGCGCTCGGATGAGTCACAAGACTCCTCCCCGGAGGAAGTTGGCCTGGCTGGCACCATGGCCGAAAGCCAGAGGGACGATAAAACCAGAGCCGAGAGGCACCCGTACCAACCAAAATCTGAAAAATTATCAAGCGCCATGGCGGACCCCCTTGTCAAACTAACGGCTACATTCAACGGAGGAGAGGACATTCCCTCCGGCGAATTATTCTTGTGTGCGCACTATCGAAGACTATTTGAAAGAAACTTTGACCCGCGGGGGCTCAGACCTCCATATTGCGGTCAATTCCCCTCCCATGATCCGCCTTCACGGGCAGTTGATGCTTCTCGGATTTTCTCCCTTGAACAGCGAGGCATCCGAAGAATTGCTGATGAAGATCCTCGATGAGCTTCAGAAAAAAGCCCTTTTTGCCAGGAAAAATGTCGACTTCGCCTACACCATCCAGTACGGCAATACCCGCCGCCGTTTCCGCTGCAACCTCTTTTATGAACGCTGCGGTCTCTGCGGCGTCTTCCGGGCCATACCCGATCGGATTCCGACCCTCAAGGAGCTGGGCCTTCCCGAGTCCCTGAAGAAACTGGTCCGCTACCACCAGGGCCTGGTGCTCATCACCGGCCCGGCCGGCTGCGGCAAAACGACCACCCTGGCCGCCCTCATCAATATCATCAATGAAGAGCGGCCCGCCCATATTCTGACGATAGAAGACCCCATCGAATACATCCATCCCAGCAAGAGGAGTTTTATAACCCAACGCCAGGTCAGCCTCCATACGAAATCCTTTCAAAGCGCCCTCAGGGCCGCCATCCGGGAGGATCCCGACGTGCTTCTACTGGGGGAGTTAAGAGACCTGGAGACGACCCAGATGGCCATCACCGCCGCCGAAACCGGACATCTTGTTTTCTCCACCCTTCATACCGTGAGCGCCATCAAGACCATCGATCGCATTGTGGGCATCTTTCCGCCGGCCCAGCAGGCGCAGGTCCGCACCATGTTCTCCGAATCAATGAAAGGCATCCTGACTCAGAAGCTGGTGCCGAGGGCCGATGGAATGGGAAGAGTGCCGGCCATCGAAATCATCTTCGGGTGCCCGCCCATCGCCAACCTGATTCGCGAGGGCAAGGCGCTCCAGGTCGGAACCGTCGTCCAGACGAGCAGAAATCTGGGCATGAAGACTATGGATGAATCCCTTATGGAACTCTACAACAGCAATCTGATCTCTCCCGCCGAGGCCTATGAGCATTCAGCCGATAAAAAAATCTTTGAACAATACCTGACCAAGCAGTAAAAAAATGGAAAACGAAAAGCCGAAACAGCCCGAAAGAAGAGACATGGACTTCAAAACTTTTCTGGAGTCCATCGCGCATATTCCTCCTCCCTCCTTAAAGGAGGAAACCCCGCTTGAAAGGCCGGAAATCCCCCCGGCCAGCGCCAAGCAGAAAGAGACGAAGATCATTCACCGGGAGCCCTTCATGCAGCCGAAGGCGAAAGATAAATCCGGCTTTAATTCGGAGCCGATCTCGCTCAACCTCACTTCGCCCTCCGAGGGCAGGCGCGAACAAAAAGTCCACCATTACGATTTGATTCCCCACAAGCCGAGGGCGGAAGAAGGGGAATCCGCCCCGCCTGCGCCGGAGGAAAAAGAGCCGGCCGCCCCGGAAAATCCTCCCGAAATCCTCTCTCCCGAACCTGCGGAAAATCTGGAGGAAGAGGAACCCGTTGAAAGCGCGCCCCCCGAGCTCCCGGTTATCCTCACTCCGGAGCAAAGCAATACCCTCCTTCGGAAGCTCTTTGACCTGATGATTCAGCTTAAGGCCTCCGATCTCCACCTGGCGCCCGGACACGTCCCCTGCCTCAGGATTCTGGGCGATATCTACCAGACGGAGTTTTCCCGCCTGGGAGAAGAGGCCGTCACCGCCATCCTCCTCCCCCTCCTCACCAGCGAGCAGAATGCCCTGCTCCAGGAATCGGGAGAACTGGACTTTGCCTTTGAGATCCCCGGAGTGGCCCGTTTCAGGGCGAACTTCTACCAGCAGCAGGGCGGCATCGCCGCCTCAATCAGGTTGATTCCTCTTCGCATCCCCAGCCTGGACGAACTTAAACTTCCGCCCCTCGTCAAAAAAATCGCTCATATGAGGAAAGGCCTGATCGTCGTGACCGGGCCCACCGGGTGCGGCAAATCCACCACGCTCGCGGCCATAATAAATGAAATCAATAACTCCCGCAACGCCCACATCATCACCATCGAAGACCCCGTGGAGTTCGTTCACGACAACAAAACCTGCCTCATTTCCCACCGGGAAGTGGGGAACAGCGCCTTTTCTTATTCTGAAGCTCTCCGGGCGGCCATCAGGGAAGATCCCGACATTATCATGGTCGGAGAAATGCGTGACCAGGAGACGATTGCGCTGGCCATCAAGGCCGCCGAAATGGGGCTGCTCGTCCTGGGCACCCTGCACACCAACAGCGCCCACAAGGCAATCGATCGAATCATAGACGTCTTTTCCCCTGAAGAGCAGGATCAGATCCGCTCCATGCTGGCTGACGCCCTGAGTGCCGTCATCTCCCAGCAGCTCATCAAAAGGGCCGACGGCCAGGGACGCTGTGCAGCGGTTGAGATTCTGGTCACCACCCCGGGACTGCCGAACCTGATACGCGAAGGAAAGACCTCGCAGATCGCATCCCTCATACAGACCGGCCGGGAATACGGCATGCAGAATATGGACCATGCGCTCATAGAGTTGATCCGCCAGAACGCCATCTTCCCGGCCGCGGCGCGGGAACTGGTGACGGACCACAAAACCTTCGAGCGTTTTGGAATCAACCTGGATTAGCCTTAGCCCGGACGGAAGAGAAAAGTGAGAATGGAAAATATCGTCCTGGTCATCCCGACCTACAACGAGAGAGAAAATATCGTGCGGCTCATCGAGGCAATTAACACGAACTGCCGCCCGCATGCCATTGATCCTGAAATTTTCGTGGTGGACGATAATTCCCCGGACGGGACCGCAGACGCCGCCGAAGAGATGAAGGACCGCTTCAGGGTGAAAGTACTTCGCAGGGAAGGCCGGCGCGGCCTGGGACTTTCTTATCGGGACGGCTTTCAATCCGTGCTGAATACTTCCCCCGCCGAATTCATCTTTTCCATGGACGCGGATTTTTCTCACGACCCCGCGGCCATCCCCCTCCTCCTTAAGAAGGTCCGCGACGAAGGATGGGATCTGGCCGTGGGCTCCCGCTATATCCCCGGGGGCAGCATCCCGGAATGGGGCGCTGCCAGACGAATCATAAGCGCCTCCTGCAATGCGCTCTCCAGACTTCTTCTCGGGCTGAGAATCAGAGACGTCACTACGGGCTTCCGCTGTTACCGCCGGCGCGTTCTTGAGGCCCTCCCATGGAAAATCATCCGTTGCGACGGCTACGCCTTCATGGAGGAGATTCTCTTTTACTGCGAGAAGCTTGGATTTACAATCGGCGAGGTTCCCATCACCTACAGGGAGCGGACCTGGGGAGAAACCAAGCTTAACGGCCTGGAGATCGTGAAAGTTTTTTTCACGCTCCTGAGATTGAGGTTTACCAAAAAAGATGTTCAAAGAGGGAAAGTTCCTCTGGAAAATTCTTGAGAGCAGGTTGAAGCGGACCCCGTTCAAGCTCAATTTCGCGGTTACCTACCGTTGCAACTCCCGCTGCCAGACCTGCAATATCTGGAAATTCTACAAAGATGAGAACCGGGACAGCCGGGAGCTCTCGCTCGATGAGATCTCCCGGATTTTTCGGCATCTTCCCTCAACCGTCTGCTGGCTCTGTATCGTAGGCGGCGAGTCTTTCTTAAGAGACGACCTTCTGGAAATAATTCAGACGGCCCTCGACACGATTCCCTCGCTGGTGGTCGTCTCAATGGACTCAAACGGGCTCCTTAAAGAGCGAACCCTGGACCTTCTCGAAAAAATAAGAAACCAGAAAAAGGCGATTTTTTACCTGAATTTCAGTCTTGACGGCCCGGAAGAGCTGCACGACCGGATCAGGGGCATTCCGGGAGCTTTCAAAAAAACCTGGAGCACCTACCTGACCGCCCGCGAGTTGCTCAGTAAAAATAAATTATTCCGGGTGGGCCTCGAGGCCACCGTCTCTACCTTGAACCTGACCGCCATCCCCGGTTTCATCGAAGAGCTCTCCTCGCAAAAACATCATATCTATGTTACATTCGCCCACAGCGGTTACCTCTACGGCTCCGAAGGCAATGACCAGTTCGTGCCCATCGGCTTGGAAAAACAGATTGAACAGGTTGTCAGAACCAAAAAAAGCAAGCTCTCCCTGCGGCAGCCACAAAACCTGATCTTTGACCTCTACCTGCAAAAGGTCTCAGAGTATTACCGGGAACCATCGCGGCGCCTTCTCCCCTGTGTAGCCCTCAAAAGCTCGCTGGCCGTCAACCCGCAGGGTCTGGTTACCCCGTGTTTCTTATGGAACTATCCTCTGGGCTCCCTCCATGATGCTGATTACGACATCAATAAAATCTGGATGAGCGAAAAGGCGGAGGAAACCCGGAAAAAGATAGCCGCCAATGAGTGCCCGAATTGCTGGTGCCCATGTGAGGCCTTTCAGTCCATCATCTCAAGCCGGATTCCATTCAGCAGATGGCGGACCAAATAGTCTCTCCTGGAGGAAAATCAGGCGTCAAAAAGTAATTATTCCAGATAAATCCGCGAGGAGGAACTGAAGGACAGATGAAAATAAAAGTGCTTATTGCCAAACCCGGGCTGGACGGCCATGACCGGGGAGCCAAGATCGTAGCCCGGGCCCTTCGGGACGCCGGCATGGAGGTGGTCTATACCGGCCTCCACCAGACTCCGGAGATGATCGCGGAAGCGGCCCTACAGGAAGATGTTGACGCGGTGGGCCTCTCTATTCTCTCCGGCGCTCACATGACCATATTCCCGAGAGTCATGTCGCTTCTTCGCGAGAGGGGCCTGACAGACGTCCTTCTCTTCGGCGGGGGCATCATCTCCCAGGATGATACGGAGGCCCTTAAAAGCCAGGGAATAAGCGCTATCTTCGGGCCCGGCACCTCAACCGGAGAGATCGTCGGGTTTCTGAACAGCCGCTTTGAAACGGGAAATTGATGAGTCTTAAGCACCCGGCGGAACGCGAGGGAATGATCCACGTCTATACCGGCGACGGCAAGGGCAAGACTACCGCCGCTCTGGGCCTGGCCCTGAGAGCCGCCGGGCATGACATGAAAGTCTGTTTCATCCAGTTCATGAAAGGGTGGGCCTACGGCGAGGTGGCCTCCGCCAGGCATCTGCCGGATTTCACCCTCCTCCAGTTCGGACGGGCCGACTTCGTCAATCCGGATGAACCCTCACCTCAGGATAAAGAACTGGCTCAAAGGGCACTGAACAAGGCCCGGGAAGTCATGGCCTCCGGCTCATACGATCTCCTGGTACTGGATGAAGTTAACGTGGCCGTTGGCTACGGTCTGATTACCCTGGCCTCGCTCCTCGAAATCCTGGATCAGAAGCCGCCGAGCCTGGAACTCGTGCTCACCGGGAGAGGGGCCGGACCAGAAATCATAAAGAGAGCGGATCTGGTGACCGAGATGAAGGAAATCAAACACTACTACTCGACGCGGTCCCTTCCTGCCAGGAAAGGTATCGAGTACTGAAGCAGGCACTCATCGTCAGCTTTCAGCGGAAAACAAAGAGGGGAAGGCTATCGCCTTCCCCTCTCCTTTTTATTCATCAGAGATGACTCAGTAGTGAAGGATCGTGCCCCCGGAACCTCCGGAGAAGTAATCGGTGGTGCCGGCCCCCCAGACGCAGAAGAGCGGGTTGGTCGTCCCCGAAATCACCTGGTTCCAGGTGGAGCCGTTATATCTCAATATCGCCCCTCCATTGCCCACGGCAAAGACGTTGTTGGCCCCGCTCCCCCAGACGCCTGAAAGGAATCCGACGTTCGGAAGGGACATCTCGCTCCAGGCCGTTCCATCATAATGGAAAATCTTGCTGTAGCTCGTGACGCTCTGAGAGCCATAGAACTGATAATAAGCGCCCACCGCATACACGTCGTTAGAACTGCTGCCCCAGACTCCCTGGAAGAAGCAATCATTGCGGGTGAGCACCTTGGGCCAGTAAGTGCCGCTATGCAGGCTTCCGTCGTAATGCAGGATGACGCCGTAGTTGGTCTGGCTGGTCCAATCGGCGGAGCCGCCCACGACAAAGATATCGTTGGAACCGCCCCCCCATATGGCATTAAGCCTGGCCGTGGTCATAGTGGTCATCGCGCTCCAGGTGCCATTATAGTGAAGGACGATCCCTGAGTCGCCGACCGCATAGACATTGGTGTTGACGTTTCCCCAGACCCCATAGAGATTGGCCGTGGTGCCTGAATTCGCCGCTCCCCAGGATATCCCGTTGTAGTGAATGATGGTGCCGCTGTCCCCCACTGCATAGACACTGGTGGAATCGATGATCCCATAAACGGCGTTGAGTTTAGCCGTGGTTCCTGAATTTGCCGCTCCTCCCCAGGAAGTTCCGTTATAGTGGATGACGGTGCCGTTGCTCCCCACGGCGAAGGCGTCGCTGCCGGTGTAGCACCAGCCTCCGTAAATCTCGCTGGTCACGCCGGAGGACATGGAGGCCCACGAAGTCCCGTCGTATTTGAGTATCACACTGTGGAATCCGTTATTATAGCTGCCCCCTACGGCGAAGATACTGGTCGCGCTGCTGCCCCAGATTCCGTTGAGCGGCTCAGTGGTATTTGGCAGCTCTCTGGCGCTTGAGGAAACCGTGCTCCAGGTGGTCCCGTCATAGTGCATGATGGTTCCATTGTCGCCCATCGCATAGACATTGTTGTTGGCCGCCCCCCAGACGCTTTTCAGGTTCTGGGTGGTGTTTGAGGTCATCGTGCTCCAGGCATTGCCCGCGCCCGCATAGTGAAGGATGGTCCCGCCGTCCCCCACTGCATAGACATCGTTGTTGGCCGCCCCCCAGACGGCTTTCAGGTTCTGAGTGACGCCTGAATTCGCCGCCGCCCAGTTGGCGCCGTTCCACTGTATAATTGTCCCGCCGTCCCCGACGGCGAAAATATAGGTGTTGCCGGTTCCCCAGATCCCGCGAAGATTCTGGGTGGTGCCGGAGTCACTCAGGCTCCAGGCGGTACCATTGTAATACCTTATCTTCCCGCTGTCCCCCACCGCAAAGACATCGTTGGCCGCCGCCCCCCAGACCCCGGAAAGAGCGGTCGTGATTCCGGAGGACATGGGACTCCAGGCGCTGCCGTTGTAGCGGATGATGGCGCCATTTAATCCGACAGCGAAAATACTGCTGCTGGAAGCCCCCCAGATCCCGCGAAGAGTGGAAGTTGTTCCGGAGCTCATGATACTCCAACTCCCATCATAGTGGAGGACGGTGCCGTTCTGCCCGACGGCATAGACGTCATTATTGGCGGCTCCCCAGACTCCATCGAGTGGATAGCCGGTTGGAAGCGGGTTCTGGCGAATCCAGTTCTTGGCAGTCACCGTGAAATTAAACGCATTGCTGGTTACACCGCCCACCGTCACCGTCACTGAGCCGGTGACGGCCCCGGCGGGCACATTCACCACGATATTGCCGGCGCTCCACGAAGTCGCCTGTCCCGCACTGGCGCCGTCGGTGAACAAGACCGTACTGCTGCCCTGGGAGTCTCCAAAATTAGAACCGCTGATGGTGATCGGAGTCCCCACGTCTCCGCTGGTGGGAGAAAGACTCGTGATGACCGGCGCCGGCGGAGCCGTGGGAGTCGGGGTGGGATTGGGAAGAATTAAAGAACTGTCCTTGAAGACCAGGAACCAGTACCCCTTGTTGGGATCCAGGTTGCCGCTTCCGAGAGCATATTCCCATTTGCCGGTGCTCGCTTCAAAGTGAGAGAAGGCCGGCCCGGTGATATTGTTGGAGCTGGCGTTGGCTAAAGTGTACTCCGTGCCATTATACCTGATCCGGATGGTGGAGAGAGGGATTGAAAGAGAGTAGGGGCATCCGACCAGGTTCCATTGCTGGCCTACGCTGCCATACGTGCCCCCGAGAGGAAGCGTCATGTTGGCGGCTGCGACGATGTCCCCGACGGCTTCCACCGTCCCCCCGCTGTATCCCTGAAGCCAGTAGCCGTGAGACGGGTCAAGAAGGTCGTTGCCGGAGGCAATCGTTCCGTTGGCATTGACGATGACGTATTTCCAGGAATGAGAAGTAACGGCGTCAAAGTAACTCAGGGCAAATCCTGCGGTCAGACCCGTGATTGTGAATCTGGTAATGTTGCTCTTTGGAAAGGAGAGGTGATTCCACTGTCCATTGACGATGCTGGTCTTTCCGGCCGGCATCTCCGGCATCCTGACGAGAGAGCTTCCCGCCCCGCCGACCGTGACGATAATCGGAGGAGAGGAGGAATGGGCTTTGGCCAGAGGGATCTCCACGGGGTTTTCCACTTTCCCATCCGGGAGCTTTCCGCCCACCAGCGTCTCCTGATACCCGGGGGCCGATACGGTGAAGAGGAATGGGCTCCTGGCGGGAACCTCCACCAGGACGTTCCCCTCAGGCGAAACGCGGGTCTTTTCTCCTTCAAACGAAACGGCCACGGCACCGGGGACCGGCTTTTTCGTCCCCGCATCCACGACCACGGCGGGAAGAGCCGCTTTAACTTCTGAGCCGCTCTGACCGGCCGTGGGAGAGGATTTCCCGCAGCCCGCCAGGGGAAGAAGTAAGGCCAATATCAGGCCGACCAGGACTCTGTTCAACTTGGTTCTCGTCACTGTGTTCTTCATCCGGACACCTCTCTAGTTCTTTTGTTTTGTATAACTCTTAATACCCTTTGATTTCCCGGGCCTTCCGCGAAGGAGCGGGAAAAAATCAGAGGGTAAACATAGGAGCCCTTCCCCCGGTCGGGACCATCTGCCAATCCGACTCGGCCTTGATCGTCCCGGAGGCCGGAGTCCCCCCCTGCGCCGTGGCGTCTACATAGCCGATGGCGCTTATGGTGATGATGGCATAGCTGTTAGTTTCCGTGGGAATCGCGAAGGTCCCGTCCAGCGGATTGCTGTAACAGGTCAAGGCCCCCGTGACTCCGCCGTAGTAGACGTAAAAAGTTCCCAGCATATTCAGGGGAATGCCGGTGCCGCCGGTCAGCCTTCCCGTGATTCCGGTGGTGGCCAGAGTATAGGCAATGGCGTTGCTGGTCCCGCCCGAAACCGTGACGGCGGCAGTCCCGCTGACCGCGCCCTCGGGAACCTTGCAGATAATCTGGTTATCCGCCCATGAGGCAATGGAAGTTACGCTGGTGCCGCCCAGGCTGACGGTGGAAGTACCCTGAGTATTGCCGAAGCCGCTCCCGCCCAGGACGACCGTGCTTCCGTGGAGAACCACGGAGGGGGTCATCGAAGAAAGAACCGGGGCCGTTCCCCCGCCCCCGGGAACGATGGCAAAAGTTGGCGCCTGCCCGCCGGTGGCCACCATCAGCCAGTCATTCTGAACGGCCACATTTCCCGCCGCCGATGGGGTGGTCCCCTGGGCGGTGGCATCCACGTACCCGGAGGCGGTTATCGTGAAAATAGCATACGCCGCCGGAGAGACAGGAATCAGGAAAGTGCCGTCCACCGGGTTGCTGTAGGCGGCTGGAACAGTCGGGGCCTCAACCGTGAAAAAAGTCCCCAGCACGGAAAGGGGGGTGGCCGTATTCCTGGTCAGCCTCCCTGATAGAGCGGTCCCGCTCGCAGCTACGGTATAGGCGACCCCGTCGGATGACCCTCCGGGCGTCGTTACGATGGCATTCCCGCTGGTGGCGCCCGGGGGCACCTTGCAGATGATCTGGGTATCGCTCCATGAAATAGAGGGATCTACTGCGTAAGATCCGTTAAAGCGCACATTGCCCGTCCCCTGGATATTGCCGAAACCGCTCCCGGTCAGTTTAACCGTACTCCCGGGAAGTACAACGGAGGGAGATACCGTTTCCAGAACAGGCGTTGCGCCCCCGCCGACGATGATGGTAAAGGTGGGCGCCTGCCCGCCGCTTCCGACCATCTGCCAGTCGATCTGCGGGGCCACGTTGCCGGTCGTCGGCGTCGTCCCCTGGGCGGTGGCATCTACGTACCCGGAGGCGCTGATCGTGAAAATAGCATAGACGCCCGGCGCCGTCGCAATCGCATAAGTCCCGTCCACGGGATTGCTGTAGGCGTTTGAGCTTCCGGGAACGCCCCCTGAGATCGCGGTAAAGGTCGCCAGGATGTTGAGCGCGATGCCGGATCCGCCGGTCAGCCTTCCGGTGATGCCGGTGGTTGATACCGTGTAGGACTGGCTGTTGCTGACTCCGGCGGCATTGGCGACTAAAACATCTCCGCTGGCGGCGCCGGAGGGCACCTTGCAGACGATGCGGGTGTCGGACCAGGAGGCGACGGAGGAAGCATTGAGCCCGTTAAAGCGGACACTGCCGGTCGCCTGGATGGAGCCGAAGCCGCTTCCAGTCAGCACGACCGTGCCGCCCTGAAGTAAGACGGAGGGCGAGATCGAGCTCAGGGTGAGAGGATGAGAGGAATCTGAGAACTGCAGGGTACTGGCCATCCAGCACCAGAGCATGTATCCCTTTCCCGTGACAAAAGAATTGCCCGGCTGGGAGGTGAGCTGGGAGATCCAGCTTCCGGAGCCGTATTCATACACCCGGTTGTAAAGCCACAATACGCTGCCGGAGGAAGCATCCGCCAGGGTCCTGGTCTCGCTGTTGCGCCTTACGGAGATAACACTGAAATACTGGGTGCTGCTGAATGGAAAGCCAATAAAATTCCATCCATAACTCAGATCCACCGATGTAATTTTGTCGGAGCCCGTATTGGCCGTTCCGTCAACGGTGACATCGGCGGCGTTGACGGTGTAAGCCCAGTATCCGTAATGGCAGTCAATACTGTCGGGCTGCGTTATGGGATTGATCGAATCGTAGCCGGTGCCGTTATATTTGTAAATCTTGTAGGTGAACCCGCTGCAGGACGTCACGTTTTTGAAAGGGAAGGAAATAATGTTCCAGCCGGCGTTCAGATGGATCTGAACCGCGGATTTTGAGGCGATTACCCGCTCCGATGACGCGGAATCGATTTTTTCAGGTTGAGCCGGGAGAGCCGGGGGGCTCACCTGAGCAAGAGCAGTCCCACCGCTGAAAGCGGAATCCGGGACAGCCGTTCTTCCGCAACCGGCCAGAAAGATGACGGCCACTGCGACAAGACTCCATAAAAACAACTTTTTCAACATGAAGCACACCCCAACTTTGATTGATTTATTGATGTTGCCGTCTGCCTTTCCAAACCCTCCTCAGATTGGCTCGGCGGACGCCGGCGGAGCCGGCAGATCCGGACTTGGTTCCGGCCCGGGAGTAGGTGGAGCCGAGGATGTCGTCGGGACAGGTGTCGGGGTCAGCGTTGGAGTCGGCGTGGAAGTTGGTGTGGAAGTCGGTGTGGGTGTCGGAGTCGTAATGGATGTCGGCGTCGGAATAAAAGAGCCGCTGCTGCTCCCAGTGCATCCAGCCAGGAGAAAACCGAGAATGATCCCCCCGGCCAGAGTCCGGATATAATGAGTACTCATCTGCCCTCCCTGTTTCCCAAAGTTAAAAAACTATGCAAATTACCTCTTTTTTCTTCTATATGCGCTCGAAAAATCCTGCTAAGCCAGGAAAATTTTCACTTAAAAAGGTGAAAATAGTTCCTTCCAACCATCTCCGCGGCGAAATCAAACATTGAACATGACGTGAACGATATCGCCGTCCTTTACGATGTATGTTTTGCCTTCCAGCCTCAATTTGGCCGCTTTTTTGGCCTCATTCAGGGAGCCCAGGCTGAGAAGGCTTTCGCAATCCACCACTTCGGCGCGGATGAATCCCCGCGCCAGATCGGAGTGGATGGCGCCGGCGGCGTCAAGCGCACTGCCCCCGCGGGGGATGTTCCAGGCCCGGCACTCGTCCTCGCCGACGGTGTAGAAAGTGAGCCAGTCCAACATCCGGAAGGCCGCCTGTATCACCCGCCCGCGCCCCAGCTCCGAAATCCCGTACTCCTTCATGAATGAGGCGGCGTCAGGGGCCTCCATCGCGGCTATATCGGCCTCCAGTTTCGCGTTCAGGAAGAGGACGGGGGAGATTTGCCCCCTCTTCTTCAGCTCTTCCTGGACACGGCCGGCCAAAATCGCCCCCCCTCCGCCCAAGTCTTCCTCCGGGACATTCAAAACAAAGCAGGAGGGTTTCCCGGTGAGGAGGTTGTAATTGGCCATCATCTTAGAATCGGATGGGTCAAATTCAAGGCCGGCAAGATAGCGTTCTCCTTCAAGGATCGGCTGCAGGCGTTTCAAAAGCTCCATCTCCTTCTCCTTGAGAGCGCGGTCCTTGACGGCCAGCTTGATCTCTTTTTCGAGCTTTTCCATGCGCTTGAGGACAAAATCCAGATCCCGTATGATCATCTCCAGGCGAATCTTGCCGAATTCAGCCAGAACATCCTCAGCGCTTTGACACCGGTAGGCTCCGACCACCAGCACAAAGGCGTCCATCGTCCTCATTTTTTCCTCCAGCCTGACCCGGTCGGGCTTGGCCTGGGTGTCCAGAGGCAGACAGTCTTCAAAATTTACCACCGCATTAACCGTCTTTTTCGGGTGGAAGAGGCGGCTTAACTTCTCCAGGCGCTCATCCGGCACACTGACGCTTCCCGTAGTCCCCTTGAAATCCGGATTTCCCATAAAGGAGGTGAACAGGGTGGTTTTCCCTGAGGAAGAAAGACCTGCAAGACCGACCTTCATAGCGCACTCCTTGTCAAGTCCCCTGGGGACTGAAGGTATTTTTTTAAAACAGCCAGACTCAGAAAAAGAAGCTCAAAAGGGTCTCCCCGCTCAGCCGAGGTCTCATACTTGAGCTCAAGGGCGACTCCTACGGGGAGGGCCTCCTTCGAGGGAAGACCCTTAAGAATCGACAGGTATTCCCGAATCGGGACGCCCCCGCAGACAAGGGGATTGTGATCCACCCCCCCGCAGACGTCATGCACGTGAACATGGCCCACCCGCTTGAGGAAATCACCCGGGGGGGACGCCATCTTCGAAACGGGCGCAGCGGTTAAGGTGAAAATGTCCCAGGTCCCAGCAGAAGAAAAGATTCCGGGCATCCACCATTTTCTTAAGGTGCAGTAAATCGTCCGTGCTCTCCCCGGCTTTTTTCTTATGTTCATCGTGTGGCAGAAGCTCGATGAACAGGCGGATGTCCCAACCCTTTTCTTCTATGAGACAGAGAGCCCATTTGAGAAAGCGGGCCGTCCTCTCAAAAAGTACCTTCTTGTCCGCCTCCAAATCTCCCCAGGCGGGATGAAGATTGACCAGGGCCGGGGACTTCTTTTTTTTTGCAATGAACGCCACCCGGGAGAAAAGTTCCAGAAATCGCCGGCGGACCTCGTTCCCCTCCGCCTGGTCAAACAGAGCCATGTTATACTGGGCCGCAAAGGAGGCATGAAAAGTCACATCCAGACCCTGTTCGAGCGCCAGGAAAATCTGCCCTTCACGCCCGGCCCACCGCTCCGCACTCACCTTGAACTCCACGAAAGAAGCGCCGGCCTCCAGAAGTCTGTTTAAAAAATACGCGGAGCAATCCCGATCCATCCACTGGTTAATCATCCCGATGCCGGGACGAAATTCCATCATCTGGCCACCCGATCTTCCAGGAGAAGGCTGAGACGCTGGTCAATTTTATCCTTTACCGAAAGAAGCTCCGCCACCCGGGACCTTTCCTTTTCAACGATTTCCGGGGGCGCCTTGGAAACAAAATCCCTGTTCTGGAGTTTATTTTGAATGCCTGCCAGATATTTGTCATTGGCTGCAAGCTCCTTCTTCAGACGCAAAATCTCCTGATCCACATCCACGATTCCCTTGAGGGGTATAAAGAGTTCCACATCTTCGGAGCGGAAACTCAAGGCCTGGCTGGGCCTATCTTTGAGAATCCGGTGAACGCTCAGAGGGGAGGCCTTTGCCAGTTCCTCCACCCAGGCCTTTCCCTTCTCAAGAGTTTCGAAGCTCAGCTCGGATCCGGCCTCGATGAGCACTTCGCAGGTTTTCTGGGGAGGAAGCTGAAGCTCGCTCCGGATGTTCCGGATCCCCCGTATCACCTCGATGAGCCGGCTCATTCTGTCTTCCGAGGCCGGGTCCAGGAGGTCTTCATCCACCTCCGGCCAGGACGCCCGGATGAGCTCCGTCCGCTCACCGGGAAGGTATTTCCACAGCTCCTCGGTGATGAAGGGCATGACGGGGTGCAGGAGCTTCAGGAAATTTTCCAGGACATAAAGAAGGATACCCTGGACCTTGGCCTTCTCGGCAGTCTTCGCCGGATTCTGGAAAGCCGGCTTGACCAGTTCGATGTACCAGTCGCAGAATTCCCCCCAGAAGAAGTCGTAGAGAGCCTTGGCGGCGTCGGCGAATGCATAGGCACCAAAGGAATTCTTGACCAGGACGATCATGGCGTTTAACCGGCTCAGGATCCAGCGGTCGGCTGTATTCAGGGTCTCGTTCTTCCAGGACACCTGCGAGGGGTTCATTCCCTCGAGATTTTTCAGGCAGAAGCGGCTGGCATTCCAAAGCTTGTTGGCAAAATTCCGGCTCATCTGGATCCGCTCCTCGGTATAGCGGATGTCCTGGCCCTGGGCGGTCATGTAGATCAGTCCGAAGCGGGTCGCATCGGAGCCGTACTTGTCGAAGAGTTCCAGGGGATCAACGCCGGTGCCCAGGGATTTCGACATCCGGCGGCCATCGGCGGCCATGATCGTGGCGTGGATGCAGACGTCTCTGAAGGGAATCTCCCCCATGAACTCGAGTCCCAGCATGATCATTCGGGCCACCCAGAGAAAGATGATGTCCCGCGCGGTCACCAGCACGGAAGTGGGGTAGAAAAATTCAAGGTCCGGCGTCTTCTCTGGCCATCCTAGAATTGAAAAGGGCCAGAGTCCCGAACTGAACCAGGTGTCCAGCACGTCCGGATCCTGCAGGAGTTCGCCGCCGCACTTCCCACAGCGCGTTTCCGGAGGCGGATCCTCACGCAGTGCCACCTGATTTTTGCATTCATTGCATGTCCAGACCGGAATCCGGTGCCCCCACCACAACTGGCGGGAGATGCACCAGTCCCTGATGTTTTCCATCCACTTGAGGTAGATCGCATTATATTTCTCCGGCACAAAGCGAACCCGGCCGTCCCTTACTGCCGCGATGGCCGGGCCGGCAAGATCCTTCATCCGGACAAACCACTGGGGTGAGAGGGAGGGCTCGATGGCCGTATGGCAGCGATAGCAGGTACCGACCGCATGAAGATAATCCTCCTCCTTGACCAGAAAGCCCCCCTCCCGAAGAGCGGAGACGAACTTTACCCGGCACTCTTCGCGGGAGAGACCCTCGAAGGGAAGGCATTCCTTCCGGGCCTTCTGCCGCCTCTCCTCGCCGCCGAAGGACTCCGGGCTTAAAAAAAGCTCCTCAAACGTCATGACCCCTTTCTCATCCACGACCACCACCGCCGGAAGACCGTGGCGCAGGCCGATTTCAAAGTCGTTCGGGTCGTGAGCCGGGGTGATCTTGAGGGCGCCGGTGCCGAAGGCCGGATCAACCACCTCATCTTCAATGATCGGAATCTTTTTGCCAAGTATGGGGATGACCACCTGGCGGCCGATTTTATCCCGGTAGCGTTTGTCCGCGGGATGCACCGCGATGGCGACATCCGCGAAGATGGTCTCCGGGCGGGTTGTAGCGATGGTGATCCCGCCTTTACCCCGGGCGTATGGGTAGCGTACATAATAAAGTTTACCCGCCTCTTCTGCGTGCTCCACCTCCAGGTCTGAAAGAGCGGTCAGGCAACGCGGGCACCAGTTGGTGATGTAGCGGCCGCGATAGATCATCTTTTTTTCAAACAGGCGGACAAAAGCCTCCCTTACCGCCCGGTAGCAGCCCTCGTCCAGGGTGAAACGCTCCCTTGACCAGTCGCAGGAGCACCCCATGCGCCTGAGCTGATGGGGAATGACCTGGCGGTGAACCAGGGCCCACTCCCAGACACGCTCGATAAATTTCTCCCGCCCCAGGTCGTGCCGGGTCAGCCCCTCCTTGGCGAGCCCCTTCTCCACCACCGTCTGGGTGGCGATGCCGGCGTGATCCTCCCCCGGAACCCAGAGGCTCTCGTAGCCCTGCATCCGCTTCCAGCGGATCAGGATATCCTGGATGGTGTTGTCCAGGGCGTGTCCCATGTGCAGGGAGCCCGTAATATTTGGAGGGGGAATCACAATACAGTAGGGAGCCTTCGGGGATAAAGCGGATGCCGAAAAGAGATTTTTCCCCATCCATTCTTCGTAAATCCTGCCCTCGACTTTTTCCGGCTGATAGGTCTTTTCCAGAGTCGTTTCCGTCATGAATCATGGCTCCTTTTCGATGGTCAATTCCAGATTTTTCCGCTGTTCATCAACAAGTCCGATAAAAGCCTTGAGCACCCCCGGGTTAAACTGAGTTCCCGAGGCCTCCATCATGATTTCCAGCGCTTTTTCAACAGAAAAACCCTTTCGATAGGGACGATCTGTTGTCAGGGCGTCAAAGACATCGGCGACCGCGATAACCTGAGCCCCGACGGGGATCTCATTCCCCTTCAGGCCGTCCGGGTAGCCCTTCCCGTCATGCCGCTCGTGGTGGTGGCGGACCAGTTTCACCACCTCCGGCGGCATGGAGCTGAGATCTTTCAGAACTAAGGCGCTCTGCTCCGCGTGCTTGCGCATCTCGGCGAACTCCTCGTCGGTGAGTTTGCCCGGTTTGAGCAGGATGCTGTCCGGAGTGCCTATTTTCCCGATATCGTGCAAAATGGCGGCCTTGGCGATGACCGAAAGGACCTGGGCCGGGACCTTGAGCTCCTTCGCTAGTTTGAGGGCATAATTTTTGACCCGGCCGATGTGCCCCCGGGTGTACTTGTCGCGGAGTTCCACGGCTTGGGCCAGGGCGAAGACCGTCTCCAGGTAGGATTTTTCCAGATCGGCATAGGCCGACTTCAGATCCGCAAGCAGGCTCATCTGCCTGAGAAACATTGAGGCGTCCCCGGCCAGGGACGCCAGGTATTCCTCCTGATCCTGGCGATAGGGCTCCCCTGAAAGTGAATTGGCGACCGCCAGAAGGCCGATAATCTCCTTCTTTTGAGGCGTGATCAGGGGGACGCAGAGGATGTTCCTGAAGTGCTCGACCGAGCCGACAAACTCCTGAAGACGCGAATTCTCATCCTTCTCGCTCATCCTCACCGGCTGACCGGTCGTCACGACGGAACCCAGAACCCCCTGATCTACCGGCGTTTCCAGAATTTCTCCCGTCAATTCGGAAATACCCAGGGAATAGGCCGGCTTCAGCTTGTTGTCGGATATCAGCATCAGAAAGGAGATCTGGCTGTTCATCTCATCTCTGGCCCTGGTTACGATCGTCTCCATCAGTTCCCGCATGTCCCCGGTGGACCCCATCAGGCGATTGAGATACATGAGGGTCTCGAACTTCCTCACTATCTCTCCGAATTCCCTCTCCCGTGCCTCCATGGCTTTTATGTGGTCCCTGGAAATCCGGTAGGATTCCTCCAGGAGCTGATCCCTGTCCTCCACGGGGCTTTCGGAGGTACTGCGGGAAAATGGCAGAAGGCCGATCCCGCACCAGCCGGACAGAAGAACCATTCCGCCGTGCGCCAGAAAATTACTTAACTGCAGGGGTCCGCGTCCCCCCATAAAATGGAACAGAGGAGACGCCAGAAAGATCAGAAGCGTTCCGGAAATCCCCTCCATCCAGGTGCGGCCCATACCGGCAAAAAAGGCGAGCGCGTAGAACAGGAAGACAAAGATGGACTTGCTCCCCCCCGTGAAGTATACAAGTGCGGAATAGAAAAGAAAATCAAGGACCCACCCGGTGTAGTGGTACCAGGCGCTCTGGTAGAGGGAAAGCATCCCGGTGAGGAAGAGGGTGTAGGCCGCCCCGCCAATCAGGATGAGCCGGAGCAGTCTCATGTTCCAGCCCAAAGAATCCCCCCTGGCCCCTGGAAGTGAAAAAACAACGAACATGACCAGAATCAGCAGGATCCAGCGGGCGACCAGAATTCCTTTTTCAACTTCTTTTGAATGGCTCATGAGGACTCCCGTCCACTCTCAAGATAAATAAAGATTCCCTTCGGTATTTTCAGAAATGAAAGCCATCTCCTTCAGAAAAAAGGAAGGGTCTTCAGCCCTCCCCGCTCATTCCCGGAAAGGAAGTACGTCTCCCTAGGAGGCCTCCTCTTTGAGATCTTCTATACAAATCATTTGCGGCTCTTCCTTTCTCTGAACGACCTCGGGGGTCACGACGCACTTTCTGACGTTGGACATGGAGGGAATTTCATACATGATATTGAGCATGATCTCTTCGATGATGCTCCGCAGGGCGCGGGCCCCGGTTTTTCTCTTCATGGCTTCCTGGGCTATGGAAGCCTGGGCCTCCCTGGTGAAGATGAGTTCCACTCCATCCATGGCGAAGATCTTCTGGTATTGCTTGACGAGAGCATTCTTCGGCTCCACCAGGATCTTGCGCAGTTCTTCCTCCTCTAGAGAATTCAGCGTGACCACGATGGGAAGGCGGCCGATGAACTCAGGAATCAAGCCGAACTTGAGCAGATCCTCGGGCATGATATGGGAAAGAATCCGGCCGATCTTCTTGGTGCGCTTGCTCTCGATGCTCGCCCGGAAACCGAGGGATTGTTCATTAATCCTGGCTTCGATGATCTTGTCCAATCCCTCGAACGAGCCTCCCACTATAAAGAGAACGTGGCTCGTATCAATCTGGATGAACTCCTGGTGCGGATGTTTTCTTCCTCCCTGAGGCGGGACATTGGCCACGGTTCCCTCGAGGATCTTCAGGAGCGCCTGCTGCACACCCTCTCCGGAGACGTCACGGGTGATGGATGGATTTTCGGACTTTCGGGCGATCTTGTCAATCTCGTCAATATAGACGATGCCTCTCTGGGCCCGCTTGACATCGTAATCCGCCGCCTGGATCAGCTTCAGCAATATGTTTTCCACGTCCTCCCCGACATAGCCGGCCTCGGTGAGGGAGGTGGCGTCCGCCAGGGCCAGGGGGACATTCAAGAGCCGGGCGAGCGTCTGGACCAGATAGGTCTTTCCGCATCCGGTGGGGCCGATCAGGAGGATATTGCTCTTCTGGAGCTCAACCTCCTCGGAATCCTTGACGGTCTGAATCCTGTTGATGCGCTTGTAATGGTTGTAGACGGCCACCGAGAGTACTTTTTTGGCCTTATCCTGCCCGACAACATACTGATTGAGAATCGAATTTATCTCTTTGGGCTTGGGGAGGGTCTTCAGGCGGTTAAGATCTTCCCCGCTCTGTTTGCTGAGCTCCTCCTCGATAATCTCGTTGCACAGTTCGATGCACTCATCGCAGATATAGACTCCGGGACCTGCAATCAGCTTGCGCACCTGCTCCTGGCTTTTGCCGCAAAAGGAGCATTTCAGCTGGGTTCTGTCCTCGCCGAATCCAAACATCTAATTAATCACCGGGATTCCCGGGTCAGCACCTTGTCGATGATCCCGTACGCCTTCGCTTCATCGGCCGACATATAGTAGTCCCTTTCCGTGTCCTGCTGAATCTTTTCCAGCGGCTGGCCGGTGTGCTTGGAGAGAATTTCACTGAGCACCTTGCGGTTGTACAGGATCTCCCTGGCGTGAATATCTATATCCGTCGCCTGTCCCCCTATCCCCTTGGACCAGGGCTGGTGGATGAGTATCCTGGAAAACGGCAGGGCATACCTCTTGTCCTTGGCGCCCCCGGACAGGAGGAGAGCGGCGGCGGAGGCAGCCATTCCCATGCAGATGGTCGAGACGTCGGGCTTGACCAACTGCATGCAGTCATAAATGGCCAGTCCATCGCTGATGGAGCCGCCGGGGCTGTTGATATAGATGTCTATATCCTTGTCGGCATCCTCCTGCTCCAGGTAGAGAAGCTGGGCGATTACCAGATTGGCGACTACATCGTCAATGGCGTCGCCGACAAAAACGATCCGATTCTTGAGAAGCCTGGAATAGATGTCGTAGGCCCGCTCGCCCCTGGCGGACTGCTCGACGACCATGGGAACAAGCTGCTGGGCCCGGATAATTGAATTTTCATGGCAGGACATCTGTTTTCAGACACCTTTCTTTGGATGAAATAAGACCGTTTATTCCTGAATCGCTGCCTTCTCCGGCTGCTTCTCGGTGGACGGGCGATCCGCTTCGGTAAAGACCACCTTCGAAACGGAGAGAAGAAAGGCCATAACCTTTTTCCTGAGTATGCCGAACATGAATGAATTGAGTGTGCCATCCCGCTCCATGTTTTCCCTGAACACCAGCGGATCCTGGTTGGTCATGGCGGCGTAATGGGTTATCTCCTCCGCCAGCTCAGTGTTCTCCACGGAGATCTTCTCCCTCTCGGCGATGGCGTCAATGATAAGTTCAATCTTGGCCAGGTGGCGGGCCCGCTCATCCAGTTGAGCTTCAAATTCCTCGGGCTTGATGCCCTTCTGTTCCAGATAATCTATCAGGCTGATCTTGAGAGGCCGAAGCTGCCTTAAGTAGTCGTCAGTGAGGTATTCCTTCTTGTAGGCGATCATTGAAGGGGGAACCGGCATTTCATTGGAGCGGGCCAGAAGGTCGAGAATCTTGTTGTAAACCTGATCGTTTACGATCCTCTCCACCTGCTCCTCCAGTTGTCGACGCAGAGCATCCCGCCATTCCTTAATCGTTGTGTGCTTGCCTATTTCCCGGGCGAATTCATCGTTCAGGTCTGGCAGGACCTTTTTCTTGATTTCTTTAAGGTGGAATTTGAAGGTGACTCTTCTCCCCTTGAGATCCGTGGGATAATCCTCCGGGAAGGTGACCTCGAAGTTTTTTTTCTCACCTTTTCTCATCCCGAGCAGATTGTCCAGGAACCCCGGAAGAAAAAGTTCTTCTTTCAGTTCAACGAGTTGATTCTCGGCTTTCCCGTGTTCAACCGGTTTTCCGTCCTCGAAGGATTCAAAATCAACGCTGGCCAGGTCGCTGTTCTCAAGGGGACGGTCTTCCTCAACACTCACCAGGCGGGCCATGCGCTCACGAATTTCCTGCAGGGTGTCCTCCACGTCCTTCTCGCTCAGCGCGGGTCTTTCCTGAGTGATTTCGAGGCCTTTATATTCCCCGAGTTCAAAGGCCGGCTTTACTTCAAAGGAAGCTTTAAAACAAATGAGTTCCCCCTCCTCAAAAGGTTTGAGGTCAAAGTGGGGATGAGTCAAGGGAGTCAGGTTCTCCTTTTCAAGGGCCTCCATAAAGGCCTTTGGAACGAGTTCTTCCGCCAGATCTTTCCTGAAGGTGTCCTTTTTAATATGCCGCTTGAGCAGGTTAATCGGAGCCTTGCCCTTGCGAAAGCCGGGAACCCTCGTCTCGCGTGAAATTTTTCGAAACAGCAAATCTGCGGTCTTCTGCACCCTCTCCCGCGGGATCTCGACTTCCAGAGTTCTCTCCACTTCCGAGGGGGACTGAACTGTTACTTTGAGATTCTCATCCAAGGCTCCATCTCCTCCGGGTTTTACCCTTATCATCGTCTATCCTGCAAAGGCCCGCCAATTGCGGGCCCAAAAAAACCTGGAGCGGAAGACGAGATTTGAACTCGCGACCCTCGCCTTGGCAAGGCGATGCTCTACCGCTGAGCCACTTCCGCATCTAGAACACGGCTATTCTTCTACGCCGCTTCAGGTTTCCCTCCTTCTTGAGAGAGCCCTGAATAATGGTGGGCGAGAAGGGACTCGAACCCCCACGGTTTCCCAGTGGATCCTAAGTCCACCGCGTCTGCCAATTCCGCCACTCGCCCGTTAGAACGGTGGTGGGTCGTACAGGACTCGAACCTGTGACCCGCTGATTAAGAGTCAGCTGCTCTACCAACTGAGCTAACGACCCACGGTTTTGGTAGGGCGTACAAGTATCGAACTTGTGACTCCCTGATTAAAAGTCAGGTGCTCTACCACTGAGCTAACGCCCCACCGTGCAATTGGCACGCCTGTTCGCGTACCAATAATTAAACCACTTTCTGGGGTGAGCGAAGGGATTTGAACCCTCGACCCCTGGTGCCACAGACCAGTGCTCTAACCAGCTGAGCTACGCTCACCACGTCCCCCCAGGGGAATCAGGCGCCTCTCTTTCGGGATTCCCAAGCCGCCTGACAAAAGTGGCGCGCCCACAGGGATTCGAACCCCGGACCCACTGCTTAGAAGGCAGTTGCTCTATCCCCTGAGCTATGGGCGCATAGGCATTTTATGGTCGGGGCGAGAGGATTCGAACCTCCGACCCCCTGGTCCCAAACCAGATGCGCTACCAGGCTGCGCTACGCCCCGCTCCCTCCGGAAGCAAAACCTAGTATATCGAAAAACCCTTTCCTTGTCAAGGAAAACTACACAGGAGATGGACCCGATAAAAGAAGGATTACAAAAACATGGCTTCCAGGGCCCGCTCGGCCTCGCGGCTATCGCAGGTGAATCCGCTTATGGCGCCTGAGGGACAGACGGCGGAACACAGCCCGCAGCCGGTGCACTTCTCGTCCAGGATATGAGCGGTCCAGGCTTTAACTTCATCAAAGGCCACGATTCTCCCGCTCACCTCGACCCGCTCGACGGCTCTGTAAGGACAAATTTTAAGGCATTTACCGCAGTCGCGGCAGTATTCCGGATCCACGGTAAAACGCGGAGACGCCGGAGAAATCCGGCCGCCCTTAAGCTTTCCGGAAATCTTGGCGGCGGTGACGTGGGCCTGCATGAGAAAAATCTCCTCCACCGAGAAGCCCAGGCGCCCGATGGCCTCCTCAGCAGGAGTCCGCCCCGCCCCGCCCCCGTAGTAAACCCCGGACGGGACGTTTCCGTCCTTCCAGAAGCGCGCCAGCAGCCCGCCGCCCCCCGCGCCCCCGTCCAGAATCAGGAAGGAGGCCTTCCGGGTTGCTACCTGGGGCAGATCGCGGGTGATCCACTCCTGAGAGTTCACCTCGAAATTCCCCAGAGTTCCCTTGATCTCCAGAATCTGCGAAGGCATGACCACGGAGGCTTTAGCTTCCTTCAGCTTATCGGGCACACCTTCAAACCAGATCTTCGCCTGGGGATTTTCGAGTGCCTTCATCCTCTTGGTAAAATCGGGCTGCCGCTCCAGAAGGAAGACGGAATACCCCTGCCGGGCCAGATTTATGGTAGATTGGCAGCCAAAAATGGCGGCCCCCAGGACAAGAATCGAAGGCTGAAGTTGAATTTCTTCGGAATCAGGCCTTTTCACGGATCGGGCCCGGCTGACGGCTATCTTGAGAAAATCCACAACCTTCTCCGTGGCCGGCCCCTTCTTTCCGGCATGCACCCAGGCGCAGCCCTCCCGGATATTGACCATCTCCCAGGCATCAGGACTTAGAATAACGCCATCCCTCAGTTTCCGCCTGGTCCTCATTTCCTGATAGGAAGCGGCTCTTGCGCCATCGTCCAGGCCGCAGCAGGCCAGGAGCACGATGCGCTCAAGGTTCTGTTTTCTCCTTATTCCTTCTATCAGAGCCACCCCCTCCTCGCTGCAGGCATGGGGGATATTGTTCGCCGAGACCACCCCGGGAATCTTAAAGGCAAAATTGCTAACAACTTCAAAATCAATGGAGTCATCAAAGAGGCCGCCGCAATGGCATAAAAACACCCCGATGCGCGGAAGCGGCGACTCCTCAAAGACAGGCGGCTCTTTTTCGGAAACGCGCTCACCGGAGAAATGAGACATGGCCTCTCCGGCGGCCGCCGAGACCAGGATCTCCCGAACCAGGGCACTCTCAGAGGTCTCCTGGACGGGAAGAGCCGCCTTTCCCCCGGAAATGGAGGACAAAAGTGGTGTGAGTGATGCCAGATAGATCCCTTCCCTAGCCGTTTCGAGGGTCCTTAAGGAGCCCTCACGGAGGGGAATCCTCCCTGAGGTGTCAATATCAAGTCCCAGGGTTTTTCCGAAAAAGAAGGCCTCCTCTTTGCTGACGGCCAGAATAACCGCCCCCGCGTGAATTTCAATTTCCTCCGGCTTCTGGCGATGATCAACGGCACGGGCGTCCCCGCAGGCTTTCACGCACCGCCCGCACTCGCAGCAGATCCCGCAGTCCATGCAGCGCATCGCCTCGAGGGCGGCCTCATTCTTGTTGTATCCAAGGGAGACTTCGTCAAAGCCCGCCACCCTCTGACGATAGTCCAGCTGCCTGGTATCGACGCGGTCCCGCCTCTTTTTCCGGTAATCGTCCAGAATGGTTCTCTGCTCCTCCTGCGAGATCAGCCGCGGAAGGTCTTCTTCCTCTCCCTTTAAGGCCCGCCCCCGGAGGTAGCGATCGATGGCCAGAGCGGCATTCCGGCCGTCGGCAATAGCGGAGATGCTGCTGTCCGGTCCGCTGATCGCCTCCCCGCCCGCAAAGACGCCGGGCCGGCTGGTGACCAGGCTCTTCGGGTCCACGATGATGCGGCCCCCTTCATCCAGGGTGACGCCGCTGTCTTTCAACCACTCCGTCTGCGGGCGCCGCCCCACCGCCGAGATGACCAGATCGCCCTCGATGATAAACTCGGATCCCTCTACCGGCTCCGGCCTCATGCGGCCGTCTTCCTCCTCTTCCCCCTGGATATTCTTGAGGCATTCCAGCCCCATCACCTTCCCGCCCTCGCCCAGGAGGCGGACGGGGCTTACCAGGTAGCGAATCTCTATTTTCTCGGCCTCGGCCTCGGCCAGGTCTCTCGGGTGACCTATGTTGTCATCCCGCCCGCGTGGATAGAGAATTATGACTTCGCGAGCGCCCATGCGCCTGGCGCAGCGGGCGATATCGAGGGCGGCCCAGCCCTCCCCGACGACCAGGACCCGCCCGGGAACTTCCCTTCTCCCTTCCAGATTTACCTGCCGGAGGAAGGTGAGACCGTCAATGAGGCCCTCTTTCATATCTTCCTCGCCGTATGCGGCAAGAGCGAGTCCCTGGTGGGCCCCCAGGGCAAGAAACACCGCACGATAGCCATCTTTGAAGAGATCCTCGATGGCCAGATCCCGGCCTACTTCCACCGAGGTCTTTATTTCTATTCCCCGGGACTCGATAAAATCAATTTCCGCGGCCAGGATCTCCCTGGGAAGTTTGAAGGAGGGAACTCCGGCGATCAGCATCCCTCCCTTGTAGGGGGATTTTTCAAAGATGGTGACCGAATATCCCAGGCCTGCCAGGTAGTAGGCGCAGGTCAGACCCGCCGGACCCGAGCCCACGACGGCGATTTTCTCGCCGGAAGGCGCCTTGTTTTTTTCAGCGTCCCGCCCTTGGCGGGACGATTTTTTCATTTCCACATCGGCGATGAACCGTTTGAGGGAGCGGATGGATATCGGGCCGTCCACCTCTTTGCGAATGCACTGAACCTCGCATGGCGCGGTGCAGATCCTGCCGGATACAGCCGCCAGGGGATTCTTCTCCCGCTCAAGAGCCAGGGCCTCCGCAAAACGCCCCTCGCGGGCCAGAGCAATGTAGCCCTGGGCGCTGACGCCGGCGGGACAGGCCGCCTTGCAGGGAGGAGTGCCCCGTTTTTCGATGGAGTAAACCTGGGGAAGTGCCTGGGGGAAGGGAAGATCGATGGCTTTGCGTTTATTGAAGCTGACCAGGCAGGCCTCGGCGCACTTTCCGCAGCCGCTGCAGCGCTCTTCACGGACAAAGCGGGGCCGCCTGGTCACCTGTACGGTAAAATTGCCGGCCTCACCGCTGAAGGACGTGATCTTTGAGTTGGTGAGGACTTCTATATTCGGATGAGCCAGAACCTCCAGAAAGCGGCTGTATTTCTCCTCTTTCCCGGCCTCATCATCCTTCGGCGCACGGCCGGGCTGCACCCTGGACGCTTTCTTATTTTCTCCCAGGTAGGAAGCGCCTTCAAGAATGCAGGTCTTGATCCCGGCGCCGGCAAGCTCCAGGGCTACAGTGATGCCTTCCGGGCTTCCACCGATGACCAGGGCGGACTTATTCATGTTCTGGTAATCCTTCCAGGGCGACGCATGCGTCTCCCCTACTTCCTTTCTGGAACCCTCAGGATAAGGAGATCCTCAAGAGGGACTTCCTTCGCCTCCTCCGGTAGGGGCGAAACATTTTTCGCCCCTACGCAATGGGCGACGCATGCGTCGCCCCTACCGGAGGCACCCCGGGAAAAACGTCCCAACCCGAAGGGCCCGGGCAGGGGCTTTACGGGGAGAAGCTTTCCGCGGCGCCAGCCCATGACCGGCGGTTTGACGGGAAGGAGGAGAGATTTCCTGACAGGGATGATCGCGGAGGTCGGCTGTTCCAGGAGAGGGAACTCCTCCGCCCCCTCTCCTGACGGCTCTGAAACTTCAAGGGCGATTTCTTCGGAAGCGGGCGGTTCTTCTTTTCCTTCTTCGAGAGGAGGTTCCTCGATCGCTGCTTCTTCGGGTAGGGACGAAGCATTCTTCGCCTCTACTTCCTCCAGGGATACTTCCACGACCGAGTCGTCGATGAAGACTTCGGTGTCCAGGAAAGCCTTAAGATCATCAGGAAGTTCCTCAAACGATACGGCCGACTTTGAAGGCTTCTTAATTTCGTCCGATGGAGGCGGGAGTTCGAGATCCCCCTTAAGATCCTGCAAGAATGACAGTGCCGCCTCATCCTCCACGGGTAGGGGTGAAAAATTTTTCGCCCCTACTTCCTCCGGGAAGGGCTCAACCTCAGGCAAGTCCATGGGGGGGAGTTCTTCCTCTTCCGGAAGCTCGAAGGGAATCGGCCGGATGAGAAAATCTACGGCGCCCTCCGTTTGGCCGGCTTTTTTCTCCGAGACGCCTGCCGTACTCTCATTTATAAAAACGGCCATTGGTTCCGGGATGAGATCGAGCATCGCCGGGGGTTCGGTAGGGGCGATGCATGCGTCGCCCCTACCTTCCACCTCAATGGGCGGGCATTCCGCCTCGGTAGGGGTGAAAAATTTTTCACCCCTACTATCTTCCGTAGCGGACTCGGCAAAAGACGCCGGCTCCTCTTCGACAGGAGACGGATAAAACTGAGGCGGTTGAAGACTCAGAGTCTCCGCGGAAGGCGCAGGGGCCTCCGGCAGTGGGGGCGGCATCTCTTCCTCTCTCCGGAAAATTTTTCTCTCCACCGGCTGAAAAAGGACTTCTCTCCGAAGAAGACCCTCCAGGCGCACTTCCGGTCTTTCTACCCTGGGAGCGGCCTCCGCGGCCTTCCGGCGATAATCGCGCCTTAGAGGCCCGGACGGCTTTTCAAGATGTTGACTTTCCGCCACAATTTTTGATTCTTCCCTGAGCTTCTCTGACGGGATAGTGTTGATGAAGCGAGCCGTTTCCCGTGCCGCAGAGACAAAGGCGCCGGGATCCCGGGTGGAAACATCGGCCCAGCGGAGGCGCTCCGCCGTGACCCCAAGTTCCTCCAGAGTCTCCTTAAGCTCCATTATCCTTTCACGGGCCGCCTCGCCCGCCTCCCTGAAAAGACATTCTTCCGGTTCACAACCGGCGACTATAACGGCCCCGATTCCACGGCCCAAGGCCTGGAGAAGGTGCTTACGGGAGACACTGCCCGCACACCCCGTCTCGATGACGAAGACCTCAACCGGATATGCCAGGCGAAGTGCCCCGGCCAGATCGATCGCCTGGTAGGCGCCGGAGCAGGCCAGTACCAGAACTTTCTTCTCAGCCTCGTTTGAGGCCAGGGCCTCGATCTGAACTGAAATTTCTTCATCAGGCCGATCCGGAGAGTATCGCGCGTCACGTTCAATCTCTCCCTGCCGCAGGAAGGAGGAGGCCCGGGCAGCGGCGGCGTCTGCAGTAATGATACTTTCTCTTACATCCCTCGGACCTAAGGCCGTCCCTGCGCCGAAAACCGCCCGGGAGTAACCTTCAAGAGGTTTTAAGGCCGGGTGGCTCGTAAGAAGGTACCCCGAGGGATCGGTCTGAACGCGAAGGAGTCGCCTAAGGCGTTCCGACTCCCTGGTCGGGACAAAACCGGACGCCAGGACCACCAGGGCAACCTCGATCCGATAGAGTTCCCTGAGAAGGGTGTTCTCCCCCGTGATTTTAAGCCGGCGTTCCCCCGCTTCCACAATTTCAGCCGGCAGGCCGCGGATAAATCGGACGCCGGATCCCCTGGCCCGCGCATAAAGATCCTCGTGGCTCTTTCCGGGCACCTGCATCTCGGTGTAGAAAATATAGACCTCGGTCCCGGGCCAGCGCTCTTTAATAATCAGCGATTCTTTCAGAGTATTCATCCAGGTTAGCGATCCGCCGCCGGCCCAGCCTTTCGGGACGGACTGCGAGCCGGCGCACTGGATAAAGGCCACGCTTCCGGGCGGCTTGCTGTCGGAGAGGCGCACGAGTTGTCCGCCCGTAGGGCCGTCCGGCCTCACCAGGGTCTCAAATTCCAGGGAAGTTATGACATTCTCGAATCTGATATAGCCGTAATCTTCAAGGAAAGCCGGATCGGACGGCTCCATGCCCGTCGCCAGGACGATTGCTCCCGCCTCTCTGGTCAGCCCCCTGGGCTCCTGGCCAAGATCAATGGCCTTTTCAGGGCACGCCCGGACACAGGCGTCGCAGGCCCCTCCATTTATTCCGAGGCAGGCCTTCCGATCGATGACGTAGGCAGGGGAGACGGCCACGCCGCCGGCGGGGTAGATAGCCTTTCTGGATGAGAATCCTGCATCACGGGCATTGGGAACTTCTACCGGACAAACTTTCAGGCAGGCGCCGCAGGACGTGCAGGCCTCCGTGACGTGGCGCGGCTCGAGAATGATTTTTACCGCGTAGTTTCCAGCCTCCCCCGCGACATCCTCGACACTGCTTCCTGCCAGAAGTTCAATTTCCGGGTGCTTCTCCACCTCGGCCATCCGAAGGCCGAGAACGCATAGAGGCGACTCCATCCCCGGGAAGATCCGATCCAGACGCGAAAGAAGCCCGCCCAGCGATGGTTCTTTTTCCACCAGGGTCACCGGATGCCCGCTCCCGGCAAGATCCAGGGCCGTCTGAATCCCGGCTATGCCTCCGCCGATGACGAGGGCTCTGGGCTGTACCGGGAGGCGCTCAATCTTCCTCTCGCGTAGATGGGAGGCCCTGGCCACAGCCATCGTCACCAGATCGATTGCCTTGCCGGTCGCCCGCTCCCGCCCGCCGGGATGCGCCCAGGCGCACTGCTCGCGTATATTGGCTACAGCTATAAGTGAGGGGGAGAGATCGGCTTCTTTAAGGACTCCGGCAAAAGTCTCTGAATGTATGAGGGGGGTGCAGGCGGCCACCACCACCCGGGAAAGCCCCTGAGCAAGAATATCGCCGCGGATCAGGGCCTGACCCTCCCGGGAGCAGGCAGAGCCGATTTGCCGGGCTACCGTTACGTTCGGAAGGCCCGCGGCATATTCCGCCAGGAGATCGCAGTCAACTTCTCCGGCGATGCTCCCGCCGCAGCGGCAGATATAAACTCCTATCCCGGCCGTTTCCAAACCCCGGTTCTCCTCCCCGTTCATTCGGTCCTCTCCACATTGTCCCCGGTCTTTCCGGAGACGGCGTTCCAGACGATTTCCGATAGGTCCTGCAATCGTATATTCAACGGCGCCCCCTCCGTCTCATCCTTCATGGCACAGCCAAAATGAATGAGGCACTTGGGACAGTTGGTCAGAAAATCCCGGGCACCCGTATCAGCCCCATCTCTCAGACGCTCCATCTGACGCAGCTTCGAAAAGGCGTCACATCCGCACCAGGCGCTGGTGCCGCAGCAGGGGCCCTGCCTTCCGGAGCGAGCCATCTCCCTGAGATCCAGGGAGGGGATATGCCTGAGGATCTCGCGGGGAGGATCGTAGACTCCCAGGAACCTCCCGAGACGGCAGGGATCATGGTATGTCACAATCTTCTCCAGGGCCGATGTTTTAAGAGCGCCCGAATCAAAGGCCGGAAGCAGCATCTCGGTCCAGTGGAGGACTTCGACGTCAGGAAATTTCAGAAATTCCGGATAGAGCCTCTTGAGAGTGAAACAGCACTCCGGACAATGGGTGACCACTTTTTTCACGCCCGCCTCGCGAACGAGACGGCTGTTATGCCCGGCCAGATCAAGAAAAGGCTCTCTCTGTCCGGTCCAGAGAAGATCATGGCCGCAGCATCGCTCATCTTCCAGCACCATCGGGCGGATCCCGGCCTTGTTCAGGAGGCGCACGACATTCTGAGCGATGCCGATAAGCCCCGGAGATTCCCCGGCAAACATCCTGTCATAATAAGGGAGACAGCCCACAAAGTAGAGCACGTCGCTCTCATCGGATGTCATAAGATCCGGTCCGAGCCACGAGGTGCGGGAGGGTTTAAAGCCGGCCTCCCCGGTCATTCGCATCATCGCCAGCGGAAGGCCGCCGTGGGCGGCTATACCACGATAACCTGCCAGAGCCGCCATGTTTCTTACTTCCCTGATAAAAAGCGGGAAATCCACGTTTTCGGGACATTTTTCCCGGCAGAGGCCGCAGGTGAGGCACGACCAGAGCCTGGGATCTGAATAGACTGACTCATCGGTTCCCAGGAGCAGTCGCTCGATCAGGAGGCGCGGGGAAAAATTGGGATCGGCCAGGGTCACGGGGCAGAAGGCACTGCAGCGCCCGCACGAATTACATCGGGAAACACCGGTTTTTTCCATCAGTGCCTGAAGATCCTGCATCCCCTATTTCTCCTTATAGAGCCATTTACCGGTCATGACATCAAAAATCGGCTCCAACTCTTCTTCTTTGGGAGATTCCTCCGGGGTGAAAACCGGCGGCTCTGAAGGTGCCTTGGCAGAATAAGAGATCCCCTTTGGAGGGGCCCCTTCCACCGCGGAAGGGCTCTTTGATTCTTCCTGCAAAGAGATATCCTCCACCGCTTCCGTCACCTTTTGGATCCTGATCGGATTGGGGCCGAGTATCCGAAGGCGCCTATCGAAATCGTTTATGACTGAGACAAGGCGATCGGTATCTCCCCGGCCGATCCACTCCCATCGGAGCCTGGCCGCAGGCCATCCAAGGATGGTCAGGGTCGCAAGCGTCTCTTCCAGACATTCCTCTCCGAAACGCCTTCCATTCTGAAACCGGCAACACCCGTCGGGGCAGCCCAGAACCAGAACCCCGTCGGCGCCGAGGGCCAGGGCCCGGAGGAGAAGCCCTGGGTTCAACTGACCCAGGCAGCACAGGCGGAGCGGCCGAACTCCGGCAGCATACTGTTTTTTCTGCCGGCCGGCCCGATGAAGAGCGCTTCCGGCATCGCCTGAACAGGAGAAAAGCGTTATCAAAGGATTAAAATCGGCCATGCCCTATCCCGTCTCTTATTTGGATCCTCAGGCCGCCTTCAGCCTGAAGACGGCCTGAATTATATACGCCCCCTGGTAAATACCATGTGAAATTCCAAAAATCCTCCATCGCGACAATAGGCGACCCCCGCCTACGGCGGGGCCTACAGAAAAGAGCCCCGCCTACGGCGGGGCTTATAATCCATAATCCTCAAATCGAAAACCTACTGAACGATGATTCTCGGGGTAATCATGATTACCAGTTCTGTTTGGGCCGTGTTGTTATTCGTGAATTTGAACAATTCGCCCAGGATCGGAATGTCACCCAGCAGAGGAACCTTCGAAACCGTTTTATTCCCGGTGCTCTTGAGAAGTCCGCCCAGAATGATAGTCTCGCCGTTCTTGACCCTGAGAGTCGTCGAGGCGGTCCTCTCTGAGGTGATGGGATACTTGTCAACCATTCCCGTCTGATCGCTCACTTTGGGAGCGATTTCGGTGGTAATGTAGCCGTCCGGGCCGATGGTGGGCTTTACTTTAAGTTCAACTCCGATATCAACGTATATTACCTGATTCTGGCCGGCCCTGGGATCAAAATATACGATAGGATATTTGTCGCCCACGTGGACATTGGCTTCCTTGCCGCTTATCACGGCAACTCTGGGGGTGGCCAGAATCTTGGCGTCCTTGGTCTGGACGAGGTAATTCAGAGTGGCCCTGATATAGCCCTGATCATTTCCGAGGGGGCTCCGGGTGAAGTACCCGATGGCGAGATCCTGCACGGTGTCCGTCTGAGCGGAAGAGCCTATCGCGCGATTCTCATACAGTTTTGTCGAGGCGGCGTAATCCCACTGGACTCCGAGCTGGGCAAGGCCGCTGCCGCTGATCTCCATCACCTTGATCTCCAGCATGACCTGCTGAAGCGGTATGTCAAAAGAATCTATGGTATCCTTGACCTTTTTCACCAAATCCTCGGAAGCGGTCACCATCAGCGCATTCAGTCTGTCATCCGTCTGAATCTTGCCCGCAATTTCCGGAATCACAGCTTCGAGCTGAGTCTTTGCCTTGTCAGAGGAGGTGTATTTAAGACGGATGAGCTCGCTCCGGGCCGACGCGGTCGGAGCCTGAACATCAATCTGGGAAACCAGCCGTTTGATCCCCTTGATTGTAGTCGAATCTGCCGTTACGATAAGAGCGTTGATCCTCGCGTCCGGCATGATTTCCGCCCCCGGGAAGCGGGCCGTCAGAGTTGTGATCACATCCGAAACCTTTGCCTGCTCCAGAGGGATGACCTGGGTGAGCTTGGCTCCTTTTTCCTCTTTAGTAGGTAGTTTATCCGGCAGTCTCTTTAAACTATCGGCGCTTCCGACCACGATGATGTTACCCAGGCGGGTATATTCCAGCCCGGAAGTCTTGACAATCAGCATGAGGGCCGTCTCGAAGGGAACATCCTTCAGGGCCATCGTGATGGTGCCCTTCACCGAGGGATCGCAGACCATGTTTTCCCCGCTCTGCTTGGCGAGAAGACGAATGACGGAGAGGACTTCGGCATCCTTGAACTCCATGTTTACCAGAATGGGCTTGGGCTGGGATGCCTTAGCCTGGCTCTTCGGAGCGGCCTTTTCAGTTTTGGATGAAGTCCAGGAGGAGGCTTTGCGGGTGGGGGGGGAGGCCTTGATGACCTGCTTCCCCTTAAGAGTCGCCGACCCTGTTTCGGCCGGACCCGCTTCTTCCTCTGAAAGCAAGGCATCCCGGGCCATTTTAAGCATGGAAGAATCCCCCACGCCCGTCGCTTTAGAAGAGGCAGCCGAACTGCCCATGCTGACCACCATGAGGAGACCATTTCCGTCCGCGGCGGGAGAAACGGCATAGCTGGCCTGTGAAGTCAGATTGACCTGAACTTTCACGGTTTCAGCCCCGCTTTGGACAAGCCTGATGCTTTCCACAACACCCTTCTTGACGTCCACGAATCTGGCCGCGGAAGGGTCCAGCTCAGCCGGAAACACCTCCAGGACAATGGTTTCCTGCGGCTTGCTGACAGAGCCGGCCGTGTGCCTGACCGGGGCGGATGAACTGATGAAAATCTCCACCCTGTCAGGATAACTCCTGGCGGACACCCCGGTGACCCGGGCCTCCGGAGCTGCTTTGACCGGCAATGTACTCCAAAGGCACATCCCGAGAATAAATGCTGTCAACAGCAGCAGTCTGAAACTTTCGTGTTTCCTCGACATTGTAACTAATCCACCTCCTGAGTTGTGTTCGCGCCTAATTCTCGGGAATTCCGAGTTTAATAATCCGCCCGCCGTCCTTAAGAACCACGGTTTTTTTCTTGATTGACGTGACCGTATATTCGCCGAATTTGTCGCCGAGTCCCACCACATCGCTCTTGGAGCCATCCTGCAGGATGGCCATCACCTTCCCGCCGGCCCGCATGATTCCGGTGACCTGAATCGTAGGCGGAGGAGGGGGCGGTGGAGGAGCCACTAGCGGAATGCCACCCGGGCCTGTCCGATCCGGCAAATCAGGCAATTGACCGATTTTGATGGGCGGCGGGGGAGGTGGTTCCGGTCTCCTCCCCACCACGGGGGCAAAGGGATCCTTTCTCCCGGCGCTCATAGCATATCTGGGAACGAACCTCGGCGCCTGCACCGCCGCCGCACCGGGAGCGCCAGGAACTCCGGAAACTCCAGGCATTCCCGGAATGGCCGGAGATGGCGGAGTAATCGTAATCGGCTGCTGAGGAGCAGAAGTTTCAGCCGGCTGATCGGCCGTCTTCTTGGCGCAGCCGGAGAGAAGCAATCCAACCGTTAGAAGCAGAATGAGGGTCATCGCCACGCGATTGAGCCAAATCGTCACTGCCCACCTCCTCCTTTGCTAAGATAGGCCGTCATGGGAATCGTGATATTCAGGATCGGGGAGAGTCCGACACCCTTGAGTTCCACGGGGGAGAGCGCAATCCGATCGATAGTGACCAGCCGTCTCAGCTTCAACGCCCCGAGTTGCTGGAGAAAATCAACCAGGGTACCATACTTCCCCTGAAGCGTAATCTGGAATTTTCTGGTTGGAAACTGCATAAGTGCCGGGGCCACTGAGGCCGCGCTTTCTTTCTTGGGCTGCTCAGGAGCCCCCCCCTCCGGCTTTTTTTCATCCGCCGGTGCGACGGTGGGGGACACCATGGCGCCGGGTGTGATGGATTGGATCGAAAAACTGGGGTCATTCATACGCTGTCTCTCATAGAGCGCCAGCTTCTCAATCTCTTTGAGGTAATTTGAGACGAAAGCCCATTCGGGCTCCGGCTTGATATTTGCGATGAGAAGCCGCTCGAGATCGCTCTGGAGTTCGTCACTCTCCTTGTATAGTTCGGGGAGCTTCTCGACCATTTTCTGGTTTCTCTCGAGCTCCTGATTCTTGGAATCCAGGGTAGTCTGGAGTTCCTTAAGATTGGCCAGTTTTTTCTGCCAGTCCATAAGATAAAAACTCACTCCTACCAGGGCGACGATAATCACCACCAGGAGGACCTTCATCGGAGTCGTGAGGTTCATATCTTAACTCCCTCCTCTTTAGTCCCTGCGGGAGGTGCTCCCGGGGGAACTGCAGGCGCTTTGGGAGGAGCCGGTGCGACCGGCTGAGGCACAGAAACAGATTCCAGAACGGCTCGTTCAGCCACATGGCCTGCCTTCTCGGCATCATAGTGGCTCTCAATCTGGAAGGTATAGCCGATGTAATTCCCCTCCACCTTCGTCATGCTCGTCGAAGAAAGAGCGGCGTCCTTGAAATAGCGGGAATGCCCCTCCTGCAGGTTCTCCATAAGGCTCGCGATGGCCTCCAGCGGCTTCATTCCGTTGACATCCACCGCCACTCCGCTCATGGAGACGGTGTTGCCGTTCTGAGGCTCGATCGTGAGCAGACTCAGCCAGGAATTTTTAGGCACTACCATCGAGACCTCATCCAACAGATTGCTGTAACGGATGGGGTCGTACCTAAGGTTCTTTATCGTAAAAATCTGACTCCTTAACTGATCGTTTTTCTTCTTAAGATCCTCAATCACCGGCACCTTGGACTTATACTCTTCGTTCTTCTGATCCACAACGGTAATCTCAGCCTGCCTGCTCGCAATCTGTCTCTCCAGATGGATGCCCCAGAGCCAGAAAAGCACGACGCAGATCGCTACTACAACCAGCATGAGAGCGAGCATTGGATCAAATTCAAAACGCTTTCGCTCAGTCGGCAGAAGATCTACTTTAATGGTCATAAACTCACCCCCTTCTGGAACTTAACCCGGTAAGAATGTTCCTTAATATGTCGTCTGTGCTGCTTAACTCCCTTCAATATATTAGGCAAAAGCCCGGAAAGCCAGCCCCATGCTCACCGTGAGGATTGGAGCCATGGCGTCCAGTTCCTCCTGAGAATAGCCAGGGACTTCACATGAAACCAGATTCTTGAAAGGATTGATAATCTGAGTCGGAATGCCCAGCTCGTTGGCCATGTAGGGGCCGATGTTTTTAAAACAGGCAGTTCCGCCGGAGAGCAGGATCAGATCCAGCGTCTCCCCCCGGTAGCGGGAGCGGTAGTAATCAAATGAACGCTGAACCTCGGTGATCAACTCATTCAAGACCGGGATAATGACATTGAAAATCCTCATCGAGGTGGGGGCCACCGGAGTGGCATCCTTTTCCACCCGAATGACGCCCTTGTCCCTCTTGATTTTTTCGGCCTCCTCGAAACTCAGGTTCAGGGACTGGCCGATGGATTTGGTGAAACTGTTGCCGGCCACGCTGATTGTCCTGTTGTGACGCAGAGTGCCGGCCTTGAAAATATTGATGGTGCTGGAGCCGGCTCCGAGGTTTATGATGGCGAGCGTCTGCCTGAAAACCTCGGGTGTTACGGAAAACTGGACGGCCCTGGCCAGGGCAAATGGCTCCAGGTCGATGGCCTGGAGCTGCATACCCGCCTGGCTGATTACTTCCCCTACATTCTTCACAATCTCATTGGGAGCAGCGACCAGCAGCACCTCCATGGACTTCTCGTCCCCTTCGATGCTCTTCCGTAAAATATTCCCAACGATCTGGGCTTCAGAGACGGAATACGGGAGGTATCTTTCGGCCTCAAACTTGATGGCGTGCTGCAGTTCTTTCTCCGTCATCTGGGTCATGATGATCGGACGAATCACCACCGACTGCCCGGCAACCGTCCCCACGACCTTGTTAAGCACAAATTTCGAGCTGTCCAGAAGCTGTCTCAAGGAATCGGCGAGCACTTTGGCGTCAACGACGGCGCCGTCCTTGATAGTCATTGCCGGCGTAGGGCCTACAGCCACTCTGGCCAGTTGATACCCTGAGGGTGTCTTGACCATCTGAACGACTTTCGTAGAGTTGCTGCCTAAATCAACGCCGCCGACAACAACCTTTTTACCCATCCCTATTAAGTTCTTAAAAAAGGACATTACTTTAGCCTCGCTCCTCCTTTCAGAGGATAACTTGTCACTCTAGCTTCGATAAAAACAAGAAAATTCCTTCTTCTTCTCCCGTATTTACATATTTAATAATTTTCACCCGCCGGGATTCACTTTCCGGCATTTCAATCCTCAGCATTCAATAAGGATTGCAGCCATTCCTCCTTTCGGCTGCTCCTCCCTCTCCTCTGCACCGGAGGCATCCCTGAATCAAACCCGCCTCCCTAGGGTAAAATTTCCGGCCATGATAGATAGAACCTGATCATGGCGTCCCCCCAGAACAGCGCACAAACAGCCCCGATCGCCAAAAAAGTCCCAAAGGGGACCTCGCTCCTGGCACTCTTCTTCCCGGCCAGAAGGGCCGGCAACTGGGTGACGGTCCCGAGGAGGAAAGCCAGAAAAAACGCCAACAGTACATTCCGCCAACCCAGAAAACTTCCCATCATCGCCGCCAGGGCTACATCCCCCCCACCCATGGCCTCCTGCCCCGCCATAAGGCTCCCGACGAAGCGGATGAGTAAAAAGACCGCATAGCCGACAAGACAGCCTAAAATGGAGGCCGATAAATGGCGCCAACCCGGAGGAGAAAGAAAAAAACTGCCCAGAATTCCAAAAAGCACCCCGTAATCCGTCAGAGGCGCAGGAATGATGCGATGATCCAGATCTATGAAAAAAATAACCATCAAAAGGCCTGCAAAGACAAGGTAGTAGAGGAAAGTCCAATTCAGGGTACTCCCGCCGAAATGCATGAAAAGGAAGGCCGTCAGGCACCCGCATAAAAACTCGACCAGGAAATACCGGAACGAAAATAAAGAACCGCACGAGCGGCACCGCCGCTTCAGCATAAGAAAGCTCACCAGCGGGATGTTCAGCCAGAGAGGAATGGGACTGCCGCATGAACTGCAACAGGAGGGGGGAAGAACGATTGATTTGCCAAGGGGAACCCGGCAGATGCAGACGTTGATGAAACTGCCGATCACGCACCCATAGACAAAAGATGCCGCCGTCCAGAAATATTCCATGCCTTGCCTTCGCCCCGTTTACCTTGCCGCCCCGGGATTATTTGACGAAGAATGCCAAAAAACCTTTTGAATAAATTCCATCCGGGTTTCTCCATATAATATCATGCTTATCCGAATCCTGCTTTGTTTCCCAAGGGAGGAAATACAGCTTTATCTGACGAAAAACTCTTTATGATGCTCTTACTGGAAGACCTGGGTCTGGCCGTCATCCGGTTCTTCGACTTCTTTGGAAAACTCATCTTCCTTATCTATGACACCCTTGTCTGGATCGCCAGGGGCGCCGTCCGGATCAAGCTGACCCTTGAACAGATGTCAATTCTCGGGGTGAACTCTCTCTCCATCGTCGTGATCACGACGGGGTTCGCCGGCATGGTCATCTCGCTGGAACTGGCTCAGATAGCCGTGCGCTACGGCGTGGGCGGGATGGCCGGCGGAGGGGTGGCCCTGGCGATGTTCCGCGAATTCGGCCCCATGCTCACCGCCGTGGTGGGCGCCGGCCGGATCGGCTCGGCCATTGCGGCGGAGCTGGGCTCCATGAAGGTGACCGAGCAGATAGACGCGCTGGAGGCCATGGCCGTGCCCCCCACCAAGTACCTGGTGGTGCCTCGGTTTCTGGCCTGCATCTTCATGATGCCCATCCTCACCCTGTTCGGTAATGCCAGCGGGATCCTGGGAGGCTCCTTTGCGGCCAACACGCTGGCCGGGATCCAGTATAAGATTTTCTTCGACTCCATCTCCAACATGACCGTCCCGAGCGACCTCATCGGAGGGCTGATCAAGGCGCTCGTCTTCGGCGCGGAAATCTCCATCATCAGTTGTTTTCAAGGCATGAATACATCCGGCGGCGCGGCCGGCGTGGGCAAGGCGACGACCAACTCGGTCGTCCTTTCGATCATCATCATTTTCATTTCCAATTATATTCTGACGGCATGGCTTTTCAGTTGAACAGCGAGCCGATTATTTCCATCCGGGACCTCTCCATCCGCCTGAGCGGACGGAATATCCTGAGAAAAATAAACCTGGAGGTCGCCCGGGGGGAAGTCCTGGTGGTCATGGGATTAAGCGGCGTCGGAAAGAGCACGCTCCTCAAGTGCCTAATCGGGCTCCTGAAGCCGACTTCCGGAGAAGTATTCCTGGAGGGACAGGAGATTACGCATCTTAAACCCCAGGAATTGAACGAGGTGAGAAAGAAAATCGGGATGGTCTTTCAGTCTCCGGCGCTCTTTGATTCTCTCACTATCGGCGAAAACGTGGCCTTCGGGCTGAGAGAACACTCCCGCTTCCCGGAAGAGGAAATCCGCAGAATCGTCGTCACCAATCTGGCAATGGTTGATTTAAAGGGTCTTGAAGAGATGTACCCCTCTCAGCTTTCCGGCGGAATGCAAAAAAGAGCCAGCCTGGCCCGGACGATTTCCTCCCAGCCGGAGATCATCCTGTACGATGAGCCGACATCGGGGCTGGATCCCATCATGAGTACCGTTATCAGCCGCCTGATTCTGGACATGAAAAACAAGCTGGGAGCCACTTCCATTGTGGTGACCCACGATCTGACCAGCGCATTTTCCATTGCAGACAGGATTGCTATGCTGATAGATGGAAAGATCGTGGAGCTGAATACGGTGGAAGGTATTAAAAATTCCAAAAACCCCCTGGTCGTACAGTTCCGGGAGGGCAGCGTCGAGGGACCAATCAAGGTTTAAGACCGGAAGGAGGTAATCATGGAAGTCAGTCCTGCGGCAAAAGTGGGCATGATCACACTTTTGGCGATTATTATTCTAGGGCTCACCCTTTCCCAGATCAGCCGGATGCGGCGGGAGGAAGGTTATCGGATCAACGTGATCTTCGATCACGTCTCGGGCCTGATGCGGGGCAATCCTGTCCACCGATCCGGAGTGACCATCGGGAAAGTGGACGAAATCTCAATTCTCCAGAACGATCGGGTCCAGGTGACCCTCCTCATCACCTACAAGAAAGCCCAGGTCAAGAAAAATGATATCATCACCGTCTCCGGCTCCATCATCGGGGACAAGTGGGTGGAGATTACTCCCGGCGGCGGAGCGGTTCTCACCGAGGGGGCCAAAATGGAAGGCCAAAACCCGATATCCGCCGACGAAATGGTGGCCTCGGCGCGGGAGACACTCCAGGATCTCAAGAAAACCATCGGTTATATTAATTCCCTCATCGGAGATCCATCCGTGCAGAAAGACTTCAAGAAATCCATCGGTAATGTCCAGGCCATTTCGGATGACCTCAGGATTGTCACCCACGACGTGGCCGCCAACGTAGCCAAACTGAGAATCAAGGCGGAGGCCTTGCTCGACAACACCAACTCTCTGATATCCGGCGTCAACTCACAGGTGAGCCAGGTCGGCTCTGAAGTGAGGGGAATGACAAAGGCTCTCCACCGCATGGCCGCGATAAACGAGCCCGCCGTCAGGGAAATCGTCGGAAACCTGAAAAGCACCTCTTTAAAACTTAAAGAAGCCATGGCCGCCGTCTCCGCCCTGGTCACGAAAGACAGTTTCAGCCAGGACGTCCTCGATACTCTTGCCTCCCTCAAGAAAGCCAGCGAATCGGTCGAATCCATCGCCTCCGATGTTCGCTCCTTCACCGCGGACCCCCAGGTAAAGGAAGATCTCAAGGCCACCATTCATGAAGCCCGAAGCGCAACGCAGGGGGTCAATTCCGTCCTGGAGAAGGTCAACAAGTTCATGGGCGGCGATAAGGGACAGCAGACCCTGAGGCAGAACATTTTCTACTCGGATATCGATCTTGAGTGGCGCACTAACACCGGCGAACAGGCGACCAACGCCAACATCTTCCTCTTCCCCGGCGCTCCAAACTCCGTCAAGCTCGGAGTGGACGCCATCGGACACGGGAACCTCATGAACATCCAGTGGTGCATGAACTACAAGTCCGTCTCGGCCCGTATCGGCGTCGTCCGTTCGCAGGCCGGGGTCGCCCTGGACAGCCGCCTCGGCAAAAAACTCCAGTTGACCGCCGAGGTCTATGATCCCAACAAAATCCAGGTGGATGTGACCGGGAAGCTCTTTTTTCCAAAAGACATTTACCTCATGGGGGGATACCGGGACGCCTTTGACGGGAAACAACCGGTCATCGGCATCGGAAAACGATTTTAAACTACTCAGGAGAAACCAATTGTGCTAAAGGACGAGCATCAGCTTCAAGAAGGGGAAATCCTCTTCGGCCGCTACCGGATCAGAGGCCTGATCAAAGTGGGAGGCATGGGGGCGGTCTACCAGGCGGAAGATTCGGCCGTGGAGGGGAAACTCTGCGCCCTCAAGGAAATGCTGGACTCTTTCAGCGCCCCGACCGAACGGCAGGCGGCCATTGACCGCTTTCTGAGCGAGATACAGGTGTTGGGAGGCCTCATGCACCCCAATATTCCCCAGATCACGGACCACTTTGTCGTCCAGAACTCCTTCTATTTCGTCATGGATTTTCTGGAGGGAACGGACCTCTCCAGTCTTCTGCACAGCGAGGGCTCCCCGGGACTGCCGGAATACAAGGTCATGGAGTGGGCCCTGCAGGCCTGCGATGCCCTTGAATATATCCATTCCATGAAACCGCCAGTCGTGCACCGGGACATCAAGCCCTCCAACCTCTTCCTGAGACAGACCGACGGGCGCATCCTCCTGATTGATTTCGGAATCGCCAGGGTATCCCACCCCCAGGAGGGTTTCTGGCTGGGAACGCCCGGGTATGCGCCCCCCGAACAGCAGATGGGAAGACCGGAGCCCCGTTCCGATCTGTATGCCCTCGGAGCGACCATGCACGAGCTCCTGTCCGGTAGAAAGCCCGACGACTCTTTCAATTTTCCCCCCTTCGAACAGCTCTCCGTCAAAGTGGCCCCCGAGTTGGGAAATATTGTCTTCCGTCTCCTTTCACTCGATCCGGACGATCGCTTTTTGTCGCCGAAGGAACTCAAGGAGTCCCTTCAGAAGGCCCTGGGCTACACCCTTCAGCTCTGCGGAGCGACCCCCCAATTCAATTTCAACGTCGCCGTACACCAGACCAAGCTCAACGTCATTGACCCGCTCTTAAGAGAGCTCATGCATCGCTATGGGAACGAGTGCCACACCCGCTTCCTCCCCAAGCACATGGATTACCTCGAATTCACTCTGGCCTTCCCGACGGAGTTCAGCCTGATCATCTGCAAAAACGCCGACCAGCAACTCCTGTTCTTCTATGAAAAACAGGGCATACTCGACAAATTCGAGATCGGCCGGGTGGACCCCCAGAAACCCGAGGAAATCGGCTTGATCAAGGACATCGTGGATCGCTTTGTACGCGACTACGAGTCCTTCAAGAATGCTAACTGGCAGATTTCCGGTTAGACCCGGGAAAAACTCCCTGCTGATTTTTTACGTCTGAAAGAAGGCTTGAATAAATGGAAACAATCGAAATTCCAAAAGAAGAGGACGTCCAGAAAATCCACGCGGCTCTCTCCCCCTTCAGGAGAGAAAAGGGAGCTGTCATTCCATCCCTCCAGGCCGTTCAGGAGAGCCTGGGATACCTACCGGAATTTGCCATCCGGGCCATCGCCCGGGACCAGGCCGTTTCCGTGAGCGACGTTTACGGCGTCGTCACCTTCTATTCCCAGTTCCGGATGAGGCCCATCGGGGAATACCTGATCAAGGTATGCCACGGCACCGCCTGCCATGTCGGAGGAGCCGAGCGCCTCTCTCACTTCCTGTCGGAAGAACTGGGAATCAAGGAGGGCGACACCACCCTCGACGGCAAGTTCACTCTGGAGCGGGTAGCCTGCCTCGGCTGCTGCAGCCTGGCCCCCGTGATGATGATCAACGAGAACGTCTACGGGAGGCTTACTTCCCATTCCATCAAAAAAATTCTTAACGACTACCGGGCGAAGGCCCCCTGCGCCAGGGAATAATCAGGACTTCAGCAATCTGATTGCGATACGTCGAATTTTTTTATTTTTACCATGCCTTTTTTCGTTAAAATATACTGAAATAATGATTTGAAAATATTTAACCCGTATTTAAACGACTTTGAAAATGGAATCTGGTGTGATTCCGGACCATAGTGTGTCGGGATCGGTATCTCTTTTATTCTTAAACCTTTCAATTTAAGCTGAATGACGATGTCCGTATCGAAATTGTAGTCATCGGCGGCCAGATTGAACGGGATTTTTTTTAACGAAGAGACGCTGTAGGCTCTGAAACCGGAATGAAATTCCGACAAATTCAGTCCAAGCACCCTGTTTTCCGCCCATGTCAATATTCTATTACCGATATACCTCCAAACGGGCATTCCCTGTTTCAGGGGATTGTTCATGAATCTTGAGCCGAAAACAGCATCGGCCTCTTCTTTGAAGAGCGGTTCTATCAGGTTGGGGATCTCCTCGGGGGCATATTGCACATCCCCGTGCAGCATGACCACTATATCATATTCTTTTTCTATGGCATAGTTGTATCCGTTTTTCTGATTGCCCCCATAACCGAGATTTTTAGGGTTTTTGTAAATGTTTAGATTCCTCATCCCGCTTTCCGCTTTAAAGCCGAGGCCCGCATAATAGGTGTTGTCATCACTGCAATCGTCAAAAACAAATATCTCTTCACAATCCTTTTTTATTCTGTCCGGGATTCTCTCAATGGCGTTAATCAAAGTATTAACCGCCTGGTAAGCGATTATAAATATTGCAACTTTCTTCTTATTCACTCCGCCGACACCTTAAGCACGTCTCTCATACTTTAAACTACATTCCGTTCTTTTCATAAAATTCATGAGCATGTTTTTATATCGATGCTTCCGGTTATGGAAACCACTTGCCGCTTAATATGGCCAGAAAAAGCGATAAAGACAGAACAAAAAACCAGGCTATGGTAAAGTATTCTGTTTTTTCAGATTCTTCCTCCTTGCACAATAAGAACATGGTAAAAGGGACCAGATAATATCTCGGCTCTATAAGCCATGAAATACTCAGGAAAAGAATGGTCAGGGGATAGATGAGATAATAGATTTGCTTGTGCAATCCTGTGACAATCAATGATAATATCGAATACCCTATTGGAATAAAGAAAATGGATTTAACAAAAAGACTGGTGCTGTCTAAAGAATACCTTAAAATGGAGTTTCTTAAAAAAAGCATGTCCCCTGGTTTTGCATTGGTAGGATAAAAATTGTAAGGGTGGTCATTCTTGAATACGAACAGGTAGACCAGGAAGACTGATAACAGGGTAACCAGTGCGACCCACTTGTTGTTCTTTGCGAATCTTACTATTTTACCAAAATTGCAGATGTTCAGGGGAAGGAACA
>JAZDOK010000023.1:0-16649 GCA_043798715.1 bacterium
GAACGGCTTAAGCTCATCGAGAATGAACCGTGCTTCCCGGAAGATTTCTTCCTGCACGGCCGTGTATTTTTCGGTGAGCTCTTTATTTTTCGATGACTTAAGGTTGATGGCCACGTTGAGCATGGCCCCCCTTAAGGCCGCCTCGGCCAGAAGCACCCCCACCCCCAAATCGCACACCACGCCTGCTTTCACGAGGGGAGCCATCCCGGCGGCCAGGCGCAGTACGGCCAGAGCCCTATCCTCAACCCGAAGCGGCACCTCTGTCGCCCCTTCCAGGCTCTCCTTTATGCATAAAGCGCGGGCTTTTTTTCCCTCTTCCGTCTCCTTCGGCATCCGGTAGGCATCAAACACCCTCAGGTAGGCCGCCGAGTCCTCCTCCACCAGGCGGAGGGAGGCCTCCTTAAGCGCCCCGGCCTCCCCGGCCAGCAGTTTCAGGCTCTCGTCCGCCTCCGCTTTCCCCAGGGTGACTCCCGCCGCCATCTCAAGGAGAGAGGCGGCCATGGCGCAGGCCATCGCCGAGGCGGAACCACCTCCCGGAGCCGGTTCCCGGCTCGAAAGACGCCCGAGTAATTCCTTGAAGCTCAGAGCGGATAATTTTTCCACGCGATCTTTCCCCTCCAAATCACCGTATTCACCATGTTGACCCCGAAGCGGTAGGGCCAGAGCCGGTAGTCGTCCACCTCCAGGATCAGGAGGTCCGCGTCCTTGCCGACCTCCAGGCTCCCCTTGCTCCCCGCCCTGTTCAGGGCGAATGCCGCGTTGATGGTGGCGGCGTGCAGGGCCTCCTCCGGCGTCATCTTCATCTTAAGGCAGGCCAGGGATAAAACGGCCTGCATTGATTCCGTCATGCAGCTCCCGGCGTTAAAATCCGTGGCCAGGGCTACCGTCGCCCCGCTTTGGATAAAATATCGGGCCGGGGCGTATTCCACCCCCAGGAAGAAGGCGGTGCCGGGAAGGAGGGTGGCCACCGTCCCCGCCCGGGCCAGGGCCTCCATGTCCCTCCCTGACGCCAGCAGGAGGTGATCGGCCGAGACGGCCCCCAGGCGCGCGGCCAGGCCGGCCCCTCCAGAGTTGGAAAATTCCTCGGCATGGATTTTAAGGGGAAAGTCCAGCTCTTTCGCAGCCGAGAGGATTCTCTCCGATTCTTCGAGCGTGAAAGCGTTCTCCTCGCAGAAGACGTCCACAAATTCAGCCAGACCTCTTTTTCTGATCTCCGGAAGCATCTCCCCGATCAGGCACCGGACATACTCTTCGCGCCGGGAGGCATATTCCGGGGGAACGGCGTGCGCCCCCATGAAGGTGGAAACGATATCAAGTGGAATCTGCACCTTTATTTCCGAGAGGATAAGCAGATGGCGCAATTCCTCTTCCAGGGCCAGCCCGTAGCCGGTCTTGGCCTCCACGGTGGTCGTCCCGTGGGCCAGCATCCTCATGAAGACAGCCCTCGTTGCATCCATCAGCTCTTCTTTCGAAGTGGAGCGCGTGGCCGTCACCGTGCTTTTAATCCCGCCGCCCGCCGCCGCTATTTCCTGGTAGGAGGCGCCCTGAGCCCGCAGGATAAATTCCCCGACCCGGGAGCCGGCGAAAAGCGGGTGGGTGTGCGAATCTACGAGCCCCGGAACGATGGCCTTCTCCGTCTGAATGATACTTCCGGGCGCCGCCTCCCATGAGTCAAGGATTTCCTCCCTGGAGCCGACCGCTGCGATCCGCCCTCCCAGCACGGCAACAGCGCCGCCGGCGATCACGTCCGCCGCCCCCAGCTCCGCGCCCCTTTTGGGTTTGCCAGCCGAGGACGAGGTGAAGACCTGTTTTCCCGTGACAATCAGATCCGCTTGTTTTTTCATTCAATTACTCCATCAGGTGCGTCTCTAGAACCTGGGACGTCTTGAAATTCTCCAGCTGCAGATAATATCGGGCCGATTCCATCAGCGCTTCCAGGGGCACCAGACCTATTATCTCGCTTCCGGCGATGTTCACCCCGTAGCGCCGGGCCTCGGCCCGGACCAGTTCAAAAACGGAGTACATTGCGCTCTTTGAATAATCCACCAGGTTCATCGAGACCTGGGCGATATTTCGCTCGTGCAGCATCACGCCGAGGGCCTTTACGCATTTTAAGCCGCCGTCCTTCGCCCGAACCCGCTTCGCAATTTCTTTTGCGATCCTGAGCTCAGCGGTGGCCAGATTTATATTGAAGGCGACGAGAGGCCGGCGGGCTCCGACGACACAGGCGCCGGCCCCGGGGTGCATCGCCGGGGGGCCCGCGTCGGGGCGGCGTTCGGGGGAGGCTATTTCCTCCCTGAGCTTCTCGTAATTCCCCTTTCGGATGTCGGCCAGGTTCCTTCTTTCGGGTTTCAGGGCCGCCTCTTCATAGAAATAGACGGGAATTCCCAGCTCCTCGGCAATTCTTTTACCAACCCGGTGCGCCAGGCGGACGCACTCTTCCATATTTATATTTTTAATCGGAACGAAGGGGATGACATCGGCGGCCCCTATCCTGGGGTGTTCCCCCTGGTGCGCCTCCATGTCTATCAGCTCCGCCGCCTTGGCCACGGCATCAAAGGCGGCCTTCCCGACCTCTTCTTCTTCTCCAAGGAAGGTCATTACCGAGCGGTTATGATCCGGGTCCGAGGACAGATCAAGAAAGCGGACATCCCGGTATTTCCTGATCTCGTCCGCAATGCTCTCTATGACTTCAGACCTTCTTCCTTCGCTGAAGTTGGGAATGCATTCCACCAGTTTTTTCCCTGCCATACTGTCTCCTTCTCCTGTATTCTGACTCCTGGATTCTGGATTCTTGAATCTAAAGCTCTATCTCAAGCCCTTCACGAGCCGCCAGGCATTCCGGGAATTCAGCCCGGGCCTCCTTCTCCAGCCTTTCCATATACTCGTCGTCATGGGAGGGATCATGGTGAAAGATGACCAGCTTTTTCACCCCGGCCTTCCGGGCCACTGTTATGGCCATGTCCGTCGTGCTGTGTCCGAAACCCTGCTTGGGATTTAATTCATCGGAATACTCTCCGGGCGTGTACTGGGCGTCATGTATCAAAAGGTCAGTCTCCCTGGCGAAGTTGGTGATTTTCACATCTCCGCCCACGTAACCTTCCGTATCGGTGGCGTATACCAGGCTCCGCCCGCCCATCTCAATCCGATATACAAAGACTCCGTCACGCGGATGAGCCCTGCTCTTCAAGACCCTTATCCGCACCTCATGCGGCCGAAGCTCCACGTTCTGAAAAACAGAGCTTCTGAGGATCGGCTCGTAACTTTCATCCCTGAGAATAATCTCCACCGTCTCATCCAGATTCATGATGCTCTTCATGGAATTCATTTCTCTCAGCCTGACGGGAAAATAGGGAGGCAGCATCGCCTTCCCGAGAACTTCTTCGAGGTCCTCATCAAAGGTTCTCGGTCCGAAGAGGTAGATCGTGCTCGCAGACTGGTAGGCGGGCTTGAAGAAGGGGAATCCCTGCGTGTGATCATGATGCGAGTGGCTTAGAAGAATGAGGCCTATGAAGGGTTTTCCCCCGTTGTTTTCCGCAATAAAACGGTCCCCCAGGCCGATAATCCCCGTGCCGGCATCCAGGATAATCACGTGGTTCCGCACCTTTACTTCAACGCAGGCGGTATTTCCTCCGAAGCGGAGGGTGGAATAACCTGATACAGGAAAACTTCCGCGCACCCCGTGAAATCTTACCAGAAAATCATTAGCCATGACACCGCCTCCTTCTGGATTTAATTTCTGCCCTCCCCTTCTTTCTCCTTTTTTGATCTTCACTGAAGGATTCATTACTTGTTTGCTAGAATTCACCAGTGAGGTGAGTGCCATGACTGAGGAACAGAGCCCGGAGCAGCAGATGAACATGGAGGATTTTCTTCCATCGGACGTCTACACTCTTGCAAAGTCAATAATCCCGCTTATGTACGAGCAGGCCTGGATCTACATGGGTTTAACCTATCACCCCAAGACAAAAAGCATCACTCTGGACATGGAACAGGCCAAGTTCGCCATAGACTGCGCGACCTACCTGTTTGAAAATCTTTCACCCAGAATGCCTGAGAACGAGCGGAAGCAGTTCGAGGAACTTCTGACCAACCTGCGCCTCAATTTTGTGAGCCGCCTCAAGGAATAAAATCATTTCCATCGTAATACCCTGGATATTAAGGAGACTCTGATGGATGTTTGCTCTTCAGGCCATTCTTTTGAGCAGGGCTACAAAATTAAAGAGATCATCACCCGGGATGCCCTCTTTACCATCTATCTTGCCGAGGATCTTAAACAGGAACGCCTCTGCTTCATCCAGGAATTCGAGAACCATCACCCGGACAGGGAAACAGCCTTCAAGACCTTTGAAGAAGAGTTCTCCCGCCTGAAGAGCCTCCAGGAATCACGACTGATCAGCCTGTATGACTATTTCAGCCAGGACGAAAAGGTATACCTCGTAACCGAAACATTCTCGGGAAAAAGCCTTCAGGAAATCGTATCGGGCGCCCGGGAGCCGCTGGCCGAAATAGAATGTATAGACATGGCCCTGAAGGTGTGCCAGGCACTCAAATCCATGAAAGCCCGGACGGATGCGCACTTCCCTCTCAGAATCCTGGATCCGGCCAGCCTGGTGCTCACGTCCGAGCGGGACATACGGATCGTGGACTACGGGCTCTGGGCCATATTTAACCCCGCCTGGGATCCGGCGGCCCCCGGGATGGAGGAATCCGAACTCCTTACCAATATGGGCAAAATTCTTTACTACTGCCTGACCAGAACGGATCCCTGGTCCGGCTCCGCGGAAGCCTTGCCGCCGCCCCGGGTTCTAAATCCCGAACTGTCACCAGGCATGGAGACTCTCCTAAACAGGTGCCTGACAGCGGGAGGAGAGACGCCCTACTCAAGCATCGAGGACCTTTGTCGCGATCTTGGTTCTGTCAAGACCTATGGCGCCCTGGTGGTTCCGGAAACCATCGAAGAATGGTCTAACGATGTAGAAGAGCCCCCTCAGGAAAAACCGCCCTCCAGAAAAAGAACGGATGTGCTCGTCATTGTCCTGGGCCTCGTCCTCATTCTGGGCTTTTTAGCCTTCTACAAATTCTGGGAAACAAGGCGCAACCAGGAGACCAAAAAGCCGGAAATCTTCTATTCCACCGTCTATGCCGAGTTGTTCGGCATTCACGAGGGCACTATGTGGGCAAATTTCTACTCAAAATCGGCTCTGACGCAGATGCCCACCCTCATCCAGATAAACCCGGCCGGGTCCACCCCGCGGCTTAAACCTTCCCAGCTTCCCGTTCCGCCCGGCAACATCGTCCGCCTGCTCCCGGGTTCATCCGGTAACACCTGGTTCCATTCAACGAGCGGCCTTTTCCTTCTCAAAGATCGAAAGCTTAACAACCTGGCCGTCCCGGAATTTTCCAACATCGCCCTGGATCGCAAGGGAAATCTCTGGGCTTCCAACGAATCCGGCTTTGCCGTCTACAACGGTAAAAGTTGGCAACGCTACCTGCTTCTTCCCTCCAGGAAAGTGGTCGCCATGGACGGCCGGAAGACATATCCAAAGGCCCAGAACCTGGCCTTCGCCAGGTCCATCATTATTGATGATTCCGGCCGCCTCTGGAGGACTGTCGAAGATGGAATCGTCTGCGCAGATCGAAAAAGCTGGAAAAAATACTCTTTCGCATCCGATCTTAAAAACGGCGAATTATCATTACTCTTCCTGGACTCCCGGAAGCGCCTGTGGGCCGCCGGGAAAAAATCAGACAGGCCGTTCATCCAGAAATTCACTAATAACCGATGGTTATCAATTCCCCTCGGAAAGACAGCAGGAAGCGGCGGAATCAGGCAAATTCTGGAAGACACAGCTAAAAAAAGACTGCTCTTTGTCGCCATCAACGGATGGTATGAACTAAAGGGGGATCGCCTCGCATTCCAGCCAATTTCTTCCCTCCCGGGCTATACTCCACCCTACATCCTGGATGCTTTAAACAGCGTCGCCTTCGACGAAAAAAACACAATGTGGCTCTCCTGTTTTGAAATCCTTCTCAGATATGACGGAGTCTCCTGGAAAGCCTTCCCGGTTGAAGACATCTACAAACCGCTATAGAGGACAAAGCCTGCTTACTGAAGGAGTAGAATCTTGACTCCAGGAAAAAGAGGCAAAGCAATAAAGGCCGAAGAGAAGCTTCAAGAAAGTGAACGCCGGCTCTCCTCCATATACGATACGGTCGGGGATGTCATTTATTGTTTGGCCGTCGAGGCCGAGAGAAGTTATCGTTTTGTTTCAGTCAATAAGGCATTTGGCAATGTCACAGGATTGAGCGAGGACGCAGTAGTCGGGAAATTGGTGAACGAAGTTATCCCTGAACCCTCCCTTTCGGTAGTCCTTGAAAAATACAGACAGGCCATTGAAGGGAATTCAATTGTCCGATGGGAAGAGGTTTCTGATTACCCAACCGGACGATTAACCGGTGATGTCAGTATTGCCCCTGTTTATAACGATGAAGGACGCTGTACGCATCTTGTCGGTTCCGTTCATGATATCACCGAATACAAACGTGCAGAGGCGGCCCTGAAAGACAGTGAAGCTCTCTATCGTTATCTATTTGAACAAAATCCTGTTCCCATGTTGATTTACGAACTGGGCAGTCTCGCCATTCTTGCAGTAAACGATGCGTTTTCGGCGCATTATGGTTACAGTAAAAAAGAGGCGTTGAAACTTCTTCTTACGGATCTTTACCCTCAAACTGAAAAGAAACCTATTGGCGAACTCAGTAAAAAATTACAGGGACTCGCCTATGCGGGAGAATGGCATCATCTGAAAAAGGATGGCACCCAAATCACGATAGAAGCCCGTTCGCACGGATTTTCTTATGAAGGACGCGCCGCACGTATTGCCGTCGTGACCGACATCTCCGAGCGCAAAAAGACTGAAGAAGCGCTTAATTACGAGCATCAACGTCTGGTAACTACCATCGAAAGCATGACAGATGCATTCGTTTCGCTTGATAAGAATTGGTGCTACACGTACATGAATAAAAACGCAGGTATAATTTTTAACAGAGAGCCAAAGACTATTGTGGGAAAACACATCTGGACAGAATTTCCGGAAGGTGTCGGGCAACCATTCCATCTCGCCTATGAGAAAGCAATGCGAGAACAAAAACCCATTGAGATTGAAGAATACTACCCTCCATACAACAAGTGGTTTAAAAACCGTATTTATCCATCCCCGGATGGTTTGTCAATATTCTTCTCCGATATTACAGAAAGAAAACATGCAGAGGAAGTTCTGCGTGAAAGCGAAGAAAATTACAGAACGGTTTTTGAGAACACCGGAACTGCTACCGTCCAGATCGAAGAAAATACCATCATCAGTCTTGCAAACGCAGAATTTGAAAAGCTTTCAAAGTACTCAAAACAGGAGATCGAAGGAAAGAAAAGCTGGACGGAATTCGTGTTAAAGGAAGACCTTGACAGGATGCGGGTTCAGCATTCATTAAGAAGGGAAAATCAGGAAGCCGCACTCAAGCAATATGAGTTCAGGTTTATTGCAAAAGACGGCAATATCCGTAACATCCTGCTTACCATCGACCTGATGCCGGGAACGACAAAAAGCGTTGCTTCGCTTCTGGATATTACCGAGCGTAAACTTGCAGAGATGGAAATTCAGAATTTGAATGCCGAACTTGAAAAGCGGGTGATGGTGCGTACTGCACAGTTGGAAGCGGCCAACAAAGAATTGGAGGCTTTTTCTTATTCTGTTTCTCATGATTTGCGCGCACCGTTGCGGCACGCAAGCGGTTATGCCGATCTACTCGTTAAACGATGCAAATCCGAGCTTTCGGAAAATGGACTGCATTATTTGAATTCCATAGCCGATTCCGTGCATCAGATGGGAATACTTATTGACGATCTGCTGCAGTTTTCAAAAACCGGCCGGGCCGAGATGCGGCTGACTCGTACGGATATGAATGAGATGGTGAAAGAAGTTTTTGAGTTTCTGCGTAATGATAATCCCAACCGCACGATCAACTGGACCATAAGAGAATTACCAACAGTATTTTGTGATAAGTCAATGTTAAAATTAGTATGGATGAATCTGTTGAGTAACGCCGTCAAGTTCACAAGAACAAGAGAAAGTGCAATGATAGAAATTGGAGTCCGTGAAGAGAACAACGAATTTGTATTCTTTGTGCGCGACAATGGAGTAGGGTTTAATATGAAGTATGCGCACAATCTCTTTGGGGTCTTTCAGCGACTCCACTCCGTAGAAGAATTTGAAGGAACCGGTATTGGACTTGCGAATATACGCCGAATAATACTGCGCCACGAAGGGCGCACATGGGCTGAGGCCGAACCGGAAAAAGGAGCGACATTCTATTTCACATTGCCGAAACGCAATGAGGAAAAACCATGATCGAAGTAAGAACAATCCTGCTCGTGGAAAACAATCGGAATACAGATAAAATCGTTGAACTTATTGAAGGCTTGAGAGACAAAAAGCAGGGAGCATGAATCCTGATGTTTGATGATGCTCCCTTGTCTTTTTGAGCCTCTGCCAGGATGGTTCCCCCGTGGCGGCGAACAATGCGCTGAACAGCCGCCGCTTGTGTCCCGCTTTGGAAAGTTCTACTTTTTCCGGCACTGAACAAACCTTTTAATGGAGCGGTCATAGGTTCGTTCCACATCGGGAGAAAAAAGGCAGCCCGGGAGCTCCTCCATCGAGCGATGATAGGTGAGGCACTCGCAGCAGAGACCCTTCCGGCTGCATGGCTCATAGGTGCAGGTACACTTCGCCCGGTTTTTTTCAGCCTTGCATTCCATGATTCTCACCCCCTGACGAGACAGGTTTTAAGCTCATCCAAGAAGCGTTCAAACTGGGCAAAATCCATCTGTTGATCGCCGTCCGAAAGGGCGACCGAAGGGTTCTCGTGAACCTCCACCATGATGCCGTCGGCGCCGGCAGCCAGGGAGGCGAGGGAGACCCGGGAGAGAATGTCGGTCCTCCCGGTGGCATGGCTTGAATCCACGATGACGGGAAGGTGGCTCTCATTCTTTATGATGGGGATGGCCGAGATGTCGAGGGTATTCCTGGTCCACTTCTCAAAGGTGCGTATTCCCCGCTCACAGAGAATGATTTCCCGGTTGCCCTGGGAGATGACGTATTCCGCGGAAAAAAGAAATTCCTCAATCGTGGCCATGAATCCCCTCTTCAGCATGACGGGCTTCTTGCATCTCCCCACTTCCTTGAGCAATTCGTAATTATACATATTACGCGCGCCGATCTGGCAGATATCGGTATAGCGGAGGACGTTTTCCAGATCCCTCGGATCCAGGACTTCCGTGATGACCACCATGTCATGCGCGGAGGCGACTTCCCTGAGAATCTCAAGACCCTTCTCCCTGAGACCCTGAAAACTGTAGGGCGAGGTCCTGGGTTTAAAAGCACCCCCTCGAAGAATCCGCACGCCCTTCTTTCTTAAAAAGGCCGCAATCTTATCCGTCTGTTCAAAGCTTTCAACCGAGCACGGCCCCGCCATAATGACGGGAAAGCCTCCACCGATCGTCAGGTCTCCGATACGGATGACGGTATCTTCCTTTTGATGCTTCCGGCTGACCAGGAGGGTCTTCTTCTCCTCTGTCTTCATGAGATCCAGCGAAGCTTTGAAAATCTCCTTGAAGAGGGCCTTGATGACCTCATTGGAAAAAGGCCCCTGGTTTTGATCCACGATCCGGTTCAACATGGCTGACTCCCGCGCCGGATCAAAGGTTTCGAGGCCCTTGGAAATCTTGACTTTCCCGATCTCGGATACCACGGCGGCCCGCCTGTTCAAAAGGTCCAGGATCTCCATGTTCAGGCGGTCAACTTCCTGGCGAAGGTTCTTCATGTTGTCAGGGGACATCTGCAATGCTCCTTGAATAAAATGGAGCCGAGAGTCGGACTTGAACCGACGGCCTGCTCATTACGAGTGAGCTGCTCTACCACTGAGCTATCCCGGCTCGATTACCAGTGAAATTATACCAGCATCACTTCGCTCTGTAAAGACAGACTCCTGCGAAGCTAAAAAGTTTTCTCCGGGTGGTGGAATCATTTTCCAAGAGGTTTTTTCTTCCCCGGGAAGAATTATGCCGTATGAAAGGTTCCCTTTTAGCCCTTTTAATCGCCTTTTTGTTCTTCTGGAACGGCATCGCCTCCCCGGCCGCCTCAGGAGACAAAAACAACCTGACGGTTGTCATCATCAACAACAGGCCCCTTTTTATGGTGGAAAAAGCCTGCACTGTCGGGGCCCGGGTCCAGGGGCTATCCGGGAGGAAAGAGCTGGCTGACGACAAAGGGATGCTCTTTGTTTTTCAGGATAAGAAAACCAGAAATTTCTGGATGAAAGACATGCATTTCGGCCTGGATATCCTCTTTATAAACAACGGACGGATCATGGAAATCATCACGCTGCCAAAGCCGGCAGGCGGCGTCATCCCCTCCTGCCTGTCACGCTGCCAGGCCGATCAGGTTCTCGAAATAAACGCCGGTATGGCCGGGAAACTCGGCATACACCCGGGAGACCGGCTCACTGAAAGACGCGGCGACGGACGCTAGAAGCTGTAACTGCCGATTACCTGCTGATTTTTCATAATCACCAGACTGGCCGGTGAATCTCCGGGCGGCAGGTTGAAGGTAATATCAAGCACGTGCTCCTGGTTGGGATCCAGGGTGAGCGTATCCGGAGTGTCATTCCCCCCGTAGATTGAGTAATAATTCATATATTTGAGGCTGATATAGGTCGTTCCGCTGCTTCCGATGAGCTGGAAATTAAAGTGGTTAAGAGAGATTAGTTCATTCGAGGTATTGGTGAGACCTATTTTGTATATACAGGTGCTGCTGTTGACCGGATCCGGATTTGTGCCGGTGGTGGCATTCTTGATTGAAATATTAACTACCTGCTGAAGAGCCTGGGAAGACACCGGCGCCTGCCTGGATTGAAATGTGACGCTCTTTCTGTCAGGGGACAACTGAGCTTTCAAACCGAGGGCATTGCAGAAGTCCAGAAGATCCAGGTACAGATACCCCGTATAATAATACTGATCCACAGCGCAGCTGTTCACCAGGTACCTGCCGCTTCCAGTATCTGTCATGTCGTTATACTGAAAAAGACTTTTCAGCGAATCGACGGATACATAGGGCTCGCCGTTGACCATATAGACATAGCCCTGGGCCGTCCGGCCGTTATAGCTGAGGGTTAACTGAGCCGGCTTATCCGGCGGCGGGTTATTAAGCTGAGCCGCCCCGATGCCGGAAAGAAGCATCCCCAGGAGGGCGACCAAAGAGGCGACGAGTGCGAGTTTTCTCATTTTTAATTTTCCCCTTTCGTTTCTTTAAATGACTCCTTCGGATTTCAACTGCTCTAACTTTTCAGGAGTGAATCCCAGCAAATCCGAATAGACCTTCTCATTATGCTGACCAAGCAGGGGGGCGGGATTGAAAATCTTGGCCGGTGTATCAGAGAACTTGATGGGACAACCGGCAATTCTTACCTTACCATACTGCGGTTGATCTATTTCCACTATCATCTCTCTGAATTTGTTGACATGCTCATCCTCCACCGCCTCCCCTACATTGTAAACGGGAGCCGACGGCACGTCGTTTTGCATCAGCAATCTGGCAATATCCCACCGGGTCTTATCCTTCGTAATGTCTTCGATCATGATCTTGAGCGCCGCCTCATTCTCGCACCTCTTGCAATTACTCTCAAAGCGCGGGTCGAGGAGCCACTCGGGTTTTCCTATTGCGGCGCAGAAGCGCTTCCAGATGTTATCGTTTCCCGCGGCGATGACCACGTAGCCGTCGCTGGCTAAAAAGACGTCAAAGGGCGTGATCGAGGGATGCCTGGAACCGATGCGCGTAGGGGGCTTCCCTTCGAGAGAGTAGCGGACCACGGCGTTTTCAAGAACCGCAATCATGGAGTCCACCTGGGCCACGTCTACCTTCTGACCCTTCCCGGTAATATCCCGGCAGCGCAGGGCCGCCAGGATTCCGATCGCCAGAAACATCCCCGAAATCATATCCCCGATGGAGGATCCGGCGCGAACCGGCGGCTTATCGGGCCAGCCGTTCATGTCCATGAAGCCGCCCATGGCCTGACCGATGATGTCATAACTGGGCCATCCGCTATAGGGTCCGTATTGGCCGAAACCGGAACCGCAAGCGTAGATCAGGCGCGGGTTGTCCTTGACGAGTTCATCGTAGCCGAGCCCCCACTCATCCAGGGTCCCCGGCTTGAAATTTTCAATGAGAACGTCGCATTTTTTCACCAGATCCTTAAGGATTTCCTTGCCTTTTGGAAGTTTCAGGTTCAGGGTGACGTCTTCCTGATTGCGGTGGATGCTCACAAAATAGGCGCTTTTTTCAGGTCCCTGCACCCCCGGGAAGAACGGCCCCCATTCCCGGCTCATTTCTCCGCAGACGGGCCTCTCGACCTTGATGACCTCCGCCCCCATGTCGGCCAGAAGCATCGCGCAGTAGGGCCCGAAGAGCGCCCCGGTGACGCTCAGGACACGCAGTCCCTCAAGTGGTCTCTCCAAATCGGCTTCCTCCTGTAAGTTTGTAATTAAAAATGCAAAATATGCTGTTTCACCCGTATGTTTTCAGGCGAGGGGTTGCCCTTCGCGGAATCGGGCCAGGAAATTTTCGGCCACCGTATGTATATCGCCCGCCCCCAGGGTAATGACAAGATCACCCTCCCGAATATTCTGAAGGAGGTAATCCACAATCTTTTCCTTGGGAGAGATGAAAATGACCTCGGGTTTTTTCCCGTTGGACTGGACGACCTCGACGATGGTCTTCCCGCTGACCCCCTCGATTGGGTCTTCCCCGGCGGAATAAATATCGGTCACTATGAGCACGTCGGCCCCGGCAAAGGCATTTCCGAATTCCTCAAGGAGGAACTTGGTGCGGCTGTAGCGATGGGGCTGAAAGACCGCCAGCACCCTCTTCATGTTGCCGGTTCCGGCCGCGTCCACCGCGGCTTTCAATTTTACGGGATTGTGGGCGTAATCGTCAACCACCATGACCCCTTCATGGCTCCCCAGGACCTGGAAGCGCCGCTGGACGCCGATAAAGGAATCCAGCGCCCGGCTTATTTTCTTAAAGTCGAGTCCCAGTTCCATTCCGACCGCAACGGCGGCCAAGGCATTGACGATGTTGTGTTTTCCCGGAATCCTCAGCCGCAGGTTGCCGAGAAATTTTCCATGTCTGGAAACCCGGCACGAAGAGTGAAAATTCTGCATCCGCACCGAAGTCGCCCGGAGATCCGCCTCAGGGCTGAAACCGTAGGTTAATACCGGGACCTTTATTTGGGGGAGGACCATTCGAATGTTTTCATTGTCGAGACACAGGATGGCCCGGCCATCGGGGGGCAATTTTTCGAGAAATTCCAGAAACATCGCCCGCACCATTTCCTGCGTGCTCTTAAGGTCGAAGTTGTGGTTTGAAAAACGGCCGACATTCAGATTTACATCGGTATCCATGCTGGTAACCACGGCTATCCTTGGAGACAGGCTGAGGAATGAGGCGTCGCTCTCATCGGCCTCGGCCACCAGGTAACCGTCCTTTCCCAGCTTGGCGTTGGAACCGATGTCATTGACTTCGCCGCCAATCACCACCGTGGGATCGAATCCGTTCTTTTCCATGACCTGGGCGATGATGGACGTGGTCGTGGTCTTTCCGTGCGTTCCGGCGACGGCGATTCCGAAACTTGATTTCATAAGATGCCCGAGCATCTCGGCGCGGGGAATGACGGGGATGCCTGCTTCGCGGGCGGAAACCGTCTCGGGATTATCGGCGGGCACCGCCGTAGAAACCACCACAACTTCCGCACCAGCCACATTTTCCCTGGAATGACCAAGGTAGATTCTGGCTCCCAATTCCTCCAGGCGCCTGGTAAAAGAGGATACCTTCAGATCCGATCCGGAGACCTCATATCCCATGTCGAGAAGTACCCTGGCGATACCGCTCATGCCGATGCCGCCGATCCCCACAAAATGAATCCTGCCGCCCATCCTGACCATGCCGTCTTCCTTCATTCTATAAAAGCATTCCTGCAACAACGTTCACTATCGCTTCCAGAGCCCCGGGCCGCCCCAGGCTCTTTGAATTTTCACCCATGCCAAAGAGAAGTTCCGGCTTCCCTGCCACCTCCGCAACCATGCGGGGCAGCTTTTCAGTAACTTCTCCGTCCGGGATCACCATCCCTGCACCGCTTTTCTCGAACCAGCGGGCATTCTTCTCCTGATGATTATCGGCCGCATGCGGGTAAGGGACGAGGATGCCCGGAAGTCCCCTGGCCGTTATCTCCGCCAGTACCGTCGCCCCGGCCCGTCCCACGTAGAGATTCGCCACGGCATAGGCGTCGGCCATGTTCTCCAGATACGGGAATGGGAGATACTTGAGAGGTGCGTTCCCTACAATCTCTTCTCCCCGCTCCCGCATCTCCTCAAAATCGCCCTTTCCGGTCAAATGAATGACCCGCCATTTATTTTCCCTCCAGGCTTTGAGGCCCTCCAGAACGGCCAGATTCAGGCTGTGAGCCCCCTGGCTCCCGCCGCTTACGAGCAGACAGAATCCAGTCTCCGTCATCCCCAGGTTCCTTGTTCCTTCCTCCCGCGTACGGCGGACGATCTCCTCGCGCACCGGGTTCCCAGTCACCACACAGCGCTCCGACGGAAGAAATTCCTTGGATTCCTCGAAACTCAGGCATATTTTCTCCGCCCAGCCCGAAAGAAAGCGCGTCACTTTCCCCGGCAGCACGTTCTGCTCGATAAGAAGAATCCGCCTTCCCAGCATCCTGGAGGCTGCTACAACGGGCAGGCTCACGTAGCCCCCGGCTCCGATCACCAGGTCCGGACGAAATCGTCCGATGAGACCAAGGGCGAAAAAAGTGCCGGCGCTCAGCGAAAAGAGCGCCCGGACCGCCTTAAGAGGGCGGGCGGACCAACCCCGGGCCGTAACGGTCGCAAACGGAACGCCGGAACCCGGAACAATGCGGCTTTCAAAGCCCCCTTTCGTACCCACGTAGAGGACCTCCGCCCCGCGCTCCTTAAGGGCCAAAGCCAGCGAGAGGGCCGGATAGACGTGCCCCCCCGTCCCTCCCCCGGATATGGCAATGCGAAGATTCTTAAAATCATCTTTCATGGTCTAGCCGCCCGTTCCGCCTCCCGACCTGCCGTCCTTAACCAGTTTCATTATTTTTTCACGTGAGCGCTCCCGCATCGAGATGGTTTCGCGCACACTATACCTCCCGACATTCAGCAAAAGGCCCACGGCAATCAGGGTCAGGATTAAAGAGGAGCCTCCATAACTGATGAAAGGAAGCGGGACGCCGGTGGCCGGGACCACTCCCGATACTACGCCGATATTCAGGGCCGCCTGGGAGCAGATCATGATGGTGATACCGCCGCCCAGGAGCTGAAGAAACGGATGATAGACGCCGGTTGAAATTTTAAATCCACGCCTCAGAATCCATGCAAAGAGAAAAACGACCGTGAGGGTTCCCAGCAGGCCGAATTCCTCGCCCAGCACGGCAAAAATGTAGTCCGTATATTGCTCGGGGAGATAAAATAATTTCTGTACGCCCAGCCCCGGCCCCTTGCCGAACAGTCCGCCCGAACCCAGGGCTATAAAGGACTGTATGGCATTATAGCCGGAGGTCAGAGGATATTTCCACGGATCCAGAAAGGCCAGGATCCGTTCCATTCGATATGGCTCCTTCATGATGCTGAAAATGACGATAAGCACGCCGAAGACCGCCATGCCGCCCAGATAGATTGGCCGCACGCCGGCCATGAAGAGCATCCCGAAGAAGGTTAACCCGAGGACCAGTGCGGTTCCCAGGTCCGGCTCGCGTTCTATAAGAAGAAAGCAGATGGCCGCCATAAGGATAATAGAGAGGATACTGGTGAAATTTTTAACTTTCTCGCCCCGCTTGGCCAGAGCATGAGCCAGGTAGAGAACGACCACCAGCTTGGCGAATTCAGCCGGTTGAAAGCTGAAAAAGCCAAGTCCCAGCCAGCGTCTGCCTCCCATAACCTCGATCCCGATTCCAGGTATGAGGACCAGCACCAGAAGGAAAATGGCGAACCACAACAGGATAACCGTGTATTTGCGCACCTTGAGAAGGTTGATCCTGGACACCTGCCAGAGGCATAGCATCCCCAACACCGCAAAAAGGAGCTGGCGCTTGAAGAAATAAAGAAGGTCGCAGTTGAAATCCTTTGAATAGCCTGTCTTGGCGAAGCTGGCACTCATCACCATGGCCACTCCGATAACCAGAAGCGCAGAGACGGCAAAGAGGAGTGATGCATCCAGATTTTTTCTCATGAGCCTTCCTCGCGCTTCTTCAGAGCCTTGACCGCTTTCTGAAAAAGTTCGCCCCGCTCTTCAGCGCAGCGAAACATGTCAAAGCTGGCGCAGGCCGGCGATAGAAGCACCACCTCGCCCGGAAGAGCCATCCGGTACGCCCTTTCGACGGCATCATCGAGGGTCCCGGCGAAGGATATTCTCTCCATCCCGGCGTTCCCGGCGGCCTGGGATATTTTACCCGCGGCCTCGCCGATGGTTATGAGGGCTTTGGCGCTTTTTTGTATGGTCTTTCCAAGGCCCCGAAAGTCC
>JAZDOK010000024.1:0-2914 GCA_043798715.1 bacterium
CCCCGAAATCTGCTTGGCGGAGATACTCCCCGCCGGGTACCCCATCACCCTGGCTTCTCCTTCACTCTTTTTGATAATACCGGTAAGCATGCGTGCGGTCGTAGTCTTACCGGCACCGTTAGGTCCCAGAAAGCCGAAAAACTCCCCCCTTTTTACATCAAAAGTGGCGTGGTCAACGGCGACAAGCTGTCCATAAATCTTGGTGAGTCCTTTTACCTCGACGGCTAAGTCATTATTTTTCAAGAGATTCTCCTTTATGAAATTTTGTCCCGGATGTGCCAATATCCTCCATCAATGTAAATGGAGACGGCGCATGAATTCCGGGAAAACGATCTCAAAATAAACTTCAGCCGAATACGCATCTACTCTCAACCCGTCGGCAAATCTAATTCTTGAATTGTCGGAGTTTTACTCATGATTTCGCCGTCTAAAAAAACGCGGCGATTTCGTTCAGCGTCTTCTTCACGGCTCTCTTCCCGCTCCCGCTATTTCTTCGGTTTATAGGTCTTGTTGAATTCTTCGATCACACGCCTCGTCAGATCGTTCTCCCTCGAGTAGTAGACGATGGGGATGGCACTGGTGTCGATGATCATGCTGTATTTTTCCTTTTCGCCGATGGCGTGGACGATCTTCAGGGTCTCAGGAAACATCTTCTTGGAGAGTTCCTGGTCCTTTGCCTGGAGTTCCTCATTGGAGTCCTTCACCATAAGCTGATAGTCCCGGAGTTTCTTCTGATAGGCAAGCTCTTTCTCCTTCAATACCTCCTCCTTGAGGATCGAACGCTGCTTTTCCAGCTCATCCTTGAGCTTCTTCAAATCGTTTTCCTTTTCCTGAATGGCCGACTTTTCCTTTTCGAAGGCCTTCTTGAAATCCTCAGCCGCCTTTTTACCGGCAACGGAGGATAGCAATACCTCCCTGATATCCACGAAACCCGTTTTTTCGGCCGCTGCGGCCAGGGATCCTGACAAAACCAGGGACAGAACCACCATTCCCACAACGCACAAACCGTATCTTTTCATTTACCCATTCCCCACTCATGAATCAATCTCTCTTTCGCGAACGGAAGATTAGATCCGTTCCAATTTCGTCAAGTCATCATGCCTTTGGTCCGTTGGGCAACCGCCGGAATGACCACCGATGCATCACGCATTTCCTCTACTCTTTCTTCTTTTCCTTTTCCTCCACGCAAGGATGTTCCGTCTCCCCGTGGCATTCCTTGATCTGATCGAGGGTGCACTCTTCGGGTTTTCCCTTTTATTTCTCCGGATACTGACATTTGCAGTCGCACATTTTTTTCTTCCTCCTTCTCATGAAAAAGCCATTGCGGTCGCGGCCATTTTTTCAATTCGCAAAAACCTGGAAATCGTCAAGGGCGGTGATCGTTTCTCAGTAGATCCACTTGCGCTTGACGTTGTGGATGCTGATCGCGAACAGGCCCACGGAAAAGGCGAGCAGGATCAGGAAATTCAGCGCAAGTCCGATCTGGCCGTTCTGGCTGATAGCGGTCTTGAGAATGTCCGCCCCGTAGGTGAGGGGCAGCACGTACGAGACTGGCTGCAAAAATAGGGGCAGCGCCTGGACGGGGATGAACAGGCCGCAGAGGAAGATCATCGGGAAGCGGAAAAAGTTGGAGAAGGTCTGCGCCTCGAAGATCTCCTTGACCGATACGGCGATGAACAGGCCCAGCAGCGTGGAGGTGACGGCGATCAGGAATGCGGCGCCCAGCACGGGCAGCCAGCGAACGCCGGTCAGGTCCGTTAAAAAGGCCGCGAACAGGACCGGAACGAAGGCGTTGACGACGCCGAAAAGGATGGCGCCGCTCGTCTTGGCGAGGATCAGAAAATTCAGGTCGATGGGTGCCAGCAGCAGCCTTTCGAAGGAACGGCTCTTCCGCTCGAAGGTCATCGTCACCGACAGCATCGAGGTCGTTCCGAAGAGGATCGACAGGGCCATCACGCCGGGAAGCAGTTCCCGGACGTTGACGGCTGTCGGCGATCTCAAAAAGAACATCAGCGTCCAGGCGACAGGAAAGATCAGCCCCCAACTGATGTTGGGCGGCTTGAGATAGTAGTTTCTCATGTCCTTGACGAGGATGTTCCACAAAGCGATCCAGGACTTCATTGTTTCCCCTTTCCTTCTTTTTCTTGCTTCATCTTTTCCAGCGCGATGCCAGTGATGCTGACGAACACCTCCTCGAGCGACGGGCGCATGATCCGGGCCTCGTAGACCGGCAGGTTTTTCCCCTCGAAAAACCGCATCAGGGGCGTTACGTTCAACGGATTTTTTGAGCGGAAGCGAATGGCCCTGCTTCCGGGAATGTCCACGATGAGACCGGGGAAATCGGCCTGGAGGGACGGCTTCAAATGGGCGATCTCGTCCGTGAAGGAAAACTGGACCACATGGTCCTGCTGGACCTCGCGCATCAGCTCCTCCAAAGGCCCGCTGCGGACGATCTTCCCGCCGACGATAAAGGCGACCCACCGGCAGAGCCGCTCGGCCTCCTCGATGTAGTGGGTGGTCAGGAAGATGGTCATCCCTCGTTGGTTCAAGGTCTGGATCAACTGGCGGATCTGCCGGGCGCCGGCCACGTCGATGCCCGTCGTCGGCTCATCCAGAAAGAGGATCCGCGGTTCGTGGATGATGCCGGCGGCAATGGTCAGTTTCCGCTTCATTCCCTTGGAGTAGGCGCCGAAACGCTTCTTGCCCGCATCCGCCAGCCCGAACTGTTCCAGGAGCGCCCGCGCCCGATTCTCCCGTTCGTACCTGGGCAGGCCGTAAAGGGCCGCGCAAAAGCAGAGGTTTTCAAAGCCGTTGAACTCGTCATAGAGATTGCTCTCGTCCGGGACGATCCCCATGATCTGCTGGGCCTTTTTGATCTCCCCCGCGCCGTCGAAGCCCGCGATTCGGACGGAAC
>JAZDOK010000034.1:0-69046 GCA_043798715.1 bacterium
GCGACTTCCATCATCTGCTCGGCTCTGGCCCTGCTCCTCTGCATATTCCAGGGATTTGGCAAGGTGTTCTTCCTGGCCTCTTTGCTGTACCTGGCCGCCCTGGCCTTCATGGCAGGAGAACGGGTACGGCAGGGGAAATAAGCGAAAGAGGATTGATTTTACTGTCCATCGCGGGGAAGAAGTGGTTAAGGAGGCGGCCGCAGGAAGGAGTGTTGTAATGAAACTATCGATTACGATCGATAGATCAGAATCATTCATGTCAGATGATGCTGTAAAAAGTCGGTAAAACCGAAAGGTTTTGAGCCCCCCTTGCCTCTGCCGCAAGGCAGGGGTGATGTGCCTTTCTTTAAAGCGAAGGTCGAAGCCGCCGTTGCCGGAGCCTGGAGCGAGCCCCGCCGCCGGCGGGGCGAATCCGGGGCGTCCCCTGGAGGGGGCAGATGGGAAAAATCCACCTTTTATTTATGGCAGTTTCTTTCACTTGAGATAAAGACACCTTTGAGGCAACTGAAAAAGGCACGGCGTGGGCTCGGCAGAGGGGTTAGGGGTGAATGCCGAGCGTGCAGCCGACAAAACAACTGGTCTAGCAGGTGGAAGTCCTGCCCTGACAGTTGCCCATTCGGTCAGGTAGTTATATCCGACTTACGGGGCGGTAACAAACCGTGAGAAAGCTCGGAAGTAAAAGCCTTCTTAAGGAAGGCGAGCAATCTGGAGGGCCTTAGCATAAAGTGAAGACTGCAATCCCGAAAATCACGTCATTGCAAATAGCCAATCCGTGCTCGGTAGGAGATGGCCGTGGCTACAAAGGAAGAAATGGGTAGATGCACTTTGTAGGTTGCCGGGGTAGGGGTCAAGGCAATTCAGAAAAGAGCAGTTGTCAAAGTCGGGAAGATCCTATATCCTGGAGAGCTTCTGATATAAGCTGTTGGAGGTGAAATTCAGAAGTGGGTATAGGATTGGCGGATGGGCTCGTAGTAGCGGTGAAGTTTCTGTAATGGAAATGGAGCGAAGGAGCCCTGGACGGCAAATTCTACGTGGGGAGACATTCTTCAGACACAGAGCTGGAGGCAAAGATGTAAACGAAACCATGTAGATATGCTCAATGTAAACTGCTATGCAGGAAGACATTGAGAGGAGTTGCCGTTTGAAGCCGTATTGGGGAAATCCCACCGTACGGAATTTTAGAGGGGGCGCTGGAAACGGGACAACAGTTATGGACTGTAGTAGGCGCGTGCGCCGAGGCGCTCGAAAACTGCTCTGTTACCGCGCCAGTGCCCTACTCGACCAGAGCGACGAGCGGAGCGAGGTTAGTAAGCGAAATTAAGGCAAATGTCCTATAATATTGACATATGTCCTGTTTCTGTGATATAATTTTATCGAGGTGGACCATTATGCTTCAAGCAAGAGCAATAAATGTAGATCTAGAAAATATTGCAGATTCCCCTTTTAGTGACCAAGTATTTTTTCTTAGACACCTTTTTGGATTTACCCAAGAAGAGTTTGGGAAATATTGGGCGGTTTAAGCGCCAAGACAATCTGGCGCTGGGAGCGAGGCTGCATGGAATCAAATCCCCATGCTCGTAATGCGCAGGCAATTGATACGCTGCGAACTATAGCAGAAGCACTTGGTGATTTATTTGAGCCGGATGTGATCAAAGTGTGGGTAGACAGACCCAATCCTGCTCTGGGTGGGGAGCGTCCAAGAGACTTCACTAAAAAACCTGGCGGAATTTTTATAATGTCTCAACTTTTAGGAACCCTTGGTAGATAATGGCTGTAAAAACTCATATACTGTCCGAGTTACCAACAGAACCTGTCAACGGCAAATTTTACAGACTCATCCGTAAACGATACGCCGACAAACCTCTTTCAATGTTTGGTTCCCTTAAAGAAGGCGGGCGCTACAACGTTGCGGGGGCTTTCAGTGCGCTGTACCTGGGATTTGATCAGGAAACGTGTCGGGCAGAAGTAAGCCAAGGCATTGCATCCGGACTGCCTTTTAAACCAGGCGCGTTTGTCCTCTGGAATTACAACGCGCTCCTGAACTCAGTAATAAGGCTGGATGACCAGAATATTTGCAAGCGAATAGGCGTCACACTCGAAGAGATCACTGTTACGGGCGATCACCAATGGGCGGGCCTTATTGGTGAACCTTTATACAAAAGAGGAGTTGAGGGACTCGTTGCTCCCTCCGCGCAGCGGAAAGGCGGAAAATGTCTAGACATCTATCTTGACAACGTAAAGCCGCCGGCATACGTCAAACCAATTAAAAAACTCGGGACCTGGCCTCCCCCTTCTTCCGCGGCGTTACCGCCCAATAATTATTAGACGGAAAGGTGCCAAACCTGTTCCAACGGGAGAAATTAAAACATCTTGCCCAGTTCTCCTTCCGCTTTGAACGCGAAGAAAAATTTCCCGGTGGTTACCTGCTCTCCCGCCCTGTCTCTTTTATCCTCTTAGGGTGGTGGGTGGGCAAGCGAGCGAGAAGGCGGAGGCAAAAATTTCCATGTTTTGCGCGCTGCTCTTCCTGTACAGCCGTTTCCTGGGGGCCTCCCTGCATTTATTTCTCTCAGAGCCCCTCTGGATCAGGTGTTTCATAGCCGCCCTGGTGACGGCGCTTCCCGGCTTTCTGATGGGCTTCCCCTTCCCGCTGGGCGTGGCGCTTCTCTCGGAGAAACGGGCCGCTCTTATCCCGTGGGCCTGGGGGGTCAACGGGGCGACTTCCATCATCTGCTCGGCCCTGGCCCTGCTCCTCTGCATCTTTCTGGGTTTTGGCAGGGTGCTCTTTCTGGCCTCCTTGCTGTATCTGGCCGCGCTGGCGTTCATGGCAGGAGAACGGGTCCGGCAGGGGAAATAAGGGGAGGCGCTGCACCGCACCTGGTCAAAAAATGTTTTTGTTATAATGAACCGGAAAGGATATAACTGCTGATGGTGAAATTTTATTGCCTGTTGCTGCCGGCCCTGTTTATTTGGGCCGTATGCCCCAAAGTCAATAATATTTACGAATCCCCGAAATTTACTGTGACCGCGAACAGCGTCACACAGGGCGCGTTCAAAGCCGTTGCCGCTTCCGCTACGGCAATGCACTCCAATTATATCAGCTCATACAAAAGCCCCGCCGATGGCGGGGCGCACCGGCAGGCGGAGGAAAACCGGACACGGCAAACCTGGACTTTGACGCGGGATATTTCAGGTTATCCTCGCTACGAATCCGATCAGGTGCTATGCGACGCGCTCTACAATTTATCGCTTGAGGAATTATTGCAGGATGTGCGAAGTGACGGCGCGTTGATGGCCGGCGCCAAATGGCCGGGCGTCTGGACGCGCGACATCGGTTACAGCATTTTGCTTTCTCTGGCGATTATTGAACCGGATGCCGCCCGTAAAAGCCTTCTTGCAAAGGTAAAAAACGATCGCATTGTTCAGGATACGGGAACCGGCGGTTCCTGGCCGGTTTCGACCGATCGGATGGTCTGGGCGCTGGCCGCATATGAAATTTACGCCGTGTCCGGCGATGCCGACTGGCTGAAAACTGCGTTCGATATTATTCGCAATTCGGCGGAAGATGATTTAGAGACGGCTTTCAACCCGGAGACCGGCTTGATGTACGGCGAATCGTCCTTTTTGGATTGGCGCGAACAGACCTATCCTCGCTGGATGGATCCCAAGGATATTTTCCGGTCGCAGAATCTCGGCACGAATGCCGTCCATTTTCAAACCTATGTGATATTGGCACAAATGGCTGAGGAATTGAAGCAGCCGGAGCCGGCAAAGAAATATTCAGCCGCAGCCGCTGATCTTAAAAAGGCAATCAATGCCAATTTATGGATCGAAAAGAGCGGGACTTACGGCCAGTACCTTTATGGACGGGCTTTTCAGTCGTTATCTCCGCGATCCGAGACTCTCGGTGCGGCCTTGACCGTGCTTTTCGATATCGCTTCCGATGCCCGACAGGCCAGAATAGTCGCCAGCCTGCCGACGACAAAATTCGGTGCGACCTGTATCTTTCCCCAGATTCCCGATGTTCCGCCATATCATAATTACGGAATCTGGCCCTTCGTAGAGGCTTTCCGGGCCTGGTCCGGAGCCAAGACCGGCAATACCGCCAGTGTCGAACACAGTCTCGCAGCCATCTATCGCCCGGCGGCACTTTTCCTGACCAATAAGGAAAATATGGTGGCCAAATCCGGCGATTTCATGGGAACCGAAATCAATTCCGACCGGCAATTGTGGAGTGTCGCCGGCAATTTAGCCACCGTCTACCGGGTTTTCTTCGGGATGCAATTCAAACCTGATAAACTCGTCATGAAACCATTCATTCCGCAGTCATACGGCGGTAAACGCTCTTTGAAAAATTTCCGATATCGGCAGAGCATTCTGGATATTTCGACCGAGGGATTCGGCGATAAAATAGAATCGGTAACAATGGATGGCCAGGCTGTCCAGACGGCTTCCGTAAAAAGCGATCTTTCAGGACGCCATAAGATATTTATCCGGATGAACAACCGAATTTCTAAACCGGGACTTATCAATCTGGTTAAAGTGAAAACAGCGCCGGACACACCGGTTTTGACAATGACCGATTCGCTTATGACATGGAATTATGTCCCGGACGCAAATCGTTATATTGTTTATAAAAATGGGAAAGTGTTGGTTAATACCATCGGAACTGCTTATAAAATTCCTCGTTCTGATCGATACGCCGAATATCAAGTAATGGCTGTCGCCAAAGACGGCACGGCATCGTTCCTCAGTCAACCGCTTTGTGTTGTTGATAAACGGGACACGATAATTATAGAAGCCGAAGGCCCGGACATTTCCAATAAAATCCCCGGCTTTTACGGGTCCGGCTATATTCCGCTGACCAGACAGGTCAACACGGCCGTCCCTTTTCGGGTATATCTGCCGAAAGGCGGACGGTTCGCGGTCGATTTCCGCTATAGTAACGGCAACGGGCCGATTGGCACCGATAATAAATGCGCGATCCGTTCGCTTTTGCTGGACGAAAAAAAGATCGGCGCGGTGGTCCTGCCCCAGCGTGGCGAAAAGAAATGGTCGGATTGGGGCTATTCAAACGCCATTTTAGTGGACATTCCGGCCGGCGATCATACTTTTACTTTGAAATTCACGCCGTCCGACGAAAATATGAACGGCGAGATCAATACAGCCTTGCTGGACCGGATGCGGCTGATCAGGGTCAATCCCTGACCCCATCCTGGCCGCGCCGGCGTTCATGGCAGGAGAACGGGTCTATCCGCTGAAATAAGCGGCGGGAAGGTATTTTTATGATTGAAGGCGCGCGTGCGTTTGAGGTTTTAAGGAAACATTGGGGGTATGAGGCTTTTTTGCCCTTACAGGCAGAGACCGTGGATTCTATTCTCTGCGGCAGGGATTCGTTAACGGTTCTTCCCACCGGTGGAGGAAAATCTCTTTGTTTTCAGCTTCCCGCAATTTTGAAAGACGGGCTCGCCGTCGTTATTTCTCCGCTTATTTCACTCATGAAGGACCAGGTTGATGGGCTTAAGGACATGGATATCGAGGCGGAACAGCTTAATTCCGCGCTGACATCCGCCGGGCAGAGACAGGTCATAGGACGTGTTAAATCGGGAAAGATGAAACTGCTTTACGTTTCGCCGGAACGGCTTTGCATGGACTCAACCATTGAGCTCCTCCTCGCGGTGCCTGTTTCATTTTTCGTGATAGACGAAGCTCACTGCATCAGCCATTGGGGCCATGATTTCAGGGAGGAATACAGGAAGCTCGGGTTTATAAAAGAAAAGTTCCCGGAGGCAAGCGTGCACGCCTTCACGGCCACGGCGACAAAAGAAGTCCAGAAAGATATTTCCGCACAGCTTAACCTGAAAGACCCCGATACCCATATAGGCCGTATAGACAGGCCGAATCTTGTCTATCGCGCCGCGCCGCGGGGCCAGATTATAAAACAGATAACTGAAACAATAAAAAGGCATCAGGGAGAAGGAACCATCATTTACTGTCTGAGAAGGGCCGATGTGGACGACATCTCGGCGAAGCTTAACGCGATGGGCATAAGGAATGTGCCGTATCACGCGGGGATGTCGGAGGGAGAGCGGAGCCGCAATCAGGAGCTTTTCATGGACGAAGAGGTGGACGTCGTCGTGGCGACCATAGCGTTCGGCATGGGGATAGACCGTTCGAACATCAGGTGTGTCATCCACGCGGCCATGCCGAAAAGCATCGAGCATTATCAGCAGGAAACCGGCCGTGCAGGCCGCGACGGTCTTCCGGCGTTTTGTTATCTTTTTTACGGAGGGAGCGAGTACAGGATCTGGAGTAATTTCGCCAGAGAAACAAGCGAGGGAGAAATCCTTCTGAAAAAGCTCGGAGAAATGTACGGTTTTTGTTCCCGCCCGCAGTGCCGGCATATGATGCTCGCGGGATATTTCGGCGATAAATACGAAAAGGCGTCGTGTGATGCCTGCGATTACTGCCTCAAAGAATTGGAGATGGTGGAAGACCCCCTCATCGTGTCTCAGAAGGCGCTTTCATGCGTGGCGCGTCTCTCACAGAATCACCGTTTCGGGTTCGGGGCCGCGCATGTTACGGCGATTCTCGCCGGGGAGCCGACGGAAAAAATAACGGGAATGAAACATGACGAGTTGTCTACTTTCGGGATAATGAAGGGAAACTCTCAGGCGTTCATACGGTACATGATAGAGCAACTGGTGGGACAGTGTTTTCTCAAGAGAGACGGGGAATATCAGACGCTTTTTGTGACAGAGAGTGGGGCGCGGGTTTTGCGGGGGGAAATAACGCCGCGCCTGGCGAAACCGCTGGTCACGGAAAAGAAAAGAGAAGTAAAGCTCAAAGCCGAAAAACGCCGGGCGGAAGAATGGGCCGGTGTAGACGAAGTACTTTTCAAACTGTTGCGGGAGAAAAGGTCGGAGCTGGCCCGTGCGAAAGGCGTCCCGGCGTACGTAATATTCCACGATAATACCATAAGAGAGCTTGCCGCGAAAAGGCCGCGGACGAAAGCTGATTTTTCGTGCGTTTATGGAGTGGGCGAAAGCAAACTTAAGCATTACTCCGATGTTTTTATTGAAGTTATCGAGGATTATTTGGGGGAACAGACGGCGGAAACACTTTTTTAATGTGTGTGAAAATCTGCTGAAAGAAGGTGTCGAATGGTTGATAAAATTACAGTTGATTGGGAGCGGGCCCGCGAGTTCGTCACAGGAGCCGACCTGGATGACTTGAGGAGTCGCCTCGAAGGGGCCGGGAAAAAACTGGTTGAAAAAACGGGTTCAGGCAAGGAGTTTCTCGGGTGGCTGGATCTGCCGGTAAAAGGAATCAGCGCTCTCGGGGCCATCGAGGAGGAGGCCGCCAGGATAAGAGCCGAAGCGGAGGCCCTCGTGGTCATCGGCATCGGAGGATCATACCTGGGGGCGCGGGCGGTCATCGAAGCACTTTCAGAGCCGGGGCGTTCTCCGATCATCTATTATGCGGGCCACAACCTGAGCGCCGAGCACCTGGGCAAAATCCGGGAGCAGATTAAGAGTAAACGGGTTTTTCTCAATGTCATTTCCAAGTCCGGGACGACCACCGAGCCGGGCATCGCCTTTCGCATCCTCCGGGAGGAGATGGAAAAGACGTATGGGAAAGATCTGGCCTCCCGCCGGATCATCGCCACCACCGATGCCTCAAAGGGGGCGTTGAGGGTACTTGCGGAAAAAGAGGGATACCGGACCTTCGTCATTCCCGACGACGTAGGGGGAAGGTTTTCCGTCCTTACGCCGGTGGGACTCCTGCCCATAGCGGTGGCGGGAATCAGCATAAAATCGCTCCTGGAAGGCGCTGCCGCCCTGGCCCCGCTGTCGGACGTTCCCGATCTCATAAATGAACCGTCGGGCCTTTACGCCGCCTTGCGCTACGTTCTGTACTGTAAGGGGAAAGGCATGGAAATTATGGCCGTCTGGAACGACCGCCTCAAGTACGTGGCCGAGTGGTGGAAACAGCTCTTCGGCGAAAGCGAAGGGAAGGAGGGCCGGGGCATTTTTCCCGCCTCCGTCACCTTCCCCACCGACCTTCATTCGCTGGGACAATGGATTCAGGAGGGACCGAGAGACTTCTTTGAAACCTTCCTCGTGATCCGGAAAAACGCCTTCAGGATGGAAATTCCGCGGGCCGATGACGATCTGGACGGACTTTCCTACCTGGCGGGAAAGGATATCGGGGAAGTCTGCATGAAAGCCTGCGAGGGAACCGCCATGGCTCACCAGAGCGGGCATGTCCCCTGCCTTTCGATAAATATGCCGGAACTTTCCGACTTCTACCTCGGCCAGCTCCTCTATCTCTTTGAGAGAGCCGTGGGCCTGGGAGGGTATCTGCTCGGGATCAATCCTTTCGATCAGCCGGGCGTCGAGGCCTATAAAAAGAACATGTTCCGTCTCCTGGGGAAGCCGGGAAGCTGAGAGGTTTCAGAGGCCGGCCCGCTCGAACGCCGAAAGATCCTGCGCATATTCCCTGGCCGCAGCCGCCGTGATCTTGCCCTGCCTGACGAAACTGATAAGGGAGGTATCCATCGTCTGCATCTTGTCGGACTTGCCGGTCTCGATGAAGAGCGGAATGTGGCCGGTCTTTCCCTCCCGGATAATGTTCGGCAGGCCGGATGTGGCGATGAGAATTTCCACGGCGGCGACCCGTCCTTTCCCGTCCCGGGTCTTGATTAATTGCTGGGCGATGACCGCTTTAAGGGAGTCGGCAAGCATCGAGCGGATTTGTTCCTGCTCCTTGGCAGGGAAGGAGTCCACGATGCGATCCACGGTCTTGGCGGCGCTGTTGGTGTGGAGGGTCGTCAGCACGAGTACCCCGGTTTCCGCCGCCTTCAGTGCCAGGGACATCGTCTCCAGATCCCGCATTTCACCGACCAGGATTACGTCCGGATCCTCGCGCAGAGCCGCGCGGAGGGAGCCGCTGAAGGTGAGGGTGTGGGTGCCCACCTCGCGGTGGTCAATAAGGGAGCGCTTCTGGGTGTGGGAAAACTCAATCGGGTCCTCAATCGTGATGATGTGGTAAGGGCGGTTCTCGTTGATGTGGTTGAGCATGGCCGCCAGAGTCGTTGATTTTCCGGATCCGGTCGGGCCGGTGACAATTACCAGGCCCCGGCGATAGAGGGAGATCTCCTTGACGACCTGCGGAAGATTGAGTTCTTCGACCGTGGGAATCTTGTCGGGAATCAGCCTGAAAACGGCGCTCATGCCGTAATATTGCTTCATATAGTTGACCCTGAGCCGGGCTCCGTCCATGATTTCATGGGAAAAATCCAGATTCCCCGTCATCTCGAAAAGGGATCGCTGCTCGGGAGTGATGAGGGAGTAGAAAATCTGGACTGCGGTCTCCGGGGAAAGCGGCGGGAAATCCACCGGCAACAGGTCTCCGAGTATTCTCAACATCGGCTTGTATCCGGAAGTAAGGTGCAGATCGGAAGCGCCGTTGTCGAGCATAGTGCGGAAGAGCATTTGGAGGGAATTATGGAGACTTTTGGCCTTTCTCCTCCGGCGGATTTCATCGAGGCGCTTCATATCAATGGGCATGGGGCGGCGTCTCTTCCTTTCTTAATTGTTCCGGAACTGCTCCGTGAGAGTCTTTTTGTCCTGGCAGAAATCCAGCGCGTCCTGGTAAGTTATTATGTTTTTTCTGACCATCTCCATGAGGCACGTGTCCATCATCTGCATGCCGACATTTCTTCCGGTCTGCATGACCGAGGAGATCTGGTAGGTCCGGCCCTCGCGAATCATGGTGGATACGGCCGGGTTGGCATAAAGAATTTCGTAGGCGACCGCTCTTCCCTGCCTGTCGGCGCGGGGCACGAGCTGCTGGGAGATGATTCCCCGCAGCGAGTCGGCAAGCATGACCCGAATCTGGGGCTGCTGTTCCGCCGGGAAAATATTGATGAGGCGCTCAACCGTCTTGGCGGCGCTGTTGGTGTGGAGGGTCCCCAGGACCAGGTGCCCGGTCTCGGCGGCGGTAATGGCCATCTGGATGGTCTCGAAGTCGCGCAGTTCCCCCACCATGATGATATCCGGATCCTCCCGGAGAACCGCCCGGAGAGCCATCTGAAATGAGTCAACATGAAGGCCGACCTGGCGCTGGTTTATAAGGGCTCTCTTTTTCGGGTGCAGGTACTCGATGGGATCCTCGATTGTGACGATATGGAGAGGTTTTTTCTCGTTTATATTATTGATCAGGGCCGCCAGGGTGGTAGTCTTGCCGCAACTGGAGGGACCGGTCACCAGGACCATGCCCTGCCTGAACTCGGTGAGGCGGGCGAGGGAAGAGGGGAAACCCAGCTCTGTCAGAATCGGCGGATTTTTCGGAATAACCCGAAGTACGATGTTTAAACCGCCCTTCTGGAAGTAGGTGTTGGCCCTGAAGCGCTGGATCGACTCGCTGTCGTGCCTGATCTCGTAAGCGAAGTCGAGATCAAGGTTCGTGCTCATTTCATTTTTCTGGTCCTCGGACAACATCTCCCAGAGCAGCTCTTCCACCGCCTCGGTGGCGAAGGGAGGCATATTGATGGGCGTCAATTCGCCCTGGAGGCGGATGATGGGAGGCGAGCTGGAAGCGATGATGAGATCGGAGCCCCCCATCTGAATCAGCTGGATCAGGAATGCGTCTATCTTGGCCATGGCAGATAATTTCTACACTGGAAAAACGAATCCTTCATCTAACAACCGACAACAAAGGGGAAAAAGAGACCGGACGGTTGAATAGGACTTTGTGATCTTTTTGGCATCTTTGGATGATAACAATTCAGCCCGAAGGAATTTGTGTTTACGGCGTCTTTATGCTACAATGATTGTTGATTTTTAATTAGAGGGGTTGTTGTTCTTGTCCAAGGGTATGAAATTTATTCTATGGTGCACCATCTTCGTTGTCTTTTTTTACGGTGTCTGGAACCTGTTTAACGAGCAGAAAGAACTTCCCAAGGTCATCAGTTACACCAAGTTCAAGCAGGAAGTGGTCTCGGGGCACGTCAAGGGCGTCAATATCAACGACGAAAAACAGGAGATCATCGGCTCATATATTGACACCATCGGCGGCCGCTTCAAGGTCAACTTTACACGCGACGCCGAAGTCTCAAAACTCCTCGAAAAACACAGCGTCACCTACAAGGCCGAGCCTCCTGCGGAGAGCCCCTGGTGGACTACTCTCATCTGGATTGCCCCTTATGCCATCCTTTTTCTTTTCATGTTTTTCCTTTTTCGGCAGGCCGGGGGTGGCGGCCAGCAGGCTTTCAGCTTCGGGCGAAGCCGGGCCAAAGTCTTCAACGAGCAGATGAAGAAAGTGACTTTCGAGGACGTAGCCGGGGTGGACGAGGCCAAGGAAGAACTCGGAGAAGTTGTGGATTTTCTCAAAAACAGCGATAAATATAAGGCCCTTGGAGCCAGGATCCCGAAGGGCATTCTGCTTCTCGGGGCGCCCGGCACCGGGAAAACCCTGATGGGACGGGCTATCGCGGGAGAGGCGGGAGTCCAGTTTTTCTACATCAGCGGCTCTGATTTTGTGGAGATGTTTGTCGGGGTGGGGGCCTCCAGGGTGCGGGACCTCTTCCAGCAGGCCAAGAAAGCAAGTCCTTCCATTATTTTCGTCGATGAGATCGATGCCGTGGGGCGCCAGAGGGGAGCCGGTCTCGGCGGCGGGCACGACGAGCGGGAACAGACCTTGAATCAGCTTCTGGTCGAGATGGACGGCTTTGAGCCCAACAGCGGTGTTATCATGATGGCGGCGACCAACCGCCCCGATGTCCTGGATCCGGCCCTTCTAAGACCGGGGCGCTTTGATCGCATGGTCGTCGTCGACAAACCAGACATGCGTGGAAGAAAGGCCATTCTGGAAGTCCACATCAAAGGGAAGAAACTCGCCGAGGATGTTGATCTTGATGTCCTATCCCGGAGGACTCCGGGTTTCACCGGGGCCGATCTCGAAAACCTGCTCAATGAGGCAGCTCTTCTGGCGGCGCGGTGCAACAAGGAGCTCGTCGAAATGAAAGATTGCGAGGAGGCCATTGACCGGGTAATCGTGGGACCCGAGAGAAAGAGTCGTCTCATAAGCGAAAAAGAAAAGCTGATTGTGGCCTATCACGAGGGCGGGCATGCTCTTGCGGCCAAGCTCATTCCCGAGGCGGATCCGGTCCGCAAGGTGACCGTACTGCCGAGGGGAATGGCCCTTGGGGTCACCTGGCACATGCCCTCCGAGGATAAGTATCTCAGGAGCCGGAAAGAACTCCTGGCGCAGATTACCACCTCGCTGGCCGGGCGGGTGGCGGAAGAGATCGTTTTTGAGGAGATTTCCACCGGTGCCGCCAACGATCTCAAGGTCTCCACGGAGGTGGCCCACGACATGGTCTGCCGCTATGGAATGAGCGAGAAACTCGGTCCGCTGACCTTCGGGAAGAATCACGAGCAGGTTTTTCTGGGCCGGGACATCATGGACGCCCGGGATTTCAGCGAAGAAATCGCCAAGCAGATCGACGAGGAAGTCCGAATTATCGTGCACGAGTGCTACGAGAAGGCGCGCACCATCCTGGTGGAGAACCGGGACAAGCTTGAAAAGCTGGTCGATGCCCTGAAGGAGAGAGAAGTGCTGGAGGGCGAGGAACTGGACGCCCTCCTGCAGATAAACGGCAGCGCGCCGTCCGCCGATTCTCAAGAAGCGGCTCCGGAACTCTCAGCGGGCTGTTCTTCCGCCTCTGATTCGCCGGGGGAGAAGACGTGAAGAAGAAAACAGTTGTACTGGTTTTAGCCAAGATCGTTATATTTCTGGCCCTTATGGGCCTCTTTCTTCTGGGTTACCTCTGGCCGGAATACCAGTCCCGCTTTTCCATTGACGGACACCAGATTCAACTGCTCATTATGATTCTGATCGGGTTCTTCCTTTTTATTCAGTCCATGGACAGCCGCCTCAGCAGGGGCTGGATAATCTTTCTGAAGTTCTGCTGCGCCGTCATCTGGCTGGAAACGATATGCATGAGCGAGCTTTTTCAGTCGCTGATGAAAAGCATCTGGAGGTAACCTTTGGCCGACATTCTGGAAATTTATAAAGCACTCGAAGAGCTGGCCCCTCCGGAACTGGCGGAGCGGTGGGATAATTGCGGCCTGCAGGTGGGTCCGGCGGGCGGTGAGGTCAGGAGGATTCTTCTCTCGCTCGATGTCACCCTTCCCGTCGCGGAAGAGGCCGCGGAAACCGGGGCGGAGCTCATAGTCTCGCACCACCCGCTTATCTTTACCCCCCTTCAGCGCATCGACGGGGCAACCGCTCAGGGTAAGCTCATACAATATCTGGTGGCGAACAGGATCGCCGTATTTTCCATTCACACCAGTCTCGATTCAGCCAGAGGCGGCGTCAATGACGCTCTGGCCGATTTTATCGGCATCCGGAATGCCGCCCCTCTGAAAATCCTCGCGGAGGGGGCCGGCCTGGGAAGGATCGGAGAGCTGCCTGATATCGAGAGCGGCACAGCCCTGGCCGCACGATTGAAGTCCGCTCTGGGACTCAGGGAACTCAGGGTTTCGGGGGACATCGGCGGCGGCGTCCGCAGGGTGGCCCTCTGCTCCGGTTCCGGAGGCGATCTCCTGGGGGCGGCGTTGGAGCAGGAAGCGGATATTTTCGTGACGGGCGAGATCAACCACCATGCCGCCCTTTCCGCCCTCGGTGGGGGGCTGCCGGTCCTTGAACTCGGCCACTGGAAAAGCGAGAGGATCGTCCTTCCGCCTCTTCAGAAAATTCTTCAGAGACAATTCGGTAGTGTTGCGGTGGACATATCCCTGAAAGACTCGGAACCGTTCCATTTTGTTTGACAACATGGCTCCTCTGGGGCTATAATGTTTTCCTGAAGTGGAGAATCAACATATGCTCAACGACGTGGCCAAGGTCCTTATTGATTCTGCAACCCTTCAAAAAAGGGTCGCGGAAGTGGCCGAAGAAATAAGCCGCGATTTTTCCGGAAAAGAAGTTATTCTCATCGGCGTCCTTAAAGGCTCCATGTTTTTCATCGCAGATCTACTTAGAAAAATTTCCATTCCGGTCATCCTGGATTTCATCGGAACTTCCAGCTATGGAGTCGCCACGACGACGTCCGGGGCGGTGAAAATAACCAAGGATCTCGAGGAAGATATAGAGGGCCTTCACGTCATAATAGTAGAAGATATCGTAGATACGGGTCTGACCCTTAATTTTCTCATCAGTACTCTGGCCCCCAGGAAACCTGCTTCCATAAGTATCTGCACTCTACTCGACAAGACAGCCCACCGGCGGGCGAACATTCCTGTCCGTTACCGGGGTTTTCCCGTCGAGGATGCTTTTGTTGTGGGTTACGGCCTTGATTTTAAGGACCGATACCGGCATCTTCCCTTCGTATGTACTCTTAAAGAGCAAGTTCATGAAAGGCAGAGAGCAAAGTGACGACAAACACATGGCCGCTTTATAAACTCCAGCAGGTGGACACCCAGATCAGGGACGCGTTGAAGCAGAAGGAGAGCCTCGATGACGGGGCGGAGGCCTCCAAGGAAGCCGAAGAGGACCGGCTCTCTCTGGAGAAAACCCTTGAGACATTGAAAAAAAACAACACCCGCCTCAAGCAGATGGAGCTTGAGGTCAAGGGATATGAATCCCGCGTCAAGGAACTGGAGGAAAAGCTCTATGCGGGAAAGACACTGAATCCCAAGGAGCTGGGCGGCTGGCAGGCGGAGATTAAGCAGTTTGGCGCCAAGAAGGACGGCATCGAAGAGAGCATGCTCGTGCTCATGGAAGAAAATGACGCCCTCAATTCGAGTATTGAGCCCCTCAAGATCCAGTGCAAGGAAAAGCAGGCGGCCTTCGAGCTGTTCCATAAAGCCTGCCTGGAGGAAACGGAACGTATAGACGGTTCGATCGAGAGCCTTATGGAGCGCAGGAACGCCCTCGCCAACGATATAGATGATGAGATTCTGAAGAGGTATGAAATTCTCCGTCAGCAGAAAGGCGGCATCGCCATCGCCAAAATACAAAAAGGCAATTGTGGCGCCTGCTTTATGAGCATTCCGGAATACATCATGAAAAAGATCCAGACCCGGCAGATAGAGTACTGTATAACTTGCGGCAGGATATTGTTTTCAGACAGCGAATAAGCAGTGGGAGGGTAGAATGATTTATCGTCCTTGCGCATATCGCCAGTCGCAACTGGGTATATTTCAGTGCGAAAAGCATTATTTTCAGCACTCATCGCCGGAGATTTACGGCGAGCTCTACGAGTTCTGCAGCCAGAAAGTCCCCGATAAATTCTGTCCGCATCTTGACTTCGGTTTCAACATGGAAGAGGGACCCAAGATTTACATCAATTGCACCCATACGTATAAAACCCGGCCCTTAAAATCGTTTGAGGATTGCGAGGACTGCGACTTTCCTGACAAGGAAGGCTCCTCTCTTGGATGAACCTGCTTCCTGAGAGACCCTTTGTGAGATCTTCCGGGATCCCCTTTGATCTTTTGTCCATCTGGCATCCCGTGCCGCCTGCCGAGGAGGATTGACATTTTGGCTAAGAATTCGTATGACGTTATAATCGTGGGAGCCGGGCCGGCCGGCATCTTTGCAGCTCTTGAGCTTACCAGGAACCCCGCCGCAAAAATACTCATAATTGAGAAGGGCAAGGACATCCTCAAGCGCGCCTGCTACAGCAGGGGCAAGGGAGTAAGTTGCGCCAAGTGTCAGCCCTGCGCCGTTCTTTCCGGGTGGGGCGGGGCCGGGGCCTTTTCAGACGGGAAGCTGACGTTTTCGACGGAAGTGGGGGGGCAACTGGCAAACTATGTGACCGCCAAAGAGGCCGCTGAACTCATGGATTACTCAGATGCGATCTACCGGCAGTTCGGCGCGACCGATGAGCTCTACGGGCTTAATGAAGACGACTGGATCAACCTCCAGAGAAAAGCGGTCATCGCCAATTTAACTCTGGTTCCCTACCGGGTGCGCCACATGGGAACGGAAAAGTGCAAGGAAATTGTGGCCAGGATGAAGCAGTACCTGGATAAGAGATGTGACATCCGGACGGATACAATGGTGAAAAGTCTTCTCCTGGAAAACGGTGTAATAACCGGGGTGGAAACTTCCGATGGCGCGGTCTTCAAAGGAAAATATGTAATCGTGGCCCCGGGAAGACTCGGATCCGAGTGGCTGGTGGGCGAGGCCCGGCGTTTGAACTTGAAAACATCAATCAATCCGGTCGATCTCGGTCTTCGAATCGAGGTGCCCGCGGTGACGGCCGAACCTATCACCAAGGGTGTTTATGAATCCAAGTTTATCTTTTATTCCAGGCACTTTGACGACAAGGTGCGGACCTTCTGCATGTGCCCCTACGGAGAAGTCGTAACCGAGTATTCCGACGGAATTGTGACGGTCAACGGCCACAGCTACAGCAGCCACAAGACTCAGAACACCAATTTTGCAGTTTTGGTCTCCAAGGTTTTCACCGAGCCTTTCAAGGATCCCATCGGCTATGGCCAGTATATTGCGCGCCTGGCCAACCTGCTGGCCGGGGGCGTCATGATACAGCGCCTTGGGGACCTCGAGGGCGGAAGACGCTCCACTACCGAGAGAATCAACAAGTCCGTTGTGACCCCGACCTTAAGAGATGCCACTCCAGGGGATCTCAGCCTGGTCCTTCCGTACCGCCACCTGAAAGACATCCTGGAAATGTTGAAAGCTCTGGATTCGGTCGCTCCGGGGATTTATTCCCCCCACACGCTTCTTTACGGGGTCGAAGTAAAATTCTACTCCTCTCAGCTCGTGGTCAGTAAAAAGCTGGAAACCCAGATTGGAAATCTTTTTGCCGCCGGCGACGGGGCCGGAATCACCCGCGGCCTCATGCAGGCCTCCTCCTCCGGAGTGCTGGCGGCCAGGGAGATTCTCAAGCGGGAAGGCATAAGGAAATTATCGCATCCGATTCCCGCTTTCAACTGAATCCGGAGGTTCCTCATTTTTTCGCAGGAGAAGACCATGCACACTTCTTTAAAAGGCAACATCGTCATCGTCGGCGCCCAGTGGGGAGATGAGGGGAAGGGGAAAATCACCAATCTGCTCGCCGAGAATGCCGCTCTGGTCTGCCGCTACGCCGGGGGAAACAACGCCGGGCACACGGTGGTCATGGGAAAGAAGACCTTCCGCCTTCATCAGATCCCGTCGGGCATCTTCTATCCCGCAACGCTTTGCGTCATGGGGAGCGGCATGGTCATCAATCTCGAGTCCCTGCTGGAAGAGATTGACTCGCTGGAGGGGCAGGGCGTCTCCACTGAAAACCTCAGGATTGCCCAGAATGCCCACGTCATCATGGACTATCATATTCTGGCTGACAGATCCCGTGAGGACAGCATGGGAAAAGCAAAAATTGGAACCACCGGGCGTGGAATAGGGCCCGCTTACATGGACAAGGCCGCCCGGAGCGGCATCAGGATTATTGACCTGTTTGAGGAGGATCTCCTGCGGGAAAAAATCTCTTATCATCTCGGGGAAAAAGCGAAATTTCTTGAGGGTTCAGGTTTGACGGTCGAGACCGTTTTTAATAAGACCAGGGCACAGGCTGAGAGAATACGCCCCCTGGCGGCAGATACCCCCGTCATTATAAACCAGGCTCTTAAGGCAGGTAAAAAAATTCTCTTTGAGGGGGCACAGGGAGCGCTTCTGGATCTGGATTTCGGAACTTATCCGTATGTAACCTCTTCAAGCGCGATATCCGGCGGCGCTTCAACCGGGCTCGGAGTTCCTCCCTTCGCTCTCGGCAATATTATCGGGATCTCCAAGGCTTACACCACCCGGGTCGGCTCCGGACCTTTCCCCACCGAACTTCTGGATGAAACTGGGGAGCACTTAAGGGAAACAGGGCGCGAATACGGCACGACCACCGGGCGTCCCCGCCGTTGCGGGTGGCTGGATGCAGTCGTCTTGCGGCACGCAGCCGTTGTCAACGGCCTGACCTCTCTGGCCGTCACCAAGCTGGATGTGCTGTCAGGGATGCACCCTCTTAAAATCGCCAGCGCCTACCGCGCCGGGGCTGAGGAAATCAGTTCTTTTCCCTATTCACAGACAACTTTTTCCCGCTGTCTCCCCGTTTATGAAGAAATGCCGGGTTGGGAGGGGGACATCTCTTTCGCCAGATCATGGAATGAGCTTCCGCAGGCCGCAAGGAATTTTCTGAGCAGGATTGAAGAACTTTGCGGTGTGCCGATCGGAATAATTTCAGTCGGGCCGGAAAAGGACGAGACTCTGATCCGGTAGAATCTTCAGGCGTTTCCGGCGCTTTTTTTCAGCTTTTTCTCGCAGTCGGCACAGAAAAAAGCGCTTTTGTTATCCGTATCAAAAATGCTGTTCGAAAAATACATCACGCACTGCGGATTAAAGCAATGCTTTGTGCTCATGGCATGTCCGAGCTCGTGCGTGCCCTCTTTCAGAATTCTCTGGAACAGCAGGTTTTCATTTTCCGGCTGTCCGTAGTACCCGGGATTCAGCCTGAAATAAGAAAGCAGGGCGATTCCCTCGTCAGGCTCCGAATGCCCGTAGACAAAATTAAGCGAGGTGACATAGAGGTCTACATTGGTAATGGCCAACAGATATTTTTCATCCCCGGTCTTTTCCTTTTTCAGCCGCTCGATGATGGCGCTGGCCAGGTACTGTTTTTTTACCACATTATAGGCGTGAGTCGGAATGGAGACGGCAGGGAGAATCTCAAACTGAAACAGAAACTGCTCTTCCAGGTTTGAGGCCAGCTTTGAAAGTATGTCCGCTCCTATATTGCCAACGGGAACAAGAAAAATTTTTGCCATTCAAACACTCCGTCAGGTTTGTGCTTTGATTCGCTAAAAGGGTTCAAAATCCTTCTGATTTCTGCAGGAACCCGGGATGTAATGTCGAAATTAAAGCCAGGACAGGAGGCATCCCATGAAAAGCAAGAAATCAGAAACCACTCTCAGACATATTAGGGTCATCAGCCCCCCCTGGAAGGAAGATAAGAACGATAATTGCGGGCAGTGCCAGACATCCTGCCAGTCGGCCTGCAAGACGTCCTGTACCGTTGGAAACGTCATCTGCGACCGGAAACGCATCCGCTAGAAGTCAGGGAGACTCTTCCGATTCAACTTTGCTGTCGGGGTCGAGATTTTCGACTTCGATTTCTTTTATCTCGGGTATGGCCTGAGCCCCCGAGGTGTTGATGAAAACTGTTGCACTCGAAGGATTCCAGTTCACGCCGGCGCCCAGTGCTTCGCTTACAAATCGAAGCGGAACGAGAGTTCTCCCGGAAAGCTCAACAGCCGGAACAATCATCAGGTAGGCCCGCCCGTTGATTTTGGCCTTGGTCTCTCCGACTTTCAGCTCAACCGTCCGCCCGCCCTTTCGCGCGAAAACCGTCCGTGTGGCCTTGTTGAAGACTACGAGAGCTCCCATTTTTTCAAAAATTCCGCGCAGAGGAACGAAGATCCAGCCATGGCGCATCGCCGGAGCGACATCCAGGCTGAGGACCTCCCCATCCACATAGACAGTGACGCCCCGGGCAAACGCTGCCGAAGAGACAAAAGCAAAGAGGAGAAGCAGCATAAACCCTACTTTGCGGGATAGATCAAGAACCCTCGCAAGAAGCAAAGCTTAACCTCTTCTCCTCAGAAGCCTAATTGCTCGTGGTACGATAGGGAATAACAGCTAGGAGGATACCCGGTTGTTCATCTTGTCGTAACATTCCCGGCAATAGACGGGTCTTCCCTCGCGGGGAAGGAAAGGAACCTGGGTGGCCGCGCCGCACTCGGCACAGGTCACTTCATGCAGCTGACGGGATCCCCCGCCGCTGCGACCGCCAAAATTTCTCTCCCTTTTTTTGGACGCCCGGCATTCCGGACAGCGGGCCGGCTCATTCTCAAAGCCTTTCTCTGAATAGAAATCCTGCTCGCCTGCGGTGAAGATGTAGTCTCTGCCGCAATCCCGGCACTTGAGCGTCTTGTCCTGGTGTTCCATAAAATCCTTTCTCCCCCTTGTTTTGTGTTTGCCTGTCGTTTTGCTTAACCCTGATCATAATTGCCCGGGCCTTGCCAACAAAGCAACCTTATTATATCACCAGCTTTTAAAAAAAGCAAGTAGCGGATGTTTCACACCGAAAAAAGGCTTTAGAGCTTGAGCATGTCCCTTTATGCCTTGAAACCGAAGCTCTTTCTCCGTATTACTTGCCTTGAGGCAACACAGTTGCGATGCGCCGCCGACTTGAACTTGATTCCTGGAGCTTTAAGAATTATAATAGCAGGAACAATGGAGAACCTCCTGATGACACAGCATGCGAACAAGTTACCCGAAGACATGATCCGATTCCCCCGGTCAGCCGCCTCCTTCGGGCTCAGGGAGGAGGTTTTTCGTGCTTTTTCCCCTGAGAGATGATCGGAACCGGCCAGGCTTTCACCCCCTGGCGGTGGTTCTTCTCATCAGCGGCAACGTGGCGGTTTTCGTCTACGAAATGACGCTCCTTTACCACGGTGGAGAAGCGCGCCTGCAGGGGTTCATCACCGGATTCGGGATCATTCCCGCCGAGGCCGTCCGGGGTGAGGATTTCAGCGCTCTCCTCACCTCCATGTTCCTGCACGCCGGTGTCTGGCACCTGGCGGGCAACATGCTCTTCCTCTGGATTTTCGGAGACAATGTGGAAGACCTCCTGGGCGGCTTCCGCTTTCTGATTTTTTATCTGCTTTGCGGCCTCGCGGCTGCCGGGACCGACATCTTCGTGCGGGTCCATTCGACCGTTCCGGCAATAGGGGCCAGCGGGGCCATCTCCGGCATCCTGGGGGCCTATATATGGAGTTTTCCCAGAAACAACGTGATCACCTTCTACTGGTTCTGGTGGAGAATCGGCACCTTACGCATTCCGGCCTGGATCTACCTGGGTTTCTGGTTCGGATTTCAGCTGCTGAGCGGTACCTCCCAGCATGGGATGGGAGGTGGAGGAGTGGCCTACGGCGCCCACATCGGAGGTTTCATCGCGGGCGTGCTTCTGATTTTACTCTTCCCCAAGAGGGAAGCGGCAGCCCGTTACTACCGGAAGAGATTTAAAAGGGAGTGAACAACTGATGATTGGAAAAAACAACCCGATCGGGGTCTTTGACTCCGGCGTCGGAGGACTCACCGTCGCCTCCGTAATCATGCGGGAAATGCCCCGCGAGACGATCTATTATTATGCCGACACCGGGAATGTCCCGTATGGGCCCAAAAGCCCGGAGACAATCCGGAAGCTGGTATTTGAGATCCTTGACTTCCTGGTGAATAAAGGAGTCAAGGCCATCGTCATGGCCTGCAATACCTCTTCCGCTCTCGTGCTCCCCCTCCTAAGGGATCAATTTCCTGTCCCCCTTATCGGCGTGATCGAACCCGGGGCCAGAACAGCCCTCTCCCTGAGCAGGAACAGACGTATAGGCGTCATTGCCAACGAGGCCACGGTCCGGAGCAACGCCTACGCCGGGATACTCCAGCAGGACGACAGTTCCGTAGTCGTAAAACAGAAATCCTGTCCTCTCCTGGTCCCCCTGGTCGAAAAGGGGGAGATTCGCTCCGCCGAAACCAGGGAAGTCCTGAAATCGTACTTGAAACCTCTATCAGATGAAGGAATCGACACCCTCATCATGGGGTGCACCCACTATCCTTTTCTGGAAGGGCCAATCGCAGAGATTCTGGGAGAGGGAGTGAGTCTGGTGAACCCGGCTGAAAGGACCGTGGCCGTTCTTCAGGAAAGCCTGAAAAAAACAGAGCTTTTAAGAGTGGACGATTCGCCGCCGGAACACCGCTTTTTCGTAAGCGGAGATGCCGATGAATTCCGCCGTATCGGAAGCCGCCTCCTTGGGCGGGCGGTGGAACCGGCGGAGAAAGTTACGCCTGTGAAGAATCCTGTATTCTGAAATCCCGCTCTGCCGCAACCAGGTTATGCCGTTCCAGGAAAGACGTCATGGCGCCCACCAGCGTGGCAGAATTTTTCTCGTGAGGCGCCTGAGGGAGTTCTTTCTCGATATACTTGAAAGTGGTCCCATCCAGAGCGACCCGGTACTTTTTACCCTTGGGGAGACCCTCGCCCCGGAAAGTGACGGCGGGAGGCTTATCAGGACGATTCTGGTCGTAGACGACCTTAAGACCCGACTGCTGGAGAAGTCTCGACTTCCCGACGTCTTTCGCAGCACCCCGGCAGGAATTCCAGAGCAATCCAGTAAGCTGCTCTCCGCTCATTTCCATGGTTATAAGGTGGGAATCGTAAGTAACGCTGTCCCGGATTTTTCCCAGAGGGATCTCGCCTGCCGGAACAGAGGATGCGGCCAGCTTTGAAATGACCAGGGCGATGTCGGAGCCGGACTCCTCCCTGATGGAATCGGTCATAAAATTGCCCAGAGGGCTGTCAGTGAGACCGGAGGCGGTCAAAGCTCCATCGCTGAAACCCACCACCCGGCTGTTTTCGATGGTGTTCATTTCCTCGTAACGCTTGGTCAGAGCCAGTATTTCCGGGTCCGGTTGCACCTTTCCATCCACGGTGGACAGGAGGGCATGACGGGCTCCCAGGATTTTTTTCGTCTTCGGGTCTATCATGAGGTCCATCTTGCCCACGGAGGCAAAGAAGGAGCCGTCCTGCGCGTAAAAGGTGTCGGTGCCCTCAATCTTGAAGGCTTCGCCGGTGCGGCGGTGGGAATGCCCTCCGAGGATGACATCGATTCCCTTAGTCTGCCTGGCCAGTTCGATGTCGTCAAATGGAGTGCGATCATCCTTGTACCCCAGGTGAGTCAGGGCCAGCACCAGGTCCACTTTTTCCGGATTTTTAGGGTCTTTGAGACTGTCCACGATTTCCTGAGTTCTGACTTTCATCTCCGGGATGGTCAGAAAGCGGACTTTGTCCAGATTGCCCTCGGGGGCATACTGAGGGGTTTGGGGACAGGCGAGGCCGATAATTCCAACCCGGACGCCGTTGACTTCCCGGATCATGTATGGAGGAAGACCCTCCAGAGGCTTGCCGGTCGCGGCATCCACCACATTGGAGGCCACAAAGGGAATTTTGTAATTCCGGAGGTTAGAAATAAACTTTTCATCCCCGAAATCAAACTCATGGTTCCCAGGACACTGGGCATCGTAGCCCTGGTCATCCACCAGGTCAAAAACCTGTGCTTGATTAAAACCGCTCAGCGGGTGACTCTGATCGATGTCTCCGCTCCCGAGAAGGAGATAATGGCCGTCTTCCTGCTTCTTGAGTTCATCAACCTCGGACTGCATAAGGGCCGCCAGCGGCACCTTTCCGTCCTTTATCAGAGAAGGATTCACCGTGGTGGTATAGCCTAAAAAACTTTCCTCCAGCTCCGGAGCGCATCCGTTCTCATCAAGGTGAACGGCGGGATCCGCCATGCCCTGTAAATCGTTGGTGTGAATCAGGGTGATTTTCAACGGCTCCCGGGCGGCGTCCGGCTCTTCTCCTGCCTGCGCGGAAGCTGGCGGCGCTTTTTGATTGAATCGTGTCGAAGAAGAATTTTCGACGCGATCGAGGGAGGGCAAAATCTCCTGGGGCGAGGCCTCCTCTGGCGGAAGCACCGGCGAAGAGCCCTGAGAAATTCGCCTTATAACAGGCGCTGCCTGCCGCACTGAATTTATGGCATCAGTCATAACAGCCGTGAATCCTCCTGTATGTAATTGGTCTTCATTCAATTATACATGTATCCAACATGCGCGACTAGATATAAATGTTAACGATTTGTAAACTTTTTAGCAAGCCCGCTCCTCTCAGCCGGCCAAATCCAGGGGCTTGAAGGCCGATTTATTCCACCTCGGGCTGTAACTCTTGAAGGATTCTGCCGTCTTTGGGAGTATTTTCCAGATTATGGTTGTTCCATTGGTGCCAGGAGAAATTCTTCACGAACGCTTCGAAGTCAAGCGGATCCTTTCTTCCGGCGAAGAAGGCGGCGTATACCTGGCCCTGGACAAGACGATCACCGAGAAAAACTGGGTCCTGAAGGAGATCGTTCCCAGCGGCCTGACGACCCAGGAGCTGGTCGAGCGCACTGAAAAATTTCAGCGTTGCGCCGATACCATCGTCCACTTCGACCACTCTAACCTGGCCAGAATCATTGATTTCTTCAGCGAAGCCAGGAGACTTTATGTCGTCATGGAGTACACCGAGGGACTGACTCTCCAGGCGATCTCGGACATGTCGGTCTCGGCTCTGCCCGAAAAACAGGTGCTCGAATGGGCACTGGAAATTTGTGACGGCCTGTATTACCTTCACAACCGCCCCCAGTCCTTCGTTTTCGATGTTCTGGATCCATCCCACGCCATGGTCACCAGCGAAGGCCGAATCAAGCTCATCAACTACGGATTGGATCAGTATTTCAAGCCAGCCGCCTCTGAAAAAGACTACGACAAAACGGGAAAATCCGTCGGGATCGACTTTCGGTCGCTTGCCAAAACCATACTTTACCTTCTGACCAAGGAAAAATTCAAGGAGGGTGATTTTTTTCCGGAAAATATTCCCGTCTCTACCGCCCTGCAGGGCTTTTTAAGGAGATGCCTCTCCCAGGATCCCAACAAGGCTTACTCTACCGTCCTGGACGTTAAAAAGGAGCTTCAGAACATCCTGACCCCTTCCGCGGCCCCGGACTACGGCAAGCGTAAAAAGTCCCCCAGAAAAAAGTGGACTCCTGATTTCAGCCTCTCCATAGGCCGCCTGATGGACTGGATCTTCTATGTCTTTCTCCAGCAGAAAAAAATCTTTCTTGTGGCTGAGTCGGTTTTAGTCATCCTTATCGCCGGTATCTGGATCTATAACCTGTTCCCCCATTACTCCTATATAAAGAAAGGCTCTGTCGCCTACGTGGTCTGCAACCAGCGGGAGCTCTGGACGCTCGATTTCTCCTCCCACAAGGTCCTCGACAAGCGCCTCCTGGATAGTGTTATTTCCGATATCGTGGCCGATCCCAGGAAGGGAGTGTTCTACCTTTCCGGTTACGATACGTCCGAAGTCCTGGTCGCCAACCTGAAGAACAATGAAATTATCGCCAGGATTCCGGTGGACAAGACTCCCGGCAAAATGATCCTCTCCCGGGACGGATCGCGCCTCTACGTTCTCAACGGCTCCACCAACAATATCTCCGTCGTGTCAACCGCAGAAAATAAGATGACAGGAATCCTGCCGGTCGGGGGCAACCCCACGGACATGGTCCTCACCTCAAACGGCGAAAGCCTGTACGTCGCCAACAACGCCGACAGCACCATCTCTCTTCTGACCCCGCGAAGCGGCAAGTGCCTGGGCAATATCTTTCTCCCGGGCGGCGTTGCCGGGCTGGCCCTGTCTAAAGATGAGACGATCCTGTACGTTTCTCTTAAGGAGTGGAATAATCTCAATTCCGTAGTTCTTGAAAGTCAGGAGATCCAATATACCTACCCCGATGTCGGCGGGGATAAGCCCACCGACATCGTACTCTCTCCTGACGGAAGGAACCTCTTCGTGCTGGGCACACGCAATGGCCGCGTGGGCGTAGTCAATATCGAAAGCCGGAAACTCTCGGGAGTGATCAGTGCGGGACGCCTGCCAACTCACTTACTAAAGGTTCCCAAGGGTGAAAGATCCTTTGACATCTGGGTATCAAACAAGGGCAGCAACACCATTTCCCATATTGATACCTCCGCAGCCCGGCTTTACATGACGATCAATGTGGGCAAAACCCCTACGGCAATAGGTTTTTCAAAATAGCCTATAGGTGTTCGGATAAGGGAAATGAATCCACAGATTACGCAGATTACGCAGGAAGAAATGGGAATAACCCCGACAGCACGAACAGACCACCGCTATTTCAGGCGGCCCGGGCTCACTTTTTTTGGAATATCTCTCGAATCTCCCGGATCGCGAGTCTTTTTTCTTTCTGCAATCGCCGGATTTCTTTTATTTTTTTCAGGGCGTCCTCTGAAAAGAGCTGAAAGCCTCCCGGCGTTTGGCTGGAGGAATAGAGCAGGCCTTCCTTCGTCCAGAAGCGGATGGTGGGAACGGATTCCCCGCTCATTTTTGACACTTCCCCTATTTTGAGCAGGAGCGCCTTACGCCTGGGGGGCCTTTCTTCCTTCTGTTCAATCGCCTCAAGGTAAATATTCAGCGATCGAATCACCGCCTCGCAGATGATCTCGTAAAAATCATCCATCGTTCCGTGGAGATCGCATTTTTCCAGTGCATCGAGGTATTTCAGGCGGTCTTCCTTCCGAATCAGCGCCGGGGGATAACCTTTCTGAAGAAGTAGGAGATTCATGAGAAGACGCGCCGTTCTTCCGTTTCCATCTGAAAACGGGTGGATGCTCACCAGTTTATAGTGCGCATCGGCGGCGATGAGAATGGGTGAATCTGAAAGAGGCCCATGGAGCCATCCCAGGAATTTTTCAATCAGAGAGGGGACTTTCAACGGATTCGGGAGGACCACGCGGGAACCGGCGATTCGCACCGGCATCCTCCTGAAGATACCGGCGTTCCCGTCGTCAATCCGGTGAAGAATCATCCGGTGGATTTCCCGGATTTCCCGCTCTCCGATGTCGAACCTCTTTTTTCCGGCGAGAGTCTGAATGTAAGCCAATGCCTCAACATGATTCACGGCTTCGAGGTGCTCTCTTAAGCTCTTTCCGCTCACCGTGAGTCCTTTTTCGACCACCAGGGCCGTCTCCTGACGGGTGAGGGTGTTTCCTTCGATGGCGTTGGAAGTGTAGGTAAGCTCGATTGTGAACCACTCCTCAAGATTTTTCAACACTTCCGGAGAAAGCGGTCTCAAAGCGTCGAGCCTTTTTTTCTTTTCTTCAATCCGTCTCAATATGTCTTTCATAGTATCAATTATAAAGTATCACTTAAGAGTTGTCAAATGAGGCCTTAGATACGCAAGCCTTGGAAAAGTCATCATACAAGTAGATTCTTTGAAACAGGAATTACTGCTACTTTTAGGTGCTTTGATAAAAATGATCTTGAGCCCAGAGAATTTGACCCCAAATAATTGGTTGCGCTTATCACCCGAGCGCTGACCAGATCATCTTCTCATCGTTTTTCAAAATACTAAGAATGCCACCCTCCGGACTGGCGTGCAACATCGCAACAGTTTCCCCCCGATTGTTGCTGATGGCAATGGCCCCGCCGTCTGATACGGCAAACACATTCGCTCCAAGCTCCCCTTGATTGTTGCGAACGGCAATACCGCCGCCATCTTCATCGGCACTCATATTAACGACAGCCTTCCCCTGGCTGTTGTATAAAGCAAGGCCACCACCTTCTTTTGTTGCTATGAGCTTTCCTACTAATCTCCCGTCTGCAGTCACAAAAGATAATCCTCCCGGGGGTATTACAATTTCGTTTGCATGGTTGTCAATTTCTGACATATATCAACACCCTCCTTCTTTATTGACTCCTTGACGTGTTTAAAAACCGCAGGGGGAAAACCTGAAAATCACCCTGCGAGTCGTTTTGTGACTTATTGCTTTTCTTTCCTCAGCACGGAGATAACCTCGGCCAGGATGCTTACCGCTATTTCGGCGGGGGTCTCGCCGCCGATTTTAAGGCCCACCGGTGCGTGTACCTTCGCGATCATTTCTTTCGGTATCCCTTCTTCCCGCAGGGCGTCGAAAATGGCCTTCACTTTTTTTATGCTCCCGATCATGCCCAGGTAGGCCAGGGGTTTCCGGATGCAGAAACTGAGAGCCTCGCGGTCGTGTTCATGGGAATAGGTGGCTATGACCACGAGAGAGCGCTCATCCAGGGGAAGCGTCGGCAGGATTTCCTCCCAGGGCCCCACCCAGAGGCGATCGGCGTCCGGGAAACGTTCGGTAGTGGCGAAATCCGGCCGGTCGTCCACGACATTCACGCGCATTCCCAGAATTTTTGCGATGTTGGCCAAAGGCCGGCCCACGTGTCCGGCTCCGAATATGAATAGGGGAGGGGCCTTCTGCACGGTTTCCACGAAAATCTCCATCTCTCCTCCGCAGAGAGCGCCGATGCCTTTCTGCGTGAGGTCGTACTTGAGGATACGGGCGGCCTCTCCGCTCTTTAAAATATTGCGGGCCTCCTCAAGGGCCAGCTCCTCCATGCGGCCTCCGCCGACGGAGCCCACTGTCTTCCCGTCCGCTTTATAGAGCATCTTGGCGCCCGCCTTGCGGGGGGTGCCGCCGGTGGCCGCCGTGACCGTAAGAAGCACGGCCTCTTCACCGGACTCCAGGCACTTAAGTATCTCTTCGTAAATCTGTCTTTCCATATCAACAATCTCCTATCTCCGGACTTCCGTCCGCTGGCCCTTGACTCCTGTTTTCTGTATTCTTTTCCTTGAATTCTCCCGCAAAATCATCCTTCCTCTTTTTGGCAGGAGCCGCGGCGGGATCCCGTCATCGCATTCTGCGGGACCCCGCCAGGGGAGGCGGCAGGATGCGCGGGAAAACCAGGGTATTCGCCCGCCTTGGAATCAAATATTCAAGGCACATGCCTGAGCGTTGAGTTGACAAATAACGGGACATGGGCTATACTTGGTATAGCCAAGGAGGAATTTAATATGGTTACCAGGGTTCAAAAATGGGGCAACAGTCAAGGGCTCCGCGTGAGTAAGGAAATTTTAGAAAAAGTGAATATCGCCATTGGGGATACCGTTGATGTGAGCGCCAAGGAGGGGGCTATTTTCATCAAGCCTCTTAAACAGTTGCGGGGTAGATATAGTCTTAAAGACCTGGTCGCTCAAATGCCAAAAGACTATAACCATGCTAAAGAGGGCTGGGGGAAGCCGATGGGGAAGGAAGTTTGGTAAATGTCAAATTACACGCCTCGTAAGGGCGACTTGGTTGTTCTCTCGTTTGACCCCCAGGCAGGTCACGAACAAAAAGGCAGAAGACCTGCCCTGATAGTAAGTAATGATTTATTCAATAAACACACTGGTTTTGCGATAGCCTGTCCGGTAACGAATACGTATCGAAAGATTCCTTTTCATGTGAAAATTCCTTCCGGTTCATCGCTTACCGGCTTTGTTATGGTTGATCAAGTTAAGTCGATAGATTATCAAAGCCGGCATATCGAGTTTGTTGAAAGAGCTGCACAGGAGTTGATAGAAGAAGTACTGAGTATTTTAGATGCGTGTATATTTTAATCTTCAATAGATTATTCGAACAGCAGGAGCAGTATGAAAACATTTCTCGCCGGGTTTCTTTTGCTTTCTGTTGCCGTCTTCGCAATGGCGGGCAATGAACGGGAACTGCTCAAGGATTACCGCGGCAATGTCGTTTTGCCGCCGGAGTTGTACCGGACCTACGCCGGTGTCGTTTCCGCCTTTAATAGCGGCAAACAGGAGGAAATAGAGAAGTTCTGTTTTTCCGGAAAAATCAAATTCACGACGACGCCCCGGGCTGCAAAACCTGAGTACGGCCAGGACATCAACCTGCCATTCCTGAAGGATGGTTTTGACAAGTTCATCTTAAACCTGCGAAAAGACAGCGATAAAGAATACCTGATCAGAACGGGAACAACAGCGTTGTGGTTTTTACTGTGTGATGACGGCAAGTGGAAGCTGGTAAAATATCTGGACAAGCCAATCATGTAGGAGCGCCCAACTTTAAAAAGCATGGAAACTATGTTATAATGTGGGGAATAGATTTCCAGAGACAACCTGATTTCGTCGCGAAGGAGAGTGTAAAATGGGAATGATCAAGGAATTCAAGGAATTCGCCATGCGCGGGAATGTCGTGGATATGGCTGTAGGCATCATCATCGGCGGTGCATTCGGCAAGATCATCAGCTCCCTGGTCAATGACGTGATCATGCCGCCGATTGGCCTTCTCCTGGGGAACGTCGATTTTGCCGGCCTGGCGATTACGCTCAGGGGGAAAACAGAGGGGGCCGAGGCGGTCGCCATTAAATACGGTTTGTTCATCAACACCATCCTGGACTTTATCCTCGTGGCTTTTGCGATCTTCATCGTCATCAAGCAGATGAATCGCTTCAGGGAAAAAAAGGAGGCACAGCCGGCCGCTCCGACGACCAGGGAATGTCCGAAATGTTTTTCCGCCATTTCGATTAAGGCGACGCGCTGCCCGAACTGCACTTCAGAACTTCAGGCCTCGTAAATAAAACGCAAGATTTTTCTCAGGGGACCGATCTGGCGCGGCTTTTCGCAGAAAAAGTAAAATTTTCATCCTTGAGAATCCGGGAGAAGAGGGAAGAACCTGAGGGAATCAGGAAAGGCGCCAATTATTACCGACTCCTGTAGTTATGGTGAAAAATGAAAATCACGTTGTTTGTTCTTCTGTCTCTCCTGATGGTTTATTCCCCGGTTTGCGCCGAGGATCGCTCACCTGTAGCCCGGCAAGAGGAAGTGGCGCCGCAAGGAGAATATGCAAAGATCGATACGTCGGGAATTATTCGCGACATGAAGATCCTGGATGGCGGCGATAAAGCGGCGCGAGAAGCGCTCATTAAAAAGATCAAGAAGGCTCCCGGAGATTATGCGCCTCCCGTATTTATTTCTATGGCGCAGTGCCTCTATGAGAAGCAGGATTACGAAGGCGCTTATTTCTGGTTCTGCTTCGGCCGCCTGCGCGGGAGATACGACGCCGCTCGATGCGCCGATGTCAGCGCGCGGGAGGGCATTGATGCCATGATTATCAATGTAAATCCCGAGCTGCGAAAGTATCCCGCCACGCTCAAAAACCCCGATGACATCGTCACGCTGGCGAAGCGAATCGTCAGGCTGGATGAAGCCATGCCCTACCGTTACGATCATCGCTGGCTGAATTTACACGGCATGGGCGCTTTCATCGGCGGCAAACAGCCGCTCAGTCTTCCGGAATCAGAATGGACGGCCATGGCCGGGGAAGTGCGGAAAGACTTTCTGAAGGGCGCAGAAGAGTTGGCCGTTGCATTAAAGAAGAAAAAGATGAAGGAGCCCAGCCCGACACCAGTCCAAACACTGGAACAGAGACTTCGGGATTTCGCCCTGGATCCCAATGAGGTGAAGAGTTTTCTCGATCTCATAAAGCGCTGCCTTACTGCAGACGACAAGCAAAAATTCTCTTCGCTCATGGATTTTCCCATAACGATCATGCTCTATGGGAAACGCGTAAAAATAAAAAACAAGGGTGAGTTTGTCAAAAACTACAACGAAATAATCAATGCCAAAGTCAGAAAATCCGTGTCCCGGCAAAAATATGAGGATTTATTCATCAACTGCCAGGGCGTGATGATCGGCAATGGAGAAATCTGGTTTAATTCCATCGTTGAGAATCCCAAAACAAACCAGAAAACAGAATTAAAAATTATCGCTATCAATAATTGACGACATGAGGTCATAACGGAGGTGACCTGGATACTGAGGGTTCCCCAAGCGGTCGCCATTTTTCTGTTACGGAAAATGATTGGAACTATTGATACCTGTATAAATAAAGTCCTATCGGAGGCATAAAAAAAGTGGGTTGTGTTCTATGAAGGAACGAAGCAAACATCCTCTTCGTTGGAGCGACCGGCCATGACGACGCGCGGCAGTAGCCAAGCTTTCCACGTCCAGATACGGATTGTTGGCCAGGGGATTGGTCTTCAGGTAGCCCCAGACGAATTCCACTGGATTGAGTTCCGGGGCATAAGGGGGGAGAAACTCAACTCCAACTGCCGGGAAGGTAGAAAGGAAAGTTGTTACCGACTTCGCCCGGTGGCAGTTCAGTCGGTCCCAAATCACCAAGAATGGTTTCCCTTTAAGTTGTCTGGAAAGTTGCTGGAGGAACGAGAGAACCAAAGAGGTGTTGATATTGGCGTCAGGGTGCAATCGAAAACAGCAACGAACCCCGTTGCGCTCAGGGGGAACATACAGCGCAGCGATCGCCGTGACCTTCTGGTGGGAGCGACCCCGTTGATACAAGACCGGAGTTGCCCCTTTAGGCGCCCAAGTGCGCCGAACCAATGGCGCCATCATGAATCCCGACTCGTCCACGAACACCAAGGCGGCTTTCAGGCGTGCGGCGTTTTTTTTACTCGGGGCCATTCCTCCTTGACCCAACGATGGATCTCCTCTTCGTCGCGCTCCACTGCGCGGCGTTGGGGCTTCTGGGGGCTCCATCCCAGAGCGTGTAGGAGACGGCCAATATGATCCACATGATAACAGATCCCGAACCGGTTCTGGATGAGTTGAGCCACGCGGGGGCAGGTCCACAAGTCGGTGGGGAACCCAGCGGCCTTCGCGCCCCGGGAAAGTGCTTTCTCCAATTTCCTCTGGGTCTTCTCATCCAGTTTAGAGGGACGGCCAGGGGTAGGGCGCGCCTTCAGGCCGCCGTCGCCGCAGTTCCGGAAGGAAGCATTCCATCGCCGAACGCTACGCCGATCGCATCCGACGAATCGCGCGACCTCCACCGGGGGGTGACCCTGTTTAAGGAGCTCGATGGCGCGGAGTCTACGTCGTTCCAAGTCTTGTGGGCTTCCAGGTGGTCTCATAGGACACCTCCTGCCCACAGTATAGGACATTACTTATGCAGTTGTCAATAACCCCTGGATTCCAAGTCCGAGGGGGTGTCGAAGTCCCATAGAAGTTCCGCCCGCAAAACGGGGACTATCTCAATATCGGAGGGATTCTCCACGAGGAGACTCCGCCCACCTTCGTCCCCTCGAAGCGCCCGGAGCAACCGGAAATATTTGTTCCCAAACAGCACCGGGTGTCCTCGCTTTTTCTTGAATGCCGGGTAGACGATCCCTTTCCCGCTTTTCTTGTAAGATGCGATGATCCGATTCACCACTTCGGCGGTAAGGTTCGGCTGGTCCCCGAGGGCGATAAGGACTGCCTCCGCCTGGGGGGAGACGGAGCTTAAGCCAGCCCGGATGGAGGTGCTCATCCCCTCCCGGAAGTGCCGGTTGAGAACGATTTTTACCCTTGGATCGGTGATCTTCAGAGAATCCAGAATCTTCTCGAAGCCGTGCCCCAGCACCAGTACTATCTCCCCGACTTCCGACGCGATAAGGGCCGAAAGTGATTTTTCCAGCATGGTCTCCTCCCCGAAGAGGAGGAGCTGTTTCATCTCCCCCATCCGGGTGGACTCCCCCGCCGCCAGGAGAAGTGCGGAAATCAGGCTCCCTTGCCCAGATCCCATATCCCCCCCGAAAGATAATCTCCCCGTAAAACCACCCGGGTCACCCGGGGATCGGGGGCAATCCCATGGCTGACCTCCAGAGCCCACTGGAGCTCCGGAAAACCGTCCACTTTGTTCAGGATCACCGTCACCCTGCCCGGCTGAGCCCGCTCCAGGTAGCCTCCGGGACTGGTGATGAGGTGAACCACTGATTCAGGCGTTATGAGTTCGCCTTCCTGGAGGCCGAGCACTTTGGCCGCCAGGGCCGGCCGGTGGACATATTCCTCCGAAAGGGGCCGACCAACGCAGTCAAGCCCGACCACCACCAGGATCTGCGTGGTGGCCGAAGGGATGACCGGCTCATGAGGAGCGTATCCCTTCAATGACTTCATCCTGGCCCCGTCCGCCTCCACCAGAACGACATCCGTTTCTGCAAGATTCAACAGCTTGCCTATGAAATCGCCGCTTAATCCGTCAAGCTTGCCTTCCGGAGAACAGCTCCTGGCAGCCAGGACACTGGGAAATTTATGAAGGGTTTCCCGCACCTGCCCGAGGAGAGTCTCCTCATCCTCATCTATGATAAGGGGAAGATCCTCTACGTCGGGTTTTTTGAGGTGGGTGGTGGTGGTCAGGATGGCCTTAAAGCCTCGTCGGGCCAATTCCCCGGCCAGGAGAAAGAGCAGGGTGGTTTTTCCCCCGCTCCCGGTGATGGAGATTATTTCCTTCTTTTCAATGCCGAAAATTTCACTTAAGAGGCGGCTACGAAGTGGCATGGCTTTGTGCAGCGCGTGCTACGGCGGCGATGATCTTCTGGTAGCCGGTGCAGCGGCACAGGTTTCCGGCGAGGGCCCGCCGGATTTCCTCCCTCGACGGGGACGGATTTTTATCCAGGAGGGCTTTCGCCGAAAGAATCATTCCAGGGGTGCAGAAGCCGCACTGCACCGCTCCTTCCTCTAAAAAGGCCTTTTGGAGAGGATCCGGCCCGTTCTCGGAAAGGGCCTCAATTGTAACGACCTTTTTCCCCTGGAGGGAGCCGGCCAGGACCAGGCAGGCATTTACCGCCTCTCCGTCAAGAAGGACCGTGCAGGCCCCGCAGTCTCCCACCCCGCAGCCCTCCTTGGTGCCGGTGAGACCGAGCCTCTCCCGGAGCAGGTGAAGCAGGGTCATTCTGGCCGGAACCGTGAGCACGGACTTTTTCCCGTTTACCGTGAATTCAAGTGCAATATCTTCCATTACCCGAAAAGATTAGACGGAGGCGGAGCGATTCCCTCCTGACTTGAAAAGCCCGGAAAGAAGGAATTGATTCAACTGCGTTGAACTTAGCTAAACTACATGAATAAGGAGGTTTTGCGCATGGTTGCAAGCGAGGCCATCACTCTGGAATACAAGATGAAAAAAGGGGAAACGCTCCAGTACAAGGCAAATGTTTCTCTCCACCAGCAGTTGAAGGAAGAGGGGGAGATGAAAGAGGAACAGGATGTCAACACCTTCCTGGACATGCTGATGGTGCAGAAAGTAACCGAGATCTCCGGCAAGCAGTATGACATTGACGTGACGATCGAGTCGGGAAACGTGAAGCGCAACGGCGAACAGGAAGAATTGCCGAATGTGGGGCAGACTGTTTCCGTAAAGATGAACAGGGACGGGAAGATCACCAAGACCTCCGTGGATTTCCCCTTCGAGCAGCCCCCTTTCCCCTCGAAACCGGTAAAACTGGGTGAATCATGGAAATCAGACAGCAAACTCTCCATCCCCGGGAAGCCGGAACCCTTCACCCTGACCTATGAATACACCCTAAAGGATTTTGCGAAAGTCCATGGCTATGACTGCGCGGAGATCGCCGTAAAGTGCCCGGAGACCATTATTCCGCTTGAGGGCGAAATGAAGCAGAAGCTGGTGGCGGGCGGCACCACCTATTTCGCCCACCGCGAGGGGAAACTCATTAAGTCGGAAGTCGAGACCAGGACCGAGGTCTCCGCTGAAAATACAATAGTCCTCACCAACACCAAGGTTAAAGTGGAACTTCTGGAACTGGCCGGCCCGGCAGCCACCGCCGCTGAAGAAGGCTACATCGTAAGCTGAGATAAACATCCTTACAATATTAAGGAGCCCCCCCTCTGGCGGGGCTCCTTTTTTTGCCGGCAATCAGCGCATGCGGAGGATCATCCTGATCGCCATCAGGGTTAAGTGCCGCTGCTGCTCTGGGTTCAGAACCTTCCTGGTTTCAAAAAATTCGTCAAGCAGAATTTTCTGCTGCTGGTGCTCCAGAGCCATGATCCGGTTGAGCTGTTTACCTACTTTATTTCTGTCGGGAATCTCCTCCCGGAGAAAGTCAGCCATCTGGATACGGGCTTTCTGGGAGGAGATCCGTACGTCCTCCATCAGCCACTCATAGCGGGAATGAATCTTCTGGACCCGTAACTTTTGCTCCTCGGTCAAATTGAGGCGCTCCAACGGGCCCTCGCCCGGAGGTTCCCCCGGATGGGGTGGAGGGGGCATTAGATCCTCCCGGGTGGTTCTTTGCTCTGCGCGAAAATTTGGACGCGCCGCATTGACGCTTCCCGCAAGAGAAAGCCATAAGAACGCCAGCGCAGCCAGGATGAAAAAGGACCTTTTTAGCATGGAAATTCCTCCTTTATTCAAAACAGAGGGTCAGAAACCCCTTGGACTCATCGGAAAACAGGCCATGAATCTCCCCGATGTTCCCTCCCAGTTTTATTTTTATAGCGGAACCCGCTATATTCGACTCCTCAAGGGGAGCGCTGATGGTAAGAATATCGCGGGATGTGCTGCTGACTCTGCCAATCCGGTGGGCGGGCCAGAGAAATAAAGTGAAGCAGGCGGCGGACAGTATAAGAATGACGGTCAGGGCCCAGGCCGGCCTGAAGAAGAAGAGGGGGGAAGGCCGCTCCCGGCGGATGCGCTCCGCGACAGTCGGGAGGAAACCCGGCGAGGGCTCCCGTTGAGGAAAGGCATCCAGGACCTGCCAGGCTCTCTTATAAAGTTTAAATTTATGTTCACAGGATGGACATGACTTGAGGTGTGAAGATATGTTGTCTTTCTCGGCGGCACCCGGATCGCCGTCCAGATACGCTGAAAACAATTCTACTGCACGGCTGCAGTTCATCATTCATCCCTCCCATCGAGAAAAGGCGCCAATTTTTCCTTGAGCGCCAGCCGGGCCCGGTGGATCCTTGATTTCAGAGCCGGCAGGGATATTTTAAGGATTTCAGCCGCTTCTTCATAGGATAGATCCTGATACCGGCAAAGGATGAGGGGCGCTCTCTGCTCCTGGGGAAGTGAGGTGACCGCCTCGTGCACGGCGGCGCTCAGGCTCTTCCGCTGAAATTCGGCCTCCGCGGACTCCGTACGGGGATGATTTAATCCAGTCTCGACCGCCTCATCCAGGGAAACGGTCCGGTTGCGGAAGAGGCCTCTTTTGTGATTTTGGCAGACCGAAAGGGTGATGCGATAAAGCCAGGTAAAAAAGGCGCAACGCTCCTTGAAGCGGCGCAGGCCGCGGAAGGCCCGAAGAAAGGTCTCCTGAGCCAGATCCTCGGAGCCCTGGAAATCTCCGGTAAAGCGGTAGATCAAATTTATGACACTCCTGTGATGGCGGAGCACCAGAAGGTCAAAGGACGGAAGATCGCCGTCCTTTGCGTGCCGAACCAGTTCGCGATCTTCTTCCAAAGCCTTCTATCACCATCCTGGAGAGTTAGACCTCTCACTCCCGAAAAAGTTGCGCTAAGATCGCGGATATTGCCTGATAATGATTTTTGCCAGCGCGACCGCGGGAACAATCAGCACCCGCCTGACGCAACTCTGAAGAAAGCGGCTCCGCTCGATGAAGGCGGCCAAAGGCGGAGAAATCAGGTTGTAGAGGGAAACGGCCCCTCTCCCAATTGGGAAACGGCTCAGATGGGTATCCCGGAATTCTCTGAGGATGAGAACTTCCGGCGCCATTTCGGATCCGCAGGCGGCCGTAGCGATAAAACACTTCTTGTGGGTTAGTTTCCTCTTTTTCTCCAGCAGTTCAACCGATTCTATCTCGTCCAAACCCTGTTTTTCATAGACCTTAAGGAGGACCTTTTCCACTTTAGCCCTTTCATCAATTCCCACGGCGGCGTTCCCCACCACGGACTCCAGGTGGCGCTGGGCCTGGGCCAGCGACTCGGCGGCCTCTTTCTTCCGGCCGGATGTCGTCAGCTTTTCAGCTTCCCCCATAAGGACGAGACCGAGCTCATAGGCTTCTTCCCACTGCATAATTATCCTCCTTGATGCTCACTCGGATCTTAATCAGGATACAAAATCACTCGGCATGTTCTTTTCGAGAATCACGCCGGTATGGTCTGTGTAGTATTTGAGTCTCTTTGGATCTTCCATCAGCCTCCAGAGGAATTCCTCGAAAATCCTGGAAAAGAATCCGCATAACTCATCCCCCCGGTAAATCTTCTTATGAAGGTTGTAGGCCGAGGTCGGGCAGGCCCCGTTGCAGAAAAATCGCCAGGCACAGGGAGCGCACCTGGTCATCTTGGAAGGATGGCGGCCGAAGAACATCTTAGTCACGGGAGACTCCATCATGAGCTTGTTCAGGGGTCTGGGATCCCTCACGTTGCCGATTTTCCACTCGCTTACTCCGGAGAATTCATCACAGGGGTATATGTTGCCATGGACATCTATGCCGGTAACGGAGTTGATGGCCCCGCAGGGAGTCCTCAGGCACATGACACGCCGGTCTTTATGGACGATATTGGAGAGAATCTGGTTGACTTCCCGCACGTCAACTTTATTTCTCCCCGCCTCCTCGTTGATCTCCGCCACCCGCTCAAAGCCGTAGATGTATCCCGCAAAAAGGGGCACCTGGCGTTCGGGTAAACATCTGAGGCCCTCTTTAATGGATTTTATGCAGGCAAAAGTGGTCTTGAGAGCCATGGTGGGAACACCCTCGCCGGTAAGATGCTCAAAAGCCTCGGGATAATCCTCCGGATCCTGGAGGTCGGCCAGGACTCCGGCTCCGCAGAGGTATTTCTTGGCGATGGAATAGCCTCTCCAGGCATCCTCGTAGGTCCCCCGTCCGTCGTAATAGGTTCGGTACTTGTCGTGAATTCGCGGAGTTCCATCGAGACTGACCCCGACTCCAATGAAGTTATCGCTTAGAATCCGGCATCTTTCATCCGTCAGCAGCGAGCCGTTGGTCTGCAGCAGAAACTGTATTTTTTTGCCGTATTTCCTCATTATTTCGTATCCGAACTTGGCCCCCTCGATGAGCATGTCGAACATCAGCAGGGGTTCTCCCCCATGGAATTCAAAAGTGAACCTCGGCGAAGGTATTTCCGCGACCACCTTCTCGATTATACGCTTCAGAGTATCCAGGGTCATGTCAGGCGCATTGGTGCTGCAGTTGGCATAACAGTAGGCACAGTTGAAATTGCATCGTTGAGTAACCCTGAGTACGTGGAAATGAGCCAGTCCCTGTTTCTGATCCCACATTTTATCGTCGTAGTAACGGTGGTGATCGAGAGAGATCATCTGATTGAGATACAGGAATTCAAGGAACTGTTTCATCTCTTCCTCGGGGACCTCCGGAGTGGCAGCGAGGAGTTCTTTGTAGGTGATGGGTCTCTCCATAAGATTCAAATATCTGAGATCTGATGCCAGGATTCTCATATATGTCGCCGTGTTCGGCTCTATGACAAGGCAGTATTCCCCCCGGCGGGAGAAGTAGAGCCCGTAAGTAGCCAGGAGAACGGTATCGGGGCGCAGTTCCTCCCACGCATCCTTCTCAATTTTTTTGTGTTTGTCCCCCAGGATTTTCTGGAGCGTCGAACAGCCAACCGGCATTTCCATTGTCTAAATAACCTTCTTTCTATTCATAAACCTGCCTGCCCGATAAGCCGCACCTGCCGGTAGGGAGGAGCCGGCTCATACAGGGGAAATTCAAAGACTTCATCACCCGTCTCGACCATCGGCCGCTGCCATCGCTCGCGCGTGGTTGATTTAAAGGCGACTCCGAATGGCTTCCAGGATGCGACCATCTCCCTGGGTGCGATACTCATGAAGAATCTCTCTTTGAGAGAAAAGAGAAAATTGACGGCGACGGCGCCGAATTTTTCCTTGACTTCATTAAGAGAAGTCTTCCCGTCTGCACATGAATAAACCTCAAACCCCCGCCTGGTGACTGCCGCCGCCCCCTTTGGCCCATGAAGAACCCCCCCCCAGCATTTCTGACAGTAAATACCCACCGGTGTGAAGACCCAGTCGCCCTGAAGGGGCATTTCCTTCTCCCCCCCCTGAGGGGGAGGCGCCTCCTTCTGCTTCCTGATTGGCTCAAATTCATCCCATCTCCTGCAGGTGATATAATGCGTAGGAACCCCTTCGCAGATCGGCCAGTAAATGCACTCCGAACACAGAGGGCCAAATTCATGGGGCGGGTGACTGGGATCGTTTTTGTTCATGAAATTGGCATACTGCTCAAAACCCGGCATGTAACAAAGGGGGACATTGTCCACGGTGGTCGGTTTGTCCCGGGATTCGATGAATTCCAGCGCCTCCCGGAGCGAGTCTTTCACATCCGCATAGCGGGGGACGATCCGATCGAAGTTGAAGTAGGCATTGGCGATAGGATAGGCAAAAGCAAAATTATGCGTGCTGACCCCGAGATCGTCGAACATCACCTGGACGGTCTGACGGAGATAGGGATGGTTGATAGTGGAAATCACCGTAAGAGTGGCCACTTTGGCCCCCAGTTTGACAAGATTTTTAGTGCCTTCAAAGGCCTCCGCAAAGCTGCCGGGCACATCCGTCTGGGCATCATGGATCTCGGCATTGGGGCCGTGAAAAGAGACCAGGAATTCATTGGCCCCGATCTCCAGGAGGCGTTTGGTGAACTCGAGGTCTTTCAGGCGGCGCCCGTTCGTCTTGAAGTAGATCGTGGGGAAGCCCAGTCTTTTGGCCGAGTTGACAATTGCATAAATGTCCTTGTGGATGGTCGGCTCTCCCCCTGAAAGATCAATCCTGTCAAGGCCCTGCTCCTTCGCCTTGAGCAGCTTGAAGCGGATTTCCTGAAGAGAAAGCGGAGCAATCTGCCTGTGCGTGGCGCAGAAAATACACCGGTTGTTGCACATGTCCGTTATTTCCAGATCCAGAGCCTGAGTCATTTTACATCCCTTGCTTTCGCTTCCCAAAGCGAACACCGACGGCATTTTCTTGCCGCTTCGAATTAGATTATAGCACATCCTTCATTTATTTTCCAAGAAGAGGACTTGAAGAATTTGCTTCTCTCCCTTATAATAGAAAGAAAACACCCGGGGAGTGGATTTATAATGACGAATAAAAGGCCCGTCGGCCAACACCTTCTTGTGCTGTTTCTATTCGGCCTTCTCTTCCTCTGGCCGAGCGGGAACGCTTTCAGTATTGAAAGCACCTTTCGCCTCTACGGCAAGCTTAACGTCGGGGATATAAAAAAGACCCTCGAATACGTCCAGAGCCAATATGTCGAAGACACCGAAGCCAACAAGATGATCAACGGGGCGCTCTCCGGGATAAGAGAACTCCTTATCTCAAAGAAAATCAATGAGCCGCACATCGTCTTCATCCCGAAAGGGAAAAGCGTCGAGGATGACCTGAATAACTTCAATAAGCAGTTTTTTGAACTCCTGGCCCAGTACGGAAAGAAGGTCACCGAGGAAGATCTCATCTACGCCTCTCTGCGGGGCATGATGGGCATCCTGCACAAAGCCCCTTATGACGACCCCTACTCGGTCGTCATGGACTCCAAGGAATACAACCAGCTCAACGAGCAAATGGCCGGGGGCAACTTCGGTGGAGTCGGAGTCTATATCGAATTGGACAAGAACAACAAGCGTTTTAAGAACCAGCTTACGGTCATCGAGCCCATAGAGGACACCCCGGCGGACAAAGCCGGCTTGAAAGCCGGAGACATGATCGTGAAAATAGACGGCTTCCCCACGAAGGGAATAAAGCTGGATATGGCCCAGAAGAGAATACGGGGGCCGATTGGGAGCTTCGTGATACTCTCCATACTCCGAAAGGGGTGGGATTCTTCCAGGAACTTCAAGGTGGCCCGCGCCCTCATTCACGTCAAGGTTGCCTCATCCAAGCTCCTGGACGGGAACATCGGCTACATCAAGCTCCGTATATTCGGGAGCGAGACGGATGATGAATTTGAAAAAGCCTATCAGAACGTGGAACGCCGGGGCGCCCGCGCGCTCATCATAGATTTAAGAAACAATGGCGGCGGATATATTGATGCGGCCAGAGACGTTTGCAGCAAATTCATGGAGCGGGGAGCGCTCGTCGTCTCTACCGTGAACTATCGCACCAAGAGCCATGAGGTCATAAAATCATCCGGAAGCCGCCACCGGAAAATCCCGCTGGTGGTGCTGGTCAACAAGTACAGCGCCAGCGCCTCCGAAATCACCGCCGGGGCGCTTAAGGACACCAAGACCGCTCTGGTGGTCGGCACCAAGACCTTCGGTAAAGCCAGCGTCCAGTCCATCAAGAACATGAGTGACGGCGGCGCACTCAAGCTGACCATCGCCCATTACCTGACCCCCATGGGACGCAACATCAACAAGAAGGGGATCCTGCCGGATGTTGATGTGGAGATGAATCCGATGCTTACGGATACCCCCAAGGACGTCCAGTTGAGCAAGGCCATAGATCTGCTGAAGAAGAAGATTGCGGCAAACTAGCAGCGCCGAAGCCGCAAGGAGAGAGCATGGCAAATAGCGGAAATCCTGTCGAAGAGGGGAACTACCGCTGCGCGGACTGCGGGGAAGTCGTGACCATGCCGCTCCCGATGGAGGACACCATTCTTCCTCTCTGCCCCAGATGCGGGGGAGATGAATTTGAAGGATGCGATTAGGCTAAGGCTCGCCGAAATCCCCGACCTCCCCGGGGTTTACCTGATGAGGGCGCGCGACGGGGAAGTCCTATATGTCGGCAAGTCCACCTCGCTTTCAGAACGGGTCCGCTCTTATTTTACCTCTCCCGACGAACTTTCTCCCCGCATTCGGATGATGACGGAGAAAGTGGAACTCATTGATTTTATCGTCACCGATTCAGAGATGGAAGCCCTGACGACGGAATATAACCTGATAAAGAAACGCCGGCCCTATTTCAACGTCCGTTTCCGCGACGACAAGCGCTATCCCTACCTGGAAGTCACCTGGGGGGAAGAATTCCCCCGCCTCCGGATCGTCCGCCGCCCCCAGGGCGGGGACAGCCGATTTTTCGGCCCATTCACAAATACCGGAAGCCTTCGGCATACGATAGATCTGGCCCGGAAAATTTTCCGGGTCCGCCTCTGCAAAATCCCCATCCCGGCCAGGAAGGCACGGCCCTGCCTGAACCACCAGATGGACCTCTGCCCGGCCCCCTGCGCCGGGTTGATAGGCGAAGAACAGTATCGTAAAAGCGTTGCCTCTCTCTGCCGCTTCATCCAGGGCCATGCCAAACCAATCCTCCGCGAACTCAGAAAAGACATTAAGGAGGAGTCCGCAAAACTGAACTTTGAAGAGTGCGCCCGAATCAAGGGCCTCCTTTCGGATATTGAAAATACGATCCAGAGACAGAAAGCTGTCTTCGCCACCGACGTGGACCATGACTACATCGCGCTCTCCTCCTCCGCGGAGAGCGCCTGCGTCTTTCTGCTCCAGGTGCGGGAAGGCCGTCTCACAGGGGAGCAGCACTTCATCCTTCGGATTCCCGCCGAGTGTCCGGACGGCGAAGCTCTGGCCTCATTTGTCCTGCAGTTCTACGGGGAGACGGATTTCATCCCCGGGGACATTTACCTTTCGGCGCCACTGGAGGGGCAGGATTCCATCGCCGGGTGGTTGAGCGCCAGACGAGGCGGGAAGGTGCGCCTGCGGGTGCCCGCCCGGGGCAGAGGCCGGGAATTTATAGCCCTGGCCCTTAAAAACGCCCGCATGCGCCTGAGCGACAGACCCGTTCTGGAGGCGCTGGAAAGCCTTAGGGAGAGCCTGCGCCTTCCCTCTCTTCCATGGCGAATCGAGGCATACGACCTCTCCCACCTCGGGGGGGATTCCGCGACGGGCTCCATGGTGGTCTTCCAGGGAGGAGAGCCCTTTAAATCCGGCTATCGCCAGTTCCGAATCAAAGAGGCGGACACCCGCGATGATTTTTCGATGATGGCCGAAGTCCTTCAACGGCGCCTGAAAAATACGGAACTTCCCCCGGCGGATCTCATCCTGCTGGACGGCGGGCGCGGCCACCTCACGGCTGTGCTCACGGTGATGAAAGAAACCGGGGTGCAGTTCCCCCTGGCCGCGCTGGCCAAGGAGGAAGAGGAAGTATTTGTTCCCGGCTTAAGACAGGCGTTAAATCTCCCCGACGCCGCCCGCAAGCTGCTCCAGTTCATGCGGGACGAGGCCCATCGCTTTGCCCGCCGCTACCACCACCAGCTTCAAAAAAAGCGCCTGCCGGGAAAAAAAGGCATGCGGGATGCCTTTTCCTAGATGCAAAGACGCATTCCGCGCCGCGGCAGAGCTGCCCCCAAAGCCAAAAATTTACCAAACATTTCTTGACAGAAGCCTCTCTGGGGTGTTATTGTTTTGATAGTGAAAATAAAAATTCCTATCACCTATCACCTTCATAAGGAGCGTGAAACGAACTTCACGCCCAAAAGGAGTCCCTGATGAACGGAACGCGCACCCGCATATCTCCTTTAATAGGCACAATCATCCTGGCCTGTTTTCTCTTGATCGCCACGGGCTGCAGCTCTAATTCTAATGCCAGCCATGCCAGCCCCGCTCAACAACTCTACGGCACGGCACAACTGAAAGACAACCAGTGGTCATTCACTTTGGCCCGGTCGCTCTACGCACAGGCGAGAACGGCCTTCCTGGCCGAAGGAAATCAGGTAATGGCCGACCAGTGCCGCAATGCAATCCAGCGCATCGCCCTCTACGAGCAGACATACCCCTATACAGAAGCCCAGCTCAGGCAGCTCCTTGCGAAGGGATTTTCCACGGTTCCCGCTGCGCGGATCGACAGTTGGTTCGCCGACGGGTCATCCCTCGAACACATGACCATCGACGGCGTGACGAAATATTTGAGCAATCCTCCTATCATCGATAACATCAGATACCGCAACATCGACCTGTTTCATGCGGCGGGACTCGATGACAGAAACTTTGTAGAGTGGCTCATGACCAATTATGTCAATCAGCCGCGGCCGGGACCGTTTGAAGTATATACAAACCCGAAAACGTTTCACGCCAAAGGCACCCTTGACGTCCCCCGCGCCAAGTTCCCGGCAGAAGGCACACTGCGCATTTGGATTCCCCTGCCCATCGTGACGGGTCCGCAACAGTCGGTAACGATCAACTACATCACACCCGACTATCTCAAGGTCCCGCCAGGCGGTGAGGACATCGGTCTGGCGTACATGGAAGTTCCGCTTGCCAAGCTTAAAGACAAACTGAACATTTCCGTTGAGGTTACCTTCACCCACTACGAACAGCACTTCACCATCGATCCTGCTCAGGTCGGCGCTTATGATACCACCGACAGCGAATACATACGATACACAAGATCGTACGGGAACGAGACGATTACGCCCGAAATACGCGAGGCGGCGCTCAAGGTCGTCGGTGGCGAGACCAATCCGTACCTGGCCGCAAAGAAACTCTACTACTACGTCATCGACAATATCACTTACAGCCTGCCGCCGGCGACTTTGTGGCCGTACGGAACCCCGGCATCCGTCTACGTCCACACCAACCGGATCGGCGACTGCGGCTGCCAGAGCATGTACTTTACGGCGCTTTGCCGCTCCATCGGCATCCCGGCGCGCACCACCGGCGGCAAACAGATGATGAACCGCGGCAAATATTCCGATCACTTCTGGGGCGAATTTTATCTGCCGAATTACGGGTGGGTACCGGTGGATACATCGATCGCCCAGTTGGAGTTCTATGCCACCGGTTTGAGCGATGACGTCAGGAAGGCTTTCCGGGATTATTTTTTCGGCCACCAGGATAACCTCCGGCTCGTTTTCCAGAAGGATGTGGACATACCGGTATTCCCCCCTCTGGCGGGAGGAATCCTCTACATCCCCGGAGCGATCCAGAATCCCGACGGCACCTGCGACACCATGGACGAAGATACCTTTCCGGGGAAATTATTCCTGGATAAAGATGGCGATGGCAAACCCTACTGGACGTTCGACGAAGTGAAGTGAACCGTTTCGTTCAACGGATTTCATCCCCGGGGACATTTACCTTTCGGCGGCCTACTGCATCCGGATCAATTCGTCGAAACCCGCGATTTTGAATACTTTTTTCAGGGCGGGCGAAACGTTGATCAACGAAAAATTTTCCTTGCCCAAAGCTTTGGCGTATTTAAGACAGATGCGTAAAAAGGAGGAGGAGACATAGTCTACTTCAGCCAGGTCGAACAGCACCTGTCCCGTGGATTTTCCGGCGCCTTCATCGAGTTCTTTTTCGATTTCCAGGCACCTCTCGGTGTCCAGTCGCCCTGAAAATGCGCAGGTTAATTTGTCTTCCTGAAAGTTTAATTGCATCGCGGCTTTCCTCTTTTCTGCTTTTCTCAATAATTTCGGTTGAATTCTTTCTCGATCGCCCGGACGTCCAGGGATTCGTCCAGGTATTTTTGCTTGTCGAATCGCTCCAGGCGCTCGTTGACCCGCCGCCGGGCGATGCGTTGAATGTTGAGCAGGTGAGAGGCCGTAATGTTGTCCGTCGTGATGTTTTTTCCACCGGCGCCGCACCCGAGTGTGAGAGAGGGGTGCAGGGTATTGTAGGTGCCGCCGACAGCCCCCTGGGAAGACGGGGTGTTGACGACGACCCGGCCGGCGTTCATCAACTGGGCGAATTTCAGGATCTTTTCATTGTCGTTCGAGTAAATCCCGGCGGTATGTCCTATCCCTCCGTGATAATTCAGATCGATGCACAGATTGATCGCCGCTGAAAAGTCCTCCGCCACATAGTAGGCCAGGATGGGCGCGAGGATCTCCGAAGACAAGGGGTAGTCCCGCCCCACTTTGGTCTGCGGAGCCATAAGAAGAGTCGTGTCGGGAGGAACCTCAATGCCGGCCTTCCCGGCGATGACGAGGGCGCTCTGACCGATGACCGCTGAATTCATAACGCCTTTCTCGCGGTCGAAGGCCGCCTCTTCCAGTCGTTTGCATTCCTCCGGCGTGAGGAAGTAAGCTCCCCTCTGTTTTAAGTGCGCCCGGACGGCCTCCTCAACGCTGCGCTCGACGATAAGGGCCTGTTCGCTCGAACATATGGTGCCGTTGTCGAAGAGCTTGGAGATTAGAATCTGCTCGACTGCAAAGGGGACATCGGCGCTTCGCTCGATGAAGATCGGAACGTTTCCGGCGCCGACTCCAATCGCCGGCGTACCCGAGCTATAGGCCGCATTCACGAGACTGCCTCCTCCCGTCGCCAGGATGAGGGCCAGCCCTTTGTGCGACATCAATTCGTGCGTCTGATCCCGGTTCATGTCGCCCACCCACTGGATGCAGTCTTCCGGGGCATCCTCGGTGAGAGCAGCCTCATAACATATGCGCGCCGTCTCGATGGAACATTTGGCGGCCTTCCCATGCGGTCTGATGATGATAGGGTTCCTGGTTTTCATGGCGATGAGGATCTTGAAAATCACGGTAGAGGTCGGGTTGGTGACGGGCGTCACGGCGAGAATGGGGCCCAGTGGGTGGGCGATTTCGGTTATGCCCCGCTCCTCGTCTTCATGGATGACTCCGACGGTCTTGAGGTTTCGGATGTCATTATAAACGAACTGACTGGCGACCACGTTTTTTATGACCTTGTCCTGCCATTTGCCCAGTCCAGTCTCCTCGCAGGCCATCTTCGCCAACCTCACGCGGTTGTTGAATCCGGCCTCATACACGGCTCTGACGATGCGATCCACCTGCGCCTGGTCGAGTTGAGTAAAAATGGCGGCGGCCCGGGAAGCCTTGAGAATAATTTCATTGACATCGATTAAAACCTGCGTCGCGCTCATCCTGACCCTCCTTGTGTTCCGAAATATAGATTCGCTGCTAAAACAATACCTAACGATCCTTCAATGGATTTACGGCAATTCCTTCCTGCTGGACCAGGAAAAAGGGAAATTGCCGCTTTCGGGGAAGAATGCAGGAGATATCAGTTAAGTTATGAAGAAGCACACCAGGCGGCCGCCGGCTGCACCGAAAAATAATTTGAATCCCGGCCTCGTGGAAACGGGTTTCTGAAGGAGGGAAATAGTGAAGCTTTCGCTCAGGGCCAGGATGATTCTCCTCATCTGGGGCGCCACGATGCTTCTTTTCGCGACCCTTCTCTACATCGGCTTCAGGGTGGCCCGGAATGATGAAATCCGAGACCTGAAGGAAAACGCTGAGAACCTGACGGGTTTCTATTCATTGAAGTTTGAGAGCTTGTTTGCCGCCTCCGCGCAGGTTCCCCGGATGAGCGCCATCTTCCTGGAATCCTGTCAGGGCATTCCGGCGCCCGAAGAGCTTAGAAATTACCTTCTAAAGGTGGTTGAGCTCAATCCCCTGATCTACGGGTCATGTCTGGCCTTTGAGCCCGAAGTCATGGGGCGGGGAAAGAAGCGTTTCGCACCTTACAGCTTCCGCCACCTCAACGCTCCAGCCTACGTGGTGCTGGGAAGCCCGGCCTACGATTATTTCAGTATGGACTGGTACCGAAAGCCAAAAGCCGCCCGGAAAGGGATGTGGATGGAGCCCTATTTTGACCGGGGCGGTGGAAATATCGTGATGACCACCTATTCTGTTCCGATGGTTCGGAAGGGCCGTTTTCAGGGAGTTTCTACGGTGGACATCAGCCTAATGGAACTCACCGATACCTTCAGCCGGATAAGGATCCTGGAGAGCGGCTACGGCTTCATCGTCTCCGCAAGCGGAGTCTTCCTCTCCTGCCCGGACAAAAAGCTGGTGCTTTCAGGCAACATTCGCTCATTCAATCCGGTGCTGGCAGGAAAAATGGCGGAAGGCAAGGCTTTCTTCATGGCAACGAAAGATCCCCTCCGGGGAGAAAAAGCCTGGATTGTCTCCTCCCCCATCCGGGAGACGGGCTTCTCCCTCGCGGTCGTCTATCCCGAAAAGGAAGTCTTAGCCGGAGTCAATGCCATGCAGAGAAGCGCCCGGCTTCTGGGACTCTTCGGGCTCCTGCTCCTGCTCGTTCTCATTATTTACCTGTCCAATTCCATCACAAAACCGATCACTGAGTTGGTGGAGTCCGTGCAGCGGGTGGCGCGGGGAGAGCTTGATAAAAAGCTCTCCGTCCGGACGAGGACCAAGGAGGTTCTCACCCTTCAAAAGGCCTTCAATAAGATGATTGAAGATCTTAAAAAGCATCTGGAAGAGCTCCGTCGCGCCGCCGCCGAAAAGCAGAAGATCGAGAGCGAGCTCTCAAGCGCGCGCCAGATTCAGCTCTCCGGCATTCCCCGGAAGTTCCCGCCCTTTCCCGACCGTCCGGATCTGGATATTTTTGCCAGGACGCTCCCGGCCCGCGAAGTGGGAGGGGATTTCTACGATTTCTTTTTCATTGACCGGAATCGCTTCGGCTTCGTGATCGGAGACGCCTCAGGGAAGGGGATGCCGGCCGCCATATTCATGTCGGTGAGCCGCGCTTTCATAAAGGCCATTGCTTTGCAGGGCGGGGAGCCGGGGCAGTGTCTGGAGCGGGTCAACGACCTTCTCTGCCGGGAGGAATCGGAGGAAATGTTCATCACCGTCTTCTTCGGGATCCTCGATACGGGAAGCGGAGAAGTCCTTTACTGTAACGGCGGGCACAACCCGCCATACAAAGTCGAAAAAGGCGGCTTACTGACTGCTCTGGAGGAGGTGAGCGGCCCGGCACTGGGGGTCTGCCCCGGCGCGCAATACAAGACTTTGCGGACGACCGTCGGGGAAGGGCTCTTTTTGTATTCCGACGGGGTGACCGAGGCCTGGAGCGCCAAGGGAGAGATGTTCGGCCTGGGACATTTGACGAAAGCTCTCCGCGATGCCCGCGGCTTTTACCCGGAAAGAGCCGTTCACCGCGTCCTTAAGGAAGTGGATCAGTTTGCGGAGGGGGGGGCGCAATCGGACGACATCACGGTACTGGCGATTCGTCTCAATAAAGAGGCGCCCCCTCATGTTCCGGAAAAAATATAAGAGCGGCGTCTTTCAGTGATGGGTACTCATCGTATTTATGCGGCGTTTATCCTGCCAGAAAGTACCCGATTGCCATGAGAGTCGGCGTCCCGATCACCACGGCCACATTCGCGGCCTGTACCAGCACAAATCCTCCGCCCTCCCGGTAATGGAACGAACCCCTGACCGCCCTTACGGCCTGGGGCAGGGTAGCCAGCCCCAGGAGCGAAAGGGGCGGCATGAATTTAAGGGCCACCCCCAGGATTATCCATGCATAGACGAGGTGGGTCGTCACGGCGTAGATCCAGGCACAGCGGGAGCGTCCCAGGAGAATCAGAAGGTGGCGGCGACCGCCTTCGCGGTCCGCCTCCAGGTCCGGAAATTCATTCAAAAAGAGCAGGTTAAAGGTGAGAATGCCCGGAATGAGGGAGGCCCAGAGCAGCGGCGCGGTGTAGGAACCGGCCTGCACATAGTACAGACCGAGAATGGGCAGGGCGCCCAGCCCCAGCCCGGCGGCGACCTCCCCGAAGGCCAGCCTGGTGAGCGTCTGGGTGTAGAGGAGCACAATCAGGGCGCCTGCAATCAGGATCGGAAGCAGTCCCCACCCCACCCGGAATAGAAAATACAAGCCGATAGGCACCGTCAGAAAAAAGCACCCCAGGGCAAACCTGAGAACCGACTTGGGACTCAGAAGTCCCGCATTCAGAATACGGCTCCCTCCGTTGAAGGGGGTCGGGTTGGTCTTAAGATCGATCCCGCTTTTAAAATCAAAATAATCATTGAGTGTATTGACGCAGATATGGAGAAGGATGAGTCCCAGGCCGCCGAGGAGCAGATGACCGGCGTTGAAACGTCCGTCGTGCCAGGCAAGCGCCGCGCCTAAGACGATGAGGGCCAGGGACAGAACCAGAAAGTGCGGTCGGATTTCCAGAAACCAGACCTTGAAACTCCCCGGAACCGGGGCCTGGATGTTTTCCTTTTTGATCATGCCATATTCTACCACAAAAAAACTGTTGGGACAAACGAATCACGGCGGGTTGTCTTACTTGATCACATGATAGTGGCAATATGACACTATGTCGTGATCAAATTTGCTGCATTATTTCATTTTCCTGGGAGTGCGCGAGGCCTTTGAAGAATTTTCGCGTTCGGCGCGGAGAGCTAAATTTTTTTCCAATCCTAAAGGTCAATCCCTGGCTGTTTCAGGATACGAGCGAGGCTTATTCTATCGTATCCCTTCAGAAAAACAACAGGTGTTACTTCCTATTTGGTGCCAAGGGCCATATCCAGTGGAGAACCGTATAATCAAATCGTTCAACGACGACTATCGCGACGCTTCATCCAGGCGTTCCCTTCTATCCTGTATGCTTCCGCATTCAACGGCACCTCAACGATAAAGTCGTCACGAAGCGTTCGTCCACGGACATCAACGCACTGCCGTACAAATGTGTGCAGATTGGTGACAAGATTGTCCGTCATTTGGGCAACTGATCCGGAATTCGGATCGAGCACCACTTTCGAACCGTTATCGGCCACAAAACCGATACTTGCTCTCGTTGTATGCGACTTCAGCCCTTCCCCAAGCAGCCACACCTGGCCGTTCGGGTTTACCTCGATCTTGAAACGTTTGTCCGGGCTGTCATATAATCTACAGAAATCATTGCAGTCGACATAGCGGATGGAACTGATCATTGGCTTGCGGTAATCCCAAAATCGCCTGATTGGTTTGCGGGGACGAATGACCGCGGCGTCAATCACGCCCAGGTTCTTCGACAGTGTCTTACATATCTGATCGTATTCTGAGAGGGTGAAGCGCTTGGGATCCACGAACACCGGCCACGGATCACCAGGCCCTCTTCCCCGGAAGCGCCGGTAGTGTTCATTCGGTGTTGGGTCGCGGTAGAGAATCATATTTGGCATTAACACACTGACGATACGAACACTCCGGTCTGTGTGGTAACGCAATTCCAGGGTAGCTTTGTCTATGCTGAATCCTGCCACGAAAGTCTCGTGCAGTACAAGGCGGCCCGTTCCGCACGGCAGATCAAACACATCCTGCTTTGTAGTTGACGAGCAACTGCTGGTTGCGATGGCCGCCAATAGCACGAAAGACAACCAAAAAAGCGCTTTATGGGCGCGTTTTTGCGCCCTGTTGACTGCATCGGATGCATTCGACCTTTGCACCCCCTAGCCTGGTTTCTCGGGAAACACCGCCCGGGCCTCTCTCACGAACAGTGCCCTGAGCTTGTCCCAGAAATCTCCGCCCAGCACGAAGAGGCTGGTCAGGAACATGGCGTCAGAGGCCAGGCTTACCCAGAGGCGCGCCGGGGAATCGTCCGGAAGCCACTGAGGCATGTAGGCCATGATGTAGGACGGGACCATGGGCAGGAGGAACATGACCAGCCCTATGTTGTAGCGCAGTGGACCCACGCGGCCGGAAGGCTTGAGTATCCCCATCCAGGCCTTGACCCTGGCCATGATGAGTTCGAAGTTCTCCTTGCCCATGACCGCCACCGCCGGGATGGCCATTATCTCGAATCCGAAAAACAGAATCCCGGCCACTGCAGTTTTCACTGCCACCGGCAAATGGCTCTGGGCCACGGGCACCGCGCCCAAAGGCAGGATTGAGCCGATCACCAGGAAAGTGATACCCAGCCTGAATCTCGCTTTAACACTCATGCTGGCAATTCTCCATGCGGAGGACTAAATTTTTCCCCAAAGACGGCATCAGGCGACTTCCTTGATGACAAGTTCCAGTCCTTCGAGAATGGGAAGGGGAAGATTTCTGGAAACTCTGAACAGAATCCATTCTTCGAGGACTTCTTCCAGCTCCTCCCGGCACTCTTCAAGAGTTTGAGCATTGGCATAGACCCCTTTGAAGCCGGGAATTTCGCCGTAAAAGGTTCCGTCTTCCGTAAGAATTTCATATTTGGCTAGGTGCATCGCCGAATTCAGATAACGGGTCAACATGAAAACAACCCTCCCTCATTTCCTCTCATGCTTATTTTATCATATCCTTCAGGAAAACAACAGGCGCTTTTCCAGCGAAAAATCATCGGCGGATACTCAGATTGAAGCAAACTTCATTTACTTCACCACTACGTTGAGGAGCTTTTGGGGGACATAGAAGATTTTGGCGATCTCCTTGCCGTCGATCATCTGGCGCATCTTCTCGGATTTCAGGGCCTCTTCCTCAACCTGTTCGCGGGTGAAATCGGCCGGGAGTTCAATCTTGTCCCGCACCTTGCCGTTTAACTGAAGGACGATGAGCATCGTCTCGTCCTGGATGTAGGCGGGATCCCAGGCGGGCCAGGAGGCTGAAAAGACGCTCTTCTTATGGCCCATCTTCTCCCAGAGTTCTTCGGCCAGATGCGGCGCCACCGGGGAGGCCAGAATGACGAACGTCTCCAGAGTTTTGCGGCTGATGGCGGCGCCGGCGGCCTTTTTTTCTACCAGGGTGTTGCACAGCTCCATCAGGGTGCTGACGATCGTGTTCATGTGGAGGCGCTCCATGTCCTCCGAGACCTTTTTAACGGATCGGTGGAGCGCTTTCAGAATATCGGGGTGATCCTCTTTGGCCGGCGAGGCAGTTGCATCGTTCACCAGGTCCCACAGGCGCCTGAGCCAGCGGAAGACCCCCTGAAGGCCCTGGTCGTTCCACTCGGAATCAAGCTCCGGGGGACCCACGAAGAGCTCGTAGGCGCGGAGGGTGTCGGTGCCGTATTTCTTGACGATCTCGTCGGGATTGACGATGTTCCCCTTGGACTTGGACATCTTCTCCAGTTTCCCCGAAAGAGAGCTCACCCGGCAGACCATGCCCTGGTTGAAGAGGCGGGTGAATGGCTCAGAGAAATCGAGCAGGCCGAGATCGTGGAGCACCTTGGTGAAGAAGCGCGAGTAGAGAAGATGCAGGATGGCGTGCTCCACGCCCCCGACGTAGAGGTCCACCGGGAGCCAGTAGCGGACCTTTTCGACGTCGAAGGGGCCGTCGGCATATTTCGGGGAGGGGTAGCGCAGGAAATACCAGGAGGAGCAGACCCACTGGGAGATAGTGTCCGTGTCGCGGCGGGCTGGGCCTCCGCAGACGGGGCAGGTCGTCTTTACAAATTCGGGAATGGCGGCCAGCGGGGATTCCCCCGTGCCGGTCGGCAGGTATTTTTCCACAAATGGGAGCTCGACCGGGAGGTCTTTCTCGGGCACCGGCACCGTCCCGCACCTGTCGCAGGAGATCATGGGAATAGGGGCGCCCCAGTAGCGCTGGCGGGAAATGAGCCAGTCCCGGAGCTTGTAGTTGACTTTCTTTTGGGCCAAACCATTTTCGGCCAGCCGGGAAACGATCTTCTCCCAGCCCTCGGCGGAAGAAAGACCCGAAAATTCCCCCGAGTTGACCATGATGCCTTCGCCGATCCAGGCCTCCTTGAGCGGCCCTTCGAGGGAGTCCTCCGGTCTAATGACCTCGACGATCGGCAGGTGAAATTTAGTTGCGAACTCCCAGTCGCGCGTGTCGTGGGCGGGGACGGCCATGATGGCCCCGGTCCCATAGGAGAGGAGCACGTAATCCGAGATCCAGATGGGGATGTGTTTGCCGTTCACGGGGTTTTCGGCATAGGCGCCGATGAAGACGCCCGTCTTTTCCTTCTCGGCTGAAAGGCGGTCCACCTCGCTCTCCCGGCGGGTCTTTTCAAGGTAGGAATCCACCTCGGCTTTTTTCTCCGGAGTCGTGAGCTTTTCCACCAGGGGGTGCTCCGGGGCCAGCACCATGTAGGTGGCCCCGAACAACGTGTCGGGACGGGTGGTGAAAATAGTTAAGGCGTGGCCCCCGTCCGCCGTCTTGAAGATGACCTCGGCCCCCTCGCTTTTTCCGATCCAGTTTCTCTGCATGGTCTTGACCCTCTCCGGCCAGTTTAGGCCGTCCAGGTCCTGGAGCAGGGGTTCGGCGTAATCGGTGATCTTGAAGAACCACTGGGGGAGGTTCTTCTTGGTGACCTCGGCCTCGCAGCGCTCACAGCGCCCGACGACCACTTCCTCGTCGGCCAGACCCGTCCGGCAGTTAGGGCACCAGTTGATGGGGGCCTCCTTCTTGTAAGCCAGCCCCTTTTTATAAAAGGCGAGGAACATCCACTGGGTCCAGCGGTAGTAGTCCGGGGCGGATGTATTGACCTCCATATCCCAGTCGTACATGGCCCCGATCTCCCGGAGTTGACGCTTCATGTTGGTGATATTGTTCCGGGTGTTCTCCACCGGGTGGAGTCCCTTCTTGATGGCGGCATTCTCGGCGGGGAGCCCGAAGGCGTCCCATCCCATAGGGTGGAGTATCTGGAAGCCTTTCAGCTTCATGTAGCGGGACCAGACGTCACTTAATACATAGCCCCTCCAGTGCCCCACGTGGAGCCCCTCGCCGCTGGGATAGGGGAACATGTCCAGGCAATAGTGGCATTTTTCGCGGGGAATGGCCGGGTCAAAGGGCGTCCGGTGGCTCCCGCGCTCATCCCAGAGGGCCTGCCACTTTTTCTCTATGGCCTCAAATTCGTATCGCATCTAAAAGCCTCCTGAAGAAGAAATCTAAGCCGAAGTTTATCATAAAAAGAGCATGAAGTCAAAAAGCACACCCGGGATTTTGCAGAATTTCCCGGGGGGAGTGAGATTTCTAAAAGTAAAAGCGGCAGGCTGGAAACCTGAATGGAGTCAGGAAGCGGCTGCTCCAACTGCTCAGTCCAGGGAACAAATTAAGAACATGCCTGTATTCAAAATACTTCCGGCTCAGTTTTGCGACTGCGGCACCTGCCAGTAAGTGGGCTCCAGAGGCATGATATAATGCCCGTTTCCGCTCCAGGTCAGCTGAGTGTCCGTCGGAGAGAAACTGAAGCCGATGTGCCAGATGCTGTCCGAAAAATCCTGATTTTTCCAGCCGCCCACGATAAGGTTGTCATGGTTTGAGAGAGGAGAAGGAATAATGCCCAGAGCCTGTCTTTTGGCCAGGATTTCCGGCGTAGCCACCGGCGGCGTATATTCGTTCAGGATGTCCGGCTGGGTGGAGCCATGCTGGACTTCCCTCTGTACCAGTGCGTAGGGGACATAATTTTGCGTCTCAGTTCCTCCTCTGGGGTCCGGGATGTAGTACATCCAGAGGGTGGCGCTGTTGATTCCGGTCATCCTGAGCCCTCCCTCGATGGTGGGCTGGCGGTCGTCAATGCGCCCGCTGTAGTAGATGGTTACACTCGGCACGGGATGCTGGGCATGGATGCCGTCAGGCTCCTCGCGCAGGTACAGCCAGGTGTCGGTGGTCTTGGTGAAGACCGGGTGGAATTCGTCGGGGCGGAAAAGGACGCCGTCGTAAGCCAGCTCTCTCATGAAGCGGGTGGAGGCCAGGGCGTACATGTAATAGATCTGGTTCGGCGCCGGGTTGGTGATGAGGAAGTTGTCGCGGGCGTACTTCTTGAAGATTTCGTAATTGGTGGAGATCCTGGCGTCAAAGATGTCCTTGACGTCTATGGTCCCGACAATGAAGCGCCTCCCGTACTGGGCAGTAGTAAAGACATTCATCCCCTGGTAGTAGGCGATGATCGGCGCGGCGTCGCTCTGCATCCGGGTGACGGTTTCCGGGGAGTAGTAGGTGTTCAGGACCCACTTCATGGTGGCGTCCGGATCCGGGGTCGGCGCGGGCGTAACATATGTATTGTAGTTGTTTGTGTTTCCGGTACATCCAAAGCCGCTCCCCAGTATCAATAACAAGGAAAAAACGACGAGGAAATAATAACTTGATGTCCCGGATCCGTTTTTAACTTTCATCTTTTTTGCCTCCTAAACGGTATTAATAGCTCTTGTTTTCTACCAGAACTTTTGGGTTTCCTTCCCTGAAAAAAAACGCGGTGCCCCTTTTATACTTTGAGAGCGCGCAGCTCGGCGGCTTTTTCTTCCGGGAGAGTGTCGTTGATGAAAGTGCCGGCCCCGCTTTCGCAGCCGGCCAGGAATTTCAGCTTGTCGGGCGTGCGGTACGGCGGATAAAATTCAATATGAAAATGATAGTGGGGACAGGCTTTCCCATCCGTAGGGGACTGGTGCATGACCATCATATAAGGGAGAGAGCGCCCCCACAGGGCATCGTAACGCAGGAGCAAATCCTTGAGAAGGACCGCCAGATCCCGGTGCTCCTTCGAAGTCATCTCGGCCAGGTTGCCCAGGTGGCGCCTGGAGAAGAGATGCACTTCATAGGGATAGCGGGCGTAGAAGGGAACGACGGCGGTAAAGCTCCCGTTTTCGCAGACCAGGCGCCGCCCTTCCGCGCGCTCCTTCCCGAGAATACCGCAGAGCAGGCAGGCTCCGTTTTTCCGGTAGTATTTCTTCGAGGCAGCAAGCTCTCTTTTTATAATGGGAGGAATGCAGGGAAAAGCGTAAATCTGCCCGTGAGGGTGGGGGATGGTGACCCCGATGATCTCCCCCTTGTTTTCGAAAATGAAGACGTACTTGATCTCTTTTCTTTTTCCCAGCTCCCGGTAGCGGTCCGTCCAGACGAGGACGAGCTTCTCGATTTCCTCCCGGCTCAAATCCGTCAGCGTCCCATCGTGGCGCGGCGTGTAGAGAATGACCTCACAGATCCCTCGGGACTTCCTGACCCGGAACAGGGCGTTCCCCTCCACCGAGGGCACGTCCGGATTTTGACGAAAGGAGGGGAAGCGGTTTTCAAAGCAGACGATCTCGTAATTGGATGCCGGCACCTCGGTGGGGAATCCTCCGGGCTTTGCAGGGCACAGGGGGCAGTAGTCTTTAGGGGGAAGAAAAGTCCTGTCCTGGCGGTGCGTCGCCGTCACCACCCATTCCGAAAGTAGAGGATTCCACCTCATTTCGGACACGGCTTTTTTCCTCCGGCCTTCGCCTTTTTTTCGCTGAACGAGTAGAAAATGAGATACCGCCCGTCCGGGAGACTAACGGGCTTTTTCTTAATCCGGTACTTCTTCATCACTTATTCCACTGATGGGGCTTCTTTGAGGGGATGAAAAAGGCCAGGCCGAAGAGAAGAAGGATGATCCCCCACACCCGGTTCAGATCAAAGGGCAGGGGTTCCAGCCCCGGGGGCGAGGTCACCAGGAATCCATAGACCGCCAGGATGAGGCCATAGATAATAAACAGCAGGCCGATGAAAAAGCGGATATCCATCATGCCGCGGGAATGAGCGGACCCTTCGGATTCCATCAGCTCTATTTCTTCGCGCACGTTGACCATTACAAAACCCTCCTTAATTTCGAGCTGGCAGCCGGCAGTTTTTTAGAAGAAAATCACATCCAGGATAATAAGAATAATCCCGGAAGCGATTGCCAGGAAAACGGGATGGTTGTACCAGGGAGACTTGTAGGCCAGCGTCTTGTCTTCAAGTCCATAGACGACGCCCTGCAGCTCTTCATCCGATTTCGGCTTTTCGAAGTAACTCACGATGATGGTGACCAGGAAGCAGACCACCCAGGCCCACCAGGCCCGCCAGAAGGTGGCCCCCATGGCCGTCGGATCGGCGGAAAGAAAATTTAGCTTATGCAGGATGCTTCCCGCGGGGAACCAGTTGCCGCCGAAGAACATGACGAGGGCGGAGAAAATCCCGGCCGTCAGTCCCGTGAAGCCGCCCCAGCCCGTCGCCCTGCGCCAGAACATCCCCAGGAGGAAGGTGGCGAAAAGAGGGGCATTGACGCAGGAAAAGACCACCTGCATGTAATCCATGATAGTCTTGAAGCCCATAACCATGTAGGCGGTGGCAATACTGATAAGCACGGCTGCAATCGTCGCGATGCGACCCATCAACATATAGTGCTTGTCGCTGGACTTCCGGTTGATGTAGGCCTGGTAAATGTCATAGGTCCAGACGGTGGTAAAGGCGGTGACGTTTCCGGCCATCCCGCTCATGAAGCTGGCCAGGAGCGCCGTGAGCCCAAGGCCAATCATCCCGGGAGGATAGAATTTCTGCATCAGCAGAGGAAGGGCCATGTTGTACGAATTGAGCTTGTCGGCCTCGGCAGAAAGCGGCGGCAGGAGCACGATGGCCAGAAGCCCCGGGACCACAACCAGGAAGGGCACCATCATTTTGAAAAAGGTGGCGTAAATGGGAGCCCGCTGGGCCGCCGGTAGATTTTCCGCCGCGAAGGCGCGCTGAACGACCAGAAAGTCGGTGCACCAGTAGCCGAAGGAGAGAACGAAACCCAGGCCCAGGGCGGTGCCGAGCCAGTCCACTCCCACCGAGTTGGTGGTAGTGGAGCCCAGGGAACTCCAGGCATGGAGAAATCCCTGCGCCCACTGCTGGACATGGGGAATGGGACTCTGGAGGACGCCCTGTTCCAGACCCTTCCATCCGCCAACCTTCATGAGCCCCAGTATCGGCAGGGGAAGAAGCCCAAGCCAGATTAGGAAGAACTGGAGGACCTCGTTGAAGATGGATGAGGTGAGGCCGCCCAGGACTACGTAAAAGAGGACGACCCCCGCCGAGACGAAGATACTAATATTCAGATCCCACCCGAGAAGGAGGCGGAAGATGAGGGCCATGGAGTAGAGGCTGATGCCGCTCATGAGGACGGTCATCACGGCGAAGCTGATGGCGTTTAAGCCTCTCGTGGCCTCGTTATAGCGCAGGGAGAGATACTCAGGCACCGAACGCACTTTGCTGCCGTAATAGAATGGCATCATGAAGATGGCCAGGAAGAGCATGGCAGGAATGGCCCCTATCCAGTAGAAATGCACCGTCTGGATGCCGTGCTGATAAGAATTGGCCGTCATCCCGAGAATTTCCAGCGCCCCCAGGTTGGCCGAGAGAAAGGCCAGGCCGGCCACCCAGGCGGGAATGCTGCGGCCGGAAAGGAAGAAGTCCTTTCCGGTCTTCATGTAGCGCTTGAGGAGGAATCCTATTCCCAGAACGAAGATAAAATAGATGATGATGATCAGGTAATCCACTTTGGCCAGTTTGAAAAGAACTTCAGTCATGTCTCGCCTTCCCGTATCAATATTTCTGAAATTACGTTCAATGCGCCCGGAGCAAAATCCTCCAAACGCCAAACTCTTCGTTGCGAAAAAGCGAATGGCAGGACACCGCCCTTTCTCCTCGAATCAAACAGGAAGTTACGTGTCCGTTCCAAAGGAGAAATCGTGCCGAAAATACTCATTTTAGGTGCGGGTCCCGCCGGATTGGGAGCCGCATGGAATCTTAAGGAACAGGGATTTTTCGACTTTGCCGTCTATGAAAAGCTTGAGCGCCCGGGGGGGCTGGCCAGGAGTTTCACGACGGAAAAAGGTTTCACCTTCGACGCCGGCGGCCACGTCCTTTTTTCCTCCGAGCCTCTTTTTAAGGATATGCTCAAGGAGATATTGGGCCGCGACATAACCTCTTTTGCTCGCTCTTCGTGGATCCGCATGCGCGAGCGATTCATACCCTATCCGCTGCAGAACAACATCCACCTCCTTCCGGAAGAGGAGGCTCTTGACTGCATCCTCGGAGCCCTGGAAGTATTTTTCGGGAAAAGCCGTAAGAATCCGGCCAATTTCGGGGAGTGGTCTTTAGCCACCTTCGGGAGCGGCCTCTGCCGCCACTTCATGTTTCCCTACAACTCCAAGGTCTGGGCGGTCCCCCTGGAACTCATGAACTCCGCCTGGATCGGCTCGAGGGTGAGCGTCATTGACATAAAACAGATACTGAAGAGCCTTATCTTGAAAAAAACTGAAACCGAGTGGGGCCCCAATGCCACTTTTTCATATCCGCTGCATGGAGGATTCGGGAGGATCTTCCGGGAATTGGCCCGCAACGTGGGAGAGGAAAAGATACATTATAATAAAGAGGCGCTCCGCATAGACGCCGGGAAAAAAGAGGTGGAGTTTTCATCGGGAGAAAAAGTCTCCTACGACTTTCTCCTATCCACCATTCCACTTAACGAACTGCTCTTAAGGACGGAGGGGATCCCCAGGCGGGCGAAAGAATATGCCTCTGAATTCCTGTGGAACAGCCTCGTTGCCGTAGGAGTCGGAGTCCGGGGCTCTCTCCCCCGGGACAAGCACTGGATCTATTTTCCTGAAGAGAACTTCCCCTTCTACCGGGTCACGCAACTCTCCAATTATTCCCCGTTTCTTACGCCGGGGGAGGACTGCTTCTCCCTCTTGGCTGAAGTATCCGTCTCAAGCTACGCTCAACGTAACAACCGGGACCTCCCGGAAGAAGTCCTGGCGGGTCTTATAAAGTCGGAACTTCTCTCCCCATCCGCCAGACGAGACATACTCGATGTCTGGATCCATGAGGAACCTTACTCCTATCCCATTCCCTTCCTCAGGCGGGATCGAATATTAGAGAGAGTAATTCCCCTGCTGCGGGGGCGCAATATCCTCTCCTTCGGGCGCTTCGGGCTCTGGAAATACGAGGAGGGGAACACCGACCACTCCTTCCTTCAAGGCGTAAGAGCGGCCAGGTCCGTTATTTCCTGAACACTCCCGGTCCCGGCTGATTGACTTATGACGTATAAAATGATAAAATATATACGTCAGGAGGGGACATGAATACGAAGCTCACTCTCAGACTGGACAGCCGGCTTATAGAGGCCGCCAAGGAACTCTCAAAGGCAAGGCACCGGAGCCTTTCAAAGCTCGTGGAGAACTACTTCCGCCTGCTTCTGGGAAAAGAAGAAGAGAAAGAAGGGGTAACCCCGGTCGTCTCCGAGCTTTCAGGGATTCTTTCCGGCAGGAAAATGCCATCCGACTTCATGGGTGACTACTACAGGAGCCGGGAAAAGAAACACCGGTGAAGAATATATTTCTAGATATAAACGTCGTCCTGGACCTCTTTCTTGAAAGGCGGCCCCATCACGCGCCGGCACAAAAAGTGTTTATGCTGGCGGAAAAGAAGCAGATCAAAATTATTATTTCCGCCATCAGCTTCACCACGATTCATTATCTTCTCTCCCGTCACTTTTCCAGAGAAGAGGCCGCAAAAATTCTTGGAAAACTCAGGCTGCTATGCGACGTGGCTCCCGTCACTCAAAAAATCATAGACTTGGCCATGACCTCTTCCTTTGGGGATTTTGAGGACGCCGTGCAGTATTATTCAGCCTCCTTTGCCGGTGCGGAGGCGATTCTGACGCGGAATAGGGATGACTTCTCTTCAGCCGATATTCCGGTCATGAACCCGGTAGATTTTCTGGCTCTTCGCAAAGTGTAAGAAGGGAACACGGACCACTCCTTCCTTCAAGGCTTAAGAGCGGCCCGGACTGTTTTCACGGCCCCTGGATTCTCATCAGCGCGGATTACTTCTTATGAAATAGTATTACCCTGTCGTGGACGATCTCCGAATAAGCCGGACCGATTCCCGTTGCCTTCTCGAAATAGGATCTGAAAGTGATAAACGCGTTTTTGTCATTGTCCACGCCATAGGCCTTGCCGTCGGGATTGCCCGTGCTTTTCGGAATGATCAGGCAATTCTCGCCCGGTATTGATTGCTTTCTGGCGCACTTGTACATATAATAATTGCTCGCTCCGGCATATTCGGCAGGGAAAAAACCATTGGCCGTGCCGGGAAAATTCGGGCTGAAAAGGTTGGCAACCCCGTTGAGCAGTTCTCTGCCGTAAAACACAATGTTGCCATAGGCCGATTTGCCGGTTACATCATGGTTCAATCCATATACTATCGCAAAATCATCGTCGGAATTGAACTGGAAATCCGGCGTCTGCAAATAGGTGGTGTCCCGGTTGTCCGCCAGGGCATCCGTATCGTTCGTATAGGCCACCAGGCCGTCGGGCACGGCCATGTCGGTGGTGTATTCCACATAGGTGTAGTCTGAGGTTGCATATTGCTGAAGAATTCCGGCCCGGAGGGTTTCCAGGTCAGGGGTCAGGTTGGCGACCAGCTCGAATTCCGTCGTACCCGACCCCCTGGGTTTTAATTCCGGCATCGGGTAAGGATCAGCTGCAACGATTGAGTCCGGCGTAATTCGGAATATCTTAAGATACGAGTTTAGATTAGCGATATAGTTATTTCCGGCGGTTTCATCGGTCCACATCGACATCCGGCCGAGTAAGGTAAAGTTGTCCTTGCCCTTCTCAAGGCCCATCCTGAGGACGCCCGAGGGGATGATTTGTTGGTTTATTATTGATGACGGGTAACCTGCCTTGTTCAGGGACAAAAAGACTTTCTCGCAGGTTTTCTTGTCGGATGCGACTACGATCACCGTTCCGCTGTTAAAGGGATCCCCTGCCGAGCCGTTTGGAGTTTTTTCCGAGCGGATGTTGAAATTGTTAACGGGATCGCATACGGATCCAAAAATTCGGTGGTAAAAGCCCACCGTGCTGTTGCCGGAAATGTAGATCCCGGAATAGTCCTTGCCCGGCCTGTTCTCCGTCAGGGCTATGTATGGGATATAAGAGAAATATTTGCATCCGGGAGGATTTTTTCCGATAATGACAATCGCCTCTTGAGGAGTGAGCTTGTACAGGGCTCCCGTCGGGAAGAAATCGAGATTGGCGGGGTAATTGTTGGGATTATCAGGATCATATCCTATCGGCGGAGCCTGGCCTTGGGATGGATTCTGGTTTAATGAGGGAGGAAGCGTGAATACGCAGTAAGGCGCTCCTTGGTTGTTGCCGTAGCAGGAGGGCAGAAAACCCTCGCTGCAGAGTTTCAAAACATCTACATTCTGGATGCTTCCCGGCTGGGCGACCAGATTAAATGTCTTAAGGGCCGATATGAAGAGATTGACGTCCGGCGTGGGCTGGTTCCCTGATGAGCGCCCGGATGTGCAGGAAGTAATAAAGACGATCAGGACTGATGCAACAATAAGAATGAAGGCACCGGCTATGTTTTTAGAGAGACTTGGCCTGCGGTAATTATGCATTGATTCAATCCACCTTCCTTTTGAAGCTTCTTTTGGCGGAATTCCACGATATATCGTGGTTTTCCTCCCGTTATTTCCCAATCCTTGCCGGGAGAGTGGCATCCAGCTTCCTGGCTTCCTTGATTAAGGCCTGCCCCCGCTCCGTCTCCCCCGTCTTCATAAAGGACTCCCCGAGGTAGAGCTTATTCAGCGGGAATGTTCCCAGCTTTTCCACTGCAAGAAAGGCATCGCGGGCCTCGGCCCACCTCCCGGAGCGGAAAAAAAGGGCGCCCATCCCAAAGAGCGGAGCGGGGTTCTGAGGAACTAGGGCGGAAGCGCGCTTGAGCAGCTGGCAAAAGTGGCTTAACTGTGTGTCCACTTTCTCGGGGCAACATCAAGGACCCACATTTTGAATGGCCCTCACGATTGGGTTAGGGCATTTGCTCACAAATAAAGGGAGAGCTGACATATGTTGTCTTCTGTGATATAATAATAAAAATATTTGGTTGTTTGTTCGGAGGTGGTTGAAGTATGCGATAGTGCATAGCGAAAATATTTATTCGCCTTTGTTGGGTTATGGTGATGTTTGTAGGGGTAGATAGCTAAAAATTCACTTTTCTTCCAACGGAAGTGCAATGAAAGGGTGACGAACTAATGTTTAACAAAAAAATAATTATGACAGTGATATGGACTATAGTGATGTTAATAATAGTAGCTTTTTTCCCTAGGAGTTCAGCTGATCAAGTTATGCAATGTGCTTATAGTGATTCTGCAAAGGCTCCTGTCTTGACAAAATTGAAGATAGGTTATATTCCTATAGCGGAATGTGCCCACCTTTATGTAGGTATGGCAAAAAATTATTTTGAGCAGGAGGGGCTTGAGGTCTTATTTCAGCCAATGAAGGGTGGTGCAGTCATACTTCCTGCCCTACAGACAGGGGATCTCGACATAGGATTTACCAATGTTGTATCAATCATTATTTTAAACGCTAAGATGCCTAGTCGAGCGCCAAAATCTTTCATAAGCTTAGTTGGTGCAACATACGAACGCAGGGGTTTCACCAACCATGCTCTTCTAAAAAAAAGAAATTCGAGTTTATCTATTAAGGATTTAGGGAATCCTAATATAAAATTTGCACTCAACACTACTCGTAATATTGAGGAACTAATGTTACGACGGTTTTTGGTAAAAAAAGGAATTAAGATAACAAGACTTAATATTATTCAACTTGGTTTTCCTGAAATGTTATCTGCACTAGATCGTGGAGACATCGATGTTGTGTCTGAAGTAGAACCTTTTATTGAGCCTGCTTTGCACACGCAAAAATATGTTTTATTGGCTCGGCAATACCAAGAGGTATCACCAAATACACTTGTGGCTACTTATGCGGTAACTCGAAAATGGCTTAAAAAAAATCGTGATGTCGCAGATCGGTTTATTCGGGCGTTTAGAAAAGCAGATGATTTTATTAAAAATAATGAACCAGAAATGCGGCAGATAGTTGGTTCTTTTACACGAATTAGCAAGGAGAACCTCTCGATTATTGGGATGCCAGCTTTTGAGGCTAAAGAAAGCAAAAATGATATTAACGAGTTAATTAGTGAAATGTATAAGTACGGTTTTATCGATAGAAAACCTAATCCCGATGATTTAATTATTGAGTAGATTTTTGTATGAGCACACTAACTGTTAATAATTTGTCCTTTTGGTATCATACGACTGAATTTCCAACAGTTTACCGTTGTAGTTTCTCTGTTGCAAAAAATGAATTTGTTGCTATCGTTGGTGAATCGGGAGGGGGTAAGAGCACATTATTACGGCTTGTCTGTGGGTTATTACAGGCCCAAAATAGAGAGCGTCCTGAATTAGAATACAGAATAGAAGGTATAGTCGAGTATGATGGCAATAATATTCTGAAACCTCACTCTGAATTTGCATATGTCCCACAAAATTTTCAAGCTGGGCTTCTTCCCGCATTGAGCGTTAGAGATAATATATTACTTGCAGTTAAAAGAGATGGAATTACAAAAGACAAACTCGAATACGCTGACGCTCTTATGAAATTGTCGGGAATTATTGATGTTGCTCAGTTTAAAGTTGGGCATCTAAGTGGGGGGCAGCAACAACGAGTTGCAATTTGCAGGGCGTTAATTACAAAGCCATGCGTTTTGTTTATGGATGAACCTTTTGCAAATCTAGACCCTACTTTGAAACCTGAAATGTCTAAATTACTTAAACACCTGAGAGATGAATATTCATTATTGCTTTTATTCGTTACACACGATATAGAAAATGCAACGAATTTAGCTGACAAGATTGTTGGAGTAAAATGTGGATATGGAAAACCGAAATACAAATTATGGATTATTGAAAATAATGCTAAAAGGGATGTTTTGAGGCGTGAAATTGAAAAATGGATTGAAACCTGATAGAAAAATCAAGCAAATAATAAGGTGTCACCCTTATATGTTTTTATTGGGCTTTGTTGCATTTATATTAGTTATTTGGGAAGTATTGTCTCGGCAGGGCTGGCTTGATATGAACGATTGGGCATCACCTCTGCAAATAATACAAGCGATATATAACGACTCTTTTCACTCATCAAATACATATACTGATCAAAACAGTTCTATGACTCTGCTACAACATATTCTTCTCACTTTGAAGAGGTGGTTAACAGGATTTGGAATAAGCGCAATAATAGGGATCTCAATTGGATTCTTTTTGGGCTTGTCGAGGACAAGCTATGTTTTAGGACGGCCGGTTTTGAACTTATTACGTGGATTACCAAGTGCTGCTATTTGGCCTGTATGCGGTTTGATTTTTGGATTTAATATTAAGTCACAAATTGTCGTGATTGTTTTTGGAACAACATGGCCGATATTGCTTAATACTATATCTGGGTTGCGATCTTTGCCACAAGAGATACGAGATAGCCTTGCTTTTATGAAGATAACGCTATTGCAACGGTGGAGTATATTATTAAGATGCGCTGCATCTCATATTGTTACAGGCCTTGAAATAGGGTGTAGTGTTGCATTTTTATTAACCATTACGGTAGAAATATTTTTTCCAGGTTATGGTGGTATAGGGTGGTATTTATTTTTTCACCAAGAATATCGAGAGCAAGCTCAGGTATTCGCAGGACTATTTATTGCTGCTTTAATTGGATTGGGGTTAAATACATGCATAGATCAAATCAGGAAATTAGTAGTTTTTGAAGAAGGCGGAGCAGTTGAAGGGCAATATATAGGACGATATAAAAAAATAAGTGAGAAATTGTTGAATCAATCAAAAACGAGTGATTCAACTATTGTTGAAATATTAAAAACTGACTATGTCACGGAAGTAATTAGAGCAAATTTTGGCAATAACTGGCGGCTGAAAGTATTATATAATGAATGCCCTCCATATTCATTCCCAAAAGAATTACATAATGTGCTTAAAATTTCTACTAACGAATCAGATATTTTACAGCGCGACATAACTATTGAAGTATGCAATATGGAAACATATAAGACAATATTATTTGCACGTTCCTGGATCTATACAAAGAATCTAAAACATTCTACTTTAAAAGCAATAAAGGACGGTCGCTTGACCATAGGAGAAATTATTAGAATGTTCGAAAGTGAGGTCCATTATAAGAACCTTTGGTATAGAATCGTAATATCACAAAAATTGGGCGATATCTTTGACAGGAGTGGTGTGGTCAAAGTTATTCATCGAGTAAGAATCATAGAAGTCAATGATAAGCCAACTATCCTTATACATGAGTTCGTTCGCTTATGACTTTAATGTATAAAAATGCTCTTTGGGAATATTCGCTATGAGGAAATTTTCTTGTTTAATTGTGTGGCTTGTAAGTACTTGTATATTTTTTTTATTAGGATTTAATTGTTATTCATTAGCCGCTGAAAATTATTTCCCAGAAAAAGTATTCTACTTTTCAGAAGATGATTATCATTCAAGGTGTTACATATCGCATGTAAATGAGAGGCAACGAAAACGGATTTTAACGTCTCTTTCCGATCCAAAGCGCGATGAGATCCTTGCGAATTTTGTTCCAAAACAATTTATTGCTGGTGAGTTGTGGTTTGATCTTCGAGGTATCGAGGTCATGCAGGGCGAACTGACAGGAAATGCAATTTTTGCGCGTATTTGTTGGGACTATGCCCATTTTAAGAACGTTGATCTTTCTGGTGCTGAATTGAATGGAGCACTTATGCGAGGAGCATCTTTTGAGAACGTTAATTTACAAAGGGCCAACATTGACAATGCACAATTACAGTGTTCTGATTTTAAAAATTGCAATTTGAAGGAGGTTAATTTCAGACTATCTCGATTCGGAAAACACTCAAATTTCCGTCAATGCAATCTAAACTATGCGCGATTTGATAATTGCAAGTATTTAAACGAGGTCGCTTTCTCTCAAGGCACTATGAAAAAGACAGTTTTTTACAATGCAAGTTTAATCAGAGCAGAATTTGTATGTATGGATTTATCTAGAGCCAGCTTCGCAGGCGCAGATCTCATGTATGCTGATTTTTACAATTCAATTATTAACGAGGTTGATCTGACAGACACGAACTTATCTTACGCAAAACTCCAATCTGCAATAATTACTACTCCACTAAGACTTATACGGACAAGTATAACTGGCGCATATCTTGGGGATTTAGACATATCGAAAGTAGACGTTTCTTATGCAAATTGGATAAATAATGAATATTTTATTGGAGAGGAACTTAAAGCGGACACATTAGGAAATTATTGTAGTGTCACAAATAATGATGAAAGAAAGATCTTATATTCACAGGCAGAGTGTATTTACAGAGAATTGAGTGAAAAATATAGAAGATCAGGCTATATAAGTGAATATTTGAAAATTCGTTATCGTTCTTTAGAAGCAAAGCGTAAACTCCTGTCTCTTCAAGGAAAAAACTTGGAATATTTATGGCTCACGACAAGTCGGATTGTGGACGGCTATGGAACACGAATTGATAAACTTGTCCTTTCGTTCCTAATTGTTATATTATTTTTCTCTGTTATTTATTTATTGGGATGGACTGTATTTAATAGAGATTGGGTTAGATACTATCAAATGCAACCGTATGATGCATTATTTCCAAACGATAATGTCATGGAATACACATCTTTATCTAAAGATTTGCCAAAAGACATGTTTAATAGGGAAAAAAGATTTAGAAAAATCTCTGTATTCATACATCTTATTCCTGTGGTTTTTTGGTTTAGTATTGAATCAACGTTTAGATTCGCAGAAAAAATAGCTGGAATTCCTGACATCCTTCATCTTCTACAAATAAAAGAAGAAAGACTCGTGCCAATTGGAATAGCAAGAGTTATAGTTGGAATACAAGCACTTTTAGGAGCATTACTCATCTTGTTAGCTGTAAAAATGGTTATTATCTTCGGGTTGGCCTAGTGAATGAATATTCTATCATTTTGAAGGACCCGGGTTTGCCACCAATAGTCAAGTTTTGGGCATTACATGTCAAACTCAGAAAAGGGCTGGGGCTTTGTAGAGATTGTGAAGATCGGAGCGCCGTCTCCGAAGGAACGCCTTTGGCTTTCATTGTTAGCAAAGAGCCCTTGCGCGATTTTCACAATATGAAAACAGATGCCCAACAAGGATTTTGGGCTCAGGTCTTGAAAAATGAAGAATGCTGAACCGGTTTTCGAAAACGTCCCCTGCACGAAGCAAATGGACGACATTGACGGCCCCAAAGGGATGTCCCGGTATTTGCACGCCAAGGGCCTTTTACTTATGGGACCGTGACTGCCTTGTAGCACATCATGGAGGTCAGTACGTATTCCACGGCATTCGATCGCCGATTCCAGAGTTATCCGATCACACATTCCACGATCCGATCACCGATTCCATTCTTCCCGATCACCCCTTTGCGAGGTTGAAAAAATGGACTTCAATCCGCTGTCTCGGATCCGG
>JAZDOK010000035.1:0-17172 GCA_043798715.1 bacterium
CGAGCAAGGGGGCCCTTCTGGAGATACAGAGCCTGATCGAGCGGGACGCCGTTGAAGTGAACCTCCGGGACTTTTTTCCCGTGCTGGTCGAGGCTTTCCGCTGGCAGGGCCGCCTCTACGGTCTTCCAAAAGATTTTACGCCCCTGGTCATGTATTACAACAAGGATATGTTCGACGAAGCGCACCTCGCCTATCCGGATGAAAGCTGGGACTGGAAGAAATTTCTGGAATCGGCCAGGAAACTTACCCGTGAAAAAGGGAGCCGCGGTTTCAAACAATACGGCTTCGTCCCCAGCTTCGGCTCCCTGCCCAGCTTCGGCTATGAGGCCTTCGTCTTTCAGAACGGGGGTAAATTCCTGAGTGACGACACGAAGAAGTGCATCATGGCGGAGCCGGCCGTGTATGAGGCCATCCAGTTTTACTCCGACCTCTCCAACAAGGAACACGTGGCGCCGAGCAACCTGGAAGCGAAGGACTCCCCGCTGGGTCTCAACACCGGAGGCTCCGCCATGATGCTCGCCGGAAGATGGGTGGTCCCGGACTTAAGGCGCATCAAGCGCTTCACCTGGGACGTGGCGCCCATCCCCCACGGCAAGGAGAGGGCCACGCTCCTCTACACCGTCGCCTACAGCATCGCCAGCGGGTGCAAAAATCCCGAGGAAGCCTGGAAACTGGTCAAATTTCTCACGGGCCCCAAGGGCCAGACCTTGAACTCCAGCATGGGGCTGGCCGTCCCGACCCGGAGTTCCATCGCCGAGAAAGTGCTCCTTCAGGATCCCCTCCCTCCCCGGAACAACAGGGTTTACCTGGATTCCATTAAATACGGACGTTTTCTGCCGTACAACCTTCACTGGAATGAAATACAGCAGATCGTCAACTCCCGCCTGGAGACTGTTTTCAACGGCGAAAAGGAGCCCGGCAAGCCTGCGAGGAAATTACTGAGGAAGTAAATCAGATTCTTAAATCAGATAAATGACGAAACGAGAGTAATTATGTCAGTATCCGAGAGAGATTTTTTAAGAAGAAGCGAAGAATTCAGCCGGGAGACCTGGCGCATCTTCAGGATCATGTCCGAGTTCGTGGATGGTTTCGAGGCCTTGCAGGATGCATATCCGGCGGTTTCCTGCTTCGGCTCCGCCAGGATAAGCCACCACCACCACTACTACAAGATGGCGATCGAAGTTGCCAAGGAAGTGGCCAAGGCCGGATTCACCGTCATGACCGGGGGAGGCCCCGGAATGATGGAAGCAGCCAACAAGGGGGCCACCCTGGCCGGCGGCAGGTCCGTGGGCCTTAACATCACCCTCCCGGACGAACAGCTTCCCAACAAGTACCAGAGCAAAAAAATGATGTTTCACTACTTCTTCGTCCGCAAGGTCATGTTTGTCAAGTACGCCATCGCCTTCATCATTTTCCCCGGCGGCTTCGGGACGCTGGACGAATTCTTCGAGGCCCTGACTCTCATCCAGACTCAGAAGATCGCCGACTTTCCTCTCATTCTTATTGGGCGGGAATTCTGGGGAGGCATGATAGACTGGATTAAGAAAGTAATGTTGAGAAAACACAAGACCATATCCTCGGAGGACCTGAAACACATCTTCATCACCGACGACCCCGCCGAGGCGGTCCGCATCGTCAAGAAAGCCTGGGAGATTCAGCGGCAGAACGGGCATAAAAATGGTAATCCGTGTGAAGAATGCCCTGTCGAGCTGCAGGCAATAAAGAAGACCGGGGCGAAAAAGAGCAGTAGAAATAAAGCCGGGGTCTCGAAAAAACGTGGCCGGCAGGCCCGGAAGGCCTTGAACGACTGAAGTCGGAAAGGAGCAGACGGATGGCCTCCAGGATGGCCCGAAAAGAAGCCTTGATGGGCTTTCTCACCATAAGCCCGTGGCTCGCCGGATTTCTCCTTTTTACTATCGGGCCCATAATCGCCTCCATGTTTATCAGCTTCACCAACTGGGACCTGGTGACTCACCCCCAATGGGTGGGCCTGGACAACTATGTCCGCCTCATCAGGGATGATCCCCTGTTCTGGCAGTCCCTCAAGGTTACACTCTACTTCGCCATCCTGAGTCTGCCCCTGGGCCTCATCGCCTCCCTGGCCGTGGCCATCCTCATGAACCAGAACGTGAAAGGCATTTTCTGGTTCCGCACCATCTACTATCTCCCGGCGGTCATGCCCGCCGTCGCCGCCGCCATTCTCTGGCGCTGGATCTTCAACAACGACTTCGGCATACTTAACGTCCTGCTGAGATTCCTGGGGCTTCAGGGCCTGCACTGGCTGACCGATCCCCGCTGGGTGGTCCCCGCCTTCGTAATCATGGGCCTCTGGAGCGTCGGAGGCGGCATGCTCATCTACCTGGCCGGCCTTCAGGGCATCCCCACCCAGCTCTACGAGGCGGCCGATCTCGACGGCGCCGGCTCCTGGAAAAAGTTTCTCAACGTGACGCTCCCCATGATGTCCCCTGTAATCCTGTATAACCTGATCATGGGCATCATCGGCTCCTTCCAGGCCGGATTCACCACCTCCTACATCATGACCTCGGGAGGCCCCAACAACGCCAGTATGTTCTATGTCCTATATCTCTACATCAACGCCTTCGAACGATTCAAGATGGGTTACGCCTCGGCGCAGGCCTGGATATTGTTTCTCATCGTCCTCCTCATCACTTTCCTGGTCTTTAAAAAATCGCAGGCCTGGGTTTATTACGAAGGTTCGGGGAGGACCCGCTAGATGGAATTTTTCCGCCGGAAATCCGTCCAGACCTTTATCGGTAAGTTGATCACCTTCGTCATTCTGACTGGCGGGGCCATCGTCATTCTGATTCCCTTTGCCTGGATGCTGTCAACTTCGCTGAAGCCGGCCGAAGACGTATGGCTGCTTCCGCCCCAGTGGATACCCAAGGAGCTGCACTGGGAAAACTTTGCCAACGCCCTGACCATAATGCCCTTCCTGCGCTACACGGTCAACACATTAATTATCACCACCGCCTGCATCATCGGCACCCTCCTTTCGGCCTCCCTGGTGGCCTACGGATTTGCCCGCCTGCGTTTCCCCGGGAGGGACATCCTCTTTTTCCTGCTTCTTGCCACCATGATGATTCCCGGGCAGGTAACCCTCATCCCGACCTTCATACTTTTCAAGTACCTGGGATGGGTGGATTCCTTTCTGCCCCTCACGGTGCCGGCCTTCCTGGGCGGGGGCGCCTTCGCCGTTTTCATGCTGCGGCAGTTCTTCATGACGATCCCCATGGAACTGGACGAGGCGGCCACCATTGACGGGTGCAGTCCCCTGGGAATCTACTGGAGAATTTTTCTCCCCCTCTCAAAGCCGGCCCTGGGCACCCTGGCCATCTTCGTCTTCATGGGCTGCTGGAATGATTTCCTCGGGCCTCTCATCTACATCAACTCCATGGACAAATGGACGATCACCCTGGGCCTCAACGCTTTTATGAGCCAGACCGGCGGAATCGAATGGAACCTTATGATGGCGTCCTCGCTGGTCTTCCTCATCCCCTGCCTGGTCATCTTCTTCCTCGCCCAGAAGGCCTTCATCCAGGGCATCGTCGTAAGCGGCGTCAAAGGCTGACCGGCGCCTGTTCCCCGCTACAAAAAAGCCCCCCCCGCCGACGGCGGGGGGGGCTTTTTTATCTCATGAATGCTGCAAAACTACATGGTTTTCTCGCCGAGCGTCTTCTCTATCTTTCTCTTGACTCTCTGGAGGGCATTATCAATGGATTTGACATGGCGTTTCAGATCCCGGGCCATCTCCTGGTAGGATTTCCCATCCAGGTATGAGTGCAGGACCTGCTCCTCCAACTCGCTCAGGTTCTTTTTGATTTTTTCCCGAAGGTCGTCGGAGAGTTCATGATTTATGAAGACCTCCTCGGGATCCGTCACTTTCGTGCCTGAGAGGATGTCCAGCATCGTGCGGTCGGAATCCTCATCGTAGATGGGCTTGTTCAATGAAATATAGGAATTGAGCGGGATGTGTTTCTGGCGCGTGGCCGTCTTGATGGCGGTAATGATTTGCCTGGTGATGCACAGCTCCGCAAAAGCCCTGAAAGTGGAGAGCTTATCGGCCTTGAAATCCCGGATGGCTTTGTAAAGGCCGATCATGCCTTCCTGGATAATATCCTCCCGGTCGGCCCCGACCAGGAAGTATGACTTGGCCTTCACCCGAACGAAATTCTTATACTTGTTGATGAGATATTCCGTCGCTATCTCATCGCCGTTCTTCGCAAGATTGACAACCGCCTCGTCTGTCTCCTGCTGGTAGGTCGCAAGATAATTCGGTTGCAGCTTCAACAATTCACTAGCCTCCATGGGCGGAATAAAAATAATGAGGACCCAACAAGACTACATTATAGGAGCCTTTCGGCAGGAAGTCAAGCGTTTATTGACATCGGGGGCAATAAATCGAAGTAAAACATGGAAGTTTATTTCCCGGATTCCAGGAAATCACCTCCCCGAAGGAGAAAAACTCTGGGATAATTGATTCGGCGGCAGAAGGACCCTGTAATTCGTCATAAAAAGAGAGGTTAGAGTTGAAGCTGAGAACCGTTCCGTTAATCTTCCTGCTCTTTGTACAATGGCTGTTCCCTGGCAGCGCGGCAGCGGCCCGGGCGGAAGAGAATCTACCTGCCCTCAGTCTTAAGGAATTCCTCTCCATCCGCTACCCCCTGGATCTTTTGCTCTCCCCCGACGGGACAAAGGCCGTTTTTACCGTCACCTGGACCGACTTTAAAAAAAACCAATATGAGGAACACATCTTCCTGGCGGGCTCTGCCGGGATAACGAGACAAATTACCTTCGGCCCCGGCCAGGACCGCACCCCGCGCTGGTCACCTGATGGGAGGAGCCTGGCCTTCCTCTCAAAACGCGCCTGCGAAAAAGAGCCGGATGAAATAAAGTTTCAAATACACATCCTGCCCCTCTCAAACGGAGAGGGTAGGCGCCTGACCGACGCACCCCGGGGAGTTCTTGATTTCTGCTGGTCTCCCGACGGCCGGTCTCTAATCTACCTCACCGAGGAGCCGGCTCCTGCCGCCGTTGAAAAAGCCCGCGAGATCTCCCTGGATAAATACGACGATGCGATCGTCCACGACGGGGAGAAATACCGGGGCGAGATCTGGACGATTTCCCTTGACGGAGAGGCCAGCCGGGTTTTCCTGGGCTCCTGCGGTATGGAAAGCCTGGCCCTTTCCCCTGACGGCGGGAAGGCGGCCTTCACGACCGACCTGACCGGGGACCGGGACGACGTGAGGAAGAGAGACGTCTGGGTTCTTGATCTTAAGACGGGTAAAGCCCATCAGGTGACCCACCGCCCCGGCATGGAGTGGAATCCACGGTGGTCCCCGGACGGAAAAAAGATCGCCTTCCTCGCATACTTTGAGGCTCCTGTGGAATACGGGCGGCCCGATATATTCCTGGTCCCTTCCGGGGGAGGAGAGCCGGTGAACATCACCGGCAGGACCGACATCGAGGTGGAAGATTTCCGCTGGCCCGCGGGAGAAGAAAAAATTTATTTCCGCGGTCTGGTCGGAAGTTCTTCTCACATCTACTCCATAAGCCCGGATGGAAACAATCTTGAGAGACTCACTTCCGGGGAAAAAGTTGCAGGGCCATTTGATGCTTCGGATGCGGGACCGGTCCTGGCGTATTTCCAGGAGGATAGCGCCCACGGTCCGGATCTGTTTTTTAAAGGCCCAAAAGATAAAGATTCTCAAATACTTTCGGATCTCAATCCCCTCCTTAAAAACAGGCGGATTGCCGCACAAAAATCCATAAGATGGAAATCCAGAGACGGACTTGAAATCGAAGGGGTGCTCACCCTCCCGCCGGGCTTTCAAAAAGGCCGGCCCGTTCCCACCCTGGTCTATCTCCACGGCGGGCCCTACGGGGTGGTCCAGAACACCCTGCGGGACAGGAAATTTCAGGTCTGGGCCAATCACGGTTACGCGGTGCTGGCTCCTAACTTCAGGGGAAGCGCCGGTTACGGTCACAAGTTTGCCACGGCGAACCGCCGGGACCTTGGCGGGAAGGACCTGGAAGACATACTCTCCGGTATCGATTTCCTGGTTGGACAGGGGATCGCAGATCCTGATCAACTCGCCTGCACGGGAGGAAGTTACGGCGGATACCTCACCAACTGGCTCATAGCCAGGACGCGGCGGTTCAAGGCGGCCGTCTCGAAGTACGGCATCTTCAGCTTTCTCACCGACGTAAGCTGCTCCTCCATGCCCACTTTCGAGCTGGACTATTTCGACAAGTGGTACTGGGAGGAACTTCCGCCCTACCTTGAGCGTTCGCCAATGAAATACGTTCAGGACATAAGAACCCCGGTGCTGATTTTGCACGGGGAGGAAGACGACAACACTTTTATCGCCAACTCAATCGAAATGTACACCGCCCTCAAAAAACTTGGCAGGACCGTCGAATTTGTGCGGTATCCCAGGGAGGGACACGGCTTTGAGGAGCCCGTACACCAGGCCGACGCCATCGAGCGGTCCCTGGCCTGGGTGAACCGTTACATTTCTCCTGTCAAAGAAATGCCGCTTCGCCGGGTCGGAGAGAAGATTGAACAGGGCTCCTGGCGCCTGACAATACTGTCGGCCAAAATTGTGCCGGACTATTCAGGGATTCCGGCCGCGGGTAAATTTCTGGAAGTCCACTTCATAATCGAAGACCTGGAGGAGCTGACGCCCCGCTGGGAGTTAAGAGCCGATAAGGATATCTCTTTTGGTGATTTCGGCGGAATCTTCCAATCTCCGGCCGGAATCGTGCTTAAGTCACTGGGGACGACCTCTCTCCTCCGGGGCAAAGAATTCCTCGTCTCTGTAAGCGAGCAGGACGGCGAGAACCGGGCCCTCTCCCTCCGCGTGGCCTTCGATATTCCGCCCGCGATGACCAGGGGAATTCTGAAGGTGAAAAACCTGCCACCCGTCGAAATAGATCTTCCGGCACTGGAAAAATCTAAATAGAACTAGAGGAGATGAAAAAATGAAGTCATGCTATAATTGTTCGCTCCGGCATATCTTTTTGGTACTGGTGTTTTCTTTCTGGCTCCCCGCGGCCATAATGGGCTGCGGAGGGTCCTCCAGCGGACCGGGGCCCAACCCCTCCCCTACCCCCGACCCATCCGAAATCTCCCGGATCACCGAGATATCTTCAACCTCGAAAAACATCGAACCCGCCACGGGCGGGACGGTCACGCACGGCGAACTTGCCGTTACTTTACTTTCGGGAGCCCTTCCGGGGAGCTCAACCATAAAGGTCTCACGGGTCGCCGTTTCGAACAGCACGCAGGCCCCATCCCTCCAGGACCTCACCGGGTGCTACGTCGTCTCCACGACTTCTTCCACCGAGGCCCTGGAACTGACTGACGCGGCGGCGCTTGAGTTTGTGATCAATCCCTCCGGGTTTGATTCCTCGAACATCCAGATGGTCTTCTGGGACGGCTATGAATGGCTTCCTCTGCCCGCCACGTACGACGAAACCCGCCACGTCGTCTCCATCGGCCTGGAAGAGATTTTACCTTATGGGACCCGTATATACGTGGACGCCGGCGGCGGGGTAAGTTCCGGTGACAACGAAGAATTGCCGGAGGACGGGGAAATCGTACAGGAATTCGTAGCCCTGAAAATAGTGGGAGACTCCACCGCCAAGAAGGGCGCTACCTGGATCAAGACCTCGCGGTTTTCCGTCTGTTACACCCTGGCATCTGATAAAACACTGGCGGAGTCCGTCTCCACGTACCTGGAACATGCCTGTACGACGGAGGTCCAGACAATGGGCTTCCGCCTGCCGAACGAACCCGCCATCCCCATGCCCCCCAATCCCTCCGGAAGAAACTGGCCGGTTTATATAAAGACCCTGACCGGAAATGCGGCGGCCTATGCCTACAGCACGAATTATATCGAGATCAACCGGGGTCAGGAGATCGGGGACTATCTCTCGGCGACGTGTCACCACGAGTTTTTCCACCTGGTCCAGTATGCCTATACCTTTTCCAGCCCCGGCTGGTTTGATGAAGCTACGGCGGATGCCATCGGCTACTATACCTGCAAAGGAGAAGGCATAATCTACAGCACGGCCAACGCCACGATGGGCCATTTCGAGGCGCCCCTGGATTATTTCCAGGCCCTCACGGATGGAGACAAAAATTACCAGTACGACCATTACTCCTTCTACTCATACATCCTCGGAAAATACGGCTCGGCAAAATTCAAGAGCCTTTTCGAGACTTTCGCGACCTCCAGCACCATGAACATGAGCGATCTCAACACCGCGGCCAGCTCGACCCTGAGCAAGACCCTCGTAGGCCGTGACGGGCTCTATTGGGAATTCTATAAGGATTATTTCATCTCCGGGAATATTTTCTACAAGGATAAATTCCTTAATTTGTCCTGGAGGCCCAGCGGCACCCCATTCAACATCAATTCGTCCACCGCGGAGCAGCAGGGAGCGACCCTGGTGGAGGTCAACTCCGAAACCTCTTACCAGAAGGAATTCACGGTAAAACACCTGTCAGGCCAGGTGGCTGTATTGAGGTTCGCGGGGACCGCCCCGGACGTAATAAACATGACGTTCACCGTCAATTCATCGCCCGGCCAGGCCGCCGGGCACATTCAGATCCACACTTTCAAGAGCGTGGATGGGGTACTTCAACCCACGGGGACGCCGGAAGAAGTGAGCGACGGCACCCAGAAGCAGTTGAATTATACCATGGGGGCCGGGAATAATATTTTCGAGGTGGATGTCGTCATGACTAACACTTCGTTAAGTACGGACGGCTATAAAGTCACCGTCGGGGCCCAGGTTCAATGAGAAAAACACGGGGGAATATCAACGTATTCCGGAAATGATAATCAATTGACTTCAGGGGAAAACATGATAGAATATTAAGGAAGTACGGAAGAGTTGCTTCCAGGAGGGGATGAAAAGAATGGAAATTCAGAAAACCGCTCCCGCAGCGCCCCCGGGTCTTTCCGCCATGCCGCAGGCATCCGGCCCGTCCCCGGAAAGGCTTGAATTACGCGGCGATACAGTGCAACTCGGCGCCACCCCGCACACAACCCCGGCAACTACAAGTCAGAAGCGCCTGGACATCCTCCGGGAATTTATTGAAAATTCCACCGGCATGGCGGTGGATCTTGCCACCTTCCTCATCGGCGGCGCCATCGGCTGCGCCACCAACCAGACGGTGCGCGCCATCCGGGCGGAGGAACAAAATGGGACCGACTCCTTACAGACAAAAATGTCCGAGAGCCTGGCGATCGCCCGCGGCTTCTCCCACTCCATAACCGAGACCGCCGGGGACCTGATTAGTCCGCCCGCGACCCTGGCGGGAAGACTTAAAATGGATAAACTCTCCCACGCCCCGGAGGCAGAAATCGGCGAGGCCCTCACTCTGCACCCCTACCAGAGCCTTGACTCCGCCTTCGTGAAAGAAATCAAGAATTGCGGCTTCCAGGGAAAGACTCTCCTCTGCGGAGGCGAGGACATCGAGGACCAATCCGTCCTGGTCTGGGAAGAGAAAAAGGGCGATGGAAAGATTCTCAACTTCTCCTGCAAGCTGCTGGAAGATGCCGACCGGAAGCTCCTCGATGCCCTTAAAAAAAAGGAGGGAGTCCGCTTCGAGACCGGCCTGGCGGAGGTCCCTTCCAAATCAATCCGCCAGGGAGCTCTGCACCGGGACGACGCGAGTTTTTCCGTACCGCAGGGAAAGACCTACACCGCGGACCTGGGAGACGGCTTCAAGCTGACCTACCACCCCTGGGAAAAGGATTATTCCCCGGATTATCCGGCCGACGATCTCACGCCCCTGGCGACCCAGGGAAGTCTTTCCATCACCTGCGAGGGAGGGCCCTCAAAGCCCCGGCACCTGGAACAATTTCTTGAAAAGTTGAAATCCCTGGGAGTCGATTCCCATTTATCCACCCCGAAGGACCTGGAGATGCTCTACCTCCGCAAATGTGCCTGGGCGCTTCAGGCAGAGACCCCCGAACTTGATTCCGCCTTGAAAGGCGCCCCCTCGACGGAAGAAAAATCCCGCCTCCTGCGCAGTCACATCGAGAAGAACATCGGTGTCGAGGACGTTACGAAGGTCCGGGACTACGACTGGCGCCCTCATTTTGAAACAATCCTCTCTCCATCGGGGAAGAGGGAAGGCGGCTGGGCCCACTGGCTCCGCTTCGACGCCGAGCCTTTTCTGGAGGAAGAGCTGGCCGATTACCGCCCCGCCCTCTACCTCTACGGCACGCAGGGTCAAAAGACCGAAGCGATTCTCAGCCTGCTTCAAAACGGAGGTTCCTTCATCTGCTCCGAGGAGCGTTTCAACCGGATGGGGAGCGCCCGGCAGGGAATCTCTTCCATTCGCGACCGCAACTCCGGTGGTGCTTCCTATGTTTTCGCCCACCTGGAAAAACATCCCGAGGAAACCGACGTCGTCTTTTCACGGGATCTCATGAAAAGAGCGGATCACATGGCCCTCAACGCCGGGAAATTCGGCCACGTAGACCCAAACGCCGAAGGCAGACGGACGCCCCTCTCTTCATATCATCGCTCCCCTGTCTACGAGGTCATGTTCAAGCACTCCGTCTCCCTTCTCAATTCACTTGAAAAGGTCTGGATGGACAGCGAGGCGGAGAGGCAGACCCTCCTCATCGGTTTCCACGACAAGGGAATCGACCGCATCCGCGGAATCGCCGTAGAGGAGATCGTCTCGACCCGGCCGAGCGTTCCGCACCTGGCCTGAAATATGATGGGGTCTTGAAATACAGTGTAAGGAAGGTTTAAAACATGAAAAAAAATGCGGTTCCCCTTCTGGCACTGCTGCTGTTTCTCGGGACGGTCATCTGCTCTTTCGCGCGTGATTTCTCCCCGTCTCTTGCTCCCGGAGATAAAAGCTTAACCGGAACTCATACTTTCTGCTGTTTCCCGTTCTCCCGCAACCTGGACGGCGTGGATGTAGCCGTGGTCGGCATCCCGCAGTACCAGGGGATGCCATATCGGTCCGGCACGCGCTTCGGCCCGGATTCAATACGCGCGGCCTCCAATATTTACGGCGTTTTCTTTGAGCATGGAAAGGGCATATACGACATCGAGCTGGACCGATACCTGCTCGGCGGCCTTAAAATAATTGATTACGGCGACCTTCCCGCCCTGCAGGGACTTACTGATAAAACCGCGGCGGCCATGACCAGCGCGATAAAGGAGATCGTGGACCAGAAAATCTTCCTGGTCGCTATCGGGGGCGACCATTCAATCTCTTTTCCGATCGTCCGGGCTTATGAAAACACCCAGCTTGACATCATCCACTTTGACGCGCACCTGGATTTTTTTGGCGACGTTCTGGGAGTCGGCATGAAATATTCGCCCTCCAATCCCATCGAGCGAATCGCGTCACTCCCAAACGTGGGAAAAATTACCCAGATCGGCATCCGGGGTCTGGAAAACTCCATCCACTCCCTTGAACTGTCAAAAAAGCGAGGGGCCAGAATAATCACCGCCGATAAGATACACCGGATCGGCACCAAGGCTTTAATGGATCTGATTCCACCGTCGAAAAATATTTACGTCACCATAGATATTGATGTCCTTGACCCCTCTGTAGCTCCCGGCACGAGCAAGCCGGCGCTTGGAGGACTGAGCTACCTCCAGATGGCTGCCATACTGAGGGCCCTGCCCGGGAAGGGTAAGATCATCGGCTTTGACGTCGTTGAAGTAAACCCTCTCTATGATTCCGGAGAACGAACCTCGCAGACGGCCGCGCGGCTTATCCTTGATTTCCTAGGCGCCATCATGGAAAGCAGAGCAAAAAAATAAGGGGTCAGGTCTACACTATTGACAAAAAAGGACCCGCTTATGATATTTTATAAGCATGGCCCGATCTCTGAGTATTGAAGCTCCAAGTACCTTCAATACTTATTACTTCAAAATGAATAGGTGTGAGTCAAGCTACACGCCGTTTCGAGTCAGAAATGAGAAGAGAAAGGAAGTTGGCTGGATTGGTGAGGGAGATAGAGAAATCAAAAATGTCAATTGTGTAGACCTGACCCCATTTTTCGCTGACCCCATTTTTCGAAGAGCAAAGCAACCGTTGGGGAGATTAGGGGAAATGAAAACCATCCGGGTTGTTTTTTTGCTGGGGTGCCTCCTGGTTGCCCTGAAAGCCTTGGCAGGAGCGGATGATACCCTTAAGCATCGCGGCTACGCGGGTTTCACCTACTGCGCCCTCACGGAGAAAGACCGGACGGAACTTAAGCTCCCCGATCTAAAAGGGGTTCTGGTCACGAAGGTTTTCCCCAATACGCCGGCTTTCCGGGCCGGCGTCCGATCCGGCGACGTCATCCGGAGCATTGACTCCAAAGCCGTTACTGACGATTCCCGGCTCGTGGAGATTCTGCGGAACTACTTCACGGACAACCGGGTTGAAATCGCCCTCATTAGGGAAGGGAAGCCTCACTCTCTCTTCCTGGTCTTCGGGGCGCTCCCCGAAGAAAAGTGTGACGACCTTTCCATCGAGTACACCAGCTTCTCCCGCGACGGCATCCGATTCCGCGCCGTGCTGACCTCGCCTCTTAACTCTGAGAACCGCAAGCTTCCCGCCCTTCTCATGGTGAGCGCGCTGGGCAGCCCCCGCCTCGCGGAATTCCCCGGGTACGATATATACCGCGAGGTTTGCCGAGAAGTCGCCCGGAAGGGTTTCAGGATCCTGCGCTTCGAATTGCGCGGCTATGGGGACTCGGAGAGGGAAGACTACCGCAAGACGGACTTTTTGACGGAGATTGAAGATAACCTGGCCGCCTTCGATTCCCTCAGGCGAAGGGCGGACGTGGATCCCGGCAAAGTCTTCGTCTTCGGGCACAGCACGGGGGGCATCACCGCCGCAATTCTGGCCGGGGAGCGCCCGGTGGCGGGCCTGGTCACTTCCTGCACCATCGGCCGCACATATTTTGAGCGCCTGGCCGACACGGTGAGAATGCAGGATGAGATGGGCGGGATTCCCTTTCCCAGGGTGGATGAGAACATAAGGGATTACCTTGAACTTACTATCTCCATCGCCCGGGGCGATTCTCTTGAGAAAATTCTTAAAACAAATCCCGGGCTTTCAAGGTTTGTTAACGGGAGCGGCCGGATCATGGACGACCGGACGGTTAAGTACTGGAGGCAGCAGCTTAACGTCAACCTGGCGGAAACCTATGCGAAGATAAAAGCCCCGGTCCTCATCATCTATGGCGCCTCCGATTTTCTGACGCAGCTTTCCTGCCACGAGCACATCCGGGACGTTCTGGTCTCTTCGGGGAACCATGATGTCCGGCTTGAAGTCATCCCCGGGCTCGACCACCGCTATTCTACGGCCCAGGATAAGAAGGAAAGCTTCCAGAATTACAAGAGCGGCAAATTCATCAAAAATCCCCGGCCTTTCCAGGAGATTTCGGAATGGCTCGTCAAAAAGGCGGTTGACTCCCCGATGCTCAAAATGCGGTTCCCGAAAGAGGAAATTGTCCTCTGAAGCAGATGTGCCCCCGGTTAAGCGAATGACAAAATCAGAGCAAAAAGTCTGGTGATGAAGCGCTGAAGGGCTGTCATTCTATCTCTGTATCTATGTCCACGCCGCAGAAAGGGCAGAATTTCATCTTGCCCGTTCCTCTGAACCACCCTCCAATAGAAAAAGCTGCATTTCCGACTGAAGATTTGCACTTTGGGCATCGGATCCCGTTTATCAGATATATAAAGGCCACAATGAAGGAGACAGAAGCGGCGGGTAAAGCTATCACGTAATAAAAGAAAGGCCTGAATAATTCGGATAAAAACCCACTTAGGGCAACGAGGAATATGCTCAGCAATAATATCCCATCTGCCCACCGGAGCTGACTGTTCAGCTTGTCTCTAATGGTCATCTGGATCCCTCCTTGAACACTTCCACTTTCTTTGAAAAAAAATAGTATAAATACGCAAGAAAAAATCTGTTTGGGTTAAGTAGGTTCAATCCTTATTTTACCACCAACTCTTTACGGCAGCTTCTTTAGCACTTCTTCCAGCCTCCTCCGGCATTGAGGGCAAAGTTCGGTGGATTTGCGATCATGTTCTATTAAACTATGGGGGTAAGCTCGCGCACAATCGGGATCAGTGCATCGTTTCACTCCGAGTATGTATCCTGCTGATGAGAGGCCCTGTTTGAGAGCACGGTCAGCGACTTTTTGAAGATTCTTCGGCTCGCCGTTAAATTCCGTGGTAAACCTGCGGTAGGACATGACTCCAAGATGGGGTCTCGCCCACCCGAAAAGGAAATTATAATCATTTTCAAAGATATCTCTATCGATCACTCCGAGGATTCCCAGCGTTTTCGGCTCTTTAAGGTAATTGTTGTATTTTTCTTCAACGCACTTAAGAAGGTCTTTAACGTTATATTGAAATTCAGAACGATATTTCTGGTATTCGGTTTCAAAATTCCTGAGATCTTCGGGATTCTCCTTAAGTACCACTCTCAGAAACTCCACTTGAACTGCAGATTCGTTCAACCTGCGAGGATCTATCCGGTAGGAACGGCAAACAAGTTGCAGGCGGTCTTCACCCATCTGCGATCGTATTTCTTTAGAAAGATTTTGAAGATAACGATCTCCGAAATTTCTCTTCCTCATATTCTCCGGCAACGGCATTCTTTCAAGTATTTTTACATCTATGTGCATCTTCTGCTTGAGCCCTTCCTGGAGGCAACTCAGGATTTTTCCATTCGTATTCCCCATGGGCAAAAGGTAGAGGGTGTATTCCATGCGCGGAGCGAACCCCTCTCCTTTTTTCTCCAGAGGTATTTCCTCCTCGAAAGCCTGAAGTGCCTTTTGTGCTTTTACTTTTAACTCACTATCAGCGGCATTCCGGGCGACAACCAGATATGCGGCCTTCGCCTCTTCCATGCGCCCCTTTTTCTGATAGAGTTCTGCCAAGTGAAATTGTTCCAGGGGTCGAGCGGAATCCACAGCCAGCCCTTTTTCAAAATTGACTATGGCCTCATCAAATCGGCCGTTCTCTTCATCCCATCGAGCTAGATTAAAATAGGCCTCTACATGGGTTCGCCTGTCCACGTTCGGCATCTTATCGGCTTGTGCGACAGTTTCCTGCCACGCTCGGACCTCTTTAGGAACAGATTTAGAACACCCCGAAATCAAGGAAGCCATAAGGACTGAGATCAGAAAGCAAACCAATTTGCCCTTCATAATGTTCCTTCACCGCCTTTTGAGGTTAGATTCGACACGAAAGATTACTCACCCCTTTGCAAAACTTGAGTGCTGCTCATAACTAATTCCATCTGTTTTCCCTACTCCGTGTGCGTAGTCAAGGCAGGGGAACGGCGAGCAAGATGAGAATGAATTATTATGAGGAAGAACCGAACCTTCATTAAGCAGAAGACCCGGGAAATTCAGGCCCTCGTCAATCTCTGGGACCCGGCTAATCTTCTTTCACCTGAGACTCCTGAAGACGAGTACGATTGCATGACGCACCAATTAGTTTCACTCCTTCACAAGAGAGCTGACTTCGACAACCTATTCAAATTCATCCTTTCGAATCTGGAAGATCACTTCGGGATTTCCAGATCCGGGATGACCCCGGAAGCACAAAGAAAATTTGAAGCCCATATTAAGGAGTTTGTCTTTTCAATTCAGAATTGTTTTTATTGCTATCCCTTACCCCCAAGACCCCCAAGGCGCAGTCGTATCTATGACATGGATATTCCCTACGAGGCGGATTTGACCTTACTTCACTCCATGCTTTCTGAAAATCGGAAGAAACATCACATGGCCTGCCTGATCCTTGCTAATAAAGGTGACGCAGAATCTCTGAAACTGCTGATTGAACAGACGGATTCTCCGGACTCTGACCGGAGGCTAACTGCGATAGAGGCGATCGGACGACATCCACTAGGCGCAGAGGCCGCAAATCTTTTAATAAAGATGCTCCGGGATAAGTCACCCTCTGTCGTGCAACAGGCCTGCCAGACTCTCACGTATATGAAAATTATAGAAGCCCATGAAGATATTATGCCACTTCTTGAATTAAAGGAAAGTTATATACGCTATGTGGCCGTGCAAGCTTTAAATGTGTTCTGGGAAGAATCGGATTTTGAGATCCTCGTCAAAATTTGCAAGAAAGACAGTTCACTTGATGTGCGCAAGGAGGCGGCCTTTTCTCTTTGTAATCATGCTGATCGGCACAATTGGAAAGCTTTAGTCGAGTTGTGGCATAGCGATGAAAATCCCCGCCAACGAGTCTGGGCCTGTAAACTTATAGAACGATATGGCGATACGACGAATCACCCGATCCTTGAAGAATTGAGTCGTGATCAGAACTACCATGTGAGATGGGCTGCCAAAAAGGCCCTGAAATGCAGATGGATTTCAGGATCTACGGTGATATCTTAAAAGAACTTTTTGCTGATTTCACTATGAAATTCCTTGCCATGATAAAATCACTATATTCCATTACCTTTATCCCATCGTGCAGCGGTTTTCAAAGGAATCTTTCCCCTGATATTGAAAGATGAGTATATGAATCAGCTTCCAACAGGAAGATCTGTTGAAAAGATAGCCTCGATTATTCACGATTTTTCACTTGCCAAATCAATCCATAGAGCAATTTCTTCAGCACTTACCAGTCCCATTGTGCGTCTAAAAGAAAACAAATCGGTCTGGCGTGTTTTTAAGTATTCATTGGATGCCGCAATTAGAGATATTGAAAGCCATCCTCGAGGAAAACTATTTAAGCGAATGATTAGATTTGGTCCCCCACATCCTGACGATCCAGAGATTTTTGACAGTGATGGCGAAACTACCCTCTCAGACTCCGAATGTGGAGCCTGTCTTGAATTTATCTATTCTCATATGGTGAATAGATTTAAAGGCGAATTGGCTGAACTTCTTGCTCTTGAGCCTTGTATGAAAATCCTAAATCAGCTTAAAAAAGAAAGATGTTTATCATCAAGAATTCGACTCTACTGGGGCGACATGATTAAAGAGCCTCGTCAGTTTGCTACGTATTCCACGGCATTCGATCGCCGATTCCAGAGTTATCCGATCACACATTCCACGATCCGATCACCGATTCCATTCTTCCCGATCACCCCTTTGCGAGGTTGAAAAAATGGACTTCAATCCGCTGTCTCGGATCCGG
>JAZDOK010000052.1:0-11581 GCA_043798715.1 bacterium
AAGAAAATAACCGGTGTGTTGATTTCATGCGCCAGAGTTTTCGCTCTTGTTATAGGGCTTTGTGTTCTTCTTTTTCTTCCGGCTCGTGGTGAATTGTCGCCGGCTGCCGCGAATTATTTCAAAGTAGGGCAGGGCGACATGGGCAGCGGCCGCTATCCGGAAGCGATAGAGAATTTCAAGAAGGCGCTTAAAATCGAGCCGCAATATCTTGATGCCCGGTTTCTTCTGGGCATCTGTTACCAGCAGACAAAACAGTTCGATGAGGCCATCGGGGCCTTCAGGAAAATCATGGAAACAAACAAGAATTTTGAGCCTGCCTGTATTTATCTGGCTTCAGTTTTCATGGACAAGGGAGAGCTCAAAAAAGCGGAGGAGGTCCTGGGACAGGTTCTTCTCCGAAATCCCTGCTCGGCGCAGGCTTTCTATGCTCAGGGGGTGATCGCCTACCGGAGAGGGCGCCTCGAAGAGAGCATAAAACTCTGGGGAAAGTCGTCCGCGCTTGATAAGACCCTGGCGGCGGCCTTCGGCAACACCGCGGTGGCTCAGTATAATCTCGGTCGCTCCAGGGAGGCGCTCTCCAGTATTCAAACGGCGCTTCGATTGCAGCCTGACAAGGCCGAGTATTCGTTCAATCTGGGCTGGATCCTGCGAAGACAAGGAGACGTCAAGGGTGCGGAAAAAGCCTTCGGAGAAGTGTTGAAAACGGGGAAAGGCTGCCCGGAAGCTCTGATGGTCGAAGCTTTTCAGGCGCTTGAGGGGAATGACTTGATATTGGCGGCCCGGAAGGCAGGCGAGGCCAGGCGGGAGGATCCATCCAATCAGCGTGCTGACTGGCTCCTGGGTCTTTGTTATGAAAAAGAAGAAAAATGGGACGAAGCCCTGAAGTGCTATCAGGAGGCTTTGAACAAGGATAATCAAGATATTGATGCGCAGGAGGCCTTCCAGAGAGCCGCCGCTGAAATTAGAAGAAAACAGAACGGAGATGCCCGGGAAGTCTCTCCTGAGAAAGCTTCCGGGGATCGTTTGCCGGATGAGGAGAAAATCAGATGAAGGCCGCTTTGTCTGCTTTGAGGCGAAGAATCGGCCCGGTGCTTTTCCTGTTCATTTTTTTAAGTGCGGCTGCCGGGATCTTTTTTCTTTCTCATCTCTCGGGCTGTGCTGAATCGGGAATGCCGGGGCCGCCCGGCTCCGTCAGGCTGGAATTCTGGACCATTTCTCTCCGTCCCACCTATGACAAGTATATACAGGATCTCATTCAGTACTACGAAGAGCGGAATCCCGGTGTCCGCATCGAATGGATAGACATTCCGATAAATGTGGTCATGCAGAAGCTCATGGCCTCGATCGCCGGGGGAGTTTCTCCCGATCTGGTCAACCTCAATTCCGAGTATGCAATGATTCTCTCTCAGAACAATGCTCTCGTGGATATGGACGCCGCCGTGCCGGAAAAAATTAAGAGCCGTTATTTTCCCGGCCTCTGGAAAGCAGCGGAATATAACGGGCGTAATTACGCCATCCCCTGGTATGTCACCACGCAGGTGGTCATGTATAACGCCTCTATATTCAGGAAAGCCGGTCTCAGCCCGGATTCTCCTCCTGCAAGCTGGGACGACGTTGCCCGCTGTGCGAGAGCGATAAAGGATAAAACCGGCATTTACGGATTCATGCCGGCCATAAAACTTCTCGACGAATGGCAGTGCCTTGGGGCGCCGGTGCTCAGTGCCGATCGAAAAAAAGCCGTCTTTGATTCTCCGGCCGGCATTGCGCGGCTTACCTGGTATGTCGATCTTTTTAAAGCCGATTATTTTCCGCGGGAAACTCTGACCCAGGGCTACCAGAGGGCACTGGAGGCTCTGGACCGGTACCAGTCGGGTTCTTTGGGAATGCTTATCGCCGGGCCCCAGTTTTTACTGAAAGTGCGGCAGAACGCCCCGGACGTCTACAAGGAGACGCGGGTGGCCCCCTTGCCCAGGGGGAAGGCCGGCATAGTCCCGGCGGCCACGATGAACATTGTTGTGCCCAAGGCCTCCAGACATCGCCGTGAAGCGGTACAATTTGCGCTCTTCCTGACGAATGAGGAAAACCAATTGAACTTCTGCAAGCTCGTTCCCCTGCTACCGTCCACCGTTTTGACGGCCAAAGACCCTTATTTTGTGACGGGGAAGGGTCTTGGGGCGGAAGACGAAGCGGTAAGGGTTTCCATAAAACAGCTATTTTATGCTAAAGATCTCAGCCTGGGGCTGAAAAATTCGCCGGAACTCGGGCGGGCGCTGAAAGAAGCGGTGGAAAACGCTCTTTATGGACGCATGACGCCCGCCTTCGCTCTGCATAAGGCTGCGGCGAAATGGAACGATATTCTGTCCCGCTGACGTTATGCTTGATTCTACGGGCTTTCCGCTCTTATTTGCTTTCGGAGCTTTTCTTAAATTGCTTTTTCCCTCTTTTTGTGCTATGATTGCCCGGCTCAGGTCGGATGAGCAGGATGCTATTCCAGATAAAGCGGATGAGCGTATCGAAAAGCCCCTCCGGGGGAGGCATATAGAATGAGTTCCAACGCCCGGGCGGCCGTGAAGGGCACGGCCATCATCGGAGCGATCGGCATTGTCTTCGGAGATATTGGCACTTCGCCCCTCTATGCGATGAAAGAGGCCTTCTTCGGGCGCTACCGTTTTCCCCTGACCCCTGAAAACGTTTACGGCATCATCTCACTTTTCATCTGGGCCCTCATAATAGTCGTCACCGTGAAGTACGTCTTTTTAATCATGAGGGCGGATAACCACGGGGAGGGCGGGATCCTGGCCCTCCTGGGCCTCGTCAAGCAGGGGGCAAACGGCCGCTCGGTTCCGGTGTGGATGAGGGCCGGACTCATTACGACCATTCTGGTGGGAGCCGTGCTTCTCTATGGAGACGGCGTCATCACGCCGGCGATTTCCGTTTTATCAGCGATAGAAGGATTGAAGATCATCGTCCCCGGGTCGGGACACCTGGTCATCCCCATCACCATCCTCATCCTGGGGGGCCTCTTCGCCATTCAGAAGTACGGCAGCCAGAAAGTGGGCAGCCTCTTCGGCCCGATCATGATCCTCTGGTTCATAACGATCGGGACCCTGGGTTTATTGCAGATCATTCAGCAACCAGAAGTCTTGCTGGCCATCAACCCCTGGTATGCGGTCCGCTTTGTCGTTAACCACAGTTTTCATACCCTCTGGGTCCTGGGGGCCGTGGTGCTCTGCATTACGGGAGGAGAGGCCCTCTATGCCGACATGGGCCACTTCGGCCGTCCGGCCATAACCCGGGCCTGGATGTACCTGATTTTTCCCGCTCTCTGCCTCAACTATTTTGGCCAGGGCGCCTACATGCTCTCCGGAAGAGAGGTCCCGGGCGATCACCTCTTTTATGCCCTGGCCCCCTCCTGGGCCCTGACGCCCTACGTCATCCTGGCTACGGTAGCCACCATCATCGCCAGCCAGTCCCTCATCTCCGGGGCTTTTTCCCTGACCCAGCAATCCGTCGCCCTCGGAGTTTTTCCCCGCGTCAAAATCGTCCACACCAACCCGGAGGTGGAGGGCCAGATCTACCTTCCCTTCATAAACTGGATGCTCTTCATCGGGTGTGCCTGGCTGGTTCTGGCATTTAAAAGTTCAAGCAATCTGGCCGCCGCCTACGGCATTGCCGTCACCGGGACCATGGGCATCACCACCTTCGCCTTCGCCTTCATCGCCTGCTACCACTGGGGCTGGAACCGGTATTTCCTCATTCCTATGACTTCCCTTCTCCTGTTTGTAGATCTCGCTTTTTTCAGCTCCAAACTTCTCAAGTTCCCCGAGGGCGGCTACGTGCCCATCATGATCGGGGCCATACTGTTCATCATCATGGACACCTGGCGCTGGGGACGCGCCTGGCTGGCCCAGGCCTACAACAAAAACCTCGGCAACCACTTCCTCAACCTGACGGTGGCGGACCTCCTGCAGCGCAAGGGCCTCCCCAACAGCAAGCTGGGGTCCCGCTCCCTGGTGGTCATGGCCGCCCGCCCCATCCTGAACCTGGAGGACAAGGTCCCTCTGGTGATGGCGACCCACTACGACAACTGGCTGGTCATCCCGAAACATCTTCTCTTCCTCAGCGTGGTGCAGGTCGGCCGTCCTTTTGTTCCCAAGAGCGAACGCTACAAGGTCATAACCTTCCAGCAGGACATTGAGATCGGGACGATCATCTCGGTCCAGGCCTTTTACGGCTATATGCAGCAGCCCAACATAAGGCGCGTCCTTCTTGAGTTGAAAGAAAAGAAACTTGTCAAGATTCCGGCCAGGCCCAAGAAATGGCTGATTCTGATCGGGGCTGAGAGGTTCATCAGCCATGGCCGCACCCTGCTGGAACAGTGGCGCCTGGAACTCTTCAGCTTCATGTCGAAGATCACCAAGCCGGCCACCAGCTATTTCGGGCTCGACGAGGACCCCGAAGTGACCATCCAGGTCATTAATGTATAAATCGCTGAAAATATTATACGAGTTAAACCGCAGAATACGCTGTAAACCGCAGATTTCACAGAAATGTAAAAGGCTCAAGGGAACTTCGCCATTACCGGTATTATCTGTGTCATCTGCGTAATCTGTGGATACCTCCGTCTTTTTGCGGCGCCACGTCGGTCGCAAAAATTAACAATTTGTTAACAATTTTGCAATAGAAATGATACTGCAGCATGGTATAATGACATCGGGCGTAGTTGAAGTGTCTGAAGGGGGCGTACGCAATGGACGGCAGAGAACAGATACAACAGATTCATACCAGGAGGGGCAGGGATCAGGTTTCCATAGGCACCTCGCCTTTGGATGGCGCCGCCTCATCTCTTGGAGACGTCGGGGCGGTTTCCGGACAACAGGTTTTTGGAGCCGATTTCCGCAGCCCATGGATGAGGGATCGGGTGACCCTGAGCCTTGAAGCCCAGATCGCCATGATGGAGCAGAGAGCTACCGCGAGGTTGACTCTGGCAGATCTCGGGTATACCAACCGTACCAACGTTTTGGAACTCAGGCCCGGGATTTATGTAAAAGTCGAACCGACCGGCTGTTACCGGCTCGCCTATAAGGAGTAGATATTAGTTTCACATCCTGACTGAAGAAGAGCAGCGGGCCAGCCGGATTGTGGCCGTTGCTCTTTTGTTTTTATCCGGATATTCCTAATGAAGGATTCCTGGGGCGCCGCGAGAAATCTTCCGCAGTAGCCTGTCGTTTTTTTGGGAGTTTAAATCACAGGAGAGCCTCATAAAGAAGGGGATATCACCCATGCCGGAGAGCAATTACTCTGAAAATGCCTTGAAGGTTCTCGAGAAGAGGTACCTGGCTAAGGACTCATCCGGAAAGCCCATCGAATCCCCGGAGGATCTGTTCCTGAGGGTGGCCCGGAACATTGCCGGCGCTGATATCCCGTATGGGGGAGAGGCCCGGATCGAGGCAACGGCTGAGAAGTTTTACAGGGCGATGAGTTCCCTCGAGTTCCTGCCCAATTCGCCCACTCTCATGAATGCGGGGCGGCAGCTCCAGCAACTCTCGGCCTGCTTTGTCCTGCCCATTGAGGATTCCATCGAATCAATCTTCGATGCGGTAAAAAACGTGGCGCTCATTCATAAGAGCGGGGGAGGGACCGGCTTCTCCTTCAGCCGTCTGCGTCCTAAAAACGATCGGGTTGCAACGACCGGCGGCCTGGCCAGCGGCCCCCTTTCATTCATGCGCGTTTTCAACGTGGCGACCGACGTCATTAAGCAGGGGGGGACCCGGCGGGGTGCAAATATGGCAATTCTATCCGTGGAGCACCCGGATATCCTCCAGTTTATAACGGCCAAGAAGGATCCCGAAGCCTATAACAATTTCAATTTTTCCGTCGCCGTGACGGAGGAATTTATTCAGGCTGTAAGGGAGAACAGGGATTACGAACTTAGAAATCCGCGGACGGGGGAACCGGTCCAACAATTAAACGCCTCTGAAGTTTTCGACCTTATCGTGGAGATGGCCTGGCAGAGCGGGGAACCCGGGATTATTTTTATTGACAGGATGAACAGGGATAATCCCGTGCCTCATATAGGAAGGATCGAGTCCACCAACCCCTGCGGCGAACAGCCGCTTCTTCCTTATGAAAGCTGCAACCTCGGCTCGATAAACCTTTCAAAGATGTTGAAAAAAGTCGGCAGTCGATATGAGGTTGACTACTCAAGGCTTGAGGACACGGTAAACCTGGCGGTCCATTTTCTTGATAATGTCATAGACATGAACCGGTATCCACTTCCCGAAATAAAAAAAATGACCATCGGGAACAGGAAAATCGGTCTGGGGATAATGGGATTCGCCGACATGTTGATACGCCTGGGGATACCCTACAACTCCAATGAAGCGCTCAAAACTGCCGGGGAACTCATGAGCTTTATCCTTAAGAAAGCACAGGACGCCTCCGGGGAACTTGCACGGACTCGGGGCCCCTTCCCTAATTTCAAGGGGAGCACCTATGATCTTGGCGGCGCAAAGCCAATCCGGAATGCCACCCTGACGACTATCGCCCCAACGGGGACCTTGAGCATCATAGCCAACTGCTCGAGCGGGATTGAACCTATTTTTGCGGTCTGTTACTACCGGAGAATTCTCGATGGCGAGCGCCTGGTGGAAATTCATCCCATTTTTATGGAAACAGCCTCCGGTGAAGGATTTTATTCGACGCAACTGATAGATGATATTGCCCGAAGGGGAACAGTTCAGGGAATGAAGCGTGTCCCCTCCGAAGTGAGGAGATTGTTTATAACCGCGCATGACATCGCTCCCGAGTGGCATATTCGGATGCAGTCGGTTTTCCAGAAATACACCCATAACGCCGTCTCGAAGACGATTAATTTTCCGGAGCAGGCCACGCAGGAAGACATACGTAAAGCCTTTATGCTGGCACATGAAGAAGGATGCAAAGGGATCACCGTATACCGCTACGGAAGCAGGGGAAGACAGGTTCTAAACGTCGGCAAAGTTGAGGAAGGGCATGCGTCCGGGCCGAGACCTCGTCCCGCCGTTACCTTCGGCACCACCGAGAAGGTGGCAACCGGCTGCGGAAATCTGTATATTACTGTAAACCGTGATGAATTGAATATCTGCGAGGTCTTTACTCAGACGGGGAAGAGCGGCGGCTGTGACTCGCAATCAGAAGCTACCAGCAGGCTTATTTCACTGGCTTTGCGTTCCGGTCTGGATCCCCGGGGTCTGGTAAAACAATTAAAGGGGATCCGGTGTCCCTCCTGTATCCGTCGTGAGGGCGTCAGCGTGCTGTCTTGTCCGGATGCCCTCGCCAGGGCCATTGAAAAGACGTTGAATGGCGAGAATGTTGACGATTCAGGGGCGGCGCATGCGCCGCCCCTGAATCCTTCCCAGAACGGACCTTTCTGTCCGGAGTGCGGCGAGCCGCTGGAGATTGCAGAGGGCTGCATCGTGTGCCGCCATTGCGGATATTCAAGGTGTACCTGAACCTGCGGCCTACTCTAATTGTTTCAAGCGGGTTTCGTACTTTTCCTTAAGTTCAAGGTATGTTTTTTCAGATATTTCGCTGGCAATGAAGCGCTCTTCGAGTTTTTCGAGTATTTTACCAATTTTATGGCGGTGAGCCGAGGCGTCAAGTGGAGGGGGAGGAGGGGGAATATTTGATGGATTCGAATCGTCCGGCGGAGCTATTTCCTTTCCCTGAAGGGTGACCAGTTTGCTCTCAAACTGAGTTTTCAGGGAATTAAAAGTTTCTTCGTCTATAGCGCCGGTAAGTTTTTTTAGTTTCAGTTTTTCGAGTTCGGTGACGGCATCCTTGAATTCCTCAGAGAGTTTTTTTCTCCGTTCTTCAAGCTGTCTGCTGGCTGTCGCCTGCAGGGCCATGATTTTTTCCGAGCGCTTTTTCAAGGTATATTCCAGAGATTTGGCCTCATCGAGAGGTTTCTGTTTTTCTTCCTCCTTAACGGCGGACTGCTGTTTGCTCATTAAATCCCATCGCTTGGCGTCAATGGCGAAGTTTTCCATATTGGAATGAATAATTTTGATTTTCCCATCCTTGATAACTACCAGGTCCAGGTCATCACGCTCGTTGAAAAGAATGTGGTAACTGTCTACAAAATGTTCCAGTGGCTGAAGATCAATATTATAAAAGACGGCATCTTCAAAACTCTTGGCCATAAATAAAGGAGGTTGCTTGGAATTAAGGGCTACATAGTTTCTTCCAAGGTTGATAATCCTGTAATTCGGAATCGGACTTACGTCGTACTTTTCGCCTTGCGAGGTGATGATCAGAAACTTCCTGATATCCCCCTGGGCCAGATCGGTCAGGACGGTTCCTTCGCAGTTGATAATCAAAAGACTTATCTCTGAATCATAGACCGCAAAGTCAAAGAGGATGGTCTCTACGGGGACGTGGATGATGGAAATGGTGGAAGCTGTGCCGCCGGGAGTCTTTTTGATGTCGCAAGCGGTCATGAATTCAAAATCTCTGGAGATGTTCCACAAAAAGGAATCCGGAATCCGGCTGTCGCTCATCTGTTTATAGAACACTCTCTCCGTGCCTGTTCTCAGATCATAGAAGATGACTTCATGCAGAATCTGGTTTACTTCCGGAGTTGAAGAAGAAAGGAGGTTGAAAATTTTTTCGGAGAGTTTTCCCTGGAAGGTGATTTTTTCCAGACAAATGCGATCCCCCCGGTTATCCATTTTACAGAAAGCAAGTGAGGAGTTGGTTTTCGCCAGTGACTGGGGAGAATATTTGGCGAGCAGGTGTGGAGGATCGTTTGAGGTGGGGAAAACAAAAATCCCTTCCTCGGATATAATCGCCGAAACTCCGTTGTTCCCAAGTCCGATTGGCCTGAATTTCTTGAAAGGAACGTTTCTTTTCCAAAGAATGTTTTCTTCCTTGTAAAGGGAAATTTCCTGTTCGTGGATGCCAAGAAAAAACCTTGAATTCGAGCTGTTGATAAAATATTGCATAAATGAAATGCCTTTCGAGTTTTTCCAGAGTTGACTTTCGCCAAGACAAGTAAAAAACCCTTCCGTTATCGTGTTTATGCGGAATCCCAAACCCTACAGGAATAAACGTCTTCCCGTCAAATTATACTGTGAAGAGTAAAAGGTTGCCGGGAGTATTTTGATGATAGCGGACACGCTGGATAAAAGCCCTGAGCAGATCCTCTCCTTGCCGGAGGGTGTCACTGCCGGAATCGCCGCGGTTATTCTGTCTATGGCCTTAGGCTCATGTCTCTTCATGATGCAAGGAGTTTTCGGGAATGTTTCCCGTGGCAGCTTTTCCGGGTGCGCTGAGATGCTTTTTCCCAGGGCATTGATTCTGGTCTTCACAGGAGCTTTGTGTGGCCTGCTTTTTGCGGCCTCCACCCGCCGTTTCCCGGGCCGGTGCCTGATCGGACTTGGGATTTTTTATGGAATTGAACTCTGGATACTATGCTTCCTGTTCACGCATGTGTTCCAGGGAATACTTCAGAGGGATCTGATAAAAACGTGGCCCGTTGTCTGCTCATTCATTTTCTACGGTGTGTTTCTATCCCTTATAGCGGCTTTCAAGCAAATGAAATTGCCGACGGCTTCTTCACAAGGGCCGAGGGATTGATGTTTGTCTCCGAAATAGATAAGGAAGGTGGGTTATGAAGTTCATTCGAGTGTTGCTTGGGACGGTTAAAGAACTGTTTGAGTTTCTGTGGCAGCGCAAGCTATGGTGGCTCATTCCGGCGATGGCCGTCATGCTGCTCCTGGCCTTTTTGATTGTTTTTGGGAGCAGTACGCCCATTGCGCCTTTTATTTACACTCTGTTTTGATATGAACGTAAAAAAGCATCTGCAAAGATTATCAGCTTCGTGGAAAGAACTGTCTCTGTGCATCGCAGATTTTCAGGCAGCGCTCTTTTTGATTCTTGTTTATTTCATTGTTTTTTTTCCCCTCGCACTCCTCATGAATATCTTCCTGGATCCTCTGGGGAGGCGGCCTGATTCCGGACAATCCTCGTGGAGGCAATGCCGGATCAAAACCACAAGTCTCAAACAGGCTTGCCGGCAATATTAGCCGTTTTGGAGGTTTACGTCCATATATATCCTGGGAATATCAGCGCTCTACCATGATTCCGCAGCCGCCCTCCTTCGGGATGGAGAGCTTGTCGCCGCCGCGCAGGAGGAGAGATTCAGCCGGATCAAGTTCGACCATCATTTCCCCTGGCGGGCTATTGATTACTGCCTGAGAGAAGCGAAAATCAAAGCCGATGAAGTTGATTACGTGGTTTTTTACGAAAAACCGCTTCCGAAATTCGAGCGGATCCTGCAGTCAATCCTGAGCACGGCGCCCCGTTCCTGGCGCTTGTTCAGGGAGGCGATGATGGGCTGGCTCAGGGAGAAACTATGGACAAAAGTTGAAATTTCAATGAAGTTTCCAATACATCCGGACCGGGTTCTTTTTATCGATCACCATCTAAGCCATGCGGCCAGCGCCATGTTCTGCTCCCCTTTTGAGGAAGCGGCTGTCTTGACGGTGGATGGGGTCGGGGAGTGGTCCACCTGCTGTATCGGCGAGGCATCGGCCTCCTGGACTGACGGGGGGAAAAACAAAATTGAATTCATGGAAGAGATGTCGTTTCCTCATTCCCTCGGTCTTCTGTATTCGACTTTTACGGCCTGGCTCGGCTTTAAGGTCAACAGCGGGGAATACAAGGTCATGGGTATGGCGCCTTACGGGCAGCCTCGTCATCTTGAGCTGCTTGAAAAAGTTGTCAGGTGTCATGAAGACGGAAGTCTCCGGCTGAACATGGATTACTTCAGTTTCCATCACTCCGTTAATACTTCATACAGCCCTAAGTTCCTTGAGCTCTTCGGCCCGCCCCGTCATCCGGAAAAGCCTTTCTTCACCGATAGCCAGGGAAGCGGTGCTTTGAAATGTGAAAAAGAGATCGAGGAAAATCGTTACTATGCAGACGTTGCGGCCACGGTACAGTTTTTTACAGAGGAAACGCTTCTGAAAACGGTCCGTTATCTTAAGAAAAAAACGGGTCAATGCAATCTCGTAATGGCGGGCGGGGTTGCTCTGAACAGCGTTGCAAACGGCCGGATCATGCGCGAGGCTCCCTTTGAGAATATTTATATTCAGCCGAATCCCGGCGATGCCGGGGGCGCGCTCGGAGCGGCTCTTTACGCATGGCATGTCCTTATGTGCCGCCCAAGATCCTTTGTTATGGAACACGCCTATTATGGAGAAGAATTCACCGATGACGCCGTTCATCAGTTTTTAATGAAAAGCGGAGCCAACTATCGCTCCTTTGATGAAGAGGAATCTCTTGCGGGATATCTGGTCGATGCCATCCTTTCACAGAAAGTCGTGGGAATTTCACGGGGGCGCTTTGAGTGGGGTCCGAGGGCTCTGGGAAATCGCTCTATACTTGCGGATCCCCGACGGCATGAAATGAAGGAGATCGTCAATACGAAGATAAAATTCAGAGAGCCGTTTCGGCCCTTTGCTCCGGCTGTTCTGGAGAAAGAAGCTCCTTGCTTTTTCGAGATGGGGATGAATCCGAATCAATATCCCCAGCGTTT
>JAZDOK010000069.1:0-2022 GCA_043798715.1 bacterium
GTTTGCGTCTTTGCCGAGTATCCATGCAACTGCATGTCCTCGATCATTCTCTGTCTGATTGCGCTCATGGCTTTCTCCTTTCGGGGTAGGTTTGTGTGTCTCAAGGTTACGGACACTGAAAGGAGTATGAGGCATGTACTGAATTTTAAGAACAAAAAAGCAGTGTCTCGGCACTGCTTCTATAGCTACCGCGAGAGCGGTTTAGTTCAACAAGTTATTCTATAGTTTCCGGATATCTCCACCACTCGGGAGCATATTCAGGACTCCAGACCATAACCGTGCAATCGTATCCTTGCACTCATGGAATGCCGCCCCCTCTATCCCATTTTAAATACGGTGAAATATTTATAAATCTCTTGACAAGCATAACGCAACCATTTTTTCTCTTTTTCGGCATATCATGTCAAAATTAAGATTATAAGGAAGATGGAGAACTCCACATCCTGGCGGTCCCTTCTGCATTACAGTTAAAGTTTGATGAGCGTTTACGGATCAGGTCAATCCCTGACAACCTGCATGAGCGGCAGCCCTTTTACGTAAATTTAGGATCGACAAGTTTCTATTTGTATGAATTAGTAATAATTAGTATGAATATATTATATTTTATCTTGAATATTCCCTTGCTATGGTTTATCATGCCGCCGTTTTCAAGGAGGGGGCATGTCGGAAGAGATGATGAACACCAAGGAGGTCGCCCGCTACCTGGACATCCATGAAAAGCAGGTCTACGCCCTGATAAAGACGGGGCGGATGCCGGCGACGCGGGTCACCGGAAAGTGGATCTTCCCGAAGAAGGTGATCGATGCGTGGATCGAGGCGAACGCCAAATCGGGCCTCGAACAGGCGCGTCAGAAGAGCGGCCGGATTTCGGGGGCGCTCCTGGCCTCGGGCAGCAACGACCCGGTTCTCGACATTCTCCAGACCTGCCTCCGGAAGGCCCATCCCGAATTCTTCATCTTTTCGGCCAATACGGGGAGCATGGAGGGGCTCTCCGCGTTGGAGAAGGGCTACACGGACATCGCCTGGGCACATCTGTTCCATCCGGAAAGCGGGGAATACAACATCCCCTACCTGGACGAACACCTTCCCCATGTCAAGGCTGTTGTTGTCAACCTTTTCTTCCGGGAACTCGGATTTCTCACAGCCTTGGGGAATCCCATGAACATCATGGGTTTTGAGGATCTGGCACGGGAGGGGGTCCGTTTCGTCAACCGCCAGCCGGGTTCGGGGACGCGCCTGCTGCTGGATCACCATCTGGAGAAGGCAGGGATTCTCGCCGCCCGGATCGCTGGTTATGACCGGGAGGCGTTCACCCACATCGAAATTGGCCTCGCTGTCCTCTCCGGAGAGGCGGATACGGGAATCGCAACGGCGGCGGTTTCGAGCCTGCTCGGGCTCGATTTTATTCCCATAACAAAAGAGCGATTCGACATGATTTGCGATCAGTCGGTCTTTTTTCAGAAGGGGGTCCAGGCGCTGGTGGAGACGCTCACCGGCGATGTGTTCCGCAAGAGGGTCGAGAAGCTGGGGAGCTATGACTTCAAAAGCGCCGGCAGGATCCTCTATGTGAAGCCGTAGCCGGCCGGGGCTGAACGAACCGCAGAGTAAGGCGATCCGCAGTCTGCCGCTGTTCTTACCCAATTCCGAAGCCTGGCGAAAGAGTTAGGGGAAATAAGGGTCATGTTAAAAATTATAGGAGGTTGTGATGATGGAGCGGTTTTTAAAAACGGGTTTTGCGGCGGTGATGATCGCCATGGTTTTCCTGCTCAGTGTGGCGTCACCCGCCCCTGCGGCGGGGCCGGCGCAGAAGAACCTGATCCTGGCGACGACGACCAGCACCCAGGATTCGGGCCTGCTGGACGTCCTGATCCCGGTCTTTGAAAAGCAGACGGGCTATTTCGTCAAGACCATCGCCGTCGGTTCCGGCCAGGCGATGGCGATGGGGCAGAAGGGCGAGGCCGATGTCCTCCTCGTCCATTCCCCCGATGCGGAGAAGAAGTTCATGGCGGAGGGAAGCGGGGT
>JAZDOK010000072.1:0-37885 GCA_043798715.1 bacterium
GATGTCGACGATGGCCCCGCGGTTCTGGACATTGACGGTGTGTACAACCGGCTCCGTCCCAAGGAGGGAGGCCATGAGTCCCAGAGCGGCCACGGAATAAAGAGCGCCTCCCCGCTCGCTCAGCATGGGGGGCTTTTTATCAAGGCCCGGCTCGGCATAGAGCCGAAGCAGAGACTGTTCGATTTCAATTACTTTCTGCGCCCGCAGGGTTTCTGTCTCCTGCTCCTTGAGGACACTCTCCGTCTGATAGTAGTAGCGAAGGTAAGGAGAGGGAATCAGGTTCAGCTTGCGAATGAGGCGGCTGTCCATTTTTTTGAGAATTTCAACTTTTTCGATTTCTTCCAGCGCCGCCGCGGTCAGGTCCGTTTCCCCCAGCAGGATCCTTTGAACCCAGGATAGATGGTTGAGGCCGAAGGAGTCTACCTTGAGGCTCTCCGCCTGAACGCCCAGGGACGCCGCGATGTCGCGCCGCATCACCAGCGGAACATTGCACAGTCCGATGACCTTGACGGAGGAATAGTTGGCCAGGGCCTCGGTGATGATTCCCGAGGGGTTGGTGAAGTTAATTACCCAGGCCTGGGGGCAGAAGCACTCCACGACCCGGGCGATCTCCAGCATCTGCGGAATGGCCCTGAGCGCGTGTGAAAAACCGCCCACTCCCGTCGTCTCCTGGGCGACGAGACCGAACTCGCGGGCGATTTCCTCGTCCAGAAGCCGCCCCCTGCTGCCGCCAACGCGGATCTGGGTCAGAACGAAGGCGGCGTCGGAAAGGGCCTCTTCCATGTCCGTCGTAATATGGAGGAGTTTCTCCATGCCGGCCCGCCTGAGCATTCTTTTGGCAAAGTCTCCGATAATGTTCAGGCGTGAAGGATCCCGGTCAATCAGGCTGATTTCCTGGAAGGGCATCTTTTCTCTATATTCGATAAAGCCTTCGATAAGCTCAGGGGTATAGGTACTGCCTGCGCCGATAATTGCGATTTTCATCGGACAACTCTCCTTTTCCCGGGAGGGCTCTCACGGGGATTCGGACAAAGTGCATGACTATTAAGGGGAGCTGAATGGCGTACAGGGCCGATGGTGGGCGAAACAGGATTTGAACCTGTGACCCCCTCGGTGTAAACGAGGTGCGCTAACCGCTGAGCTATCCGCCCTGGTGACCCCGGCGGGATTCGAACCCGCGATCTTCACATTGAAAGCGTGGTGTCCTAGGCCGCTAGACGACGGGGCCAAACTACTACTGGTGGGCCTACCTGGATTTGAACCAGGGACCGACCGGTTATGAGCCGGTTGCTCTAACCGCTGAGCTATAGGCCCTTAACGCGCCTATTATAATCTAAAAGGACAGCAAGGTCAAGCGCGATTGACAGGGCGAAAGCGACTGTGCTACAATAAGCACGCTTTAGGGAGGTGAAGATATGTCCAGGATTTGTATGCTCTGCGGCAAGGGTCCGCTCACGGGAAACCAGGTCAGCCACTCAAACAGGAAGACCAAGAGGCGCTGGCTTCCCAATCTTCAGAAGACCACGATAAACGTGGATGGAACAGACAAGACAATGCGCATCTGCACGCGTTGCCTGAGAACCAGCCGGACCAAGGCTGTAGCGAAATAACGCTTCCATAAATCAGAATATTTTTTTGAGCTCCGCCACAACGGGGCTCTTTTCATTGGACTTAAGCTCACTTCCCGAACACACATTCAAGGACCGCCCTTATCCCGCCCCGCCTCTCTAACTGCAGCATCCGGTTAAGGCCCCTCCCGTAAAGATCCGTCCGGCTCTCCATGGTCTTCATCTGCTGATTCTGCCCCAGGGACTGCAGATACTTATAGGCGACCCACTCGGCAAAACCCTCCTCTATTTCGGGCTCTCTGGGCCTGATTTTCCCCTCGGCGGACCAGCCGTGCGCCAGCTCATGCGCCATGACCGGCGCCATGCCTTCCCGCGGAAGTCCCAGAAGGACGTAAACATGAGGGTCTTTGATCATGTCGCTCCGAACCTCATTTCTAATGACGGTGACGTGCTTGGATGTATAGAGCCCCATCTGATCGGTGCCCACCTGTTTGTTCTGATAGTTCTGTAGTGCGGCCAGTTCCGAGGGTGAGACCAGGGTGAGGGCAGGAAGCTCCTTGAGGCGCATCCCCAGGAGATATCCGACATAGTTATAGACCGCCTCATACAGTCTTCGGGCGTCAGAGGACTCAAAGACGGCTGTCCGAAGACAGCCGGTGCAGATTGAATATCCATTTTTAAGGGTTTTTGAGCCATCTCCGGCCAGCTCTCCGCAGGCGAAACATTCCGGGTATATCTGAAGACAAGCCTGGCAGTATTCTTTCTTAAGCCCGTTAAGTCTGTTGGAGATGATCTTGAATCTACCGACCAGCCTGGCGCCGCAGAGGGAGCAGTGGGAAGATTTCTTTTCAAGGCAGTTTGCGCATAGAAGTTCCCGATCCTTTGAAAAATACTGAATCATCGGCTGGCCGCAGGAAGCGCATCGAGGCAGGTTCTTAAGACAATTCTCGCAGATATTTTTCCCTTCGAGAAAGAAGGCCCTCTGCATCGGAGCCCGACAGAGGCCGCAGTGGGGAAGCGCATTATAACAGGCATCGCAGTATACTTCCTGGCCAATCGTCCAATACTTGCCTTCCACGATGTTATTCCCGCAGGCGGAACACTTGACGGCCTCCTGGGCCGAGGCCAGGACCGCCAGCAGAAGCAGAATGAGCAGCAGTGCCGAAAGCAGCCTGATGGACTTCATTCCTGATCCCTCCCATTTTCCCGAAATTTCACCACCAGGAGGAGGCCCGAGGCGATGGAAATTATTCCCTCCGACGCAGCCAACTCGTTGCTGATGCCCCTTGTGCTTCCAAAAGAGAGCTCCCCCTTTTTCATCACATACCTGAATCCCTCGAGATCAATCCCGCTGACTTTCTCCGAAAAAGGAATGAGGGAGATGAGTTCACCCGGCTTCCCCGAAATCCTGGCCTCTCCCCTTTTTAACAGAAGAACTTCGACTTCTTCGGAAATGAGCCGGATCCGCACTCCGCGTTCAAGGCCTTTGCTGAGAAGCAGGATATTGGCCAGCGAATGATCCAACCGGCCGCCAAGACCGCCGACGATCAGGATTTCATCAGGATTCACATCAAAGGCCTCATCCAGGGCCAGCTCCAAATCGGTTTTGTCCTTCTCGCAGGGAAACTTAAGAAACCGGGTGGCCTTCCATGAAGGGGGAATTTTTCCCTCGAAGGAGTCGAAATCCCCAATGACTGCATCCGGCACGACCCCGATCTTCCGGGCTTCCATTGCGCCGCCATCCGCGCACAACAGAATATCCCCACTTCTCAGAAAGCTGCGGTAGAATTGCGCCCGCTCTTTCTTCCCCGCGGCCAGAATGACGACCCTCCGTCCGCCCTTCATGCCGGAGCCACCCCGGCCCTGGCCAATCTCGCCGCCATCGGCGGAAGAATAAAAAGTGAAACGGCCAGCTCCGGCAACAGATAAGAGGCATTGTAGATCAGAGAATAAACGGCAGCCCGGGGCAAAGCCGCGGGCGCAAAGTACTGAATGAACAGAAAGCCGGAAAGAAAGTGGCAGAAGAACCTGGCCCCTACCGCGACGAAGATTCCCACCAGCGAGCCGGCCAACGAGAGCCTCCTCTTGCCCATCAGGCCGGAAAGACCCAGGACCCCGAAAGCCAGGGGATAATCGAGCAGAAACTGCAGGGGATGGTATATGGTCGCACCCTGAAGCGCGTGCAAAAGGCCAAAAAGCACTCCGGTCGCAATTCCCGTCCGCGTTCCTCTCCATAGACCGACCAGAAGGATGGGAAGCATTTCAAGAGAGATCTCTCCACCCTGCGGCATTCTGAAAATCTTGAAAGCGCTCAGCACAAAAGCAAGGGCGATCGCAAGGCCGGAAATGGAAATATCTCTCGTCATCTTCATCCACTGCCCCCTGGCCGGGAAAAGAGCTTCAACCGCCTTGCATTATTCCTTACAGACGCAATCCGGAGCCCAAAAAACATCAGTTCGGAACCTCGCGAATCGCGAACCGGCCTAAAATCTCCACCACTCTTTCGGGTGAATAAGGCTTGACTATATAATCCTTAGCACCGGCATTAATGGCCTCAAATACCAGCGTCTGCTGTCCAAGGGCGCTACACATGATGATCTTGGCCTCTGCATCGGCCGCCAGAATGTTCCTGGCGGCTGAAATCCCATCCATCACCGGCATGACGATATCCATCGTGACCATATCCGGCTTGAGATCAAGATATTTCCGAAGAGCCTCTTCTCCGTCTCCGGCCTCCCCAACAACCTCAAATCCGGCCTTGATGAGAATATCCTTCAGCATCAACCGCATGAAGTATGCATCATCCACTATTAAAACAGTCGCCATCGTCTCCAGGTTTTTCTGCGAAATTATACGTCTTTCCTGCTATCGGTCAAAGAATGCCGGAGAAAGGGATTCCTTATTTTTTCCGAACGGATGGTTGAGGATGGGCCATGGCCGGGACAGACGATGAGATCGTCTTTAAGAAGAGCAATCTTTTCATTCAAACTCCGGGAGATATCTTTCCCTGAGCCTCCCGGAAGGTCGGTGCGTCCCACCGTTCCGGCAAAGAGGGTGTCCCCGGTAAAAACCTGCTCAGGGCCCACGAAACAGACGGAGCCCGGAGTGTGGCCGGGAGTATGAAGCACGGAAATTTCCACTTCCCCCAGATTGAAGGCCTGCCCCTGTAATTTCTCGGCATAAGGCGGGTGGAAGAGGCTGATATCGGCCTCATGGAGAAAGACCCTGGCCCCCGTCGCCTCCACCAGGGCCGGAAGCGCACCCACGTGATCCGGGTGCCCGTGGGTAAGAAGGATGCAGGCCACCTCCAGATTTTCACCCCGGAGAAGGTCCAGGATCTTCTCTTCCTCGTCTCCAGGATCAATGACTATCGCCTTTTTTGTCTTCTCGTCGATAAGAATATAACAATTTTCTTCCAGAAAACCCAGTGCCAGCGTCTTGACCTGCATCATTTCACCCTTTTCCATAAGAAGTTCATTCGTATTCGTTTAATCATATGACCGGGTTTGCGAGGCCGCAGCGACTTGCAGAGAACTTCAGAACTGTTTCCTGCTGTCTATCAGCAGCGTGACCGGCCCGTCATTTATCAGGGAAACCTCCATATGCGCCTGGAACTCGCCCTCTTCCACTTTCCTGACAAGGCGGCTCTTCAGGGATTCGACAAAAAGCCGGTAAAGACGGTTCGCCTCCTCCGGCAGAGCGGCCGTCGAATATCCGGGACGCCGTCCCCTGCGGCAGTCCCCGAAGAGGGTAAATTGCGAGACCACCAGGATCTCCCCGCTCGTCTCCAGCACGGAGAGATTCATCCGATCGTCTTCATCCTTGAAAATTCTCAGGTTGACTATTTTATCGGCCAGATAGGCCACGTCCGTCTCATCATCCCCCTGTCCCACGCCCAGAAGAACGAGAAGGCCCGGCCCAATCTCCCCGGCAACACGGCCGGCGATGACAACCCGGCTTTCGGACACCCGCTGAATGACAGCCCTCAAAAAAACACCACTTCCAACAGAATAACTTTTACCCCGCCCCCAGATGTGTCACCCGCTTGACCTCAAAGACTCCGCTTAAGCCTTCCAGCATCTTCATCATATCCTCAAGCTGCTGCCTTTCGCAGACCTCAAGCCCCAGCTTTACTCTGGCCCGCTCCTGCCTGAGGCGGCGGGCATTGCAGGAAGTTACCGGAACCTTTGCCTCATTGAATACATTCATGATGTCGCTGACCAGTCCGGTGCGATCGAAAGCACCCACTTCGATATCCACGGAATAGCAGGCATCCTTACGCGGGCTTCCCCACCCGACTTCGAGGATTCTCTCCTTCTGTGAGTTCAGGGCAGCAAAATTAGGGCAACCAACCCGATGAATCGAGATCCCTTTCCCGAGGGTGACATAACCGAAAATCTCGTCCCCCGGAACCGGACAACAGCACTTGGCAAACTTGGTCATCAGATTATCGAGGCCCCCCTTGACGATGACCGCCTGTTTGGAGGACCTCCGGCGGACCGCTTTGGGAGGGATCGGCTCCGGGACCGTCTCTTCCTTGGGTTGCATGGCCCGAATTTTGTTCAGAACATGAGTGAGGCTGGTGCCGCCATAGCCGATTGAGGCTAATAGATCCCCCTTCTCAAAAAAATTGAGGGATTCCGCCAGCTGGCCCAGAAATTTTTCATCCTTCCCAAACTTTTCCAGGCGGTTCCTCTTGAGCTCCCGCTCCAGCATATCGCGGCCGCGAATGACGTTCTCGCCGCGGTTGGCCTGCTTGAACCAGTTCTTGATCTTGTTTTTCGCATGGCTGGACTTGCTGATCTTCAGCCAGTCGCGGCTCGGAGTGGTGTGCTTGGAGGTGGTTATCTCTACAATCTCACCGTTCTTAAGCTCATATTCCAGCGGCACTATTCTCCCGTTGACCTTGGCGCCGGTGCAGTGGTTTCCGACTTCCGTGTGCACCCGGTAGGCAAAATCGAGAGCCGTCGAACCGGCGGGGAGCTCAATCACGTCTCCGTGCGGCGTGAAGACGAAAACCTGGTAGTTCAGAAGATCCAGCTTCAGGCTTTCCACATATTCCCTGGCGTCCTGCGAATCCGCCTGCCATTCCAATACCCGCTGGACCCACGGAAGCATATCCTTGATCAGTTCAATGTCCTTGTTGCCTTCTTTGTAGGCCCAGTGCGCCGCGATACCGAATTCGTTGATGCGATGCATCTCCCAGGTGCGAATCTGGATCTCAATGGGCTTGTCCCCGGGCCCGAAGACCGTCGTGTGAAGGGAGCGATAGTTGTTCGTCTTGGGAGAGGCGATAAAATCCTTGATCCGCTCCGGCAGAGGCCTCCACAGGCTATGGACGGCTCCAAGCGCGGCGTAGCACTCTTCAACCGAGTCCACGATCACCCGCACGGCGATGAGATCGTAAACCTCATCGAAATTCCTCCCCTTTTTGTTCATTTTCTGGTAGATGCTGTAAAAATGCTTGGGGCGGCCGTCTATGTGAAAATCGAACCCCTGCTCCTTGAGCCGCTCGCGGAGGGCCTCAATGACCTCTTTGATATCCTCCTCCCGCTCGACCCGTTTGGCCTTGACGGCTTCCACCAGCTCCTCGTAGGCCTCGGGATCGAGGAACTTGAAGGCCAGATCTTCCATCTCCGACTTGAGGTGCCACAGCCCAAGACGGGAGCTGATGGGAGCGAATATTTCAAGGCTCTCACGGGCAATGAACTTGCGGCGGTGCTCCTGGAGGGAGGAGAGGGTCCTCAGATTGTGCAGGCGATCGGCCAGTTTGACCAGGATTACCCTTATGTCGCGGGCCATGCTTAAAAAAATCTTCCGCAGATTTTCAGCCTGCGCGTCCCGATCGGCCATGATGGGAAGATTCATGGCGTCCTTCTGCTCCTTGGAGGAGCTGATGGCGGAAAGCTTGGTGACTCCTTCCACCAGGTCGGCCACTTCCTTGCCGAAGCGGACCAGAATCTCTTCGTAGGGAATCTTGGAATCCTCAATGACATCGTGGAGAAGGGCCGCCGCCAGTGAGGTTGTATCCATTCCGAGTTCCGCAAGAATTACGGCCACGCTTATCGGGTGCAGAACATAAGGCTCTCCGGAAAGCCGGGTCTGACCGTTGTGGGAGCTGACGGCAAATTCCAGGACCTGCTGGATAAACTCCAGGTCCTTGCCATGCTTTCCGTCCCGCACCTTCCGGTACAGTTCGGCGGTTGCCGTCTCAATCATTTCCTGCGGCGTCATATCTTCACATCCGGCCTCTTCCATATATCATTGCACATTATTATATCACAACAAATTCTTAAATTCCAACCGCCCTCATCCGTCCTGACGCCGATCAGAGAGATGGGCCGGGAGGAGCACCACGTTGGGAAGAGCGGTCCTGAGATTTTTCTCCACCAGGGTCTGGGCCCCATAGACCCGGGCGATGGACTCCTGCGTGATCACCTCGGCCGGCGTTCCGGCGGCGGCAATAAGCCCTTCCCTGATGAGAAGAAGGCGGTCGCAGTAGAGGGCGGCCAGGTTTAGATCGTGCAGGACGACGACGATAGTGCGCCCATGGTCCCTGTTCAGACTTTTTAAAAGGTCAAGAATCTCCTGCTGAGAGGCGATATCCAGGTGGGAAGTCGGCTCGTCCATCATCAGAATCTCCCCTTCCTGGGCCAGCGCCTGGGCCAGGATCACCCTCTGCTGTTCCCCCCCGGAGAGATCGGTTATCGGGCGCCGGGCCAGGTATTCGGTCCGCGTCAGGCGCATGACCTCATCAACGACGGCCAGGCCGGCCGCATCCTCAAGGCCCAGCCAGCCCAGGTGGGGGAAGCGCCCCATGAGCACTATCTCCCGGCAGGTAAATGGAAAATCGAGATACGTGTTCTGGGGCACAAAGGCGATGCTCCTGGCCACCTGGCTTTGGGGCAGGGATGAGAGCGGCTTCCCCTGGAACAGGACCCTCCCCTCCTCCGGTGTCAGGCTGCCGCTCAGGAGCTTGAGCAAAGTGGATTTCCCCGAGCCGTTGGGGCCGATGATCCCGAGGAATTCCCCGGCCGCGATGTCCAGGGAGACCCCGCCTACGGCCAGAAGAGTAGCTCCCTTCCGGTAAACGGCATAGCGGTAACTGACTTTTTCAGCAGTCAGAATTCCCATCAGAACCTCTTTTTCCTCTCCCTGAGAAGCCAGCAGAAAAACGGCGCCCCCAACAGGGCGGTGATGACGCCGACGGGCATCTCCTGTGGCGCCACCACCAGGCGGGCCGCCGTATCGGCCCACACCAGGAAGATAGCGCCGCCCAGGGCCGAGGCCGGGATGAGAACGCGGTGGTCCGGGCCGACCAGCATACGCACGACGTGGGGAATCATGAGCCCCACAAATCCGATGAGGCCGCTTACAGAGACGGCCGCCGCCGTCACCAGGGACGCCGCCACGATGATCCATATTTTGACCTTCTCGACGGCCACACCCAGGTGCCCGGCCGACTCCTCGCCCAGCGTCATGACGTTCAAGTGGTGGGCAAAAGCAGAGAGTATCAGGCCCCCGATTACCAGGTATGGCAAAAGAACCAGCACGTCCCTCCACTCGCGGTCGGCGACGCTTCCCATGAGCCAGAAGACCACCTTGGGGAGGTCCTCCCTGGCGATGGTCAGGGAGAAGGAGACCAGGGCCCACATGAAAGAGCCCACCACCACCCCGGCCAGAAGAAAGGTCTCGACGGGGACTCTGGAATCCACGCGGGCCAGCCAGTAGATGACGAACATGGTGATGATTGCCCCGGCAAAGGCAAAGATGGGGACGAAAGACATGCCCAGGAAGGAACCCCGGATGTTTAAAATAATGCTGAAAGCGGCGCCCAGAGCCGCTCCGGCCGATGTCCCCACGATGTAGGGATCGGCCAGGGGATTCCTGAGAAGGCCCTGAAAAGCCGCCCCCGCCATGGAGAGCGCGGCGCCGACCCCCGCCGCCAGAAGGACCCTCGGCAGGCGGATTTTCAGGATGATGACCTCGTTGGCGCCTCCCAGGGCTCTGAAAGGATGGAAGAGAATGTCCCAGATCTCGCGCAGGGAAATCGAAGTCGTGCCCAGCGCGACGGAAAAAAAGATTGAGAGCAGCAGGCCCAGGAGAAGCGCCGCCAGAATCTGAAGAACTTTTTTTAGAAGGTCAATTCCTCGCATGGAGAAAACACATCCGTCACGCCGCCATCAGAATGAAAGGCCTGAATAAAACCAGCGGGCCAGTTGGACGAGGCCCTGCGCCAACCTCGGAGAAGGCCGGACCAGGATATCCGGGTTAATCTTATATACCCGGCCGTCTTTGACCGCCTTGACATCCCTTAAGATTTTCCGCTTAAATATATCTTCCCTGGCGGATGTCGTCAATACAATGATGTCCGGGTTCCTGGATACCAGAGTCTCCTGGCTCAGCCGGGGAAAACCGCCTCCCAGATCGTTCCCGATGTTGACGCCTCCGGCCAGTTCCACCAGTTCGCTGACGATGGTCCCCTTCCCGGCGGTCATGAGGGGCTCATTCCAGATCTCCACGAAGACCCTGGGCCTCTTGGCAACTGTAACGGATTTAACTTTTGACTGGACGGAGGCAATGGTCTTCTCCATCGCGGCCAGGATGCGGCGGCTCTCCTTCTCAGTTTGAGTGGCCTGACCGATGAGAAGCAGGCTGGTCTTGAATTCAGTGAGCGTCCGGCAGCGGACCGAGAGGATCTTAAAACCCAGATTCTTCAGCTTTGTTGCGGCCTCCTGGCGGACGGTGTCTTCCGAGACAATGAGATCGGGTTTGAGTTTGATGACCTGCTCATAGTCCAGGTAGATGTCGCCCACCTGCGCCTTCTTCTTGCACTCCGGCGGGTAGTTGCAGTTCCGCGTCACCCCTGCGATGCGCTCGGAAAGCCCCAGCGCATAGAGAATCTCCGTGATGCTGGGGGCCAGGGAGAGGATTCGCTGCGGCCTCTCGGAGGCGGCGGCCTTAGGGACGTTCACGTCGGAAGCACTTTTCGGGCTTCCGGCAGACAGGGCTCTCCACCCGCCGCTCGAAAAGTACAGCAGTACGAGAGCGCCATAGACGACTAGCGACGAAATCATCGCCAATCTGAATATTCTTTTCTTTTTCGCTTTCTTATCTTCCATGCCTTCAATTTCTGCTTCAGGAGCGGAAAAACCTTTTCCACTCCCCCCGCTCACAGCCAGGAGGCGACGCGCGTAAGGATCGCGGAGAAGCGGTCCTTGACGGCGGTGCAGTCGGGGATGGATTTAAGAAACTGGCGCCCGTAGCGCTTGGAGACCAGGCGGTTGTCCAGGACCAGTATTACACCGCGATCGGAGCGGGAGCGGATGAGGCGGCCGAACCCCTGCTTGAATTTTAGGACCGCCATGGGCAGGGCGTAATGGGTGAATGAACTTAAACCCTGCCGCTCCATCTCCTCGGAGCGGGCCTCGACGATGGGATCGGTGGGAACCCGGAAGGGAAGGCGGGCCAGGATGACGCACTCCAGGTCCCTCCCCGGAACGTCCACCCCCTCCCAGAAGGAATCCATCCCGAGGAGCACCGCCTGCTCCCGCCTCTTAAACTCCTGAAGAAGCGCGTGACGGGGGAGATCCCCCTGGACCAGGAAAGCCATCCCCGCATCCTCAAGAGGCGTGCGCAGCCCTTTGGCGAAACGGCGGAGCATTCTTACCGAAGTAAAAAGAATGAAGGTCCGCCCCTCCATGAGGGTGATGAGTTGAACGAGACCGTTAAGGGATTCACTTAAGTATTCCTCAGATGAGGGATCGGGAATATCGGTGGGGATGCCCAGGAGCACCTGCTCCTTGAAATTGAAAGATGATGGGAGAACGGCTTCGAGTGCCCTCCCCTCCGGAAGAAGCGAAACTCCGATCTGCTCGTTGAAAAACTTAAGACTCTCGCCGACCGCCAGGGTGGCCGAGGTGAAGACGCCCCCCTTTAGTTTCTGAAGAAGCGCCGAAGAGATTTCTTCGGCGACCCGAAGAGGCGCACTCCGAAAAGTGATCGCCGCGGATCGGGAACCGCCTCCCGATTCGAGCCAGTATACATGGGAATCCCCCGCCTGCTCCAGAATAAACCGCAGAGAATCCTTATGCCTCTCAAAGCGCTTTTTGAGGGAGCGGGTCTCGGCCAGAGTTTCGTCCATCTCCTCCCAGAGGGATGATTCCAGAAGAGACAGCTCGTGGTAAATATCCCCCAGAAGAGAGGCATACCTCATGAGTGATTCTGCCAGCCTCAATCCCTCTTCTTTCAGCGGCGCCCACTCCTGATCGGCCGTCACCTCTTCCGTTAGGCGCACCTTTTTCTCCTCAAGCCCCAGGTGACCGCGGCGGGTCAGCCACCGGAAGACCATTTCCTCAAAGGAAGAGCCCCGTTCCCTGAGGCCGAACAGGCCGGGAATGAGATCCTGATCGAGGCAGTTCCTGAGCCTGTTCTGAACCGGCTCCTCCATCTTCGCCCCGGAAATGCGGTTGCGGAGAACGGCCAGAAAACCGCCCTCTCCCTCGCCGCTCTCCCTGCGGTAGAGCCCGTTTAGAAAGACAAAGAACTCCCCGGAGGAAAAGCTCTTTCCGAGAAATTCCGTGGCCACGTCCTCCAGGTGGTGCGCCTCATCCATAACCAGGTAAGAATAGGAGGGGAGCACCCCCTGGGCCGACTCCGAGTCCCGTCTTAAGGCCAGATCCGCCATGAGGAGGGAGTGGTTGACGACCAGGACCTGGCTCTGTGCCATCTTTCGCCTCTCTTCGTGCAGATGGCAGCGGGAGAAAAAGGGGCAGCGATCCCTGAGGCAGAGATCCGCCTCGGCGCAAATCAGCGACCAGAGCGAATCCGAGGACTCAACAGGCAGAGCCGAACGATCGGCCACAAATTCACCGTTTTTCATCCTGGACATGAGGGCGGAAAGCTCTTCGTACTCCCCTTGATTGAGCGCCCTTTGTTCCGAACGCATGAGGGAGTAGAAACGTCTCAGGCAGAGGTAATTCGACCAGCCCTTGACCAGGCAGGCCGAGAATTGTTCCGGGAAAAAGCTTCTAAGAAAGGGGATGTCCTTGCAGTAGAGCTGCTCCTGAAGGTTGATGGTGCGGGTGGAAACAACAAGGCTCTCCCCTGAGAGGAGAGCCCACTTGATTCCGGGGACCAGGTAGGCCAGGGATTTTCCCGTGCCCGTCCCGGCCTCAATGACTGCAATTTTATCTTCGCTGAAAGCCTCTTCGACGATACGGGCCATCCGGAGCTGTTCCGGACGGAACTCGAAGAAGGGCATATCCCTCGCCAGAAGACCGTCTTCGCTGAAGAAGCCCTCTGGCGTGAGAGAATCCATCAGGAATAGAAAACCGGTTTAATTCCGGGGCCGTCTCGATGGTCCCGACGAACGGGAGGGTCCGGACCTGCCGCCCGATGAGGAGGTTGTCCTCCTGGGGCCGTCAAAGCCGCCTTCCCTGGGGCGTTCCTCCCTCGATTGCTCGTCGAAGCCATTGACCAGGCCGCGCCGGGTGAGATTGATTCTTCCCTGGGAGTCAATCTCATGTACCTTCACCGGGAACTCATCCCCGATGGCCACCGCGTCCTCAATGCGCTCGACCCGCTCCGAGCTGATCTGGGAGATATGCAGAAGGCCTTCCTTGCCCGGAAGAATTTCCATGAAGGCTCCAAAATTCATGAGCCGCATGACCTTCCCCTGGTAAACCTCCCCGACCTCGACGTCCCGGGTGAGACTCTCGATCATATGCAGGGCTTTCTCTCCGGCCGCCAGGTCCACCGCCGCGATATATACCTTGCCGTCCGGCTCCACGTCTATCTTTACGCCTGTCTCGTTGATGATCTTGTTGATCATCTTGCCGCCTGGCCCGATGACATCCTTGATCTTGTCGGGAGATATCATTATTACGAAGATTCTCGGAGCATAGGGCGAGAGGCTGGGCCGAGGCTCGGCGATGCACTCCTTTATTTTTCCGAGGATGAACAGGCGGGCCTCCCGTGCCTGCTTCAGGGCTTTTTCGAGGATCTCCATGGTGATGCCGGTGAACTTGATGTCCATCTGGAGGGCGGTGATGCCGCCGGCCGTGCCGGCCACCTTGAAGTCCATGTCGCCAAGGAAGTCCTCCATCCCCTGGATGTCCGTCAGGACCGAGAAGGAGTCGCCCCTGGATATGAGTCCCATGGCCACCCCGGCCACCGGCTCCCGGATGGGGATCCCGGCGTCCATGAGAGCCAGGGTGCTGGCGCAGACGCTGGCCATCGAGGAGGAGCCGTTTGATTCCAGCACCTCGGAGACCAGGCGGAAGGCGTATGGAAATTCCTCTTCATTGGGAATCATTGGGAGAAGCGCCCGTTCGGCCAGGGCCCCGTGCCCGATTTCCCTCCTGCCGGGGCCCCTCATCATTTTTACCTCGCCCACCGAATAGGGCGGGAAATTATACTGGTGCATGTACCGCTTGGTCTCCTCAAAACCCAACCCGTCGATTTTCTGCCCCTCGCTCAGGGTTCCCAGGGTCACCGAGGTGATCACCTGCGTCTGTCCCCTGGTGAAGAGACCGGAGCCGTGCACGCGGGGAAGGAGTGCGACCTGGCAGTTGATGGGACGGATCTCATCAAACTTTCTTCCGTCGGGCCGACGGCCTTCCTCCACGATCATCTTCCGGAGTTCTTCTTCCTTGATTATTTTGATGATAGCGTCAAAGTCACGGCCCTTGCCGTCGGTCATGAGGGAGAGCATCCGATCGCGGGACGCTCCCGTATATTTCATAGGATTTCCAGGAAGGCATCTTTGTTGATGGACTCAAAAGCCCGCTCCCGTTCCGCCTTCTCGACTATTCGCATGGCGGCGGAGATCTGCTTAATAAGGTGCTCGCGTATGAGGGCCTCCAGGTCTTTGTCCGGCTCGTACACGGGAATTTCCCTCTTGGGCTTACCTGCTTTGGAAGACAGTTCCTCGATCATTGAAACCAGTTCTTTGATCGTTTCATGTCCGATTCTGAGCGCCTCCAGGATCTCCGCCTCGGTCGCCTCGGCGGCGCCGGCCTCGACCATCACGATGGCCTTCTTCGTGCCGGCGACCACCAGATTGAGTTTTGTCTCCTGATATTCGGAGAGGGTGGGATTGATTATGAGAGCGCCTTCCGGGCTCATCCCAATCCGCACTGCGCCTACAGGCGTGGGGAAGGGAATGTCTGAGACGGCCAGGGCGGCCGAAGCGGCGACCAGGGCCATAATATCCGGCTCCACCACCTGATCGGCCGAAAGGACGGTCGTGACGATCTGCACGTCATTCCTGAAACCATCCGGAAAGAGCGGTCTTAACGGGCGGTCGATCAGGCGGGAGGTGAGGATGCTTTTTTCCGGCGGCCGCCCTTCTCTTTTGAAAAACCCGCCGGGGATCTTACCGGCGGCGTAAAGCCGCTCTTCGTAGTCCACCGTCATCGGAAAGAAATCCGTGCCCTCCCGGGGTTTAACGGAGCAGGTGACCGCTGCCAGCACCACCGTCTCGCCGCATTTTACCAGGACGGAGCCGCCGGCCTGTTTGGCCAGTTCCCCAGTCTCAAAGGTCCATTTCCGGCCCGCAATTTCTTTTTCCAGAACGATTTTTCCCTGTGTACTCATTTTTTCAACTACTCCTGTTTTTTATTCTTGGGAATAAAGAAAGGGCGAATCAAGGCGACAGCCCAACGCACCCTTTCTACACGCCCTTTTGCTTTTATCTTCTGAGGCCAAGTTTTTCAATAACAGTACGGTATCTCGCGATATCTTTCTTCATGAGGTAATTCAACAGACGTCTCCTCTGCCCCACCATCATCAAAAGTCCCCGCCGGGAATGGTGATCCTTTTTGTGGACCTTGAGATGTGAAGTCAGGTGATTGATCCTCTCCGTCAGAATCGCGACCTGGACCTCAGGAGAACCGGTGTCCTTCTCATGGGTTTTATATTTCTCGATAACTTCCTGTTTTTTGTCCTTAACAATGGTCAACGCGCCATTCACCTCCCTTAATGCGATTGTATGATAACACAGTTCAAATCCTTTGTAAATATCACTTGCAGCCTCCCGCACTCGAACCAGCCACATGGCCTGACGACCAGGCCCACTGAAGGTTGTAGCCGCCGCAATCACCGTCAATGTCAACTATCTCTCCCGCCAAAAAAAGACCGGGCAGAATCCTGGATTCCATTGTCGCAGGATTTATCTCCCGCACATCCAACCCGCCGGCAGTCACCTGCGCGTGAGGCCAGGAGGTGCTCCCGGTTACCTCAAAGGTCCACTCCTTCAGATTCTTCACCACCGCCCGCACCTCGGAAGGCGTCACCGATTCGGCCGCCTTGTGGATATCGGAGACGCCCGACTCCCGCAGAACCACGGGAATCAGCTTCTTATTAAGAAACCCTACGAATGAAAAAATAAAACTCTTGGTTCTCCCGAGATCCAGGCGCTTTGCGAGGCATTCTTCCATTTCCCCGAAAGAAATGGAGGGAAAAATATCCAGGCGAAGCGTGACTTTCTGCCCCTCAAGCAGATGCTCGCCGGCTTTACGGCTGAGAGTCAGGATTGGAGGGCCGGAGATCCCGTACTCGGTAAAGAGCAATTCGCCGGAAGCTTTCTTAACTTCCCGTCCCCCGACGACAATTATGGCCTCACCCCTGAATTTCACCCCTTGAATCTGTTTTAAAAAATCCGCTTTAAGTTTCAGGGGGACCAGCGCCGGAAAGGATGGCACCAGAGTGTGCCCCAGAAGACGCGCCAGCGCATGGCCGCTTCCATCAGATCCGAGATGAGGGGCGGCCCGGCCTCCGGCAGCCAAGACAAGCCTTTCCGCCTCGAAGGTCTTTCCGTTTTTAAGGGAAAGAAGAAACCCGCTCCGCCCCCTCTTAATCCCGGCAACCGGCGACTCGCAGAGAATCTTTACTCCCAGGGCCTCCAGGCGCCAGCGAAGGACATCCAGCACGCTACCCGCCTGCTCCGAAAGGGGAAAGACTTTCCCTCCCTCTTCAACCTTGGGAGCGACGCCGAGGAGATCGAAAAAATCAAGGGTGCTCTGAACGCCGAAGCCGGCCAGGACCGAAAGAGCAAATTCCGGCGTCCCGCCGTGATAGTTTTCAGGGCCGACATTGAGATTGGTCAGGTTGCAGCGGCCGTTCCCTGTCGCCAGCAGCTTCTTCCCCACCCGCTGGTTCTTCTCAAACAGGGTAACCACGGCGCCGCTCTCGGCCGCGGCGATTGCCGCCATCATCCCGGAGGCTCCTCCGCCGACTACCGCGACAGACACCGACAACACCTTGGGTTGCACTTCAGAAGCGGTAATTCAGGCTCAACTGCGGCCCGGAATAATTTAGGAGGGCCTCCTTGATCTGGTTGTTCGAGGTGTCCTTGCCCCGGAGGTCAAGGATGTGGTAATCGAGGGAGGCGGAGAGGCCTGGCAGCAGGAGGCTTGTGCCGATACCGGCGGTCAGGTCGCTTATGGATGCCGTGTAATTGCTTGCGGAGCCGCCCAGCCAGAGAAACTTTGCATGCGCATCAAAAAGGCCCATCCCGACCTTTCCCGAGAACCCGATCTGGGGAATGGGGATGCCGTTCTGACTGAGAGGTGGAATCGCAACCTGGGTCTGCTGGGCAATCCCGGTAAGATCCAGGCTGGTGATCTTCACGTCGAGGATAAAATTAAGTTCCGAGCCGAATTTTCTAAAGAGATTCCGCTCCAGACCGATGTCAAAATAGCTCAGCTTGATCCGGGTGTCGAGGGTCTGGCCGGCCTGATACGGAACGTTGAAAAAGGTCAGAGCCTTGTTCAGTGTGCCCACTGCATTCTTGTCCGAGCCGGTGTATCCCAGGCTGAGCGCCCAGCGATCACTCATATTCAGTTTCGCCCCCAGGACGAGAAAGCTGAAATTACTGAATCCCAGATCGTTCTTAAGATCCAGCGAATTTGTTCCGTCATTGTAGGAGCCGGTCATGGAACTGCTCCAGATCCCGGCGGAAAACTCCAGGCGGGAGGCCTGGGCCGGCGCCGACATCACCGAAAAAAGCAGAATCGCCACCACTACGACATAAAACAGTTTCGTTTTATTCATAATCTTTGTCCTCCTTCTCAATATCACAGCCGGCTGTCTTGTGAAAAAAATTCAGCCCGCTCGTCACTTATTCCATACCGGCATGCTGTTTTCCTTGCAGAGCGCCGCCGGAAAAATCACCTCCGCTCCCTCCAGATCAAGAAGAAATTTCTTGATGGGAAGGCCGCATGAAAAGCCACCTGGAGCTCCGCCGGCAGCCAGAACGCGGTGACAGGGAACGACCAGTGGCAAAGGATTGCGGCCGCAGGCAGTGCCTACGGCGCGCGAGGCCCCCGGGGAACGGATGAGGCCGGCGATTTCGCCATAGGATCGGGTCTTTCCATATGGGATCTCTCGAAGGGCCGCCCAAACCCTCTTTTGAAAAGGAGTCCCGATGATGTCAAGCGTCAGTGAAAACTCTCTCAGCCGTCCTTTAAGATAAGCCGAAATCTGGCGGGCGGCCTCGCCGGACCTGCTCGATTCCTCCCGCGCGACCGGCTCTTTGAAAACCCTGAGGAGCCACCTGAGAAACGCATCCTCAGACCCTGCCAAGCCTACCTTGCAGAGGCCGGCGGGTGAAAATCCCAGGAAAATCTCTCCGAGAGGAGTGGGAATATTAGAGTAACCGACCATGAATCTACGGTGTCACCGGCGGGTACTGGACGGGCGCAGGAGGCGCTTCCTTGTCTCTCCCGACGATGACGGTGATGTCAGTCTTGCGCTGAGGATCCGGATCGCCCTCGCCCTGCAGGATCTGGGCGGGGCCTACGACATCGGAGACCATCAGAGCCAGTTGCGGGTCTCCGGTATGATCCACGATCTGGGTACTCAGGTAATCGGAGCGATCGGCGTTTTCCACCCGTACCACCTGGAAACCCCTGGCGACGAGTTTGTCGGCCTGAATCCTGGCCAGTCCCTTAAGACCGCTTCCATTCAGGACCTCCACCCGAAGATCCGCCGGCTCGTATATTTCGATCCCCTTGAGAATCCTGCTGACCTGCTTCTCTTTATTCTTCTCGTCCGGCACTATGTAGGAGATACCGTCAATCATGGTGTCATCGCCGTTTATCGCGGCAAACTTCATGTTCTTGCGATCAAAATCCTTGAAGACTCTGGCCAGGTCAAACAGCTCGATCACGCGCATATCGGTCTCCACGAATTGCCTGAAAACCTTAACGATTTTGTCAACGCGCGTCAGATTGACCGGCTTCCGAATTTCCCGGGCCATCGCCAGAACGACCTGCTGCTGCCGGCGGATTCGCCCCCGGTCTCCCTCTTCATCGTGGCGAAAGCGCGAGTAGCCGACCGCCTGCTCGCCATTCAGCCTTTGCCAGCCGGGTTTCAGGTGGACGTGCAGGTTGCCCCAACTGTCGTCGTAATCCATGTCCTTCTCTACGTTCACCGGAACCCCGCCGAGAGCGTCCACCAGTTTCTTGGTCCCCTCCACCCGTAGTATCAGATAGTAGTCGATCGGCACCCCCAGGAAATCCTGGATGGTCTTCTTCGCCTGTTCCGGCCCCCCAAGCGCATAGGCGGCGTTGATCTTGTCCATGCCGTAGCTCTCCGAAATTGCAACCCTGGTGTCGCGTGGAATCGAGAGAATTCCCAGCGAGTGGTCCGGGAATCCCATGTGCAAGACGAAAATCGTGTCCGAGCGGGCACCCTTGGTGTAGAGGATTCCCTTCTCCGTATAATTGTTGTCCACTCCCAGGCAGAGGATATTTATACCTTCCCTCCCGGCAAAGACCGTCTGGCCGGGCTTGACAAGGGAGTTATAGATATCTTCCATGGAGACCCTCGTCCCTCCGGGCGTGATCTCTTTATAAAGGTTGGAAAGATATAAAAAGCCGGCCGTCAGAATTACGAGCCCTATGACCAGACTCCACACAAAAACCCGAAGAAGCCGCGATCCTTTCTTTTTCGTCATCAAGTCGCGGTCGTCAAAACTGTGCTTTCCCATTAAATACTCCCTCTAAATCCATTCTTTCTTTTTAAACCAGTAGACCAGGCCCACGCTCAGCACCAACATTGAGGCGGTGAGCCACCAGAAAAGCTCTCCCTGGTTGTGGGCCTTCAAAAAGTCCACCAGCTCCACGTTCATCCCGAAGAAGCTGGTTATGAAGGTGATCGGCATGAAAATGGTGGCCACCACTGTCAGGCTTTTCATGATGATCCCCAGGCGGTTGGAGACCATCGAGAGGTAGATTTCCATGGCGTTGGTCAGGAGGTCCCGCTGGTTCTCGATCATATCGTACACCCGGACAAGGTGATCGTAGATGTCGCGGTAATACATGACTGCTTCCGGGCCGATCAACGACTGCTCGCGGCTGATCAGGATGTTGATGACGTCGCGCTGGGGGGCACAAATTTTCCGGAGCGTCACCAGATCCTTTTTAAGAGAAAAAATCTTTTCCAGTTGTTGCTGGGACGGCGATGCCATGATTTCATCCTCAAGGGAGTCCACCTTCTCATCAATGGAGTTCAGGACGGGAAAATACCTGTCCACGGAGGCGTCGAGGAGGTGATAGAGGAGGAAATCCACTCCCTGCTGGGCAGTGCGGGAGTCCTCACGGCTCTTCATCAGCACGTCATCAATGAGATTGAGGGGAGTTCCGTGGACCGTCACCATGAAGTTCGGCCCGAGAAAGATGCCGATCTGGCCGGCATGAATAGAATTGCTCTGATCCACTGCATACAGCACGATGAAGAGGTAGCCGCCGTAGTCATCAACCTTGGGCCTCTGCCCCACGTGTACGCAGTCCTCAAGGGCCAGGGGATGAAAGTTCATCTTCTCCCGCAGGAGGTTCAGCTCGTCATGGGTGGGCTGGGACAGGTCGAGCCAGAGTACGGTATCGTCCTTAATCTCCCCCAGAAATTTCAGCATTCCATCCGGGGGAATCTCCTCGACGGTCAGACCTTTTTTATAGAACATACCCTGAATCATCGTCTTTTCCTCCGGCGTAATGTTCCACAAGGGGCCGGATACTCCTTTCTTGAATCTATACCCATGCAAGAATCAGGAATTACGGGAATCCGTTTGAGAAAGCGGCTGGGACAGCATTTCCTGAGAGACAAAACAGTGCTCGGGAAAATAGTGGAGGCCGCGGAGTTGGAAGCGGGCGATTTAATCCTGGAGGTGGGAGCCGGAAGCGGCACTCTCACCAGGGAGCTGGCCTCCCGCGCCGCAAAAGTAGTCTCCGTGGAGATGGACGAACGCTTCCTGCCGCATCTCACCGCTCTCGCCGAAGAATTTCCCTCTCTTAAAATCGTGCGGGGGGACATCCTTCGCCTCAATCTTCCGGATCTTCTTGAGGACGTAGGGAAATGGAAGCTGGTCGCCAACATCCCCTACTACCTGTCGGGACCCCTCCTGGCCAAAATGTGCACCGGGGGACGGGGCCGCCTGAGCCGGATGGTCCTTATGCTCCAGAAGGAAGTGGCCCGGCGCCTGGCGGCCGCTCCCTCAACCAAGGACTACGGGGCCCTCACCCTGCTGGTCCGCTATTTTTATTCTTCAGAAATTCTCCTTTCCGTGCCCCGGGCGGCCTTTATTCCCCCGCCCAGGGTGGATTCCGCCGTTGTCCGCCTGACCGCTCTTCCCCCCAGGGAAAACGTCCCGGAAGAGAAGCTTTTCAGCCTCATACGGGCCTCCTTCGGCCAGAGAAGAAAGACCCTGCGGAACGCCCTGCGCCGCCTGCCCGGGCCCGTGGAGGAAAAAACGCTCCTGGCCGCCCTCGAAGCGGCCGGAATTGATCCCTCCCGCCGGGGCGAGACCCTCACCCTCGATGACTTCATTTCTCTGGCCCGCCACTTGACCGCCATCGACGCGGAATGATATAATTTATCCAGATTAAACTCTGAATTGCAGGGGGTATAACGATGGAGATCCGGAACATCGGCCTTCACGGTATCGGTCCCGTCCAGAACAAGCCTCTCCCGCCCGCAGACGCGGCTAATCAAAGCCCGATCCAGGCACCCAAAGAAGAGGCGACCCTCTCCGTAAAACCCGGAAAAATCGGGAACGCGGAAAAGGTCCAGGCGCCTTCGTCCGTGATCGATGAGGCCCGGACCATGGCCCGCGGCGTCGTGAAGAAGGACACCTTCGAGGTGACGATGCCCGGACAGAGCGGCACCCGCCAGATCATCACCGCCGGAAGCGATCACTTCAAATCCCTCTGGACGAGAGATGCCTGCTTCGCCTCCTTCGGCCTCCTCCGCGAGCCGGAAGGCCAGAAGATCGTCCGGGACACCCTGCAGAGCTTTTTTGATCGGGCCGATACGGAGGGCCAGATGCCCAGGAGGCAGGGAGATTACGACAATCCCTTCCTGATGGTGCTCTCCATCCTCGGACTTAAGACCCCCGACCCGAAAGTCCTCGACCGCTACGAATACGTCAACGACCTCAATGCCTACCAGTTTGACGCCACGGCCCTGCCGCTCATCCTTTCCAATGAATATTACAAGGCCACCGGGGACCGCGAATTCCTGTAAAAAAATTATGAGACCCTGAAAAAAAGCGCCTCCTGGCTGGAAAAGATGGACCAGAAGGAGAAGGGAAAGCTGATCGATCAGCCCGGGAGCGGAGACTGGAAGGACATCACCCGCAGAAGCGGCATTGTCACCTATACCAACGTTCTGCTCTACAAGGCTTTCGACTCCATGGCGGAGGCCGGCGAGGCCGTAGGGGATAAAGCTCAGGCCCGCCACAACAGGGAATACGCGGAAAAGGTCAAAACCGACATAAACATTCAACTCTGGGACGAGAAGCTCGGCTACTATAAGGACAGCAACAAGATTTCCAACTTTTCGCCCGACGGAAATATGTTCGCCGTCATTTTCGGCGTGGCCGACAAGGGCCAGACTGATAAAATATTCGCAAAACTGGAAGACTTCCTGGATAAATCCCCCCTGCCCTACCCGGCGCTTGAGGGCGATTATCCCGACGAATACGTCCCGATCTGGGCCAAGGTCGCCGGAGTCCGCCATTATCACGACCGCCACATCTGGCCCTGGCAGGGCAATGTCCTGGCGGTCGCCGCCGCCCGAAGCGGAAGACCCGAACTGGCCCGGAAGGCCCTGGAACAAGTCGGTTCTCAGGCCATAAAGGACGGCACTTTCTACGAAATTTACCAACCCGAGGGAAAGCTTGAGCCGGTCAAGGGGCTTTTGTACAAGTCGGAACCGGATTTTCTCTGGAGCGCCGGCACCTACCTCTGGGGATGCCGGGAACTTGCGGAAGCCGGGGAAGGCCGGAGCGCCGGGACTGAGCAGGCAATCCCCTCTCCTCCAAAGCCGATCGAACACGACGGCTACCTCATCCGGTAAGCCGTACAGGCCGAAAAGATCCCGGATCCAAAAAAATAAGTCATTTAAATAGCTGGGCACACCCGGATTCACTCACGCCGTATCTTTGTTTCTTCTGCCGGCAGAAATTGCAGGAAAAAAGAGGAAATTCTTCTTTTATTCAGAATATATCACAAGAGTATCATTACAAGAGTATCATTTTGTGGCGGCTGTATTTTTTGCTTGCCTCCGGGGGCACAGAAGATATGAAAAATGTCTCGGGCTGTTGTTTTTTATACCTCTCTCTTTATTTTTTCCACAATCACTACAGCTTTACGGAATCTCGCTTTTTGCGGCGATGCCGCCGACCCGATGACTATCGCCCCCTCAAGCGGTTCTCTGAAAAAACCACACCGTTCAAAAATTAAACCGATTGGAAGGAGAAGCGATGATGCGCAAAAACATGGTGGAAATCCTTTTGGTGGAAGACAATCCGGACGACGTGGAACTCACTCTATATAACCTGAAAGAGCACAACATAATCAATCCCGTCCACGTGGCACGGGACGGGGCTGAGGCCCTTGAATACATCTACGGGTCCGATCCCGCTTCAGTGGAGGATCTCCCGAAGTTGCCCCGTCTTATCCTTTTGGATCTCAAGCTGCCCAGGGTGAACGGCCTGGAAGTTCTAAAACGCCTTAAAACCGATATCCGCACGCGGATGGTCCCGGTGATTGTGCTGACTTACTCCAAGGAGGAGCGCGACATAGTGGAAAGTTACAAACTTGGCGTCAACAGCTACATCGTAAAACCCGTGGATTTCGATCAATTTTCTTCGGCCATCCGCAACATCGGGTTCTACTGGCTTCTGCTCAACCAGCCGCCGCCGTTAAAATGAAGTATCAAGGCCAGGCTATGGCATATTGCCGAACTTAAATCGACATCAGGAGGAAATACCATGACTTTAAAATCAGTCAAAGTACCTCAAGCGTTCAGTCCAATGTTTAAGAAGGCGGAGGTGTTCGTCTCAGAATACTTCAACTTGATAAATCAGGATCCGACCAAGGGCACGATAACCATTGGAGACGAGCGCTATGTGCTGGTCCGGGCTGAATCCTTATCGGTACACTTCCTTGAATATATAAGGGGAATGTACCCGGCCATGAGCGAGATCGAGGCCCTGGCCGGAGCCGGAACGGTTCTCTTTGATTTAGCTCGCTCCATCGGAAAGGGCGACGCCCGCGCTTTTTTTAAAAAACTCGATGTAACCGACCCCATTGCCAGGTTATCTGCGGGACCCATCCACTTCGCCTACACTGGATGGGCCTTTGTTGACATCTTGCCGCAGAGCAACGCCGTTCCGAACGAGGAGTATTACCTGCTGTACGATCATCCTTTCTCTTTCGAGGCGGATTCCTGGATTCAAAAAAAAGAAAAAACGGACTTCTGTATATGTTTCATGAACGCAGGCTACTCTTCCGGGTGGTGCACGGAAAGTTTCGGTCTGGAACTTAAGGCGAAGGAGATTATGTGCCGGGCGCGAGGCGACAGCGCTTGTCGTTTCATCATGGCTCCCCCGGATAAAATTGATGAGTATGTGAAAAACTACCTGGCCGGACGGGAAGCCGTCGAAGGGAAGTAAATGACAACTCGGAAAGACTCAACCGCGTTCTATGATTCCATTGTAGCAAAGCTGGCAACGGTGGAGCCGCTTTCCGCCAAGAGTCTTATGAACGCGGCTCTCAAGGAGATCGGATGCACTCCCGAAACGGCTTCGGCCTTCGAGATACTGCAGGCTCTCCAGGACTACATAGAGCCGCGGCTGCGCTCGCGTGGCACGCTCGGCATCTCGCTTCTCGATGTCGGCGACGGGTACATGCTCTTTGACGAGAAGGGGAATCTTCTGGAGATGAGCCCCACCGTCCGCCTTCTTCTGCATATCGGAGGCAAAGAGCAGGACAGCGAAGCCCTGCTGCGGCTCGGGTTGAGGCCGTCTGAGTTCGGTTCAATGCGCGTCGAGGAAAGGCAAATTCCGGAACTCAACCGGATTCTTCGGTTCCACTGGATACGCTTGAAGCATACGGCCGGCAATTGTCCCGAAGTTCTGGCCCTGGTGCACGACAGCACCCTGGAGAAGAATTTGCTTCATGAGCTCCAGGACTCTCATCATAAACTCAGGGAGTCTGAACGACAAATCCAGAAGATGAACCTCGAAATGAAGGAACACATCGGGGAGCTCGCCGCCGCGAACCAGGAATTGGATGACTATTCCTACTCCATTGCCCACGACCTCCGGGCACCCCTTCGGAGCATTGACGGTTTTATACGGATACTCGAAGAAAAATACGAATCGCAGCTTTCGGAAGAACCCAGGCGGTACCTCCAACTGGTACGGAAAAATGCCAGGCGGATGGGGCAGTTGATAGACGATCTTCTCGATTTCTCGCGTCTGAGCCGCCAATCGCTCAACAAGCAGAATGTCCATCCCGCCGAAATCGTACGCCAAGCCCTGGAGGAACTGGCCGGCGAACGCGAGGGGCGGGACGTCCGGATCTCCCTGGGGTATCTTCCCTCCTGCCAGGCCGACCCGGCCCTGCTCCTCCGGGTCGTCAGCAACCTTGTTTCCAACGCCCTGAAGTTCACCCAGAGGCGCAAGGTTGCGGCAATTGAAATCGGCTGTCGTGAAGAGGACGGGGAACCGGTTTTTTTTGTCAAGGACAACGGCGTAGGCTTCGATATGCAGTATTCTCATAAGCTCTTCGGCGTCTTCCAGCGGCTTCACCGCGCCGAAGACTATGGGGGCACCGGGGTAGGCCTGGCCATAGCCCAGCGCATCATCCTGCGCCACGGCGGAAGAATGTGGGCTGAAGGGAAAGAGGGAGAAGGAGCGACTTTCTTTTTCACAATCCCGGCGTAAAAAAGGAATTCTGAGTCAAGGAAGAAAGGGAAAAATTCCATGGATGAGCTTATGCGCATACTGCTCATTGAGGATTCTGAAGAAGATGCCCTGCTTCTGGAATATGAGATTAAACGGAAAAGGAAAAATTTTGTTTGCAGGCGGGTTGATACTCTTCAGGGTTTAATAGCGGCTCTCGATGAAGAAAGCTGGGATGTCGTCCTCGCGGATTACAACCTCCCGTCCTTCAGCGCCCCCTCCGCCCTGGCCCTGATCCGCTCGCGAGGTCTTGATGTGCCATTCATCATCGTTTCCGGGCAGATCGAGGATGAGACGGCGGTCGCCGCCATGAAGGCGGGGGCCCACGACTACATCATGAAAGACAATCTCTCGCGACTTGTCCCGGCCATCGAGCGGGAAATGGCCGAGGCGGCAGTGCGCCGGAAACACCGTCAGGCCGCGGAGGAAATCATCCGCCTCAACGCGGAACTGGAACAGAAAGTCTCCGAACGTACGGCCCAATTGGAAGGAGCCTTAAGAGACCTTCGCGAGAGCGAAAAGCACTTCCGCAAAGTCTTTCAGGAAGGCCCCCTGGGGAAGGTCATCGTGGGCCTTGACAATCGCTTCCAGAAAATGAATCCCGCTTTCTGCCGGATTCTGGGATACACGAAAGAAGAATTGGCAAACCTTACCTTCGTGGAGATCACTCACCCGGATGATCTTCCCGTCAGCCGGGAATGGCTCGGAAAGCTCTACCGGGGAGAAGTTTCAAATTTCAACCTGGGTAAAAGATACCTCAAAAAGAACGGGGAGACCGTTCTGGCCAATCTCTTCGCCTACGGCATTCATGACGAGGAAGGGAAGCTTCTCCATACGGTCTCCATGATCGAGGACGTTACAGAGAAAAAACGGGCTGAAGAGGAACTGGCCCGGATTAAGGAGGATTTTACAGCTATTCTGACCCATGACCTCAGAAGTCCGCTCTCTGTCATCGTGTGTGCGGCCTCAATCCTGATGGATCCCAGGCTCGAAGAAATTCCGCACCAGAAGATGGAATTATTGCATAACATCCAAAAAAACGGAGAGCTCATGCTTTCTCTCATCAACAATATTCTGGAAATTGCCAAGATTGAGGCCGGGGGAATCCGGTATTCTTTCGATAATTTGTCTTTGAGCGTAGTTTTCGAAGACCTCCACAAAACTTATCGACAGCAGGCAAAAGATAACAAGGTTGCTCTCGATTTTTCCCTCTCAGAAGATTTATGGATAAAGGCCGACCGGATAAGCCTCATGGAAGTTTTTCAGAACCTCGTTTCCAATGCCCTCAACTTTACGCCGGAAGGCGGCCTCATCAAAATCTCCGCCTGCCGGGAAGGAGAGTTTGTCAACTTTACCGTAAGCGATACCGGAAAGGGAATCCCTGAATCCGAACAGGGAACACTTTTCCAGAAATACTCCAGTTTGAACAGCACAGGCCGTTCCTCCGGCCTGGGTCTTTACATCGTGAAAAAGCTACTGGAAGCGCATGAATCCGACATCCGGCTCACGAGTGCCCGGGGAGAAGGAACTTCCTTTTTCTTCAGCCTGCCCGCAGCCTCGCCGCCACCCGAACCGTCAAATATCCCTACTCTTTAAAACAACCTCGCACCTCCGGATATCTCTTTCTGATATGGTCATTATTCTTTCTCTCATGCCGAAGAGGGAGTTTCATACTGAGAGCGAAGAGAAGAAAAGAAATGAGACAGCGTTTCAGAAATGAATTAGAAAATAAAATCCTGCTTTTTTCCGGGGCCATGGGCACGGAACTGGCCGGGAGAGGCTTAAAGAGCGGCGAGTGCCCGGTTTCGTGGAACCTCGGCAATTCCTACGCAGTGGAGGAGGTGCTGCGCCTTTACACGGATGCCGGCTCCGGCGTCTTAAAGACCAACACCTTCGGCGCCAACCGAATCCGCCTCAGGGAATTTGGCCTGGAGGACCAGGCCGCCGCCATCAACCGCGCGGGAATAAAACTCGCCCGGAAAGCCGGCGGAGAGAATATTTTGATCGCCGCCTCCATCGGCCCCACCGGAAAAACGCCCGGGGAACTTCTCTTTGAGGAAGCATACGAGGCATTCAACGAGCAGATTCGCTTCGCGGCTGAGGCGGGCGCGGACCTCATACTCATCGAGACGATGCAGGATGTCTTTGAGGCCAAGGTGGCCGCCATCGCTGCAAGAAATTTTGATCTCCCCGTCATCTGCCAGCTTACCTTCGAGCCCGGCGGGCACACCCTGGCGGGATCGGATGCGGAAACGGCGGTGGTGGTGCTCCAGGATCTGGTTGACGGCCTCGGGATAAACTGCATGAACCCGGAGGAGATGCTTCCGATCGCAGAGGAGATGGCCCGCTTCGCGGCCGTGCCCCTCTTATTTCAGCCCAACGCGGGACGCCCCGAGTTTGTCGGGGGAAGTACAGTTTATCTGATGAGCCCCGGCGAATTCGCCGCCCATGCGGAGCGCTTCATCGCCCTGGGAGCCTCCCTCCTGGGCGGCTGCTGCGGAACGGCCCCGGAGCACATCCGGGAACTTTCAGGCCTCCTGCGCGGAAGGAAGCCCGCCCATCCCGCCGCAGAATCTCCCCATTCGGGGCTGGTGACCTGCGCCGGCCGCGCCAAAACGGTTTGCATCGGCCGAATCCCGGTCGTGATCGGAGAGCGGATAAATCCCACCGGCAAAAAAAAGCTCTCGGAGTCCCTCCTCTCGGGAGACATCGGCGAAGTCGTCCGCCTGGCCTGTGAGCAGTCCGAAAACGCCGATATACTGGACGTAAACGTCTCCGTGCCCGGCTCCGATGAAAAAAAGAACATGGGCGCCGCCGTGCGTGAACTGGCCAGGCTGGGTATTCCCCTGGTCATAGACTCGGCCGACCCGGCCGTCCTCGAAGAGGGCCTCCGGGCCTTCCCGGGAAAAGCCATCGTCAATTCCGTGCATGGACGGGACGAAAGTCTCAAGACCATCCTTCCCCTGGCCAGAAAATACAACGCCGCCCTTATCTGCCTGGCTATTGATGAACGCGGAATCCCAAAAACCGCCGAAGAGCGCCTGGCCGTCCTAAATAAAATAGTGGAGGCGGCGGAATCATTCGGAATCAAAAGGGACTCCCTTCTCGCCGACACTCTCGTCCTTTCCGCCGCCACCTCTTCCGCCGGGGAGACGCTTGGAGCGCTGCGCCTGGCCCGGAAGATGGGCTTAAGAACGGTGCTGGGGGTCAGCAACGTATCCTTCGGCCTCCCCGAAAGAAAGGAAATAAACAAAGCCTTCATGGCCATGGCCCTCGAATGCGGGCTCGACGCCGCCATAATAAACCCGTGCGACGAGGACGTTCTCAAGACTTTTTACGCGGCCTCGGGTCTGGCGGGGCGGGACCCCGGATTCAGGAATTACCTCGGGGTGAGCGGCAAAAAAAACATTATGGAAACGCCTGAAGAAAAGAAAGCGGAAAGTCCTGAAAGCCGCCTTTATCAGGCGGTCCTGAGGGGGCTCTCCTGGGATATCGAACGCCTGACCGACGAAGTTCTCCGGGAGACAGAGCCTAAAACCGTCCTGGAAAAAATTTTAATGCCCGCCATCCAGGAGACCGGAGAGCGCTTCGAGCGGAAAGAGTACTATCTCATAAATCTCCTTACTTCCGCCGAGGCCTTTCAGAAAGCGGCGGACCTGGTGGAGAAAAAAATCTCCGCAATGAGCGGAGAAACAAGCTCCAGGGATAAAATCATCCTGGCCTCCGTGCGCGGAGACATCCACGAGATCGGAAAAAACCTGGTCTGCTTCTTCTTGAAAAGCAACGGCTACGACGTCATTGACTTGGGCAAGGACGTGGAGCCTGAAAAGATCGCCGAGACCGCGCTGACGGAAAAGGCCGTGGCCGTGGGGCTCTCCGCCCTCATGACCACCACGCTCCCCGCCATGGAGGAGAGCGTCCGGCTCTTGAAAGAGCGAACGACCTGTAAAATCGCCGTGGGAGGCGCGGTGGTCAATGCCGGGTACGCCGGGAGCATCGGGGCCGACGGATACGCCCGGGACGCCTTCGGAGCCGTGAAAGAATTCGGAAGGATGCTGGGGCGGTGATCCCGGAATCAGGACGCACGACGCCCTTTGATTTTAAAAATCAGGACATCCGGCCCGGGATGCCGGCCATCCTGGCCCGCCTCAAGACGAGAGCCGGAGCGCCTTTTTCGCTGGATGGGGCGGAGGAGACAGCGGAGGCGGCCATCGAGAAAGTCTATGCCAGGGAAAAGCACCTGCTTTTGCCCAGGGCGATTTTCAACATACATAAGTTGCATGTTGATGTGACAAACGGGGAAATTCTGATCCCCGGCCATGATATATATTTCAAAAGCCCCCTCCTTCTTCAAAAAATCTCCGGCGAGAGCCTGGGGGCTTTTTTTGTGGCGAGCATCGGAGGCGGCCTGGAAGAGCGGGCACGGGCCCTGGGCGCCGAGGGAAAGATCGCGGAGAGTTTCATCCTCGACGGAATCGCTTCCGAGGCCGTAGAGCGTGCGGTGGAGCTGCTTCATGAATATATAAGCCGCGCCTTCGACTCTCTCCGGAAGCGCCTCAGCCCCGGGTATCCCGGCTGGGATCTGGCGGAGCAGAAAAAAATCTTCGCCATCCTGGGAGAGGATGCCGTCGAAAAAAGCACCGGGGTGGTCCTGACCGATTCCTGCTATATGCAGCCGGAAAAATCAGTATCGGGCCTCATCCTGCCGGGAGTATGACATGAAACTTCATGACCTGACCAGAACAAAAGGATTCGTCAAAATTGTAGAATTCAGCCCTCCGCGCGGTACCGGATTTAAAAACCTCCTCGAAGACGTAGAGGCCGTCCGCGATCTGTCAGATTTCATCGCGATAACCCACAACCCCGGCGGAAAGCCCAGAATAGACTCGCACTACACCTCCGGCCTCATCAAGCGGGAGAAGGGCGTCGAGCCCATCTGCCACTTCCGCACTATCGACGGAAACCGGATTGACCTCTACGGCAAGCTCATGGCCACGGGCCACATGGGAATTGAGAACCTGCTCGTCATTCAGGGGGACAGCCCGAAAAAGGAGACTTACCCTGAATTTTGCTCAGTCAATGACTACCGCCATTCCTGGGAATTCATCGCCGACATAGCCCGCCTCAACCGGGGCGAGCCCACGGACTACATGAGCCGTCTGTTCTCCAGGGAAGAAATTGAAAAATCCCGGCAGTCGTTTACCACCGACTTTTCCATCGGGGCCGCGGGGCACCCTTTAATCGCGATTGACCCCACGCACCCCAGCGCCGAGGCCCGAGAGGAGCTGGAGAATATCAGGATGAAAGTCGCCTCCGGTGCGGATTTCATCCTGACCCAGATCGTCTATGACGAGACGCTTTATATCAGGTACCGGGAGGCGGTCTATGAAACGCTCTCCCGGAGCGGGATCGAAAAACGCCCTCCGATCATCCCCGGAATCCTGCCCATCCTGAGCCTGGCCACCGTCCGCTTCCTGGAGGAGGCGATCCGGGAAGTCAGCATCCCGGAGAAAACCAAAAAGGCCCTGCGGGAAAGCGATGACCCCGTGAAAGAAGGCATCAAAATCGCGCGGGACTTAATTCAAAGGCTGAAAGAGGCAGGGGCCCCCGGCGTAAACCTTTTCGCCCGCACCCGGGCGGAGCGCATCCGGGCCATCCTGGAAGAATAAGGGCCTCAGCTTATGCCGGCCAGCACTTTTATGATTCGGTCCTGAATCTCGCGGATGTACCAGCAGGCGGAGGGGTGTCCGTTCACCAATATGGAGAAGACGAGCGTCCGGCCGTTCTGCGCCAGGACGTAGCCGGAGAGAGTGGTGTTGCTCTTGATGGAGCCGGTCTTGGCGATAACGGGGACCGTCTCCAGGCGGCCCTCCATCGTGCCCTCCCCGCCCGCCGGCAGGGTGGAGTAAAAATCCTGCGCATACGGCTGAGTGGCGGCATATTCCAGGAGGCCTACCAGCTGGCGGCAGGTGATGCGATTTCTTTTGGAAAGTCCGCAGCCGTCGGCCAGGTACAGGCCGGTCGAATCAAGGCCGGCTTTCAGAAAAAAATCCAGGCACACCCGGCGGGCGTTCTCCATGCTCCCCAGGCCGAGTTCATGGGCGGCCACCGTTTTTAATACGAGCTGCGAGATGTAATTATCGCTCTCCTTGTTCATCACCCGGATGATATCGAGAAGGGGTGGAGACGAGACGGCGGCCAGCTCCTCAAGCTTCTTAAAGGAGTCCTTTTCCGCCGAAACATAGAGCATCCTCACCCGGCCGCACAGCTTGATACCCGACTTTTTCAGGATTCGGGCGAAGGCGGAAGCGGTAAAAAGCGAGGGATTCTGCACCGTCACCGTATTGGTGACGCTCCCGGAAGCAGGCGCTCTCCCCGTAACGGTGATTATATCCTCCCCCGACTTTCTCCCGATGGCCAGTGGAGTGTAGAGGCTGGGGCCGGACAAGCGCAGCACTTTCAAGCTTGAAGCCGCCGGGTAAAGAACCACCTTGCGCGGGGTGACCGTCACCTGGACGATATTCCCATTCAGGGAGAGCGCGCCGGTGGGAGAAGCGTAATCTTCGAGTAGATACTCTTTCTTCCAGCCCTCTCCGGTCCACTCGCGATCAAAGAGCGAATCGTCGGCCACGAGGTCACCGCGAATCTCCCTGACACCTTTCATTTTCAGTTCGCCCGCCAGGGTCTCCAGGGGAAGGACGGTGGGTTTGAAAAAATCATATAGAAATGAAGGATCGCCGCTCCCCCGCAGAACCAGGTCTCCATCCAGGATGCCGTCCCGGATTGAGGGGCCATAGATCGAGGTGCGGTAGCTGTAATCCCGGCCCAGGTAGTGAAAGCCCAACACGGCGGTCAGCAGTTTAAGATTGGAAGCAGGTATCAGGGACGCATCAGGATGGTTTGAATATATGGTCTCTCCGCTTACCAGGTCCTGGACCAGGATGCCGTATTTTATTTTTCTGAAAAACGGCTCGGAGCCGAGGATTTTCTCAATCCGGCCCGCAGGTCCGGAAGACCCGGCGGCGGGAGCGGCCGAAAGGGCCGCAAGTAAAATGAGGAGCAGCGGGAAAATCTTTCTTTTCATCTGGGCTTATTCTGTCTCCCATCTTCCGTCTCCTGTTTTTACCCTCTCAAAAGCCCCGATGCCTGAAGACAAATTATTACGATTTTGTAATATTTATACGCTTGACTTCACCCTGGATTGGCTTTATACTAAGGTAGTGAGGATGGCTGTATGAAAAAAGACCTGGGTAAATTGCTCACGACCACCTTGGCATCGGCCGCAGTCGTTGCGGCGGCGGGCGCCTCGTATGAGCTTTCCCTGATGGATAACCGCCCCCTGGAAAATCCCGTCAGGGTCACCCTCTCCCAGGCAAACAAGGAGACCGGTCTATCCCGCGAGAAGCTCCGGCTGCCGGGGTTTCCTTCTTCTTCCTGTTTTCCCTATCTGGTGACTGACTGCGGCTGCGCCGAGTGCAGTGAATGCCCCGGCTTTTGTGATTTCCAATGCGCCTGCTTCTGCCTGTACGGGGAGGGAGGAACCTGCGACTGCTTCTGCGACTGCAGCGGCATCCCGAATGATTGCACAGCCGGCGCCATCTGCACTACATGTTATACTTTGCCCGTCACGCCGGACTGCATATGTCAGGGCCAGGCGTGTGCCTGCACCGAAAATTATTGCAACTGCGACTGCAGCTGCGACTGTCCCTGCGACTGCACCTGCTCCTGCGACTGCCCCTGCGCCTGCAACTGCGACTGCGACTGCCCGTGGTCCGGCGGCGACTGCGCCTGCGGCTGCGCCTGCACATGCGACTGCCCCTGCGCCTGCTACTGCATGTGCATGTGCAATTGCTTTTGTCCGGGCGGCGGAAATGACTGCATACCAATGTGCAGTTGTGCCGACTGCGTGGTCGAGGCCTGTGCCTGAAATTTAAGATGGAGGCCATCTTTCGCAACATGAAAACAACTTTAAAAATCGCGGCCGTCTGGTGCCTGACCCTTCTCATTTTTACCGGCTGCAGCTCCCCCGGCAAGAAGCAGCAGTTGCCGCAGCAGATTCCGCAGCAAAAGGCCGCACAGCCCAGGAACAGAATCAACGAGTATCTGAGATCAGGCAACTGGAAAGGGTGCCTGGCCTCTTTTCAGCAGGAAGCCGAGAATAATCCGAAATCCATCCAGGCCCACTGTTCCGTGGCCGGGGCCGCCATCAAGGAGCACAACCTGGATCTGGCCGAAAAAGAACTCCTTTTAGCCTCCAGGCTCGATCCCAAATCGGCCCTGCCAGAGGCCTACCTGGGTTGGCTTTACGCCGAGAAGAAGGATTATCCCAAAGCGGAGGAACACCTGAAAAGAGCCAAGGAGCTGGACAGCCAGCTTGCCATGACCTACGAGTTCATCGCCTACGTCGAAAAACTCAAGGGCAACTACGATGCGGCTTTAACCCAAATCGAAGAAGCCCAGAAAAAGGAATACAAAACCTCCCGCTTACTCTCCACTGCCGAAATTTATTTTGCCAAGGGCGATAAGGACCAGGCCAAAACGGACCTGAACGCTGTGATCAGGAAAAACGGGAATGATTACAGGGCACTGACCTCCTTAGGGGCCGTCTATATTTCTGATAAAAATTACACCATGGCCAGGAAGGTACTGGAGCGCTCGCTTCAGATCAATCCGGGACTCCCGGCTACATATCTGAATCTAGGCGTCACCTACATGAAACTAAACAGCATCAAGGCGGCCATAAAGACCCTGGAGAAAGCGATTATCCTGCAGCCCACAAACGATAAAAGCCACTTCTATCTGGGGCAGGCCTATCTCCTGGCCAAGAACAAAAAGAGGGCCGAGAGGGAATTCACGCAGGCCGTGAGCCTGAATCCGGGCAACAAGAGAGCCGCCGAGGCCCTCGCCGCTCTGAAAAGATGATTTCATGACCGAGATCTCCACCCCCCCGGACGCAACCCCGGTCTTTACGATTGCAACTCCCTCTGATTTTGAGAGTGTACTCCGAACGGAGGCTCCGCCGGACGGCGCCATCCTCAGCCTCCCCCTCCTGCCTTCCACCGAAGGAGAAATTCTGCGCTGGTTCCGAGAACTGGTCAAACACGGTTTTCGGCGCTTTGATATGCCCTTTGTCCTTCACGACGGCTGGAAAGAAAAAGAGCTGAAGAATCTCAGAAAAAATCTGCGCCGGATTTTCCGCGAATACATCCAGCTGAAAGCAAACCATCGGGACCTCAAGGTGCGGGAATTTGAGGAGGCCCTCTCCGGGGACGGGAGTAAAGAAGCTTCCCGGGAAAGCCCTGAAGATTGCCGGGCGTACAGCCGTGAGCTTAAGGCGCTGGCGGATTTTTACCGGCCCGCTTTTCGCCGGGCCGAGCTTGGAAGTTACCGGAGCCGTATTTTTATTCCCCTGTATAACGAAAGCCTCCCCCTTCTGGGCCACCTTGACCCGGAGCAGGCAAAATTCGGAAATCCGCGGCGGGGGCTCCCTCCCGACTGGAAAACAAAACATACTTATCTCCCCTGGGAAAGCCTGATGCTCTCTCCCTACACATTTTTTTACGACCTGGGGAAGTATACAATCCTGTACCACTCCCTCCTCATCCGAAAAATATACGGAGACGGCCTTCTGGGAAAAATCCATGAGAGTTTCCAGAGCGGCACTCCCCTGGAGGATGAAGAGGCAAAGTCCTTCCTGCCACTTCTTCAGGAGGAAGGATACCTCATTCCGAAGGGGAGCGACCCCCACGGACCTCTTAAGGCGGCCCAAAAGAATTTCACCCTCCATAATGCCCACATCTCCATCCTCTACCTCCTGGTGACCAACAATTGCAACCTCACCTGCGCCTACTGCAACATCGAAAGCGAGAAGAGAAAACCGGCGGGATTCACTTTCTCTTACATGACGGCCGAGGTCGCCCGGGAGGCCATTGAGCTCTTCATCCGCACCCGGAATAAAAATACGGATCCCACGGTCATCTTTTACGGCGGAGAGCCGCTGCTCAACTGGGAGGTCATGAAGGAGACTCTCTTCTACCTTAGGAAGCGGGAAAAAGAGGGCGTTTTCGGCGAGCGAAAGCTCAAGATTCAGATGGTCTCCAATGGGACGCTGATAACCCCGGAGATCGCAAAGATTTTGAAGGAAACCGGCGTCAACGCCGGAATCTCAATTGACGGGATGCGCCGCCACCACGACTTAAGCCGCCCCAAGAGAGAAAAATGCGGCTCCTGGGACGACTCCATCCGCGGGTTCTTCCTGTGCCGCAAAGCGGGGATGAACCCCGGCATCTCCTGCACCCTCGGAGAGCACAACATGCCGGAAATCCGGGAAATAGCGGAGTACTTCGCCACGGAACTTGAGATCCGGGGGCTGGGATTCAACATCCAGAAAGGCCTCCCGGCGGACCATCCCTCGGTGGTCTGTCCCGGACTGGCCACGGAAAAAATCATCGAGGCCTTCCGCGTCTTCCGCCAGTACGGTATCTTCGAGGACCGCATCCTGCGCAAAATCAAATGTTTCATCGGGGAGGCTATCTGGTACCACGACTGCGCGGGATACGGGGGACAGATCACCGTCTCTCCGCAGGGATGGGTGGGCCCCTGCCATATTTTTACCGAGGACGGCCAGTTTCTCATCGGCGATATCGCCGACCCTGATCTGGAGAAGAAAATCATGGAAGGGGAGGTGCTCAGGACCTGGTGCCGGCGCACCCCCGTCTTCATGAAAGAATGCCTCGCCTGCGAAGCTCTGGGGATCTGCGGCGGAGGCTGCGCTCTGCAAGCCCATGTTCGCGGAAAGGACCTCTTCGCCATGGATGAAGAGTTCTGCCTCCACTGTAAGACCGCACTGCGTTGGATGTTCGAAGAGCTCGGCGACTCCCTGCTGGAGAGGAAGCTTCTGACATGCTGAACCTGCCGGCTTTCCTCACGCTTGACATAATGGACGATTCCTTCTACGACCCCCCGCGGCTCGACGAGCTTCAGCTGCCGCTGGCGCTCTCATCATGGGAGAAAATCTTGAAAAAATCGGTGCCTCCGGGCATTGAGCTTTATCTTGGAGGCCGCTCCGACCCCGCGAGGCATCCGGAATTCAAGGAGTTCCTGGCGCTCCTCAAAAAGCTCGGTATACCCTTCAGCCTGGAGACCGCCTCGCACGAGCCCCTGGATTGGGACCTTGTCGCTTTGCTCAAGAAAATTCCCTCCTTTCTGAAGCTCTTTGTCCCCCTTCTCTCTCCGCCTGACAATTCGAAATGCCCTTCAGATCCGAAGAGCAAGGAGCGTATGGAAGCGGCTAAAGACTTCCTTCAGAGGGCCTCTAAAAGCGGCCTCCGCACTGAAGTCTCCTTGCCCCTACTGGGAATCAACTTAAACCACCTCGATAAAACAACACAGATGGCTGTAAAGCTGGGAGCTTCAAAAATAATCTTCAAGCGATACCTGGAACCTATCAAAGGAGGCCTTCTCCCTTCTAAAATACCGCTCGGGAAGGCCATCCAGGGCATCATCCGGATGAGGGAAAAAGGATACCCCTTTGCTCTAGGAAACTGTTTTCCCCAGTGCTTCAGCTTGAGCAAGACCTTCGCCTGCACCGCGGGCAGGGTCTTTCTGGCGGTTGATACCTTCGGCAACGCAAGGCCCTGCCACCACTCGAAGACCATCCTGGGAAATCTCCTCGAAAGTTCGCTGGAAAGCCTCTGGACATCAAAAGCGGCCGAAGAGTTCCGAAACGCCTTTCCCGAAGGTTGTGCCAACTGTTCCAGAGTGCGGGACTGCCTGGGAGGCTGTAAACTCTCCCTCGAAGTCTGGGGAACAAGAAACGATCCGCTCTCGGCGCCGCTCAGGAAAATAAAGCCGGAAAACGCCGAATTTTTCCACCAGGCGCCGCTCATCGGGGATTTTACCGTGAGAGAAGAGCCCTCCGGCCCCGTCCTTCTCTCGCACCTGGGAGTCATCCCCACCAGAAGCGGCAGTTTGCCTCCTAAGTTATTATTTTAGAGACTTAATTAAATTAAATTTCAGCAGTGGATATCATAAAGATAATACAGGACTTCCAGGTGCGTTGAAA
>JAZDOK010000006.1:0-54931 GCA_043798715.1 bacterium
ATTTCTCTCAACTCCTTTCTCATACAATATTATTCCTTATCTGGTAGCCTCCCGATTACAAACTTTCTTTTGATTTCATCGGGAATGCTTTCCCAGGAGACTTCCCAATTGTTCCAAGAAACCTTCTTCCCAAATGAAGTAGTTCCTGAGTAATTCCGCGGGAGCCTATAGAGGATTCTGTACTTATGAACTTCTCTTTTTGGGTCAAATTCTGGATCAGAAGGAGACCGGCCACGTCGGTCAGATCTCTCGTATTTGATAAAACAGTACGCCTCATTATCAATGGCGCAGGCATTGTCGGGAAAGTTCTCAGGGGGATACTTCCCCGCGAGATCCCCATTGGCCCGGAGCCAAGCCACAGGCTGAGAGTTCCTCATTGTAAAAACGGGGAGATATTCAAAATACTTGTTGATGATCTTCTTATCCAAGGTTGGACCCAGGGGCGAATACCAGTTATAACCCAGTAGAATCCTGCTTCCTGATCCAAGCTTATCCCATTCTTTCCCCGGAGCATATGATGACAAACCCGGATGCTCTATGTTCGCACTGCCATTGTAATCGTTAATGTCCAGCACGGCGCAGCAAGCAAAGATTACAGTCTTCAGATTTCCTACCCATTCAGTAGATGTCAAATTGACGGGTCGGCTAGTTTGCGGGGCCGAATCAGATCCCGGACAAGGATTATCCTTATAATTCAAGCCATATACCTTATGATCATATATCTCCAGGTAATTCCAGGAATAAGATGCATGGCCGGAATAGTAGAACACATCGGCCTCGTTCTTTACCCTGAAGCACGCTTTTATATAAGTATAAGGCTCAGGAAAACTGACTGTTACTTCCTCAAAGCCCGCCGCCTGAACGGCCGATAACGAAGGCTCTATTACATCTATCTTTATATTTCCATAAGTTAGAGGATATAGCGGATTAGCTTTCTTAAAGGCACGGCCCATCTCGAGCCTGGGAGATTGATAGGGCGGAAAAGCTGTTGCCGAAGACATCTTGGCAGCAAAAGCATCTGAATCCGCACGCTCCGTTGTATCCACCGAAGTAAACGTGGTCTGGCTGGGCTGGGAATACTGGGGATGCGGGGGCTGGTCGGCAATCAACGTGGAATTCAAAGAAAGCGAGCCCGTATATAAGTGTGTCTGTGAATCTTTCGCAAGAGGTAATGGCAAAGGCTTTTTGGGATCGGGAAGTGTCTTGGTGGAGTTTATGTTCACTATATAATTTGAGCTCCCGCTGGCGGGGGGATCTTTTACCACAACCATCACATCGTTGCCCGGCTTGGCTGGCAGGAATACCTGGTTCAACAGCGTCTTCTGGTCAACTTTATTGTCCGAGGTGGCGATGCGCTTAGCGGACGGGGAAGGGTAATCATTAGTCCAGACCTCAATCTTGGGATTCCCCCAAAGGGGTCCGCTGGCCCTAAAATAGGTTTTATCAGCCACAACAAGCACATCATAGGAGTAAAGAGCAAGAGCCTTCATCTGCTCGGGGCTCTTCCCCTCCGAGGCAACTACTACATTCCCGTCCCAGGCTACTTCAATCTTGTCTCTCGTGCCCTTCTCTGTATAGACAACTGCCCAGTTTGTATCCCTTATCGTCACAGTCCAATTTAGCACCGCGGAAGGCTGGGGGCGGTCCGAGAGAAAGACAACATCCCCCTTTATGATATAGCCCCCGGAAGGAGCCTGCTCAGCCGAAAAGTTCTCTATGGTCAATTGCCTGACACAGAATGAGGAGAAAACGCCAGTTTCTCCGAAATAGGCGGGAATCTGCCACTTGCCAAGTGAAAGATTTTTCACGGACCTCTGTGAATAGAAGGAAACATCCCTTAACCAGTAATTGGGAGGAGCGTCTAAACTAGGCAATACTCCTCCTGCATCCCAAATGGAAGAATCGCGCTCAAAATTGCACCATAGAGTCTCCCAATCCTGGTAACTACCCCCGGAAGTATATTTAATCATCCCTCCTGTCGCACATGGGGGGACCGGAGCATACTTTGTTATTGTGTTCTCAGAAGGATCCGGAGAGACCCACCCCAGCGCAAAAACAAACGGTGTAGAGACAGGGCAGGGATTAGGAATATTGCTAAATTTGATTCCATAGAGAACGTGCTCGTCTGTCTTGTAGGCCACACTATTGGAAGAGTCCATAAGAAGTCTCTCGTTGTTAACCCCTGGCACCGCCGGTTTCCGATAAAGCTGGGGAATATCAAAGTTTTTACAAGATTTCATTTTTTCAACAAAATCGGAAGGGATGAGCTTTTCAGCTCTTTCCTTTGAAATCGGGTAGTTGTTTCCCTCCGCATCCGTGCTCCAGGCCGCTATCAGCTTCCCATCTCCATATATGGCAAATATATCTTCCTGGGCACCGTCCTCCGGGAGTGAAGATGCCACCTCGGGGGAAATTAACTCTTGCTGAGAGGCGGGAGGGCTATCCGCAAGAGCCGCTGGCGCCTCAGGAGCAGGCAGCCCCTCAGTGTTTTGAGAACTCTGCCCTCCGCCTATATCCTGGGGAGGACTCCCGCAGCCGGAGGAAAAAATAAGGAACAGGAAGGCCAGTAGGAGCAAGATATAATACTTCCTCACTAAATCACCCCTTATTTGCAGTATACCATAGTGCCCCGCTCAAAAGCAAAAATATGACGAAATCGTAACAATTGGCTGCTTCAAAAAAGGAGGAAATGAGGTAATATCCTTCACAATGCAGGCGCCAAGGCCGGGCGGCGCAGGTGGTTTGCGTCCTCTTCTGATAGAAAGCGCCAAGCCCCAGCAGCGTTTTCTCGCTGAAAGCCGGGCCGATGAGCTGGCCCCAGCAAGAGGTTTGTTTCTGCTGTATATTGCATTTCTGCTCTATTTGCTGTATTATAAACTCGACAGGAGATGATTCCGATGAAAAATCTCGCGGCTGAATATGAAGAAGTCTTTACTGTTTCTGAATTCGCAAGATTGTTCAAGCTGTCGGCGAGCGCTGTAAGGACATTAATCAGACAAAGGCAAATAAATGCCATCAAGATCGGAGGGAGTTACAGGATCCCCCGGCAGATCGTTGATAACTTTTTCTCTCAGGCTAATCTTAAGTATGAAGATGTTCTTGAAGAAAGCTTCGGCATGTGGGAAGACAGAAAAGACATTCCAGATGGAGTGGAGTACGTAAGAAAGCTCCGGGATAAATGAAGAAGTACCTGGTAGACACGGACATTTTCATAGACTTCTTTAAAAAGAAGCCCTGGGCGAAAAAGGTGTTTGCCGCCAGATCCCATGAAATCTACTTTTCCTCTGTGACGTTGAAAGAGCTTTTAAGAGGGGCGCAGAGCGGGGCAGATGAGAAGCGAATTCTGAAGTTCCTCCATTTTCATACCGAGCTGCGAATAACTTCAGAGATCGGTGAAAAGAGCCTTATGCTCTTGAGAAAATATCCCCGTCTGAAGAGAAGCGACTCTTTGATTGCCGCCTGCGCCATAGTGAAAAGACTTCCTCTTGTCACCCGCAACTTGAAGGATTTTTCTTCAATTAAGGAACTCAAGGTGATTGACGGGAAATCCTTTGAGGGCGAGTAACCCTCTGTCGCTCAATTGGCCTAATGGTTACAGAGTCTTTTCTAATGGAGACAGCACCTCTAGCCTCCAGCAGACGCCAGGGCAGGGCGGCGGAGGTGGTGCTCCGTCCTCTTTTGATAGAAAGCGCCCAACCCCAACAGCGTCTTCTCGCTGAAAGCCGGGCCGATGAGCTGGGCCCCGATGGGCAGGTGCCCGTGGAAGCCGCAGGGGAAGACCAGCCCCGGAAGGCCAGCCAGATTCACCGAGATGGTGTAGATGTCGCAGAGATACATCTGAAGCGGATCATCCGTCTTCTCCCCGATCTTAAACGGCAGGCAGGGAGTGGTCGGAGTCAGCAGGACGTCGCATTCCTTAAAGGCCGCGTCGTAATCGTTCTTAAGAATTGTCCGCGCCTTCTGGGCCTTCAGGTAATAGGCTTCGTAGTAGCCGGAGCTTAAGGCATAGGTCCCGATCATGATCCTTCTTTTGACCTCGGCGCCAAACCCCTCCTGCCGCGATTTTTTGAACATGGTCATGATGTCCTGGGCCTCAAAATTCCGGTGTCCGTACCTGGAGCCGTCATAGCGGGCCAGGTTTGAACTGGCCTCGGACGGTGCGATGATATAATAGGCCGGGAGCGCATACTCGATGTTAGGGAAGGATACATCCACCAGATGGGCGCCTTCTTTTTCAAGAAAACTCCCGACGGCCAGGAGCGCCTCTTTAATTGCCGGATCCAGGCCTTCTCCGTAGAACTCCCTTGGGAAGCCGATCTTAAGATTCCTGACGGAAGATTCTTCCAGATTAAGATAATCAGGTTTTTCGAGCTGAGCCGAGGTGGAATCCTTCGGATCGTGCCCGGCGATGACATTAAGCAGGAAGGCGGCATCCCGGACGCTCCCCGCCAGCGGCCCCACCTGATCCAGAGAAGAGGCATAGGCCACCACGCCATAACGCGAAACAAGCCCATAGGTGGGCTTAAGTCCGGTGATCCCGCAGAACGCAGCCGGCTGACGAACCGAGCCGCCGGTGTCGGTTCCGAGAGCCAGCGGCGCCTCCCCTGCGGCAACCGCAGCGGCCGAACCGCCGCTGGAGCCGCCGGGAACCCGCTCCAGGTCCCAGGGATTATAGGTGGGGCCATAGGCGGAATTCTCCGTGGAGGAGCCCATGGCAAACTCATCCATGTTTGTCTTCCCCAGAATGACCGCTCCGGCTTCCCTCAAGCGGACGATCACCGTGGCGTCATAGGGAGGAATAAAATTTTCCAGGATCCTGGAGCCGCAGGTATTGGGCAACCCCTGGACGCAGATTATATCCTTGATCGCCACCGGAACGCCGGTCATCGGCGTCACTCCCTCGCCTCTTCGCCTCCGCAAATCCGCCTGCCGGGCCTCCTCAAGGGCTTTTTCACGATCCAGATGCAAAAAAGCGCGGATGCGGGGTTCGACCGAATCAATCCTCTTTAAAACAGATTCCACCAGCTCAAGCGAGGTCGCCTCGCCCGACTCAAGCCTGCGGCTCATCTCCAGCGCGGTAAGTTCGTAAAGTTCCACCTGATTCCCCCTTATGCGTCGGTTTCCATGATCTTGGGCATTTTAAAATATTTCTCGCCCTGGACGGATGAAGTCATTGGAGCATTGGCCAGAGTCGCCTCAGTTCCGAGGGACGGCTCGACCCGATCCTCGCGCATTACGTTAAAGGCGGGAAGAACCTGAAAAGTCGCTTCTATGGATGACGTGTCAAGCGACTGGAGCATGTTCACGTATGCCAGTATGTCCCCCAGTTGAGCCGTCAGGGAGGAGCGCTCCTCCGGCGTCACCTCCAGCCTGGCCAGATGAGCCACGTAATCAACTGTTTCCTCGGTTATTATCTTCTTGTTCTCCACCTTTGTCCTCCACTCCGGCGCTCTCTTCGCCGGCATCTTTAACCTCAACTATTTCCTTGCAGAGCTGAATCCTGGAGTCCAGCCGGAGACGCTCGCAGGGAATCTGCTCATCCATTCTGCGCCGGCCCTGCTGGCTGTCTATTTCAAAGTCATACACCCCTTTATAATGCTTGACCTCTTCCTGTTTTCGAAGAATAAAACCCTGGGCTGAGCGGGTGAAATAACAGTTGGAGAAGAAGCGGATGAGGGAGGCCATGAGATTGCGAAAATTGTCGGCGCTGCTGTGGCCGACTTCATCCAGAACCGAACGATAATTGAAATGGGATCCGTCAATCCGGAAGGACCCCTCCTCCCCCCTCACAAAGATATCCATAAGATGGACGTGACGGAAAGACTTTGGTGAGGCCTGAACATCCTGTTCCTCCCCGAACAGGGCGCTGCGAATCATCTTTCTTATGTTCGACTGCCGGGATTCCGCAAAACCGACTTCTTCGTCAATTATGCCGAATGAGACGAAAACCACCGAATCCCGTGGAATCAGAAAGTCCCCGCGGGATGTGGAAACCTGAATGGAATCGGCCTTTAAAACCGCGGAACGGACCCGTATCGGCAGTTGCCCCCTGCTCTCCAAACGTCTCCCCCCCCGTTACTCTGCGGCGGCAGCCTCGGCTTTGCGCTTGGCTACCGCTTCATCGTAGCTATCTTCTGCGTAGCGATCGTCCTCCCGCCCGCTCGATTTGATATAATCCGGAAGAGTCTTTATCTTAAGACGCATGTCGTTGGGGTTGTCCGAGGTCTTCATGGCGTCTTCAGCGGAAATGATGCCTTCCCTGTAATACTGAAGCAGGGCGTGATCAAAGCTCTGCATGCCTTCCGGAATGAACTCATCGAGCTCCCGCATGATCTGGGTGAATTCCCCATGCTTGACGAGTTCCTGCATCCTGGCATTAACGATCATGATCTCGACGGCCGCCACCTGCCCGGTCCCGTCGGCTCTTGGAACCAGACGCTGAGAGACTACCGCCTTGAGATTCATGGCCAGCTGATGGAGAACCTGCTCGTGCATGGTCGAGGGGAAGAACTGCATCACCCGCTCCACCGTCTGGTAGGCGTTGGAGGAGTGGAGGGTGGAGAAGACGAGATGGCCGGTTTCGGCGAAGAAAACCGCCGCCTTTACGCTCTCCATATCGCGCATCTCGCCGACGAGAAGGACATCCGGCGCCTGCCTGAGGGCGCTTTCCAGGGCATCCTGAAAACAAGCCGTATCGGAGCCCACCTCCCGTTGACTCACAATGCTCCTGTGATCATAGTGAAGAAATTCAATGGGATCCTCAATGGTCACGATGTGGCCCGGGGCTTTCTTGTTTCTGTAGTCAATTATCGAGGCTAAAGTCGTGGACTTTCCGGAACCGGTAGGGCCGGTGATCAGCACCAGGCCACGGTTGTCCATCGCCAGCTTTGCCAGCACGCTGGGGAGGCCCAGTTCCTCGAAATTCCGGATATCATCCCGGATTCGCCGGAAGACCATGGCCAGAGCGCCCCGCTCTTTATAGGCGTTGACCCTGAAGCGTCCTTTCCCGCCGGGAATCTGGTACATGAAATTGGCCTCGGGTTTCCGGTCAAAGTGCTCCCGCAGGTAGGGAGGCATGATCGAAAAGGCGATGTTTTCCGTGACAGCCGGCGTCATAACGGCTATATCCACCGGCACCAGATCCCCCTCTATCCTGAGCATCGGCTTGCATTCGGCCTTGAGGTAACAGTCCGAAGCGCCCTCGGACTCCATGAGACCGAGTATCTTGTTGAGGAGGTCCACCAGGTTATCGATCATCTTTCTCATCCTCCGCCTGAATCCGGCTGTTCTCCGGGGTCACCTTGAGTTCCCGGCCGGCTATTAATCTCTTGAGATTATCCCGATGCTTATAGATGGCAAACACGGCCACCAGAATTCCAAAGGAGCAGACCAGCAGCGGTTCTTTAAAGTAAAGCATCAGGAACGGCAGACTGACTGCGCCCAGCAGGGAACCCAGCGAACTGATCCGGGTAATCCCGACCACCAGGGCAAACAAAGCCACCACGATAAGGGCTGATTTAAAGCTCAGAACGAGAACGACCCCGAGGCTGGTGGCGATTCCCTTGCCCCCTTTGAATTTTAGAAAACATGATGAGTTGTGCCCTATAATGGCGGCCAGGCCCCCCATGACGGACGCCAGCACGGGATCGATCTGGGGAGGGCCGAAAAGACCTGAAAGATAAGCGGGAAGAGCCCCCTTGGCTACATCCCCCAGCAGAACCAGGGCGGCCAGCATCGGGCCGAGCGACCTCATCGCATTAGCCGCCCCGATATTGCCGCTCCCGTAATCCCGCACGTCAATGCCCCTGAAAGTCTTTCCGACGAGGATCCCAAAAGGAATGGAGCCCAGCAGATAGCCGCCGCCAAGAACCACAACATATTTCAATATGAGCAATTTATCCCAGATCATCACTTGTTTTTAAAAAGCAGGCGTATGGGACAACCGATAAAACCGAAAGCGTCCCTCAGCTTGTTTTCAATATACCTCCTGTATGAAAAATGAACCAGCTTCGAGGAATTCACCTTGAGTAGAATGGTCGGCGGTTTGGTTCCGCACTGGGCCGCGTAAAAAAGTTTGAGCGTTCTCCCCTTGAAGGAAGGAGGAGGGCGGAAGGCAAGAGCATCCTGCAAAACCCTGTTCAGAAGGGGCGTTTCTATTTTCCTGGCGTATTCCCTGGACACCTCAAGAATCGCTTCCGGGACATCCTTAAGACCCGTCCCCTTCAAGGCTGAGATGAAGAGAACGGGGGAATAGTCTACAAAGTCCATTTCCTGCTTAAGACCCCGCACAATGTCTTTTACCAGTTGACCTTCCCGGGCCCCCTCTCGACCTTGCTCCACCAGATCCCATTTGTTAACCAGGATGATTGAGGCCTTGCCCTGGTCAAGAACATAGCCCGCAATTTTCTTGTCCTGGGAGACGACGCCTGATTCGGCGTCCAGGACCAGAACGGCTACATCGGCCCTCTTGATGGCCCGAAGAGCCCTGACCGTGCTGTAATATTCAACTTTATCCTCGACTTTGCCTTTGCGCCTGAGCCCGGCCGTATCAATGAGCAGAAAAGATTCATCCTTGTATTTCCAGAGGGAATCAATGGCATCCCGGGTGGTCCCGGCCTCATTGTCCACCAGACTTCTTTCCTCTCCGAGAAGCGCGTTGACCAGCGATGATTTTCCGACGTTGGGTCTTCCCACCACCGCCAGGCCGGTGGGAGCATCCGCCGCGGGTTCTTCCGGCTCCCGTATAAGGGAATCCAGAACGACATCGAGCAGATCCCCGGTGTTGATGCCGTGAATCGCGGAAACGAAGAAAGGTTCGCCCAGACCCAGGGAATAAAATTCATAGAGCAGGTCCCGCTCCTTCGGGCTCTCCATTTTGTTGACGACCAGAATCACCGGTTTTTGGGATCTCCGGAGAGTTTCAGCCACTTCCTCATCTATGGGATGAATTCCCTCCTGACCATCCACGAGAAACAAAAGAAGCGACGCTTCCTCTATCGCCTTCTCCGCCTGATCCCGGACAAGTTTTCTCATCTTTACGGAACTGGCCGGCTCCAATCCCCCCGTGTCAACAAGGGTGAAGGTTCGCCCCCGCCATTCACACTCCCCGTAGAGCCGGTCCCGGGTCACTCCCGGGATGTCCTCAACAATGGAGGTGTGACGGCCGGTTAATCTGTTAAAGAGAGCCGATTTGCCGACATTGGGCCTCCCGACAATGGCTACAATAGCTTTGCTCATAAGAATAAATCCACCACTTCTCCAGGCGTTCCCGCAGAAACCACCTTTATTCCCAGACGCTCTGAGAGAGCCTCCATGGTCAAATCATCCAGAAAGAGCCTCTCGTCCTTCAGGGCCACCCTGGGTATTATTAACAGATCGGCCTTGTTTTTCCTTCCAACGGCCTTAAAGATGCTCTCGCCTGGTAAAAGCCCGGCCACCGTCATCGAATCGCCGAAGAGAGTATTTCGGACGGCCACCAGGCTTACAGAAAGGCCCTCCACCCGGTTCAGCATCTCTACAAAAGGCTTAAGAAGCGGCTCCGCCAGAACACCGGTAGCCAGAATCGCATGCACCGGCTTTCTTACCCTGGCTGGGAGGCGGGAAATCAGGCGCCGGCAGGCATCGGTAAAACGCCGGGCCAGGCCTATCCCGTTTTCCAACTGTGGGAAATCTTCATAGGCCAGGCGGCCCGGAAGACCTCTCCCGGCGAGAAGATAGAGTTCATCCGCCGCAAAAACCAGGCGGCTCCCTTTCTCTCTTAATAATTTTCGCTGAAAGGAGCGCACCGTTTTCAATGTTTTTTCCGCCAGATCCGCCGTCACCGGCGTTAGCGGAAACAGTCCCTCCCGCCACCTGGTCAAGCCGACCGGTACGATTCCGATGGAGGCGACAGAAGGAAAGAAAGAGGCCAGCTCGCCGATGGTCCGCACAAGTTCGTCTCCGTCATTTATGCCGGGACACAGGACAATCTGAGTATGCGCCTGAATACCGGAGGCGGCCAGGGCACTCAGCCGGGCCAGGATATCCCCCGCCCCCCCGGCCCCAAGCATTCTTCTCCTCACGGAGGGATTGGTCGCATGAACGGAGATATAAAGGGGGCTGAGCTTAAGCCTCTTAATCCTCCTCAGATCCTCCTCGTCCAGAGCAGTGAGGGTCACAAAATTCCCATGAAGAAAGGAAAGGCGGTAATCCTCATCCTTGACGTAAAGAGATTTTCTAAGGCCGGGCGGCATCTGATCAATAAAGCAAAAAATGCACCGGTTCGAGCAGGAGCGGATCCCGTCGAAGAGTTCCTCCTTAAAATCAAGACCCAGGCTCTCGGCCGGATCTTTTCTGACCGTGGCCGACAGCTCCCGTCCCTGCCGCTTCCAGCGGATGCGAAGGTTAAGCAGCGAGGAAAAATACAGATAATCAATCGTGTCCAGAAGGGGCCTGTTATTGATGGACAGGATTTCGTCTTCCGGTAAAATCCCAATCTTCTGGGCAAAACTTCCGGGAGACACCCGGCTCACTATACCCCGGACCAGCATTAATAAAAACCTCCACCCCTTAAAAGGCAGAGGGACTGCTCCTCCCCGCCTGGGACCTGTTTTATCGTTTTTTAAAAAGGCCTAAAAACGACTTGATCAGCGAACGGTTTTCCTTCCCGTTTTCCGCTGTGACCTCCGGAGCTTTTCTCACTTCCGCCCAGGAGGGGTCTATAGTGATGCGGATTATCTCCCCGCCTTTATCCACCTGGCACTCCGCCGGGATGCTGTTTTCTTTCAGGAGGTGATTGATCTCCAGGCTTACCTGTGAAGACGTCATATTGGCCAGAGCGGGAGGGACGCCCAGCTTGAGAAAAAGATTATTCCTGGCCGCCTCTTTGCGCAGAAGTTCCACGAGCTTCTCACGCCACGATGATACCTGTTCCACAGAAATCCCCCCCCCTCCTAAGACTAAGGAGCTATTCTTCTTTCCTGCCCCGGAGTCCTCTATTGAAGCCGCGGATTACGCACTATAAACGATATTTTTCAATCAACTCGTTTCTCCTGAAACAATTGATTGAATGATCATTCACCATTCCGGTGGCCTGCATATGAGCATAACAAATTGTTGATCCCAAAAATTTAAAACCCCTGCTCTTCAAGTCTTTGCTCAATGCTTCAGACTCTTTGCTGGTTGCAGGATAATCTGATAATTGCAGTATGTTATTGATTTTGGGTTTGCCGTCAACAAAACCCCATATATATTTCGAAAAACTTCCATATTTTTCCTGAACTTCAAGAAATTTATGCGCATTGTTTATCGTAGCTTCAATTTTCAGACGATTCCTGATTATCCCCGGATTCAGCAACAGTCTTTCAATCTTCGGCTGATTAAATCCGGCAATCTTCTCCGGTTCAAAGTTTTCAAATGCAATCCGGTAATTCTCTCTTTTTTTCAGAACCGTGTACCAGCTCAAACCCGCCTGGGCGGATTCCAAAGTCAGAAATTCAAACAACAACCTGTCGTCATGAACCGGAACACCCCATTCCTTATCATGATACTCAATATAATCGACCTTGCTCAAATCCACCCATGGACAACGGCAAATTTCCTTAATGCTTTTTGTTTTCATTTACAAACAAACTCCCTGTATTTCCAAATCAGACTCAGGACGGCAGGACCGCGTAATCCTTCATGCGGGCGATGAGGTAGCCGATCTGTGAAAGTTTGATAAACTTTAGGAGATAAAAGGCCTGCCTGGGGCGGAAGTAAAAGCTCCTGAAGGCCCAGGCCCGAAGGTCCCGAAGCTGTTCCGGGGTGATGGTGTCCGGAGTCCAGGTGGACTCATGAAAGCTCCTGGCCGACCAGTCCGGTTTCCAATCCCCCTTTACGGCTATCTCGTCCCAGAGGGCCGACCCGGGAAGGATGTCCAGAAGAAGAAACTGGGCCCGATCCAGGGGGATGCTCTTGGCGAAGGCGACGGTCTCCCGCATGGTCTCAGGCGTCTCGCCCGGGAAGCCGAAAATGAAAAAGCCCTGGGTGACAATGCCCTCCTGATGGGCCATCGTCACTGCGGCTCTGGCCGTGTCAAGGGTTATTTTCTTATCGATTCTTTCGAGAATTGCCTGGTTGCCGGACTCGATCCCGAAGGCCAGCATATAGCAGCCGCTTTTCTTCATGAGGCGCAGGAGTTCCCGATCCACGGATTCTACGCGCACCCCGTTTGGAGCCGCCCAGGAGATACGCAGTTTCCTCTTGATGATGAGAGAAGCGATGGCCTCCATGTGATCGCGGCGCAGGGTAATGTTGTCGTCCTCAAAGTGAATCTCCCTCACGCCAAAATCCTTCACCAGGTATTCTATCTCTTCCACGACGTTTTCCGGGGATCTGAAGCGGACCCTCCGCCCCCAGAGATTCGCGCTGGAACAGAATTTACACCCGAAGTTGCAGCCCCTGGTCGTCGTGAGCGGCGCCACCGGGAAGCGTTTAACGACCGCCCCATGAGGCGCTTTGCGGTAGAAGCGGGGATCCATGGCCTTCCAGTCCGGGAAGGGCAGTTCATCCAGGTTCTCAATCATCGAAGAGCGGGACAGCTCCGCGGTCTTTTGCGTAATAACACCGGGAAACTCCGATGGCTCCTCATTCCGGGCGCAGGACTCGACGATATGCCTGAAAGCAAGCTCTCCCTCCCCGACCACCGCAAAATCCGCCCCGGAAAGCGAGAGCGTCTCCCGCGGCAGGGCCGAGGGATGGGGCCCACCCATCACCACTTTATGCCCATGCTCCTTCAGCTTCCGGCTCAGGGCGGATGCCTCCAGAATAAATGCGCTGTGGCAGCTGATCCCGACCACTTCCGAATCGGCGCACAAATTAAGAACCTCATCCTGGCGCAAGGCGCGATTGTGGGCATCCACCACCACAGTCTCAAAGCCGGATTTCTTCAAGTAGGAGGAAAGGTAACCGATCCCCAACGGCGGGGTTATTATGTGCGAATGATAATTCGGTAGAACCAGCGCAACTTTCATGTCGGCTATATCATAACAGAAACCGGCCGAACTCGTCAAAAGAGATCGGCCGGGCCTCAAGGTTTAAAGAAATCAAGCAGGTTTTTCTATGCCGCCATCCAGGCGAGTCTTTTTACCTGACAGCGGAGTTTTCTCAGCGCGTCGTCCTCTTTCTGGCGGACTCTCTCCTTGCTGACTCCGAAAAAGCCGCTGATCTCCTCCAGGGTGCGGGGAGCGCCGTCGAGAAGGCCGAAGCGCAGAGCCAGGATCGCGCGCTCCCGGCCTGTCAGGTGTTCAAAGAGGCGATTGATCTCTCCGGTAGTCAGAGGCACTGATTCCTCAGGCTTATCCGGCAGAACATCCTTTAAGCAGATTTCCTCCTCGCCGAACGGCGTCTCGAGGGAACTCGGTTCCTGGGCGACCGCCAGAATAGCCTCCAGCTTCTTGAGGGCGTTCCTCTGATCCTCTTCGATTTTTTCGAGGACTCTGGAATCGTCCGGCTCAAGAAGGGTCTTGAAAGCCCTCGAAAGCTTCCGCCGCACCTTCTCAGGAGAGACCGGAAAGATCATCCGGCTGACTTCCTCCATATCCGGGGGAACTCCGTTTTCCTGCAGGTATTTCATGGATAGCTTGGTAAAATGGTTGAAGATCTCGAGTATGTGGACGGGAAGGCGTATCAGCCGGGCCTGGTTGGCGACGCCCCGGATGATTGACTGGCGGATCCACCAGGTGGCGTATGTTCCAAAGCGGCAGCCCCGGCGGTAATCGAACTTGTCGACCGCCTCCATGAGACCCAGGTTCCCTTCCTGAAGTAGATCCTGGTAGCTGAGTCCGATACCGACATACCGTCTGGCGATGCTGAAAACAAGCCTCAGATTTGATTCAATAAGTTTGACTTTCGCCTCGGGATCCCCGGAGCTGATTCTTTTAGCCAGTTCCCGCTCTTCCGCCGCCGTAAGGAGGGGAATCTTCTGCACTTCACGCAAATAAAGAGAAAGGCAACTGGAATCAGCGCCGGGAGTGCGCTTAACGTCGCCCTGAGGCAGAGCCGCATTTTTTGGAATGCTGTCAGCGGATATCAATGTCATTCCTCCTCCTTTCCATACTATGTCATTGATAAAAAAAAATCATCCCCTCGGAGGATGATTTTAGATGTTTTCCTAAACTCCAGGACTAGTCCGGCGGATTAGTTTATATTGACCACCCCGGACTGAATAGCGAAAAGAACGGCTTCAACCCGGTCTCTGAGACCCAGCTTGTTCATCAGATTGGCGACATGGGTTTTAACGGTCGGGTCGCTGATAAAGAGGGCGGCCGCAATCTCCTTGTTGTTCTTCCCGCCGGCGACCAGCTTCAGTACCTCCAGTTCCCGCTCGGTCAACAGGGCCAGGCCCTCGTTCCGTCCCCTCACCGAGACGTGCTCTTTCCTGCCCATGAGCCTGGTGAACTCCTTGAGTATTTTGTTGACTATGCGCGGCTGGATCAGCGCCTCCCCTGAGTGGGCGGTTCTTATGGCGCGGACCAATTCCTGCGAGGAGACGTCTTTGAGAAGAAATCCGGCGGCCCCGGCCCTCACCAGGTGAAAGATGAACTGGTCATCGTCGTGGGCCGTAAGGACCACCACCTTGGTCTCGGGAGACAGCCGGACGATGGATTCAGTGGCTTCAATTCCGTCCATGACCGGCATGTTGATGTCCATAACGACGACATCCGGCTTAAGTTCCCTCACCTTCCGGATGGATTCACTTCCGTTGACCGCTTCCCCGACGACCTCGATATCCTCCTCCTCCGCCAGGGTATTCAGAAGCATCTCCCTGAACAGGGCATGATCATCCACGATTAGGACCCTGATCCTGCTTTTCATAAGGCTCCTCCCTCTTCCGTCCTGTTGAGGTTAAAGATAAAGACGCTCCCCTCGCCCAAAGTACTCCGGACCCGGATCTCCTTATTGTGTCCATCCAGAATCTTTTTTACGATATAGAGGCCGAGTCCCAGACCCGCCGAGCCTTTCTCCGTCGCCAGCTGAGCGTACCTGTCAAAAATCCGGGGAATCTGCTCCTGGGGGATGCCGGAACCGGTGTCCGCAACCGAAATCTCGATCTTTAAGGAAAATTCCTCCACCAGGATGCTCACACGGCCTCCTTCTGGGGTAACATTGGCCGCGTTGCTCAGGAGATTATGAAAAACCTGGCTGATCTTGGTCCTGTCTCCCCAGACCATAAGCCTTGAAGAGGGTATGTCCTGGATGAAGTCAATCCTCTTTTGTTCAAACAGGAAAAACAGGTGGCCTCGCACCTCTTCGATGAGGTCGTGAAGGTCAAAAGATTCCATGTCAAAGCTCATCTTGCCGGTGTCGTATTTGACCGAATCCTGCATGTTTTTGACAAGAGCCAGAAGATGGATATTGGCCGCGATGATCGCCTGAACGAACTTCTCCTGCTTGGAGTTTAATTCTCCGGTTTTCGGCCGCAAAAGGAGGTCGGCATAGCCCCCGACGGCGGCCAGCGGAATCTTCAAATCATGGGTCACCAGTGAAAAAAATTCTCTCAATTCCCTGGTTTTTTCGTCCACTTTCTGCTCTAAGCCCCTGGTGAGCCGATGATATTCCTCATTCAGCTTTTCCAGGCTCCTGGTCTTGGATTCCAGCTCATCCCGCGATTTCTTGAGTTCCCCGGCCATATGCTCAACCGAGGCGGAGATGGAGCTTAGAGGCTGGGTCAAGCCGCTTTCGAGAGCTGCCGCCGCCTCAAATTCACCCTTCCCGATTTTTTCCTGAACCTTAAGCAGGCGGTCTATCGGCTTTCCGATGGCCCTTCTGGACCAGATGACGACTGCAAAATAGGCCCCCAGGATGAGAATCAAAACCAGAAGGCAATCCTCGAATAAAACAGACCGCAAATCATGCATATATTCGCTCAGATCCAGGGAAATCCGGAGAGCTCCGCAATATTTCCCCGAAGAGACCAGCGGCATGAAATATTCAAAGACTACAATACCCGGCTCCCAGGCATCCAGTTTGCCCAGGTAGTGGCCCACCCGATCCGCGGATGAGCGATACGCCCAGAGGGTCCACATCCTCTGAATTCCGGAGGCAAGGAGGTCCAGTCGGGGGAACTCCTCTTTCAGACCGGTTGTGCCCTCTTCAGTGCTGAAGGCGATGATACCCTGTGCATCAATGAATTCAAAGGCCCTTAGATTTTTAATTGAAGCGAGGAAAGTTTTCAGCTCTTGGTTTTTCCCGGCCCCGGATAGGGAAGTGAAATTTTCCTCTCCGGGCTTAAGGACAATCTGTTGAACTTTCTGAGCGATAAACTCGACATAAGCTTTGGAGGCGGCCAATGCCGAAACCCTCAGAGCATCCTGGCGGGTGGAATAATGCAGATAGCCGATCAGAACAGCAATCACGGCGGAAAAAACAAAGAGAATCCTGGCGATATATAATTGAAAAGTGAGCCCCTTGCGCCCAAGAGCGTTCATTTTATCCCGCATATCCTCCCGCCAGATGAATTTCCCGGCCGCAGTCGCGGCACTTGTGCTCGGGCGTAAGATGATATCCCGTTATTTCAAAGCCCGATCTCGTAATCACTGCCCTCCCGCAGGAGGGACAGGCCGTATTGTTCCATGTGTCTTCCCGGACATTCCCCACATAGACATAGTGAAGTTTCCTGATGGCCGCCTCATAGGCGTCCCGAAGCGTTTTTATGCCGGTGGGCGGAATCTGAGCCTGGTACTGGGGATAGTATCTCGAAAAGTGAAGCGGCGTATCCGCTCCGAGATTATTCAGAATCCATTCGGCCAGGGCCTCAAATTCGGCAGTGGAGTCATTGAGCGTCGGTATGATCAGGTTGGTAATCTCAACGAGGCAGGCCTGAGATGCCAGACGGGCGGCCTTGAGAACCGGCCTCAGCCGGCCGCCGCAATGCCTGTTGTAGAATTCTTCCTTCATGGACTTGATATCGATGTTCATCGCGCTGATGAAGGGGAGAAGCTGCTTGAGCGGCTCCTCCCGGATAAAGCCGTTGGTGACCAGGACGTTTAAAAGACCTTTTTCCTTCGCCAGAGCGGCCGTTTCGAGCACAAATTCAAACCAGATGGTCGGCTCGTTGTAGGTATAGGCGATTCCGATATTCCCGCTCTCTCTGCCCTTCAGGGCAAGCTCAACCACTTCCTGGGGGCTCATCTTCAGGAATTTCCCGGGGCCGGGCGAATCGAGAGGTGATTCCTGGGAGATGGACCAGTTCTGGCAGAAGACACACTGGAAATTGCACCCCAGCGTGCCGATGGAGAGGATGTGGGAGCCCGGGTAAAAGTGATAGAGAGGTTTTTTCTCAACCGGATCCAGGTGAAGAGACGAGACCACTCCGTAATTTGCGCTCAGGAGAACTCCATCGACGTTTTTCCTGACCCGGCATTTTCCCTCTCCTGCGGGAGGAAGGGTGCATCCATGCGGACACAGGCGGCAGACAACGGTGCCGTTTTCACTCGAATAATGCAGGGCCTCTTTCAATGAAGTCCCCCCTCAGTCTTCCGCAAAAACTTTTACCGGCTGGATGAAACCGTCTTCCAGCATCCTGCCGATCGCCAGAAGCTCGTTCTCCGAATTTAGCAGGCGCACATTCTCTCCAGGGGCGGCGCCGGAAAATTCGACCAGGTCGCTCCCGGGATCAATTCGCACTCCGTTCCTGAGCTTCTTTTCAAAGGCCTCCCGGACGATGGCCCCGGGAAGATGCCTGAGAAGTTCACCGGTGGGAATTATTCTCTCCCTTCCTTCGCCAGGCAGAGTTCCGATTTCTTCCAGCGGTATTCCATCTTCAAGGTGAAATATCCCGCTTTTAAAACGAACCAGGAAGGATAGATGGGCCCCGCTTCCCAAAATTTCCCCGAGATCCCGGCAGAGCGTCCTTACGTATGTTCCGGCCGAGCAGAGGACGTCGAAGACCACGTGCGGAGGATCGAATTTTATCAATTTCAGCGAAAAAATCTCGACAGGCCGCGGAAGAACGTCGGGGTTCTCACCCCGGAGGGCCCTCCTCCAGAGACGCTCCCCCTTATACGATATCGCGGAGCGAAGAGGGGGAACCTGGCTCTTCCGGGACTGAAGAACGGCTAAGGCTTTTTCGACGTCCAGCCGCGAAACGGACCGCCACTCCCCCTCGGATAAAACCTTTCCGAAGGAATCCTGGGTATCCGTCGAAGATCCGAGATGAGCCTCGGCCCGGTAGCCTTTGTCCGCTTTCTCAATATACTCCAGCACCCTGACCGCCTTCCCGAGAGCCAGGGGGAGGACTCCCGCCGCTCCGTAATCAAGCGTCCCCAAGTGGCCGGCCTTGACGGAAAGTGTTCTCCTCGCGAACAGAACCACGTCATGCGAAGTCATTCCCGGAGGCTTGATGGCATTGAGAAAGCCATCTATCCCCATTTAAGCACCTACGAGGGAATCAGGGGTTTCTGTTTTTCTTTTTCTCCCGGTTGATAATCCGTGGAACCGGGCAGCGCGACCAGTATGGAAGAAATCCTTCCGCTTCCGTCAATATTCACGTAGAGCCCGCGCTTCCAGTAAACCAGCATGCCCGATTCCTCGTTGTCCGGTTTCCCCATCGCCTGTTTAACCAGCTTCCCGTCATCCCCGATTTTGAAAGGTACTCCCGCCAGTTGAACATTCACGTTGTTTTCCTGAACCAGAATCCCCTGAACCGTATTGTCTTCATTGTGGAGATGGACCGTAATGCCGTAAGTAAAGTAGGAAAGGGCCACATAAATGTCCTTTTTGTTTTTTTCAAGAATGCCCGTGATCCGGTCCGGGGGACCGAAGAAACCCCAGACTGTTATAAGAGGCTCTCCGGGTGAGATCATCTGGTCACCGATGCAAACTCCCAGGCGTTCGCGGGACGGAGTCTGGGCATATGAAGGACTGTACAATATCAGAGCAAAAACAGCCCCAAGCGCCAGAAACAGAAGTTTTTTCATCATGTTAAAATCTCCTCTCATTCCGGCCGTCATTGTCCCGGAATCTTCCCTGAATTTATAGTATATCAGCATTTTCAACGGAGAGCAACTGTGCTCCGGCTTCCAGCGCCAGGATATAGCTCCCGGCGCCGAACCCCGAGATCATACCCACGCAGGCGGGTGCGGTGACGGAAATCCTGCGGCTCTCCTCGCGGGCGAAAATATTGGTGATATGGACCTCGATGGCGGGAACTCCGGCGCCCCGCAGGGCATCCGCCACCGCCAGGCTGTAATGGGTGAAGGCGGCGGGATTGATGATGATGAGATCCTGCATTCCGGGAGCGTTCTGAATGGCGGCGAGGATCTCCCCCTCGGCGTTGCACTGAACCGTCGTTACATCCCAGCCATTTTCAAGCGCCCACTTCTCTATCAGCTCATTGACCTCTTCCAGCGTCCGGCTCCCGTAGAGATGGGGCTCCCTCCGTCCAAGCATATTCAAGTTGGGCCCGTGGATGACCAGCGCTCTGGGCATGTTCTACCTCCTCTTTCTTAATGACTCAAGGGCTTCTTTTACGACAGAAAGCGGCACGTCGTCGCGGATGACGGTCTTTCCCAATTTGACCGACAGAACGAAGAAAAGTTTCCCCGCACGTCTTTTCTTGTCAAGACAAAGACTTTGCATGATCTTTTCCGTGGAAGGCAGTTCGGCTTTGGCGGGGAGTGAAAATCTTGACAGAAGATCGATCACTTTTTTCTCAAGTGAGTCTTCCAGAATTTTCATCGCAGATGAGATCTTAATGGCCCCGGCTATCCCGAGAGATACGGCCTCTCCATGGCTTATTTTCCCATACCCGCAGGCGGATTCAAGCGCATGTCCGATGGTGTGCCCCAGGTTCAAAACCGCCCGTTCGCCGGCCTCAAAGGGGTCCCTGTTGACGACGCCCGCCTTGATCCGGACGGAGGCGGCGAGCATCTTCTCGAGAATATCCGGAATCCTTCCCCTTATTTCCTCCCGGTGCTTCTCCAGAAAACTAAAAAGCCCGGCCGACCCGATAAGAGCCGTCTTTATCACCTCGGCCATGCCGGAGCGCATCTCTTCTTCGGGCAGGCTAAGAAGCGCCTCCGGATCGATAAGTACCAGGCGGGGGAAATAGAAAGAGCCGACCATGTTCTTGGCTGAAGGAAGATCCACCCCGCACTTTCCGCCGATGGAAGCGTCCGCCTGGGCCACCAGGGACGTCGGGAGATGGACCAGGGGCACTCCCCGCATGAAGGTGGCCGCCACGAAGCCGGCCAGATCCCCCGAGACCCCGCCTCCTAAAGAGGCAACGCCGGTCCGGCGGTCCGCCTTCATCCCGATGAGTTTTTCATAGGCCCGCCCGGCCTCCGCCAGCGTCTTGCTCTTCTCTCCCGGAGGAAAGACAAAAAGGTCGGAAGAAATACCCGCCCGCCTGAGGGCTCTTTGAACCAGAGCGGCATAGAGGGCGGCCACATTGGCATCCGAGATAAGGAGCACTCTTTCGAGCCCCTCCGCGCAGAAAATCTCCCCGCACCGAGAAAGAAGCCCGGAGCCCAGATGTATGTCCGTCAAGCTTTCACGTTTAACTTTTGTATGAATAATTCTCATTTTTTATGTTTTTTTAGCTGACAGCTTTTTGAGCCTGCGTGATATGTTATCTTCGCCTACCCCCAATCCCTTCTTTTTACCAATCTGATGTTATGCGCTTATTCCGCTGCAATCAATCCTTCGAATTTCACTGACATTACTGCCTGAACCGGCTATATTTATTACCGGATTCTGCCAAGACCGGCAAAAATATTGACCAGGTGATGGACGACAATTATTATTCAGAACCACCCGTTCGCCCTGAGCCTGTCGAAGGGTAAGACCCATCCGTTCATGGTTCGACCGTTCGACCGACTCACGGCTCAGGGCTCACCACGAACGGAAAAGGTTATTTACCTTTATCAGAAAAAAAACTGCAAAAAAGGCCGCCCCAGGGCTAGGCCGCCCTCCCCGTCTTCAACGTGTTTTTCGCAGAAATCAAAAGACGCTTCCTTTAATTCATTTAATTCATTCGCCAGCCAGGAGGCCGGGATCTTACAGAGTTAAAAAGGGATGGTCAGAGAGGCCATAGATGGGGCTCCCCGCGCTCGACCCTTTGGTGGCAGATGCTTCCCTCTCGCTGGCCTCGTTTGCTCATGGGCTATCCCTTAAAATCACTTTTGTCTTCGCCCCGCTCCGCAACTTCTTCATCTTTCTGTTGTACTTTACGGCTCTTGGCTCTCAATAATTTCCTTAACTCTTTCGCTGACTCTTCAAATGGAGTCAGTTTTCTGCTCCCTCCATAAATTCCAGCGGGGGAGTTCATGCTAGTAAGTGCAGCGACTATTGGAGAATCTATAAAAGAATTTTTTCGAGACAATTCACGAACCAGCTCAAGAATCTCCGGAATCATATCGTCTGTGGGACGCTTGGCGAGAGTTATAGGTTCACCTGTCGCGATGATTTTTTGAAGCTCCTTCTCAAGGTCGGGCCAGAATTTTTCAAAAACCGTTTTAAGGATGTCCTCTTTAAGAGGAGTGGATTTGAGATTTTTATTGATTGTCTCCAATAAACGGTATGTACCTTCTTCATTAGCTTTTGCCATCTGCAATATAGATAACGGCCCTTGAATATCACCATGCTCAATGTTTAGCAGATAAGGACAAACGCGGCGTGAGTCATTACCAACCCGATGAAAAAGAGCCCCTGTTTCGAATAAAAGCCAGGGAGCCGATAAATTATCATCTGTAATACAAATGATTCCAAGAGTGGCTTCTTCAAGCTTTTGGGTCAATTCTAAATCCCAAACGGAACCTACTTCAATATCCTTATCGGACATCCATGGGAGAACTGTTTGAATAACCTGTGGCAACCAATCTCTTAAAGTGGAAGCAACTGCCTTGCTTTTCGGACCTGACCAACAAAGAAATATTTTCGTTTCCATATCGTTTTCCTCCTCGTTAGACCTCACTCACTCCTGGCAAATATGGGCAAAGTCAACTTCTATTTAAACTTATTCGAAAGCCATATAAGTCCAAAAAGAAGTGCTCCTACAATTAATTCGCCCGGTAACTTGTCCGCCTTAATAGCCATCGAGATTTGCTCAATGATCTCAATGGGAATATCTGGCCAAACACGCTCCCGGAGATCGATCGCCTGTATCTGATTCATCCATCCCGGCAATTCACTTGGTGGCATATCCCAAACAATAGGGATGATTTTCTTGCCCATTCCCAAGGCTACTCCGAGCTCCTGGTTCACATAAGAGGATGCTGCCGCCTCCCGGCTCGCTAAAAAAACGACCCATGGACTCTCTTGGAGGTTACGAAGGGTCTCCTCAGACCAATGGGCCCCTGGTTGGATTGAAATACAAGCCAAAAAAACTGATACATCTCTTGCCGCCAACAAACCCGCCATAGTTCTGGCCAGTCTCTCGTCCGATGAAGAATAACTGATAAAACAATCTGGCATAACTATTCCTCCAATTCCTCCATGTGACTTAACTGTGTGTCTACTTTTTTGGGGCAACCTCAACCACTTTTTCTAGATTACTAACAAGTTCATCCAAGAACTCCAGCGAGTCTTTTACGTATTTTTTAGTTATCGGCAACATCTTTGCTGCGCCGCCGCGTTCATGTTTCTCCAGATCTCCTTCATGAACTATCGAATTTCTTCGATTAGCAATCTGATTAAGCTTGTCTTTTTTCAGCTTTATGTTAGGTATTCTATAAGCAGTTTGTAATTCTCCAGAGAGATTAGTGACGCCGAGGAGATTGAATGCATATTCAATCTCTCGCCAGTTTTGAAATGGCCTTTTATGAAGAAGTTCTTGAACCTTCTTTCTTACAATGTTTGCCGTCCGTATGTTCTTCCCGGTCTTATGTGCTCTTAGAGCCTCTTCGGAAATTTGAATGGCGGTCTTAACTGGTATCGAGAATTCCTCCTGTTGTTTTGTTAGGGAACCTGATTTGAGTGCTTTAATGATACCTTTAATAACGCGCTCATGGATATACCTGTCAAGGGCACTCATCCCAAAAGCAAGAGCTGCTCTTAACATATCTTCAAGAAACGCAGAGGAAAAATGATTTGGAGTAAGCGATGCTTTGTTCTTAAGAATAATAATAGCATCCTTTCCGTCAATGCGCTCAATGCTATTTGTCGCTGGCCAGTGCATAAACTTAAGAAATGATGATTTCCAATCCTTGCGAATGCGACGTTCGCGAATGTTCGCTAGGCCATCATAATAGAGAAGAAACGTCTTAGCACGGTCGATAGTGTCTCTGTATGCATCTATGGGCTTCATGTATATTTCCCTTGTTTTAGGAAGTAACTTTCGAAATTTATCTTATTTTTCATGATGTCATCCTCCTTATTCCTACTCAACTTGATGGTGTCATCCGTTACCTTTTGTCACACCTCTGACAAATCCGTCATCGCTGTCATAAAATCCTCCCTCCAAGCAGAACGGGGCCAATCCAGAAAGTTGCCCAAAACTCGATGACCACCCTAACATCATCGGCAAGTACTTCTTTTGTTACCTCCTGGCCGACCGCTTCGACTAAAACGCAAGACATAATCGACACCTCCTTATGCTTCTAGTATAAGGGGGCATGTCAAATTATATTCATCTCTTCTTTCGTGGCACTCCCTGGGCCGGTGACCTTACCCCTATGTGGATTAACTGTGTGTCCCTTTTCGGGGAAATCCCAAACATCAGGGGTTTTGATTAATGTGATTCCTTTTCTCCTTAAGTCCTGCAAAAATTGGGGTGCGGTTTCGGAACAGAAAATAGGGTCAGAGGGTCAGGGGGTCAGACCTTGCACGTTTGACAGGTTGCCTCCAACTTTTCAAGCAGACTTGTCAGCAATGCCGTAAATTCCTGTCCACAAAGACACAAAGACAAAAAACCACCCGTTCGCCCTGAGTTGCGAGCCGTGAGCTTGTCGAACGGTCGAGCAGTCGAAGGGTAAGACCCATCCGTTCATGGTTCGACCAGCTCACCACGAACGGGAAAGCTACTAACCACGAACGGGAAAGCTACTCACCACGAACGGGAAAGCCACTGCTACAGAAAATAGGGACAACAGCGCCTATTTTCTATTTTAGATGCGTAAACCTCTAAATAAAACCAATAACCATGAGAAGGACGGATGCAAAGCTGAGCGTTGCGCGCAAAATATTTGCGATTTGCAGTTTCCGGCGCTCCTCCTTCAGCCGAGACACATCGCTGCTTTCTATGGCATCGACTCTCGCATAGATCGGGAGAGCGGTGGCCTTTGAGACAATCGAGGCTATCACCCATAGGACAAGCCCCGCCGTGAACCACATATTACTGAAACCGTAGTAGATAAAATAGGGCACCATGCCGACAAAAGTAATGCTGGATACACCGATGGCATAAGGTGACCTCAAAGCGCGTGTGTGCAACAAGGTCAAGAAACGTTTAAACGCGGCCTCGTCCAAATCATTCATAACCCCCTGTATCACCCCTGCAATAAATATAACAAATCCGGCACTGAGGGCCGTGGGGACCAGAAGCAGGATTTCAACGAAAGTTCGAGTCATGATGTTGTTCACATTATTTATCCTTTACAGCCTTTGGACGGTTTTTGCATATACTTTCAAAGAAGGCGCCAGGATATTACTTCCACGTATCCTCGTGCGATAGAGCCTTTTTCGTGGAGAAGGTGGATTCCCTTCTTCTGGCCGATTCGGCCCAGTAAATGTCTTCCGAGACCTCCATGGATTCCCTGATGAGGTCCCGGGCTTTGATAGACAGGGATACACCTTCCTTGAGGGCCATTCTTCTCAAGTTATTGAAAAGCTCCGGTTCAAGCACCACATTAAGCCGCGGGTTTTTGGCCGGCATAAGACCACCTCCGCTCTAAATGTATTACTTATGACGTACCAAGTCAAGGTGCATCTTGTGAGTAACGGCGCGTTCAGTTGCAATAATATGCCTTATATGGCATATTATTGCAATGAGATTCGAGAGACTTATGGAACTGGTCGGCGATGAGACCTCTTTTGTTGCCTGACCGACCCAACCTGGCCAAAGCCCAATTTGACTCACCTGAATCATGCTCTCTGCCAAACCGGATGGAACGGCTCTTTTAGCGAAATGCTGATGGATAAAATTTATTCCGCAACTTCTTTTTCCAAACAAGCCATGGAAAAGGAGTACCGGCCAAAAGGCTTGAATTTTCCCTTTGAATAGAATTTGATGCATTCCGTCCAATAATTGTTCGGCACGATGGAGGAAGCATGAATAAAGCATACGTTCACGGTTACGATCTTCGGGAAAACATTCGTTTACAGGACCAGGCCTCCACCCTGGTCGAGTTATTGCATTACGACACATCTTATCCGGCAGGAAGCCGTGTTCTGGAGGCCGGCTGCGGCGTTGGCGCACAAACTGCCACTCTTGCGAGGAACAGCCCGAATGCCTTGATTACTTCCGTCGATATATCCGAAGTCTCTGTCACTGAAGCCAAGCGAAAAGTAGCGGCGGCAGGCTTGACCAATGTTCAATTTGAACAGGCGGATATATTCAATTTGCCCTTTGGGCCTGACTCCTTCGACCACATTTTCGTCTGTTTCGTCCTGGAACATCTCTCGCGGCCCGTCGAGGCGCTGCATACACTGAAAAACCATTTGAGGCAAGGCGGCACAATCACGGTCATCGAAGGAGACCATGGCTCCGCCTATTTTCATCCTGACAGCGAAGCTGCACACCAGGCGATTCAGTGTCAGGTTGAACTGCAACGGCGGGCTGGCGGAAACGCCTTGGTCGGGAGAGAACTTTATCCGCTGTTGCGCAGCGCAGCATATAGCTCAATTCGTGTATCTCCCCGAATGGTCTACGTTGATTCCAGCAAACCTGAACTGGTCGAAGGGTTCACGAAGAAGACTTTCACGGCTATGATTGAGAGTGTCCGTGAATCGGCTATCAAGGCAGGAATCGTTGAGCCGCATGTTTTTGAAAAAGGAATTCGGGACTTATACCGAACGACAGAGCTGGATGGAGTATTCTGTTATACTTTTTTCAAGGCCATTGGAAACAAATGATTGCCGACCAGACGGCTGACTGCCATTCGACAGGAATAGAAAATCAATTGCTTATTCCATAAAAATTCAGAACAGGCCGGCCGGAGTCCATCCCGGGGAGGCTTCCGTTACACTAAATGCCGGATTTTCTCCGACCTGGGGTAGCCCACCAGCCCCGCCCTGAAGGGATCTCCCTTGATCCTTCTCAGGTTTTTTTCGCCCATATGCCCGAGCAACCTGTAATGACGCATCCTGTCCAGGGTTTCAGGGATGGACCACACGCCGTTTTCGCACGTCATCCACTCCGGATCATCCAGGCGACTCAAGTCCAGGGGCTGGGAGTACTCGCGCAGGGTTTTTTCTCCGGCCAGGTTGTAGAAATCCTCGAAGTAACTGAGGGCGAGCTCCCGGAGCGTTCTATAGACCGGGTCCCGGGAGCGCAGGCCCGTGAACTTAGACTTGGCCACGCTCCCCCACCTGCCGTCCTGCCGGAACAGGCAGAGGACGTGGTCCTCATCCCTCACTGCCCGCAGGTCCATGAGGAGCGGCGGGCGGCCGTGAAACCGGAAGGCACAGGCGGCAAAGACAGCCGCCTCAAGGCAGTGTGCCTTCCCGTATTCCAACACTTTCCGGGGAGAGTGGGCCGTCTCTCCCTCCTCTTCAATGTTGTAGGCGAGCTTTTCCACGAACTCCTGGATCTTCCGTGGGGAATCCAGCGAACGCAGGGTCCTTAATTGTCTTTTTGAAAAGCCCGAAAAGATCATGGGCAGCGCCGTATGAAGTCCTGTTGTTACGCTCATTTTGGCACTGACTCAAGGTTTTTCATGATGAACGACTTTCACTGTTCGGCGATTTCCTGTTATTATCCATTTTCTTGTTTAAGAAACAGGCACTTTTCAGGAAAATTTGTAAGCCTTGTTGTTTATAATTTCGAATTCAGCCGCACCTGGCAAAATCCAACCATTTGTGTTCCCGATCAGCTGATCACGATATACTGACTCTGGAGGCGATCCAGGATCGTCTGGCGAGCCAGGAGCAGAGATATGATCTTCCGGGCGGCCTCCTGGGGCGTCAGGTTGGTCGTATCCACGCGGATATTGAATTTTTCGTAAATCTCGGCCCTCCGCTTCAGGAGATTATTCACTTTTTCATCAATATCCCCCCCGGAGAGAGCAGGTCTTTTATCGGTCCTCTTCAGGCGCTCCAGCAGGTTGTCCTTGCCGGCGAAAAGACAGATGACCAGGCCCGATTTTTTAAGAGCCTCCGCCACCTCCAGGTCAAGAAGAGTCCCCCCTCCGGTCGCCACCACCTTGTTCGTTGTCCCGGCCAGGGTAAGGGCGATCCTTTTTTCCTCGGCCCGGAAAAATTCCTCCCCCTGGGTCGCAAAAATTTCGTTGACCGTCAAGCCGAGCTTTTTCTCGATGAGGTTATCCATATCCACGAACTGCCGGCCCAGAAAGCGGGCCAGCTCGCGGCCGACCGTGCTCTTCCCGCTTCCCATGAAACCGACTAGGTAGATGTTGTTTTTCACTGGACAGGCTCCCGGTTGGAAGTTATGAATGAATCCGGCTCAGATAGTTCCCATGAGCGCACTTCACCTCAGCCATGCTGTCCCCACCGAATTTCTCCAGAAAAGCCTCGGCTAAAGTCCAGGCCAGGGCCGCTTCCCCGATGATTCCGGCGGAGGAGACGGCGCAGGTGTCGGCCCGAAGAAGCGGGGGGCGTTTTTTCTCCTTCGTCGCCATGTCCACGGAGTCCGCCGATCTTTCAAGGGTGGGGATCGGCTTCATATATGCCTTTACCACAATGCGATCTCCGTTGGTGACCCCGCCTTCAAGACCCCCGGCCCGGTTGGAGGATCGCTGGAAACCGTTTTCCCAGATAATTTCGTCGTGGGCCTGAGAACCCATCCGGCCCGCCGCCAGAACTGCATCCCCTATCTCAACCGCCTTGACTCCCGGGATGCTCATGACGGCGGAGGCGATTTTCCCGTCCAGCCTTCTATCCCAGGAAACATAGCTTCCAAGGCCCGGCGGGACATTTTCCGCGAAGAGCAGGAATGCTCCCCCCAGAGTATCGCCGTCAGCCCTGGCCTGATCGATGAGGCGCTTCATCTCCTCTTCAGCCAGGATGTCGGGACACCGAAGCGTGGACGCTTCGATCCGCTGCAGGAGTTCTTCCGAAAGAGAATCCGGTCCATTGGTGAGAATCGAGCCTACCTGAGTGACCAGGCTGGTGAGGCGGATGTCGAAAACACCCAAAAGCTGCCGGGCCACCGAACCCACCGCCACTCTCATAGCCGTCTGCCTGGCGCTGGCCCGTTCCCGGACGTCCCGCAGATCTTCCAGGCCGTACTTTAGAGCGCCCGCCAGATCCGCGTGGCCGGGCCGGGGAACCCGCTCGGGAGGCTTGGCGGATTCATCGTGGACATCGACATTTTCGATTAGAAGCGAAAGCGGCGCTCCGGTGGTTTCCTCTCCTGAAAGGCCGCTCAGGATCTTGACGCGATCGCTCTCGATCCTCATGCGCTCCCCGCGGCCGTAGCCAGCCTGTCGCCTGGACAGTTCCGCGTTGATTTGTTCTTCACTGAGGAGGAGGCCGGCGGGAAGGCCCTCTATAATCCCAACCAGAGCACAACCGTGCGATTCCCCCGCGTCCAGCACGCGCAGCATCCTTCATCCCCCCCGCCTGATCCTATTATAATTCTCCTCAAGCCATATTCCCCCTCATCCATCGGAATCCTCCTCTCCGGCACCCGGGGTCTGGAGGTAAGAAAGCCGCCGTGGTCGAATATATTTGGGAAAATGAAACGTCCAGCTTTTCATATCACAATTACCGAAGGTGTCGACCGGGGAAAAGTCTTTGCTCTCAAAGAGGACGATATCACCATCGGGCGGAAGCTTTCGGCCGGCGAGGAAAAACCGGGACGTATACTGCTTGAAGACGCCACCGTTTCCCGTGAACACGGAATTTTTCATTGGAATGATTTCCGGAAAACCTACAGCCTGAGGCACCGCTCTCACACCAATCCAACCCGCGTCAACGGCAAAATTATTGAGGAATACCTCCTGGAACCGGGAGATGCCGTCTCGATGGGGGACGTCTGTTTCATATTCGAGGACGAAAGCCATGAAGCGGACTCATCCGATATGATCTATTCCGGTATCAAGCTGCTGGTGGTGGAAGGCAAAAACAAGGGCGAGACTTTCACCCCCTCCCGGCAGCGCATATTCATCGGGCGCATTCGGACCGCGACCACAACTTACAGGGATGCCGGCATCCAGCTTGACGATGAAACCCTTGAAGAAAACGAGGCGCTGCTAATCTGGAATGACGCGGAGAAACTCTATTCTCTCTCCTCGTGCCAGGGCAGGCGGAATCCCAGAATTTCCAGGATGGACGAGGGCGGCGTTCAACCCCGTCTCATCAAAGTCAAAAACCGCGAATTTGTCCTGCCGCAGGATCTTCTCATCATGGGAAATACCATCCTCATGGTGATGCAGGATGAGCGGCTCCTGGAGACGTTCAAGGGCCAGACCCCTGAAAAGCCGAAGCGGGAGCGCCCGCCCGCCCCGACACCACCACCATTGCCGCCGCCGCCGCCCACTCCCCCCGTGCCGGAAAGAATTACCCCCCGGGAAAAGGAACCGCCTTCCGAAGAAGTGCGGGCAAAACATTCACTCCCCCGAAAAGTTATTCCGGCGCCGGTCCGTAAATCCACCCCTGCCGCCGATATTAAGTCCAACGCCAAGGGTGCGCCTCTTGAAAACCTATCTCAGGAGCATACCTCCGCCTGGAAGGTCCAGCCGGACTTTGAGATTGAGATCGTGGAAAAACCCGATCGGAAAGAGCGTATCGCGTTCCTGAGGAGCGCGCTGACCGAGGGCCGAATCATCGCTATCGGCAGGGGGGGAGAGTCTGAAATAGAACTTAAAAGCCCTGACGTCGCATTCGAACAGGCCCTGCTCAAGTTCTCCGGCGGAAAATTTCACCTCATCAGCCGGAGCCTGAAGCCCCCGAACGAACTCAACGGTTCGCCTCTTCAGGTTGGAGAAGAGGTTCCCCTGGCCTCAGGCGACCGCCTGACCATGGGAGACGTCAGCCTGTTCTTTTTCGATCGCTCCGCCGCCTTGAAGGAATGCCTCTATTCCCTCGAGGTCACAGAGGGAGTGCGCTGGGAGAAGGGCAGAAATTACCCGCTCTGCCAGACCGCTCTCATAGGCCGCTCCCCCGAATGTTCAGTCCGGCTGGCCGACACGGAAGTCTCCAGAGTCCACTGCCGCATCAGGACCGAAGGCGATTCGTGCTTCATTACGCATCTGAGCGCGACCAACCCAACTTTCGTAAACGGCGTCTCCCTTCCTCCAAAGCGGGAGCGGCGCCTTTCAGCCGGCGATGTTCTGCGCCTCTCGAGCGCAACGGTAATCACTCTTGTAAAATCAAAAAGGGACCATCTTGATATCTGAGTAGAAAGTCGAGGCAACTGATGTTTTCAATCCAATTTCTAGGAGCCGCCGGAACCGTCACCGGTTCCAAATACCTGATCTCCACCGATGGCGTAAAAGTTCTGGTTGACTGCGGCATGTACCAGGGGCTCAAAAAACTGCGGGAGTTGAACTGGAAAGCCTTTCCTTTTAAAGCTTCCAGCTTAGACGCCGTGGTCCTGACCCACGCCCACCTGGATCACTGCGGCTCCCTCCCCCGTCTCGTCAAGGCCGGATTCAAGGGCAAGATTCTGGCCACTCCCGCCACGATTGACCTGGCGAAGATCATCCTCCTGGATTCCGGCCACCTCCAGGAAGAGCAGGCCAGGTACGCCAACAAGAAAGGCTTTTCCAAGCACGAGCCGGCCCTGGCCCTCTTCACCGTGGATGACGCCCAGAAGGTCTTTCCCCACTTTCAGGAAGTGGGATACTTTAAAGAAAAATTCATCTCCCCGGAAATTTCCTTTACCTTTCTTGACGCCGGCCACATATTGGGCTCCGCCATTGTGGACATGCGTCTCAAAAACTCCGAATCGGCCTTCAACCTGGTTTTTTCCGGGGATTTGGGAAGACCCCAGCCGATCCTGAACGAACCGTCAGGCGTCCGCAGTGCCGATTACCTGGTCCTCGAATCCACCTACGGCGACCGTGAGCATGTGCCGATCACTCCTGAGGACGCCCTGCGGGACGTCGTTCTTGAAGTTGTGGAAAAAAACGGGTGCCTGCTCATTCCTTCGTTTGCCGTGGGAAGATCGCAGGAGATTCTCTATATTATCAGGGAGCTTGAAGACAAGGGAAAGATTCCGGTTCTGCCGGTCTATATGGACAGCCCCATGGCCATTGACGCCACCGAAATATTCATGCAGCACACCGACATACATAACCTGGTCTCCCGCCAGATTAATGGTGGCGGCCGGTCCCCTCTCCGCACCAGGAATCTTCACATCTGCAAAACACCGGATGAATCGAAGGCATTAAACAACACCAGAGGCCCGGCCATCATTCTCTCGGCTGACGGGATGGCCACCGGGGGCCGGGTGCTCCACCACTTGCTCAGAAGGCTGCCGGACCCGAACACGACGGTCCTTTTTGTCGGTTACCAGGCGGAGGGCACCAGGGGGCGCCTCCTGACCGAGGGAGCAACCGAGATTAAAATTTTCGGGGAATTGATCCCCGTTCGGGCGAAGATACTTTTGGTAGACGCCTTTTCGGCCCACGCCGACCGCAACGAACTCATGGTCTGGCTCAAGAAATTTAAGCGGGAGCCGGGTGAGGTTTTCATCGTCCACGGCGAGCCCCCGGCCAGCATGGCCCTGGCCGAGTCCATCAAAACAGAGCTTAACTGGCAGGTGCGCATACCGGCCCTGGGGGAAACCGACACGCTTAAATCCAGGCCGGGCAATAATTCTTCCCCGCCAAATCCGCTGCTTGAAAAAATCTGCCGGAAAATACGAAGAGACATCATTATGGCCACCACCACGGCCGGCTCGGGCCACCCTTCCTCATCCCTGTCGGCGGTCGAACTCATGGCCACCCTCTTTTTCGACGGTCATCTTAAATACGACTTGAGTGACCCAAAATTTTTCCTGAACGACCGGGTGATCTTTTCCAAGGGGCACGCCTCTCCCCTTTATTACTCACTTTTTCATGCCGCGGGAGTCATCTCGGTTGAGGAACTGCTCTCGCTCCGGAAGTTTGGTTCCCGCATTGAGGGGCACCCCACTCCCGATTTCCCCTACTGCGATGTCTCCACCGGAAGCCTGGGGCAGGGCCTTTCGGTGGGAGTCGGCATGGCCCTGGCCCTCCGCTTAAGAGACCGTATGTCGGGCCCGTTTTCAAGGAACCCGAACATCTTCGTCCTCCTGGGAGATTCAGAGATGAGCGAGGGGCAGATCTGGGAGGCCATACAGTTGGCCGCCCATTATAAACTGAACCATCTGGTCGGAATCCTGGACGTAAACCGCCTGGGACAGCGGGGGGAGACGATGCCGGGGTGGGATATTACGGCTTACGAACAACGCCTTTCCGCCTTTGGCTGGGAGACTATAACATTGGACGACGGACACGATTTGAACAAAGTCCACCGGGCCTTTGATGAAGCCGTGAAGAAAAGAGACGCTTCCGGAAAACCGCTTATGATCATCGCCCGAACGGTCAAGGGGAAGGGAATTTCCTTCATGGAGAATCTGGACGGCTGGCATGGGAAACCCATTCCGAAGGAACGCCTGGATGAAGCCCTGGGAGAACTGGGAGACGTGGACATGACCGCAAGCTGCGCCATCTCCGTCCCGGGAAAAAGCGGAGAACAAACTATCCCCGGGGAAACCAGGGTGCCTGCAGCCCTCGAATTTTCCTTCCCATCAGAGCCCGTCTCGACCCGGGAGGCCTATGGAGACGCCCTCTCAGCCCTGGGCAGCCAGATACCCGAACTCGTAGTCCTCGACGCCGAAACCTCCAACTCGACTTACGCCGAGAAATTCAAAAAGAACTTCCCGGAACGTTTTTTTGAAATGTATATCGCCGAGCAGAACATGGTCTCCTGCGCCCTCGGCTTCTCAAAACTCGGCTTCATCCCCTTCGTTTCGACCTTTGCCGCCTTCCTTACCCGCGCTTTCGATCAGATCCGGATGACCCAGTATTCCGAAGGCCGCCTCAACCTGGCCGCCTCTCACGCCGGGGTCTCTATCGGCCAGGACGGCTCCTCCCAGATGGGCCTTGAGGATCTGGCCATGGTCCGCTCACTCCTTAAGAGCGCAGTCCTCTACCCCGCCGACGGCATCTCCGCCATGAAGCTGGTCGGCCTCATGGCCCAAAATCAGGCTCTGGCCTACATTCGCACCACGCGGGACAAGACGCCGGTCCTCTACTCTCCTGAAGACGAATTCCATATCGGCGGCTCCATGGTCCTTCGCTCATCAGAAAAGGATGTCGCCGCAATATTTTCCGCCGGGATCACCCTCCACGAAGCCCTGAAAGCCCATGACATCCTGGGAAAAGAAGGCATCCCGACGGCCGTGATAGACCTCTACTCGGTCAAACCCATTGACCAAGAGACGATCAATAAATTCACCCGCCTCCTTAAAAAAATCGTGATTATCGAAGACCACTCGCCCTGCGGAGGCATAGGGGAGGCTGTCCTTTCCGCCATCGAGACTCCGCAGGAAGTCGCCGTCAGGCACCTGGCGGTGAGCAGGATTCCCCACTCCGGGACGAAGGAGGAACTCCTCCGCTACGAGGAGATTGACGCGCTGGCCATCGTTGAGGCCGTCAAATCGCTTCTTTCCTGAAAACAAACCCGAGAGACGCAGAGGACGCAGAGATGTGGACGTATAGTATAAAGGAGTAAGGCCCAATTATTTCCCGTAGCCTTAAACTATTCGTATATGCTATAATATCACTGGAGGTTGAAAAAAGGAATGCCCATCTATGAATTCAAATGCGCTGCGTGCGATAAAAAATTCGAGGAACTCTGTTCTTCTTCGACCCGCCCGGAGGATCTCTCCTGCCCCTCCTGCGGCGGCCACGATCTTAAAAAATGCTTCTCTTCCTTCGGCTTTTCGCCCTCCGGCGCCGGAGGCCCCTCTCTCGGCTCCTCCTTCAACGCTCCTTCGGGCGGCGGAGGCTGTGCCTCCTGCTCCACCCGGAGCTGCTCCACCTGCCACTGAGACCGTCTTCCGACATAATTTGACATGTTATTCCACGAGATGCCCGGGAAAAACGAGATTATTTGCAGGCAAGGAGGAATTTTACGATTTAGCGATGAATAGACGCCATAACAAGGATTATGAATCCACGCGGAAGGAGGTGAATACATGACCAAGTCACAGCTCGCAGAGAAAGTTGCTGAAAAGACCGGCTTGAAAAAGAAACAGGCTACGGCCGCGATCGAGGCCGTTCTGGACATCGTTAAGCATACCCTGGCCAAGGGGGAGAAGGTCCAGCTCATTCCTTTCGGAAGATTTGAAATCCGCCACCGCAAGGCCCGCGAGGGACGCAATCCCAGGACGGGTGAGCAGATTCACATCAAAGCCCGCAAGGTTCCGGCCTTCCATGCCGGCAAAGCGCTTAAGGAGGCGGTATCCCACTCCCACTGAGATTCATTTGAAAGGGAGAGTATTTGGGTTGACGGCTGAAGGGATCTTGGCCTTTAGCGTTCCTGGGTACTCTCTTTTATTTTTATGGTGATACGCCAGACAGCTAAAACAGACGTTCCAGCCATGGTGAAGATTTTTCTCGCGGGATTTCGGGATGAACTCCTCCCCACCTTCGGGGAGCCGTTTACCGGCAACTCCATGCGGGACGTTTTTTTCTTTTGCCTCGAGGCCGAACCGGCCGGGTTCTTCGTGGCCGAGGAGGACGGGGCCATCCTCGGCTACAACTTCGTCTCCAGGAGCATAAGCCGGCTCCAGGTCGCCGCAGTGCTTCGGGGCTGGATCTTCCGCTGGACCTGGGGGTTCTTATCTGGGAGCTACGGAATCACTCTGGGCGCCCTCTGGAAAATGCTTAAAAACAAAGCGAGTTTCGTAGGATCCTCGCAGAAGTACCGGAGCGCCGGAGACGCCCAGGTGCTCAATATCGCGGTGGCGGCGGAGGCCCGGGGGCGGGGGGTCGCCGGAAAGTTGATAGAGGCCGGAATCGAATACCTGCGCAAAATTAAGGTTCGGGAGCTGCGTCTGGAGGTGCGGCGGGACAATCTCCCCGCCGTCCGCGTCTATGAACGGGCCGGATTCGTGGAAAAGGGCTCCACAAGAGATCTAAAAGGCGAGTGGGTCGTCATGGTGAAGACGATAGAGACCTAGAGGGAAAACATCGGCGATGGAGAAATTTCTACTTGGGAAACCGTTGGTGGTCTTTATCGGGGCCATGGGAAGCGGTAAGACGGAAGTCGCACTTAATTATGCGACCTGCTGGGCCAGGGAAGAGGCGAGGGTTGTCCACCTGGCCGATCTCGATGTCCGCAAACCGTATTTTCGATCCAGGGATCTCATCGCGCAGATGAAGGCCGTAAACGTCCATGTTGTTTCAACGCCTGAGGCAATTACAGGAGTTGATTTCCCCGGTCTTTCACCGAAGATGGAGTCGCTTTTTCGGATGGAAGATCCCCTGGTGGTTGATGCCGGAGGAGACACTGATGGCGCCAGGATCCTCGGCCGCTTCCGGGAATATTTCGCCGCCCGCGGGGCGGAAGTTCTTTTTGTCATCAACCAAAGCCGCATGGGCAGCCGGAGCGTTGATGAGATAGCGGAAACGGTCCGCGAGATTGCCGCCGCCTGCAGAACCCGGATTACCGGGCTCGTGAACAATACGCATCTCATGTGGGAGAGCAGTTTCATCGGCGTAAAAGAGGGGGAGGCGCTCGTGCGGAAGGTCTCCGAAAAACTGGGCCTTCCCATCGTCTTTCACTCTATGTTAAAGCATCTGGCGCTGGAAGCGGATGGCATTTTCCCTGAGCCCATTCTTCCTCTGGATGTGCGAATCGGCCCGGAGTGGTTTTACGAAATGTACCAGGAGGTGAACAATGCCCACCGTCAAGTTTGATGAGACCCGCTGCAAGGGTTGCGGCCTCTGCGTGCACTTCTGCCCGCAGAAAATTTTGAGAATTTCCGGACGCCTCAATCCCAAGGGATTTTTCCCGGCGGAACTCGTTGATGAAACCAAGTGCACCGGATGCATGACCTGCGCCAGGATGTGCCCGGATATTGCCATCGAGGTCTACCGCGAAGAGAAAGGAGCAAGCCGTGGCTAAAGTTTTGATGAAAGGCAACGAAGCGATCGGCGAGGCGGCTATTTCCGCCGGCTGCAAGCACTTTTTCGGATATCCCATAACGCCCCAGAGCGAGCTTCCCGCCTACCTGGCCCGCAAACTGCCACAGATAGGCGGAGTTTTTCTTCAGGCTGAGAGCGAAATCTCCGCCATCAACATGGTCTACGGCGCCGCCGCCGCCGGCGCCCGGGTCCTGACCGGCTCCTCAAGCCCGGGAATCAGTCTTAAGCAGGAGGGAATTTCTTATATTGCCGGCGCCGAACTTCCGGCGGTCATCATTAACGTGATGCGCGGCGGCCCCGGGCTGGGGGGGGTACAGCCCTCCCAGTCGGATTATTTTCAGGCGACAAAGGGCGGAGGACATGGGGATTATCACCTCATCGTGCTGGCTCCGGCCTCCGTCCAGGAGACGGTTGATCTGGTGCGTCTGGCCTTCGACCTTGCCGACAAGTATCGCAATCCGGCAATGATATTGTCCGATGGGCTCCTGGGGCAGATGATGGAGCCTGTTGACTTCGGCGATTACCACCCCACCATTCCCGCCAAGCCCTGGGCCCTTTCCGGCTCCGGACACCGAAAGCGGGTTGTAGTGGCCTCCGAGCCCATTGACTATCATCGCACCGAACTCATCACCAGGAGCGAGATGGACGATCATAACATTGTAACCTCGATCTATATCCAGCCTGAAGTCCTCGAGAAGCATAACAGGAATCTGCAGGCCAAGTACGCGGCGATCCGCAAGAAAGAGCAGCGGGCCGAGCGCTGGATGACTGAGGATGCCGAAATCCTTGTCGTGGCCTATGGCTCGGTCTCCAGGATCGTGAAGTCCTCCATCAAGCGGGCCCGCAAAAAGGGAATCCCGGTGGGCCTTATCCGCCCAATAACACTATGGCCTTTCCCGGAGAATGAATTCGTGGATCTTGGCAAGGCCAAGGCCATCCTGGTTATGGAATTAAGCGCCGGGCAGATGGTCGAAGACGTTCGCCTGACCGTCAACGGACGCATTCCAGTTCACTTTTACGGCCGCATGGGCGGCATGGTTCCCTCAATTGAAGAGCTCCTGGGAGAAATAGAGAAAGCCTACGAGACAATTCGACAGGAGGTGACTCATGCAAAAAGTTTTTAGCCGCCCCAAGTCCCTTCTAGACACACATTTTATTTACTGCGGGGGATGCACCCATGGAATTATCCACCGCCTGGTCGCTGAAGTCATTGACGAGCTGGGCATCCGGCAGAAGACCATCGGGATCTCCCCGGTTGGATGCGCTGTTTTCGCCTATGAAGCATTTAACGTGGATTTCATCAGCGCCGCCCACGGGCGGGCCCCGGCGGTCGCCACCGGAATCAAGCGGGTCCATCCGGACAGAATCCTTTTTACCTATCAGGGTGACGGAGACCTGGCGGCCATCGGCACCGCCGAAATAATTCATGCGGCCAGCCGGGGAGAGCGAATTACCGTCTTCTTCGTCAATAACGGCATCTACGGCATGACCGGCGGACAGATGGCGCCGACCACGCTCATCGGGCAGGTCAGCGAAACGACTCCCTTTGGAAGAGACGCGCGACTGCATGGCTACCCGATCAAAGTTTCGGAGATGCTGTCGCAACTCGAAGGGGCGGCTTACATTGCCAGAGTCTCCGTTCACGACCCGAAAAACGTGATCAAGGCCCGGGCCGCCATCAAAAAGGCCTTCCAGGCCCAGATTGACGACAAGGGTTTCAGCCTGGTTGAAATCCTCTCAACGTGCCCCTCCAACTGGGGCTTGAATCCGTTGGAATCCCTCAAATGGGTAGAGGAAAAGATGCTGCCCTATTACCCGCTGGGTGAATATAAAGTAACAGGATGAAGGAGGTGTGAACTTGCACGAAGATGTTTTTATCGCCGGCTTCGGTGGACAGGGGATTTTGCTTATAGGCCAGCTGCTGGCTTACGCCGGAATGGAGGAAGGAAAGCATGTCCTCTGGATTCCCGTTTATGGGCCTGAGACCCGGGGAGGGTTTGCCTACTGCACGGTGGTTCTCTCAGATGAAGAGATCGGCTCACCGGTGGTCGTGCATCCTAATTCCATGATCATTATGAATCTCCCCTCAATGGACAAGTTCGAACCCAACCTTCTTCCGGGAGGTCTGATAGTGGTCAACAGCTCCATGGTCAACAGGACCGTAAAGCGCCGGGACGTGACCGCAATAATGGTCCCGGCCACCGAGATCGCCACCGAACTTGGAAACCAGAAGATGGCCAACATGGTGGTTCTGGGAGCCTACTTGGCCCAACGCAAGCCCGTTTCCTTCGACTCTCTCTTCCTGGCCCTGGGGAAGGTGTTCAAGGGTAAGGAAAAATTGATCCCACTTAACAGAAAGGCACTGGAGCGGGGAGCTGAGCTGGCTGCCGTAACGAGATGACGGAGAACGGAGAGGGGCAATCCAGGAAAATCATCGCGGTCGGGGATCTTCACGGCGACTTCTGGCGGCTGATGCGCCTTATGGAGGAGCAGAATCTTTTTATCCCCTCGACCCGGGCCTGGAATCCGGAAGTACGAAACGTCGACCTGGTACTGGTGGGCGACTACGTGGACTGGCGCGGGGAGCCCCTTGAGGGCAGTCCGGCTTCCTGGCAGGCGGGCATCCGCCACCTGGTCTTTTTTATCCGCCGATTATGGCACGAGATCGAGCGGCTTAAGAAGCTGGACCCTCTGTTTAACAGCGCTTTCTACCCTCTGATGGGCAACCACGACCTCATGATGCTGGAAAGCCTCTCCCTCTTTCCGCTCCTTGAGAAGAAAGACCTGGAGCTGCTCATGAGTAACTACCGCACTCCGGCTTTTCTAAGAGATTATATCGGCCGAAGCGGCGCCCTCGCAGAGAAAATAATGAAGTTTCTAAACTGGTATTCCCAGGGAGGGAATATGACCATTAACAGCTTCGGGGGTCTTTCGGCCTTCCAGGAAACCATGGAAGGTCCACTCGGTGATTTTTTAAGAGAGAAGCTTCGAATCGGGGTAGTGCTCAACGGCCGCCTTTACGCCCATTCGATTCCGGATGAGAAGAAATTCTGGCGCCCCCTTGAAGAACTTCAGGCGCTCGCCTCCCACGATTTAGAGAAGGCCAGGGAAGCTCTCGTCTGGGGGAGGCGGGTCTGGGGATTTGACGTTTTTACCGGGACCAAAAGCCGTCTGCCGTCAAAGGCGGAGATAGAGCGGCTCCTGGCGATGATGGGGGTTTCCGGGGCCGTGGTCGGCCATACCCCGATTAACTCCCCGGTGCCCTACCTGGCCTATGAGGGAAAGCTTATCAATGTGGACCTGCACGGAATCCCCGGGAGTCATGCCTGGGTAGAGGAATACCAGATGCAGAATCCAGAATCCAAAAGTCAGAATCCAGAATAGAGGTTTCGGACGTGATTTTAATTGGCGAAGTTTCCCGCCGCCTGATGGCCAACATCGAAAAAGTTATTATCGGCAAGCATGACGGGGTGCGGCAGGTTCTAGTGGCGCTGCTCTGCGAGGGACACATGCTGCTTGAGGATGTTCCCGGAGTGGGAAAGACCATGCTGGCCAAAGCGGTGGCCCGTTCCCTCGGCTGCTCCTTTTCCAGAATCCAGTTTACTCCGGATCTTTTGCCCTCCGATATCGTCGGGGTTTCCATCTACAGCCAGAAGAGCGGGGATTTTGAGTTCAGGCCGGGACCGGTGCACCACCAGATCCTTCTGGCGGACGAAATCAACCGGGCCTCCCCCCGGACCCAATCGGCGCTCCTGGAGTGCATGGAGGAACGCCAGGTCACTGTGGACGGCATAACCCGCCCCCTGCCCAGGCCCTTCATGGTCATCGCCACCCAGAACCCCATCGAGTACGAGGGGACTTTCCCTCTCCCTGAGGGGCAATTGGATCGCTTTCTTCTCCGGGTCCGCCTGGGCTATCCCGACTTCGTCTCAGAAAACGAAATGCTGTTGAGCCAGCGCTTAAGACATCCGATCGAAGAGCTGGAGCAGGTGATCACGCACGAGGAACTCCTCGATCTTCAGCACAGGGTGCGGGAGGTGCATCTGGACGACTCCATCCGGGAATATATCGTGAACCTGGTGCGCTCCACCAGGGAAAACAGCTCCCTCTTCCTGGGGGCCAGTCCCCGTGGGTCTCTCGGGCTCTTCCGCAGCTCTCAGGCCATGGCAGCCATCGAGGGGCGGGATTACGTCATTCCTGACGACGTCAAGAATATCGCCGCGCCGGTGCTGGCGCACCGGATGATCGGCAGGGGCGACGGCCTCAGGGGAAATTCCTGCGAGGACGTCCTTGAGGAGTTTCTCTCAAAGGTTCCGGTGCCGGCATAAATCACCGCTACTGGCTTTAACGAGCCGAGTATGATAAAATGTGTCGGTATGGGGACGACCCAATTTTTCTTGGACTTAAGGAGGAACCATGGGAGAGGTGAGAGTTCGCTTTGCCCCGAGTCCCACGGGGCATCTTCATATAGGATCGGCCAGGACGGCCCTTTTCAACTGGCTTTTCGCCAGGCATCACGGAGGCGTCTTCGTGCTTCGCATCGAGGATACCGATCGCCAGCGCTCATCCGAAGATTATCTTAAAAGTATCCTGAGCGATCTTCGCTGGATCGGCCTCAACTGGGACGAGGGGCCGGAAGTGGAGGGGGCTCTGGGCCCCTACCGCCAGATGGAGCGCCTGGATATCTACCGGGAATATGCCGATAAACTCATTGCGGCCGGCCGGGCCTACCCCTGCTATTGTACGCCGGAGGAACTGTCCGCCGGGCGGGAAGAAGCGCAGAAAGCCGGTCTCCCGTCAGGTTACGACGGACGCTGCCGGGAACTTTCCGCCGCCGAACGGGCGCGCCGGGAAGCAGAAGGCCGCCGGCCCGCTCTCCGCTTCCGGGTTGTTCCGGGCCGGACGATTATTGACGACGTCATCAGGGGCCAGGTCGAATTCGACAATGCCCTCATCGAAGATTTCATCATCATGAAGTCGGACGGAATTCCCGTCTATAATTTTGCGGCCACGGTGGACGATTCCCTGATGAAGATCACCCACATCCTGCGGGGGGAGGAACATCTCTCGAACACGCCCCGTCAAATCATGGTCTATGAGGCCCTGGGCTTTGAGAAGCCCCGTTTTGCACACATGACCATCATTCTAAATGATGATCGCACCAAGCTCTCCAAGCGGGAGGGGGCGACCCACCTGGCGGACTTCCGCGAGAGGGGCTTCCTCCCGGAGGCCCTCGTCAATTTTCTGGCCCTCCTCGGCTGGGCGCCCTCGGCCGATCGGGAGATCGTGAGCCTGGCTGAGATCGTCCGGGAATTCAACCTTCCGGACGTCAGCTCCCACCCCGCCATCTTCAACGAGCAGAAGCTGGACTGGATCAACTCGCAGTATATTAAAAATCTCACACCGGCGGACCTGGCCAGGCTGTCCCTTCCGTTTTTCCAAAGGGAGAATCTTATTCCCGAAACGCCTTCCCCGGCGGATCTGGTCCGCCTTGAAAAACTATCCGGAATTTACAGCGAACGGCTCCGGACCCTGGCGCAGTTTCCAAAAGATGCGGACTGGGCCTTCCGGGAGAGCATCGAGTACGAACCGGAATCCCGCGCCAAATACCTTGAGAAGGATTCGGTCCCGGAAGCTCTCTCGCGCCTGGCCGAGAAGTTGAGCAATGTTGAGCCATTCGGGGAGGCTCCGATCGAGGAGTCGCTTCGCAGCCTGGCCGGGGAGATGGGAATCTCGGCGGGTAAGCTCATCCATCCCTCCCGGGTGGCCATCACGGGACGCTCCGTCAGCCCCGGCATCTTTGAAGTCATGGCCATCATGGGAAAGGAAGAAACCATCCGGAGGTTGAATGAAGCCCGGAAAACTATCCAGAGAAGCGCATGACATGAGCGAACAAAGAACTAAACCGGCCCTGATTTCAATATTATCCAACAGCGCCCTCATCGCCGTCAAGGTGGTGGTAGGCCTCCTTATAGGCTCGATCGCCATCATTTCCGAGGCGGTTCACTCGGGGCTCGATCTGGTGGCCGCAATCATCGCCTTCTTCGCCATAAAGAAAGCCTCCAAGCCCGCGGATAAAGATCATCCCTTCGGACACGGTAAGTACGAAAATGTTTCAGCCTTCTTCGAGGCCGCCCTCATCATGATAGCGGCACTCGGGATCATTTACGAAGCGGCCAGGAGTCTTCGCTTTGGCGGGCTCCGGATGGAATCCCTCGGGTGGGGCCTGGCCGTCATGCTCTTCTCAGGAATCGTCAACTGGTTCGTCTCCGCCTACCTTTTCAGGAAAGCGAAGGAGCTGGAATCGCCCGCCCTGGATGGGGACGCCTGGCACCTGCGCTCGGACGTACTCACCTGCTTCGGCATCCTGGCGGGACTGATTGTGGTCAAACTCACGGGATACAGAATGCTGGATCCCATAATGGGAATCCTCATGGGACTCTATCTCTGCTGGGTGTCTGTTGAAATAAGCTGGCGATCCATCCAGGGGCTAGTGGATAAGACGCTCCCTCCTGAGGAGGAGAAGATGATTTGCGATATCATTGACGGGCACCGAGCCAATTTCGTCGAGTACCACAACCTGGGGACCCGCCGGGCCGGCGCCGAGCGACATATCGCACTGCACCTGGTGATGTCCAAAAATACGACTACCCAGGAGGCCCACAATCTATGCGATCACCTGGAGCAGGATATCCTGGGGCGCTTTCCTGCCTCCCATATCTTCATCCATATTGAACCCTGCGACCACCATGCGGACTGCGACCAAAACTGTACAACCTGTGAGCACCTGAAGCCGGAACAGCCCCTCCGGGAGGTCGCCCCCAAGTGAAGTGGCGGGTTCTTCCTGTCGATGAACAGGCCGTGGCCTCTCTCCGGGAGAACCTGGGCCTGTCGTCCTGCCTGGCCCGCCTGCTGGCGGTACGGGGGATTACGGAACCCGCAGAGGCCAGGGATTTTCTCTTCGGGGGAAAAGAATCACTCTCCGATCCCATGCTTCTGCCGGACATGGCTCTGGCGGTACGGCTAATCCGCGAGTCCCTGGACAGCCGCGAAAAAATCTTGGTATTCGGCGACTACGACGCCGACGGCGTCACCGCCGCCGCCCTTTTGACCTCACTTCTGCGCAAAATGGGCGGGGATGTCCTCTGTTATATTCCCCACCGCCTGGATGAAGGCTATGGGCTCTCGGCAGAAGGGATAGAGGAAGCACAAAAAAACGGGGTCCGCCTGATCGTCACCGTAGATTGCGGGTCGAGCGATGGCGATGAAATAGCCCTGGCCCACTCATATGGAATAAAGGTGGTGGTCACCGATCACCACCAGGTGGATGGAAACAAATCCGGAGCCGATGCCTGCGTGAATCCTCACCGCCCCGATTCAGCCTGTCCCTTCCGGGACCTGGCGGGGGCCGGAGTGGCTTTGGCCCTGGCCCGGGCGCTGGACGGACACCTGTGGGAGGAGAGCCTGGATCTGGCGGCCATCGGGACGGTCGCGGATGTCGTCCCCCTCCTCGGAGAAAACCGCATTATCGCCCGCCTGGGCCTCATGGCTTTACAGGAAAAAACCCGCCCGGGTCTTAAGGCGCTCCTTCAGGAAGCCGGGGTCGAGACACAAGCTGTCGGTTCCTGGCATGTAGGTTTTGTCATCGCCCCCAGAATAAACGCGGCCGGGCGCATTTCCTCCGCCGAGACGGCCCTTGAGCTCCTCCTGGAAGAAAACCCGTCCCGCGCCGCCGAGATGGCAGTGAAGCTGAATGAACTAAACACCCAGCGGCAGAAGCTCGATCGGCAGATTCGGCAGGAGATCCAGGATCATCTCGCCGGAAAGCCTAAGGAGGCCGAAGAGTCTCTCCTCTTCATGGCCTCACCCACCTGGCATCCGGGGGTCATCGGGATCGTGGCGGGGAAGCTTTCAGATGAGCGGGGCAAGCCGGTCTTTCTGCTGTCCATCCAGGACGGGGAGGCCCGGGGCTCCGCCCGGGGATGCGACGGCTACGACGTTTTTCGGGCTCTCTCAGACTGCCGGGAGCACCTGACCCACTTCGGGGGGCATCCGGGGGCCGGGGGTTTCTCCCTCCCCGAAAAAGATATCGGGCGGTTAAAAGAAGCACTCCTGGCGAGGAGCTGCGCACCTCCGGAAGAAAAAGCTCTCTTGCCGGTGGATATGGAACTCTCCCTCGAAAAAGTCAATTTCGAAATTCTGGAAGATCTCCAGCGTCTTTCGCCTTTCGGGGAGGGAAACCCGGAACCGCTCTTTCTGAGCCGGAAGACTGTCCTTTCCTCTCTCGACCAGGTCGGAGCCAGGAAACAGCACCTGCGCTTCAGGGCTTCGCAGAGAGGGAAAAACTTAAAGGCGATCTGGTTCGACAATGGCGAAAGATTGCCGGACATCCTTCCTCGGGCTAACTCCTATGATCTTATCCATCGAATCGAGGAGGACAATTGGAACGGCCGTAAGGATTTGGTTTTAAAAATAAAGGATGTTATTGAGTCTCCGAGGGGAAATATTTCTTCATCTCCCTCCAGAGAGACGCTCGGAAAGGTCTATCGTGTTTTAACAAAGTTGTCAGCGAAGGGAACATGGTTTGAATGCGATGAAAGAAAACTGGCCACAACCTTGCAGGATGATATGATTGTTTCGGCCACGGTTCGCGTGGCCCTCAGGATATTTGAGGAGATAGGCATCCTCGACTCGCAAGCTTCAGATGATTCCTTTATTTCTAAATTAAAATTGCGTGAAGGGGTTAAGGGCAATCTCTCCGACTCCGCCACCTACCAGTCTCTTACCTCATCTTAGGAGGGGTCCGAAGACGTTTCACAGACCCAGGTGAAGTTTCAGGCGGGCCTCGACTTCCTTTATAGCGCCTGCCTTCAGGATTCCAACTCTTTTCTTCAGGCGCCCTTTGTCGAAGGTCGTGACGTCGGGAACCCGGATCAGGCTCGTCTTATCGAGCCCGTTTTGTTTGTCCGGCTCCACGATCACGACGATAGGCATTTCCCGGATGGTGGACGTCATGGGAAGGAGGGTCACTTTCGAGCTTTTGGCATTGGAGATGTCGTTTGAGATGATGAGCGCGGGCCTTGTTTTCCTCATTTCGGTACCCACCGACGGGTCAAACCCGACCAGCCAGATCTCGCCGCGTTTTGGATGGGTCATTTGTCTCTCCTTTTCTCAATATCTCCGGCGGATGAGGCCTCCCATTCCGGCCACCAGTTTCTGTCATCTTCCTGACAGAATACGGTATAGTCCTCATAAGCTTTGCCCAGCTCTTCTTCCTGCTTCTTTTTCTTGTAATCCTGGAGGATAGTGACGATGGCCCGGCTTCTATTGGAACTCTGCCGGTCAACGAATTCCAGGATGTCCTCCGGAATAGAGACAGAAATTTTCTGCACCACAAATCCCCCCTTTCAATTCCTCCATTATAGTAGCATAAAATGGTAGCAAAATCAAGAAGCAGTTGTGAGAGCAAAAGGGGTCAGGTCTACACTCTTGACAAAACAGTCAAGAGTGTAGACCTGACCCCCAACTTGTTAGGGGAACACCCCCTCCTCCCCTTCCTTTCTGCGGAATCTGTACATTCATTTCCCTTATCCGAACGCCTATGCGTCCAGAACAAACATTCCAGAATGGATGCTTGCGGGTATATCATAATTATGATATAATGTGGTCATGAATTTCGAGTAAGGAGCTGTTGTCATGGCGATCATCCGTCCGATATCCGATTTAAGAAATCATTTCAACCAGATCTCCGAGATCTGCCATAAGGATGGAGAACCGGTCTTCATCACAAAAAACGGGCTGGGAGACCTCGTCGTCATGAGCCTGGCGAGTTACGAAAGGCAGACAGCGCTCCTGGAAATCTATCAGAAGCTCGGCGAGGCGGAAGCGGAAAGCTTCACCGGCTCTGCCGGAATCGCTCACCAGGATCTCATGAAACAATTAAGAGCCCGAACCCGTGAAAAATAAATGCGAAATCCTTTACCTTTCCATAGCCCAAAAAGATCTGACGGAAATCATCGAATATATAATGGCGGACAACCCGCAGGCCGCCCGGAACTTCCTGGACCGCTTCGACAAGGCGATCCTTCAGTTGAGAGACTTTCCCTTGAAAGGAAAGCTCCCTAAGGACAACCGCCTCCAGCGGCATGGCTACCGAATTATGGTGGTGGGAAATTACCTTGTGTTCTACGTGGTCCAGGGCAAGACCGTCCAGATAAGAAGAATCCTCCACGGCAAGCGCAAATACGCCTTTCTGCTGTAAACGCCCTCCCGGTTCGTGGCTGTCGGGGGTATCCCCCACGAAAGTACACCGTCGCCCCGCCATCGGCGGGGCGCGACTCGGTGCTTCCCGCCAACGGCGGGACTCGGCCTCCTCAACACCTTTCTTAAGTGGATACCCTCTCCTTCTTGTTTCTCTTTTCCTTAGCCGACCAGTTCACAAAAGATTTCACCTCTTTCGGTAAAATATTCTGTGACGTAACGGCTTTTCCTAAAGTAAGATTTTATATGGCGTAATTAGTCAAGGCTCTTGACAAGGATGAAGTTTCGAATGACAATGACGATAAAGGAAGTAAGGTTGTTCTAAGGCGGGCAGGGTAGTAATAAGTAGAGGAATTTAAGGCGTCCCGAACCCGGCTTAGAGCCAGTTTCAGAGGAAAAGACCACTTCCATCTAATTATTGTTCGGCAGAAAGAAAGGAAGATAAGGTATTGTCATGAGTGACGAGAACTTGTGCGAATTGTGTGGAAAGGCGGAGGCGGTCACCGGAGTGCGCGAGGTGAGACTCTGCGGAGATTGCTTCGCGGCCATTGCCAACAAGCAGGATGGCGTTTGCTTTGCCGAGTTCTGGAAACTGGTTGCTTCTCGGGCTGAAGGTGCAGGAAGGCCGGCAGCCGAACGGGCGCCACATATTCGAGAGGCACAACTTGCCATTGAAAACGAGAAGAAAGGAGGCACGAGAATATTCAGCTGGCTTAAGCGTCTGGTATCATGTTCTTCGTCATCAACACGGGAAGCGCGGACAAGCTGTGCGACGGATTTCGGGGCGGTTGATCGGGCACTTGAGAATGCGTTCGACTCCATCACAGAGGACAATGTGAGTTATCGCGTAGAGCACGCTTCGGAAGAAATGATTGTGCGGTACGTTCAGGAACTGGGTTCCAATATTTCACAGGAGGCACACGAGGTACTAGTCAGGATTGGGGCTCCAGCCGTTCCCTATCTCATACCGGCCATTCGATCAACTGAGCATGGTAGTGGTCCGGTACAGGAGGAAGGCTCCAACGCCATCGTAACACTTGAGGGCATCGGACCAGCAGCAAGAGAAGCTATTCCAGCGTTGCAGGCAATTCTTGACGACCCAGCCGAGTCTGCCCTGCATAAGCAACTCGCGCAGTCGGCCTTACGTGCGATCAGAAGATGATAAAGCATCGAACAATTCGTGGGAGCGAACGGGCGCAAGCTCCCGTCGCTCCACTCTGACGTTCGGTCGCGCCGCGTGGGGTCTTAGACCTTCATTCCGGGATCGTCTATTGCAACTGATGTTGAAAGGGCGGTTCGCGAACCGCCCCTACGAGGTTTCGTGGCGCCCAGTTGTTTGAAGTTCTCGGCGGTGATCACCGGTTTGCCGGTCTATGTCTCAATATCCTTGCGTGTCCTGCCGGCCACCGCGCCGCCGTCCTGGGCGTCCTTCTTTAACGGATCAAACCCCTGCGAATCCCGGTCCCGATGCAACTTGGTGGTGGTTGCCTCGGCCAGCATGGTCAGGATCAACTCGATGTCGTTCATGTGGTCGCGCAGGTTTTCCCGTTCCAGGTCTTTCACCTGCTTGTATTCATCCACCTTGAGGCCAAAAGCCCCTTGTATGATCTCGTTGGTCAGAATGGCATATTCCAGACTGCTCCGGGCGCCCCGGTTCTGCCATTCGTCGGTCAAGTCCTGCCTGACCGCGATGCCGCGCAGACGCTTGTCAATCCACTCCTTGGGATAACCCTTCTTTTCGTAGAGTTCCTGCATCCGGGCCATGGCCAGCTCAGGGTTTTCGATCTCATCGATCCGTTCCTTGCCGACCCGGGCCAGCCAGCGCTTGAGTGGTTCCACCTTTGGCGACGGGATGGACTGAATGATACGGAACATGGTTTCGGTGTTGGCGCAGTCGGTCGCGTAAAATTTTCCGTCGGCAGACTTCATTTTCAGTTGTCCGATTTTTTCGGACAACTGGTCATACCCTTCGGCAACCAGCTTCTTTTTCAGGTCGTTCCAGTATTTGCGCGGCCGGTCGCCACCTACCAATACCTCGATGACATCAATGATGGAAAACCACCATTCGCCCCCATGCAGGGTCTTCCTGATCCGCTTGCCTTCAAAAACGGCCAATTTGGATGTTTCTTCAGAGTTCATGTTGCTGAATTCAAGCATCTTGTACGGTTTTCCTGCTCTAATTTATAAACGTCAGGGGGTCAGATAATTTCCCGGAAAATGCTGTTGGAGAGGAAGAGGCCCTTTCGGGCGAACTTAAGGATCGGCTTTTGATATTCCAAAAGACCGTCTTCAAGGCCCTTCCTGATGGCCTCCCCGAATCTTTCGAACACGGATACCCCGAAGCGATCCTCGAATTTTTCAACATCCACCCCGGCCGTCATCCTGAGGCCCAGCATCAGGGCTTCGGCGGCCAGCTCCCGCTCTCCCATGGTTTCAAGCTCCTCCCGGGGAGGAGAATCCCCTTTAGAGAGGCTCCCGATATAAGTCTGAACATCCGGAGCGTTTCGATAGCGGCTGCCATTTCTAAAAGAGACGGCCCCGGGGCCCAAGCCCAGGTATTCTCCCTGGGTCCAGTAATTGATGTTGTGGCGGCACTCGCGGCCCGGAAGGGCAAAGTTTGCGATTTCATAGTGTGAAAAACCATTTTCAGTGAGGGTTTCCATAGTCGCATCGTAGAGGTCGGCTTCCTCGTCTCCTCCTAAGCCATTGAGGCTCCCTTCAGCAATCAGGCGGGCCAGCGGGACGCTTTCATCCATCTGCAGGAGGTAGCAGGAGAGGTGCGAGGGCGAAAGCGAGAGAGCCTGAATCAGGCTTTCTTTCCAGCTCTTCCTGCTCTGCCCGGGGATGCCGAAGATGAGATCGAGACCAAAATTATCGAAACCAGCTCGACGGGCGGCCTCCGTGGCCTCCAAAATGTCCCGCCTGAGATGGAGGCGGCCCAGGAGGAGGAGTTCCTCATCGCTGAAGGACTGGGCCCCCAAGCTCAGCCGGTTGATTCCGGCGGCCCGGAAGCCTTTCAGATTTTCAAAATTGACGGTGCCCGGATTGGCCTCCAGGGTTATTTCACAATCGCCGCTCAGAGAAAAATATTTTGCGGTCTCCTCCAGGATTCGGCCCACCTGCCTGGGCTGAAGCAGGCTCGGCGTCCCCCCGCCAAAATAAATTGTTTCAATTATTTCAGGCTGACAGCTTTCCGGGAGAATCTTTTGAATCTCCTCCAGAAGCGCCTCCGCATAGGTATCAGCCAGTGTTGAAGAAACGGGGATGGAATAAAAGTCACAGTAGGCGCATTTTTTAAGGCAGAATGGAACGTGGATATAGAGCCCGGCCACGGGTCAGGTCTTTTTCTCCTCGACGTTGAGAACAGCGATGAAGGTCTCCTTGGGCACCTCCACCCGCCCGATTATCTTCATCCGTTTCTTGCCCTCTTTCTGCTTCTCCAGGAGCTTCTTTTTCCTGGTGATGTCGCCGCCGTAGCATTTGGCCAGAACGTCTTTCCTGCGGGCTTTCAGGCTTTCGCGGGCTATGATGCGGTTTCCGATGGAAGCCTGGATGGCCACATCGAACATCTGGCGGGGAATGACGTGCCGCAATTTTTCCACGACCGCCTTGCCGCGGGCGTAGGCTTTGTCTTTATGGGCGATGAAGGAGAGGGCGTCCACCGGATCCCCGTTGAGTAAAATATCTATCTTCTCCAGCTCCGATTCGCGGTACCCGATGACTTCGTAGTCGAGCGAGGCGTAGCCCTTGGTGCGGGACTTGAGGGTATCAAAAAAATCATAGAGGATCTCGGAGAGGGGGAGCTCATAGGTAACGAGAACGCGGGTGGGGGAAAGATGCTCTATATTTTTAAATGTGCCGCGCCTGTCCTGGCACAGCTCCATTATGCTCCCGATGAATCCTTCTGGGAGCATCATGGAGGCCTTGACGTATGGTTCATGGACCTGCTCGATGTTGGTGGGATCGGGCCAGACGGCGGGATTTTCCACCTCCAGCATCTCCCCGTTCGTCAGGTGAATCTGGTAGACGACGCTGGGGGCGGAGGAGATGAGGTTCAAGCCGAATTCCCGCTCGAGGCGCTCCTTGAAGATATCCATGTGGAGGAGACCCAGGAAACCGCACCTGAAGCCGAATCCCAGCGCAACGGAGGTCTCGGGTTCAAAGGAGAAGGAGGAGTCGTTGAGGTTGAGCTTATCCAGTGCGTCTCTCAGCTTTTCAAATTCTTCGCTGTTTATGGGGTAGAGGCCGCTGAAGACGACGGGTTTCACGCGCCGGTAGCCGGGAAGGGGGTGCTCAGCCGGGTCGGACGCCAGAGTTATGGTATCGCCCACCATCGTATCCCGGACATTCTTGACTCCGGCCGCCAGGTACCCCACTTCGCCCACCGAAAGAGATTCCACCGCTTTCATCCGGGGCGAGAAGACTCCGACTTCGGAGACCTCGAATTCTTTTCCGGAGTGCATCATGCGGATGATATCGCCTTTTTTAACCCTTCCGGCGAAGACTCGGATGTAGGATATGGCCCCGCGGTAGGAATCAAAGACTGAATCGAAGATGAGCGCCTGGAGGGGGTGATCCGGGTTTCCTCCGGGAGGGGAAATCCGGAGGACCAGGGTTTCCAGAACGTCTTTCACTCCGCTTCCCAGCTTGGCGGAGATGGGGAGAACTTCAGAAGCGGGGAGGCCCAGGACTCGCTCGATCTCACCGGTGACGGCCTCTACATCGGCACTGGGAAGGTCTATCTTGTTGATGAGCGGGATAATCGTGAGGTTCTGCTCCATCGCCAGGTAAACGTTGGCCAGCGTCTGGGCCTCGATTCCCTGGGAAGCGTCCACCACCAGCAGCGCCCCTTCGCAGGCGGCGAGGCTCCGGGAGACCTCGTAGGTGAAGTCCACGTGGCCGGGGGTGTCTATCAGGTTCAAGGTGTAGCGCTTCCCGTCGCCGGCGGAATACTCCAGCCGCACAGCCTGGAGCTTGATCGTGATGCCCCGCTCCCGCTCCAGGTCCATCGTGTCCAGGTATTGCTCACGCATATCCCGTATTGAGACCGCGCCCGTCATCTCCAGAATGCGGTCGGCCAAAGTAGACTTCCCGTGGTCAATATGGGCGATGATACAGAAATTTCTGATCCGGCCCTGTGTTTCAGATATGCTTTCGCGTTCGTTCAGGTCTGCCATAGCTTGTGCAGTATAGCAGAATCAGCCCCGGAAGGCAAGATTTGAACCGGGGTAGGGGCGACGCATGCGTCGCCCTTACGGATATTGGCGCCGGTCGCCAGGAGCTGTTATTTTATTCCCAGCAGTTCTATTTCGAAGACGAGGGTGGAATTTGGGGGAATGGCTCCGCCCGCGCCCTGTGGACCATAGCCGAGGTTGGGGGGAATGATGAGCTTTCTCTTTCCGCCGACTTTCATGGTGGAGATGCCCTCGTCCCAGCCCTTGATGACACGGCCCGCGCCCAGCGTGAACTCAAAGGGTTTGCCCTCATCCACGCTGCTGTCGAATTTCCTGCCGCCTAAAAGCCAGCCGGTGTAGTGAACGCGAACGATATCTCCCTGCTCCGGGAATGCCCCGTGACCGACAACGGTATCCACGTATTTAAGACCGGAGGCGGTGGTGACTTCTTTGCCGGTAGTCTGCTTTGTTTCAGAAGGATTCATTTCCTTCGTCCGGGTCTGCCCTTGTTCCGTGTTTTCCATGATCTTGTTTGTCTGCTCGGCTGTCTCGCCCGAAGTGGCTGCGATCTTTTTCGCTGTTGATATGCCCCTGGTCATGGGATTAGCTTCCGGGCCCGGAGCCGCCTGATCGGTTGGCGGCACCGCCGAAGTCTGTGACTTGTTGCAGCCCACGACAAAGAGGACCAGGCCGAGGAGGAGAACGATTTTTAAAGCTGTTTTCATCATGAATCACCCTTCCCGAATTTTTACCTTGGCGGCAATTTTTCGGCCGCGCAGTTTTCGCCAATGGTTTCGCCGCTGCGTCAACCTCCTCCTCCAAGGAGGAACTTGAGGAGTTTAACAGGAATAATTCCGGACGAAGTTTGAGAGGAGTGAAAAAGTGAATTATTTTCTCACCGAAAACCAGTTGATGATCCGCGATCTGGCCAGGGAGATTACCCTTGAGCAGGTCATTCCCAGGGCCGCCGAGCTGGATGAAAAAGAGGAGTTCCCGACGGCCATCCTCGATATCCTGGCCAAAAGCGGCTTCATGGGGCTCTACATCCCGGAGGCCTACGGCGGCCTGGCAGGCAGCATGGGAGGCGGCTGTCTGGCGCTTTGCATCGCCACAGAGGAACTCTCCCGGGGCTGCGGGGGTACGGCGGTAAGCTACGCGGCCAACGCGCTCGGCTCTTTCCCGATCCTCCTTTTCGGGACCGAGGAACAGAAGAAGAAATACATTCCGGACATCGCCTCAGGGAAACACCTGGCCGCCTTCGGCCTGACGGAGGCCAACGCCGGGAGCGACGCCCAGGGGATAGAGACGACCGCCCGGAAGGACGGCGATTACTACATCTTAAACGGGACCAAGCAGTGGATAACGAACGCGGGGGAGGCCGATGTTTACTCGGTCATAGCCATGACGGACAAGAAGAAGGGCGGGCGCGGAGCCACCGCCTTCATCGTGGAGAAGGGAACGCCCGGCTTCGACTTCGGCAAGAAGGAGAAGAAGATGGGCATTCGCTGTTCCACCACCCGGGGGCTCATCTTTGAGGACGTAAAAGTGCACAAAGATCAGATCCTGGGAAAGGAGGGACTGGGCTTTATCGTGACCATGAAGACACTGGATAACGCGCGACCGGGAGTGGCAGCCCAGGCGGTCGGGATGGCCCAGGCGGCCCTTGATCACGCCGTGAAATATTCGCGGGAGCGGCGGCAGTTCGGACAGCCCATCTGCTCGTTTCAGGCCATACAGCACATGATGGCCGACATGGCCACCCAGATCGAGGCTGCGCGGGCCATAGTCTATGCCACCGCCCGGATGATCGACGCGGGCGTCAAGGATTTCTCGCGCGAATCGGCCATGTGCAAGCTCTTTGCCACCGACGCCTGCATGAAGGTGACCACGGATGCCCTCCAGATCTTCGGCGGCTACGGCTACATGCGTGAATACCCGATGGAAAAGCTGATGCGGGACGCCAAGATTACGCAGATCTACGAGGGAACAAACCAGATTCAGCGCAACGTCATCGCCCTCGACCTCATCAAGGAGGCCGCGAAGAGGAAATAAGAAGGATGAAGGATGAAGGCGGAGTAAACAAGGGAATAACCTCACTGCTTTTGTTTCTTCTCCTGGTGGCCGCTTTAACCGGCTGCCGCCAGAAAGAAGCACTTACTCTCAGGGCGGAAACAGGTTTCCTCAAAGTGGCGGCCATCTTTGCGACGCCGGTCGAGGAGCCCTGGGACAACGTGATCTACCAGGCCCTCAAGGCAGCGGAAGCGAAAAATAAAATCAGCCTCGACATGGCCGAAAATACCGGTTATCCGGATTTTGAGCGCATCCTCCGCGAATACTCCGGGCGCGGATATGACGTCATTTTCGGCGACGCCTTCGGATCGGAGGCCGTCGTGCGCCGGGTGGCCGGGGAATTTCCGAACGTCCACTACGTCTTCGGCTCGGGGCTGGCTCCGCAACTCCCCAACCTGGCCGTCTTCGATGACTGGATCCACGAGCCCGCCTATCTGTGCGGGCTGATCGCCGGAAAGCTCACCAGGACCAACGAGATCGGCGTGGTCGGCGGGCATCCGGTCCCCGAGGTCAACCGCATCATAAACGCCTATATGGCCGGAGCCCGCGAGGTCAACCCGAAGGTCAAGATCCGCCTCACCTTTATAAACAGCTGGTTTGACCCCCATAAGGCCAAGGAGGCCGCCCTGGCCCAGATAGAGAACGGAGTGGACCTGATCTACGCCGAGCGCTTCGGGGTCATCGAGGCCGCCCGGGAAAAAAGCATTTTAGCCTTCGGAAATCTCACCGATCAGAACAAGCTGGCTCCAGCCACGGTTCTCACCGGCCCGGTATGGGACATGAAGCCCCTGGTCTTTCATATCCTGAAGCTGGTCAAGGACAAAAAATTCACGGCCATGGATTTCCGCGAGTGGACCATGATGGCCCGGGGCGGCGCCTCGCTGGCTCCATTCCACGGCCTCAAAAAAAAGATGCCCCCGGATCTCGTGAAACTCGTCTCCGGAAAGACTGCGGACATCAAGGCCGGGCGCTTCCGCGTGGTGATAAATGAGGCGGTCCCGGTCGGCGACCGGTAGATGGACCTCTCCAACTCGGCAGAAAAAGCCGTCTTCATGCAGGGCATCCGCAAAAGATTTGTGGATGTCGTTGCTCTCGATGGAGTTGACTTTGAGCTGAAAAGCGGGGAGATCTGCGCCCTGCTCGGGGAAAACGGCGCCGGCAAGACGA
>JAZDOK010000016.1:0-74571 GCA_043798715.1 bacterium
GGTGGGCGAAGAAGTTGAGATCGTCGGGATCAAGGAAGAGACCAGGAAGACGGTTGTGACCGGAGTGGAGATGTTCCGAAAGCTCCTGGACGAGGGCCGCGCCGGGGACAACGTGGGTCTTCTTCTCCGCGGAGTGGACCGGAAGGACATCGAGCGGGGCCAGGTACTGGCCAAGCCGGGTTCGATCAAGCCTCACACTCACTTCAAGGGCGAGGTTTACGTGCTGAGCAAGGAGGAGGGCGGCCGTCATACGCCGTTCTTCAACGGCTACCGTCCCCAGTTCTATTTCCGGACGACGGACGTGACGGGTTCGATCAAGCTTCCTGAGGGAGTGGAGATGGTGATGCCGGGAGACAATGTGACGATGGAAGTCACGTTGATCCAGCCCATCGCCCTGGAGCAGGGCGTCCACTTCGCCATCAGGGAAGGCGGACGGACCGTCGGCGCGGGCGTGGTGACGTCCATCATCGAGTAATAATCTAGGGGGAGTCCGGCAGGACGGGCTTCTCTTCGTGGGAGGTAAAGGAGTGGCGAAGCAAAAGATACGGATCAGGCTGAAAGCGTACGATCATCAAATCCTGGATCAGTCAGCCGAGCGGATCGTGGAAGTGGCCAAGCGCACGGGAGCCAATGTCTCGGGTCCTGTTCCCCTGCCGACGGAGAAAAACATCTACTGTGTTCTGCGGTCGCCGCACGTCGACAAGAAGTCCCGCGAGCATTTTGAAATGCGCACGCACAAGAGACTGATCGACATCTACTTCGATCCGGCGAGCAAAGATACCATCGATGCGCTTATGCGGCTGAATCTGCCGGCCGGCGTCGACATCGAAATAAAAGGCTAGGAGGAAACGGCCTTGAAAGGTTTAATAGGGAAGAAACTGGGGATGACCCAGCTGTTCAGTGAAAAGGGCGAGAGGCTGCCGGTGACCGTCCTCTCACTTGGGCCGTGTGTCGTCGTCCGAACGAGGACGAAGGAAAAGGACGGTTACGAGGCGGTGCAGATTGGATGGCTCGAAATCAAGCCGGCAAAACTGCGCCAGTCCGAGAGGAAGTTACTGGAAAAGGCGGGCCTGCGCTCCGTCAAGTACCTGCGGGAGATCCGGGTTGATAAATCCGGGATTTATTCCGTGGGCCAGGAGTTAGATGTGGAGATCTTCAAGGTCGGTGAAAAGGTCGACGTGGTGGGCACATCCAAGGGGAAGGGCTTTGCCGGCGGCATGAAGCGCTGGAATTTTCACGGAGGTCCGGCCAGCCATGGTTCCATGACTCACCGCCAGCCGGCCTCGGCCGGCTCCACCTGCGCGGCCAAGGTGATCAAGGGCAAAAAAATGCCCGGCCGTCTGGGCGGCGTCAGGCGCACGGTGCAGGGCCTGGAAATTGTGAAGGTGGATCGGGACAAGAATCTCCTCGTGGTAAGGGGAAACGTTCCCGGCTCCGCCAATTCCCTGGTCATCGTCAGTGAATCGGTAAAAGAAAATAGTAATTTTCCGGACAGAGCCGTCCGGTAGGGAGGAATCCATATGCCCAAGGTTTCGTTATATAACGTAGAGGGGAAGGCCCTGGAGGAGATGGATCTTACGGACGCGATCTTCGGCGTCAAAGTGAGCCATGGGACTCTTCACCTGGCCCTTGTGCGGCAACTGGCCAATGCCAGAATGGGAACCGCCTGCACCAAGACCCGCGCCGAGGTCAGAGGCGGAGGCAAGAAGCCCTGGAAGCAGAAGGGGACCGGCCGCGCCCGTCACGGCAGTTCCCGCTCGCCTATATGGAAGGGCGGCGGAGTCACCTTCGGCCCCCGGCCCCGTGATTTCAGCTTTTCGCTTCCGCGGAAGATGCGGCGGCTGGCCCTGCGCTCCGCTTTATCGCTCAGAGCCGGCCAGAAGGGCGTGAGTGTTCTGGAAAACCTCTCATTCGAAAAGCCGTCCACGAAGCAGGTTGTAAAGATGCTGGAGAACCTCAACATCACCGGCAAGGTGCTCATTATTGCAAAGAACATGGAGGAGAATTTCGTCAAGTCCGTCCGGAATCTGCCGGAGGCCAAGATGATTTCGGTTCACAACCTCAATGTGCACGACCTTCTGAACTACGAGCACCTGCTGATAGAGAAGGAAGCGCTGGCTTCCATGGAGGAGGTTCTGGTATGAACAAGACAGCAAGAGACGTCATCAAGCGGCCCCTCATTACGGAAAAAAGCATGGAGGGGACGACTATGAACAAGTACACCTTCGAGGTGGCCACCTGGGCCAACAAGATCGAGATTCGCAAGGCCGTTGAAACGATCTTCAAAGTGAAGGTGCTCAAAGTAAACACGCTCAACGTCCCCGGCAAGTTGAAGCGCTACGGGAAATTCTCGGGGTACACTTCGGACTGGAAGAAGGCCGTTGTGACCCTGAAGGACGGGGATAAGATAGAACTGGGCGGAGTGGAAATCTTCGCACAGTAATCGCCTGAAAGGAGTCTTTGTCATGCCGACCAAGAATTTTAAACCGACATCGCCCGGCAGGCGGTTCATGACCGTGGCCGATTTTGAAGAAATAACCTGCAGCAGACCAGAGGAGACCCTGCTTCAGCCTCTGAAGAAAAATGCGGGGCGCAACGCCCAGGGACGGGTGACGGTTCGCCATCAGGGCGGCGGTTCCAAGAGGATGTACCGGAAGATTGACTGGAAAAGGGAAAAGGACGCCGTCCCGGCAAAGGTCTCTTCCATCGAGTACGATCCCAACAGGACGGCGTACATCGCCCTCCTTAACTATGCGGATGGGGAAAAACGGTATATCCTGGCTCCGCTGGGACTCAAGGTAGGGGACAAGGTGGTCGCGGGGGAAGAAGTTGACGTCAAACCCGGAAACGCGATGCCCATCAAAAGCATCCCCCTCGGGACCCTCATCCACAATATAGAGCTTAAGCCCGGCCGGGGTGCCCAGATGGTGCGCTCAGCCGGTGCCTCCGCCCAGCTCATGGCCAAGGAGGGTGATTACGCCCACGTGCGTCTTCCTTCCGGCGAGGTTCGCCTGGTCAGCATCAGATGCCGGGCTACCATTGGGCAGGTGGGCAACGTGGAGCACGAGAACATAACCATCGGCAAGGCCGGGAGATCCCGCTGGATGGGCAAGCGTCCTTCGGTCAGGGGTGTGGCCATGAATCCCTGCGATCACCCGCACGGAGGCGGCGAGGCCCGCTCGACACCGGGGCGCCCCTCCACGACTCCCTGGGGTAAGCCGGCTATCGGCTTGAAGACCAGGAAGCGCAAGCCGGCGGACCGCATGATCGTAAAGAGAAGAAGCAAGTAGAAGGGGGGGGGTTCTTTGTCCAGGTCAGTTAAAAAAGGTCCGTATGTGGATGAGAACTTGATGAAAAAAATCAGCAAGATGAATCAGACCGGACAGAAACAGGTCGTTAAGACGTGGGCCAGGGCCTGCACCGTCGTTCCGCAGATGGTGGGTCATACCATCGCCATTCACGACGGGAGAAAGCACGTGCCCATCTATATTTCGGAAGAGATGGTGGGTCACAAGATGGGTGAATTCGCTCCCACCAGGATTTTCAGAGGACACGGCTCTCATGCGGAGAAAACGACCGCCCTCAAGTAGAGAGCACTCAGGAGGAGAACAATGACCAAGACTAGCGGAGGAGAAAAAAAGGAAGCCAGGGCGATAGCCAGGTTCGTTAAAATGGCTCCCAGGAAGCTGAGGCTGGTGATGGAAGTGATCCGGGGCAAAGCCGTGCACGACGCCATCAATATTCTCAGGTTCACCCCCAAGCGGGCGGCCAGGACCATAGAGAAAGTCTTGAAATCGGCTTTGGCCAATGCTGAGAATAATTTAAGAATGAGTGGCGACGATCTCTTCGTCTCAGCCGGCTTTGTTGACGGTGGGCCTACCATGAAGCGCTTTACGCCGCGTGCAATGGGACGGGCCAGCAAGATTCACAAGAGGTCGAGCCACATCACCATCGTCGTTAGGGAGAGAGAGGAGGCGAGTCGCTAAGTGGGCCAGAAAATACATCCAATCGGTTTAAGGGTCGGCATTATTCGGGGATGGGATAGTCGCTGGTTTCAGAAGAAACACTACGTGGAATGGCTCCACGAAGATATCATGATCCGCAACTTCATCCGCAAGACGATGAGAAACGCCGGTTTATCGAGAATCGAGATCGAGCGTGCCGATAAAGTAAATGTCACCATCCAGACAGCCAAGCCGGGAATAGTCATCGGCAAGCGCGGCGCCGGTATTGAGGATCTTCGCAAGAAGCTCATCGCAATGACCGGAAAAGAGGTCAAGGTAAACGTTCAGGAGGTCAAGCAGCCGGAGCTGGACGCCAGGCTGGTCGCCGAGAACATCGTCGAGCAGCTCGAAAAACGGGTGGCCTTCCGACGGGCCATGAAACAGGCCCTGGGCCGCTCCATGCGTGCCGGCGCCAAGGGCATCAAAATCCAGTGCGGAGGACGTCTGGGCGGCGCTGAAATAGCCCGTTCGGAGCGCACCTTCGAGGGTAAAGTCCCCCTTCACACCCTGCGGGCGGACATAGATTACGCAATGGTGGAAGCCTACACTACCTATGGACGCATCGGAGTGAAGGTCTGGATTTACCGTGGCGACATTCTGCCTGCCGGCAAGAAAGAGGCGGCAGAGGCGGCATCCGACTCCAGAGAGAGGAGGTTTGACTGATGTTACAGCCGAAGCGGGTGGCCTACCGTAAGGTCCACCGTGGGAAAATGAGAGGCAAAGCGACCAGAGGCAACACGATTGCCTTCGGGGAGTATGGCATTCAGGCTCTCGAGTGCTGCTGGGTGACCAGCCGTCAGATAGAGGCATCTAGAATCGCCATTACCAGGTATATCAAGCGCGGCGGGAAAGTCTGGATCAAGATTTTCCCGGACAAGTCCGTGACGAAGAAGCCTGCCGAGACCCGGATGGGAAGCGGAAAAGGAAATCCTGAGTTCTGGGTGGCGGTCGTCAAGCCGGGCCGGGTTCTTTTTGAGATTTCCGGCGTCACCGAGGCGGAGGCCCGGGCCGCCATGCGCCTGGCAGCCTTCAAACTGCCCTTAAGGACACAGTTCCTCATGAGAGAAAAACTAGGTGGTGATGGCAGTGAAAGTTAAGGAAGCAGTCGGGAAGATGAGAGAGATGACTCCCGTGGAACTCAAGGACAGACTTAAAGACGTCAAGGAAGAACTCTTTAATCTGAGATTTCAACTGGCGACCGGACATCTGGAGGATTTCACGAAGATCCGCCAGATTAGAAGGAATATCGCGCGGATTCAAACTGTTCTTAAGGAAAAGGAATTGGGGATTCGCTAAGGAGGAGCCTTATGGAAAAGCGGAGCAGGCGCAAAATCAGACTCGGCCGGGTCATCAGCGACAAGATGGATAAGACCGTCGTCGTAGTGGTGGAGAGGCAGTTTTCTCATCCGATTTACGGAAAGATTATCAAAAGAAGGACCAAATTTAAAGCCCATGATGAGAAGAACGAATGTCATGTGGGCGATACGGTCAAAATCGCTGAGACCAGACCTATGAGCCGCGAGAAACGCTGGAGGGTCGAGTCGATCGTGGAGAAGTCCAGATAAGGGGGAGATAAGGATGATCCAGCAACAGAGCCGCCTGAAGGTGGCTGATAATTCCGGGGCCAAAGTGATCATGTGCATCCGGGTGTCCAAGGGATCTCATCATAAATACGCTTATGTTGGGGACGTTATTGTTGCCTCGGTAAAGGTGGCCACCCCGGGCATGCCCGTCAAGAAGGGCGAAGTGGTCAAGGCGGTCGTGGTCCGGACCAAGAAAAAAATCAGAAGGCCGGACGGCTCCTATATCCGTTTTGACGAGAACGCGGCGGTTCTGATCAACGACCAGATGAATCCCCGCGGGACCCGGATATTCGGCCCGGTGGCCAGGGAACTGAGGGACAGAGAATTCATGAAAATAGTCTCTTTAGCGCCTGAAGTTCTATAAAGGAGGGTTTTCGGCCTGTGAATAAGGTTCATGTCAAAAAAAATGATACCGTCGTCGTGCTGAGCGGTAAGGACAGCGGCAAAAAGGGAAAAATCCTTAAGGTTATTACGGAGGATATGAAAGTCCTGGTCGAGGGGGTCAACATATCGAAGAGACACACCCGCCCTCGGCCTCCCAAGATTCCCCAGGGCGGCATACTGGAAAAGGCCCAGCCCATGTCCTCCAGTAATGTTCAACTGGTGTGTCCCAAGTGTTCCAAGCCCACCCGGATTGCGCACAAGCAGAGCTCCGAGGGTAAGAACGAGAGAGTCTGCAAGCAATGCGGAGAGGTCATCTGAAGGGGGAGACGGTGATGGTCAGATTAAAGGAGAAATATCTCAAGGAAGTAGTTCCGGCCATGCGGGAGCAGTTTCGCTACAAAAGCGTCATGCAGGTTCCCAGGCTTGAGAAGGTCGTCATAAACATGGGAGTCGGGGAGGCGCTGGCCAACCCGAAAGTCCTGGATGGGGCCGTCGGCGATATGAAGGCCATCAGCGGCCAGAAGCCGGTGGTGACCAAGGCCAAAAAGTCCATTTCCTCCTTCAAGCTCAGGGAGGGCATGTCAATCGGGTGCAAGGTGACCTTGAGGGGCGACCGCATGTACACTTTTCTCGACAAGCTCTTCAATGTGGTGCTCCCGAGAATCAGGGATTTCCGGGGTCTTTCTCCCAAGTCCTTTGACGGCCGGGGAAATTTCGCCCTGGGAATGAAGGAGCAGATCGTATTCCCCGAGATCGAGTATGACAAAGTGGATAAGGTCAGGGGGATGGACGTGGTGATCGTTACGACCGCCAGGAATGACGAAGAGGCGAATCATTTCCTGAAGCTTCTTGGGTGCCCCATAAGGGAAGGATAGGAGGATAGCATGGCTAGAAAGGCAATGATTGAGAAATCCAGGAGGAAACCAAGGTTTGCAGTGCGCCAGCACAACCGCTGCAAACTCTGCGGGAGGCCCAAGGCTTATCTCAGAAGGTTCGGGATGTGCAGGATATGTTTCAGGATGTTGGCACACAGGGGCGAGATCCCGGGCATCACCAAGTCCAGTTGGTAGATTCAACTCACGAGGAGGGAAAATTATGGGAATGACAGACCCCATTGCCGATATGCTCACCAGGATCAGGAACGCCAATGTCGCCTATCATGAACAGGTTGACATCCCGGCGTCCAGGTCGAAGGAGCAGATTGCCAGGGTCCTCAAAAAGGAAGGTTTCGTCCGGGATTTCCAGGTTCTCAACACCGGCGTGCAGGGCGTTTTGAGGGTCTTCATGAAGTACGGCCCCAACAAGGAGAAGATCCTCCTGGGGATCAAGCGGATCAGCAAGCCCGGTCTACGGGTTTACGTAGGCAAGGAAGAGATTCCCCGGATTTTCGGAGGGCTGGGCGTGGTGATTATGTCGACCCCCAAGGGCATCATGACGGGCAAACAGGCCAAGATGACCGGAGTCGGGGGAGAAGTTATCTGTTACGTGTGGTAGAGGAGGAAGACGCATGTCTCGCATAGGGAAACTCCCAATCGCCGTGCCGCAGGGCGTCGCGGTGACATTCAAGGAAAACAACAAGGTGACCGTAAAGGGCCCCCTGGGGGAGATGTCACGGGTTTTCAACCCGGAGCTTAAGATCGCCCTCGACGGCGGACAGCTCACGGTTTCGCCGTTAAGAAATGACCTTCGGAGCCGCGCTCTTCACGGGCTCGGAAGAACGCTTCTCTCCAACATGGTGGAGGGAGTGACTAAAGGGTTTACGAAGGCCCTGCTTATAAGCGGGGTGGGTTACCGGGCCGCGAAGACGGCTCAGGGACTTCAGATCCAGATCGGGTTTTCCCATCCGGTCAACATAGAGGCGGTGCCGGGGATTGAGTTTGACGTCGAAGGCACCACCAAGATCATCGTCAAGGGCAAGGACAAGGAGCAGGTGGGGCAGATTGCAGCCAACATCCGCTCCATCAGGCCGGTCGAGCCCTACAAGGCCAAGGGAATCAAATATGATTTCGAAGTCGTCCGGAAGAAGGCCGGCAAGACGGGCAAGGCATAGGAAAGGGGTATGCGCTGTGATTAAGAAGGAAACGCGCCGGATTCTCAGGGGCAAAAGGCATGAGAGGGTGAGGAAGAGCGTCTCCGGCACCCAGGTGAAGCCGCGTCTGGCGGTGTTCAAAAGCCTGCGCCACGTATATGCCCAGCTCATTGATGACGGGGTCGGCAGGACTCTGGCCTCCGCCTCTTCGCTGGAAAAAGAGCTGGTGAAAGCCGGTGAGAAGATGAACCAGACGGAGCTGGCCGTGGAAATCGGAAAGCTGATCGCCCGGCGGGCTAAGGAGCTGGGCATCAAGGAAGTGGTCTTTGACAGGGGCGGAAACAGATACCATGGAAATATTGCCTCTCTGGCCGGAGCCGCCAGAGAGGAAGGTCTGGAATTTTAGGAAAGGAGGGCTGTCATGAGGGAGAGATCGTACAGGAGAGACGCACCGAAAGAAGAACCCGAGTTTAAAGAACAGGTCGTGAAGATTAACAGGGTGGCGAAAGTGGTCAAGGGCGGAAAAAGATTTTCTTTCAGCGCCCTGATTGTCATAGGAAACGGCAAGGGGCAGGTAGGAGCCGGTCTGGGGAAAGCCGGCGAGGTTCCGGATGCTATCCGCAAGGGCGCGGAGGAGGCCAAGAAGAACCTGATTACGGTTCCCATCACCGGGACCTCGATTCCGCACGAAGTCTTTGTCAAATTCGGCGCCGCGAAAGTTATGCTCAAACCGGCGGCGCCAGGCACCGGCGTCATTGCTGGCGGCGCAGTAAGGGCGGTTGTACAGCTCGCCGGAATCAAGGACATCCTGACCAAGTCGCTTGGTTCGGACAACGCGATCAACATCGTCTATGCGACGATGAAAGGCCTGGGGATGCTCAGGACTCCCGAGGAAGTCGCCCGAAAAAGAGGTAAAGCGCCCCAGGAGGTCTTTGCGTAAGCTTGGAGGATAATATGATGAAAATGACTGATATCAAGCCGGAACCCGGATCCAGAAAGCGGTCCAAGAGAGTCGGCAGAGGACATGGATGCCATGGGAAAACGGCCTGTAAGGGTTCAAAGGGCCAGAATGCCCGCTCCGGCGGAAGCAAGGGGCCGGGATTTGAAGGAGGGCAGACGCCCTGGTATCGCCGCCTTCCGAAATACAAGGGCTTCAAGAGCCTTGATAAAGAGGTTTTTTCAATCGTGAATCTGGCGTCCCTGGATTGTTTTGAAGCGAACGATGTGGTCACCCCGGAGACCCTGATGGAGAAGAAGCTCGTCAAGAGCATTGAGAGACCCATCAAACTTCTGGCCAAAGGGGCCCTGGATAAAGCCCTGACAGTGAGGCTTCACAAGTTTTCCGGGAAAGCCGTCGAAGCGATTGAGGCGGCGGGAGGAAAGGCTGAGGTGATTTAGTTGGTAGGGACCCTTGCGAACGCCTTTAAGGTAAAGGAACTGAGAGACAAGATCCTGTACGTCTTTTTTGCTTTCTTCCTCTTTGTTCTGATGGTGCACATCAGTGTTCCGGGCGTCAACCTGACCGCGTGGCACAAGCTCCTGCAGGAAGGGGCGGTGTTCGCGTTCCTGGGAATGATTACCGGGGGAGCGCTCAATAATTTTTCCATCGGCGCCATGGGAATCACGCCCTACATCAACGCCTCGATCATCATGCAGCTTCTGACCGTAGTCATTCCGAAGCTTCATGAGATCCAGAAGGAGGGGGGAGATGCCGGCCGGCGCAAGATCTCCCAGTACATACGGTTGCTCACCATGGGCCTGGCGATTCTTCAAGCCACTGTGATGGTCATAGGACTGGGCCGCTACAAACCCGAAGGCGAGTCCATATTCCTGATTCAGGGACCTCTCTACTACCTGACCGTGATCTTCAGCCTGGTGGCTGGAACCGCTTTCCTCATGTGGCTCGGGGAGCAGATGACGGACAAGGGGGTCGGAAACGGGGTTTCTCTCATCATCTTCGGAGGGATCGTCCTTCGGTATCCTACCTACCTCTTTCAGACCTTCCAGCTGGCGGGCCTGAAGGGCCCCCGGTATTTCGTCAACCTCGGATTATTCTTCATCCTGGCCATCATTCTTGTCATGGGAATCATCATGCTGACCCAGGGGCAGAGGAAAGTTCCCGTACAGTACGCCAAGCGGGTCGTCGGACGCCGGGTCTTCGGCGGCCAGTCCACCTATATTCCAATCCGGGTGAACAATGCAGGCGTCATCTCCATCATCTTTGCCATCTCCATCCTCTACCTCCCGACGACTTTCGCCCAGTTTATGCGCCCGGAACAGGGCACCTTCCTCTACGGGGTGGTCCAGTTCATAAACACTCTCTTCAGGCCGGACGGGTGGTTCTATAATCTGGCCTACGCCCTGCTGGTGATCGCCTTTACTTATTTCTACGCCTACATTACTTTCAATGTTATAGATATCGCCGATAACCTCAAGAAAAACGGGGGATTCATTCCGGGGATCCGTCCCGGAAGGCCGACGGCGGAATATCTGTCGAGAATTCTATCGCGGGTGACTTTCATCGCGGCCATAGCCTTGGCCGTCATCGCCGTGGCGCCCACCTATGTCATGGCGATGACGAAGGTGACCACTTTTTATCTCGGGAGCACCTCTCTGCTCATTGTGGTCGGGGTGGCCCTGGACACGATGCAGCAGATTGAGGCGCGCATGCTGATGCGCCACTATCAGGGGATCATGAAATAGGAGGGCCTTATGAGGATCGTCATGCTCGGCCCTCCGGGGGCCGGGAAAGGAACTCAGGCGCAGGCCCTTTCGCAGAGTCTGGGTCTGCCCAGGGTTTCGACGGGAGATATCTTCCGCGAGGAAATTCGCCAGGGCAGCAGTCTGGGTCTTCAGGCGAAGGTTTTTCTCGAAGGCGGCAAGCTGGTCCCGGATGAGATCGTCATCGAGATTGCCAAGAAGCGTCTCGGTGAGGAAGACTGCCTCCGGGGTTTCATCCTGGATGGTTTTCCCAGGACGGCCGGGCAGGCCCGGGCGCTGGATGCCTGGCTTGAAGGGGAAAAGCTTTCCTTGAATACGGTCTTTGACATCCGCGTCTCTCCGGAGGAGGTCGCCAGGCGTCTCGGGGACCGGCGGACCTGCGCCCGTTGCGGGGCCGTCTATCACCTGGTTTACAACCCGCCCCGCGAACCGGAGACCTGCGATCTGTGCGGCGGGAAGCTCTATCTTCGGGATGATGATCGCCGCGAAGTCGTCCTCAAAAGGATCGCCGTCTACGAGGAGCAGACGAGGCCCCTGGAGGAATACTACCGGGGCCGGGGGATTCTAATCGAGATTGACGGGGAGAAGACAATTAAAGAAGTGGGCGCCGAAATTGCGTCTTTGATGGAAGCATAGAAAATGATTGCCATCAAGTCGGATGAGGAAATAGAGATCATGAGGGAGGCGGGACGGATTACGGCCCGGATACTGGAAGAAATAAAGAAGGCGATCGCTCCCGGTGTGACGACCGGGGAACTGGATCGTCTGGCGGAAGGATTGATCCGGAAGGAGGGCGCAGAGCCGCTCTTCAAGGGGTACCGGGGTAAATCACGCCGGCCTTTCCCCGCGTCAATTACGGTTTCAATCAACGATGAGGTAGTTCACGGCATCCCGGGGAAGAGAAAACTGTGTTCAGGAGACATTGTGAGCATCGACATGGGCGTCTCCTGGCGGGGATTTTGCGGTGATTCCGCCTTCACGGCGGCCATCGGGGAAGTTGATAAGCGCAGCAAAAAGCTGCTTGATGTCACCCGGGAGGCTCTTTACAAAGGGATTGAAAAGGCCAGGGCCGGCAATCACCTGACGGACATATCGAGCGCCGTGCAGGAGCACGTGGAGAAAAACGGGTTTTCCGTCGTGAGAGACCTGGTAGGGCACGGGATCGGGCGCCAGATGCACGAGGAGCCGCAGATTCCCAATTTCGGCCCGCCCGGTTTCGGTCCCGTCCTTGAGAAGGGGATGGTTCTGGCGATTGAACCCATGGTCAACATGGGAGGATACAAGGTGCGGTTTCTTTCGGATGATTGGACGGTCGTGACCGCGGACAAAAGTATTTCCGCTCACTTTGAACATACCGTGGCCGTCTCTGAGAACGGGCCGGTCATCCTGACGCAACAGTAGGAAAGGAGGTGTCTCAGTGGCCAAGGAAGAGACGATAGAGGTTGAAGGGACCGTCATTGAGGCCCTTCCCAATGCTATGTTCAGGGTTGAGCTGGCCAACGGGCACAAGGTTCTGGCCCATGTCTCGGGCAAGATCCGGATGAATTTCATCCGCATTCTGCCGGGAGACAGGGTTACGGTGGAATTGTCACCCTACGACCTCAGTAGAGGAAGGATCACCTACCGGTACAAGTAGTCTAGGGAGGAAGAAGCAATGAAGAAAAAACCTTCTGTGCGGACGCGATGCGAAAAGTGCAAGATAATCGTCCGCAAGGGCAAAGTCAGGGTTATCTGCGAAAATGTTAAGCATAAACAGATTCAAGGTTAGGGGGTGACAAAGTGGCAAGAATTGCAGGAATTGATTTACCGAGAGACAAGCGGGTGGAGGTGGCCCTCACCTATATCTTTGGAATAGGGAGGAATTCGGCCAAGAAGATCCTGACCAGCACCAAGATCAATCCGGATACCCGCGTGCGGGGCCTGACTGATGAAGAGGTTGGCCGCCTCCGGGAGGAAATAGAGAAGAATTTCAAGGTGGAAGGGGATCTCAAGAGAGAGGTCACCCAGAGCATCAAGCGGCTCCTGGAAATCGGCTGCTACCGGGGCATGCGGCATAAGCGAGGCCTTCCGGTGCGGGGTCAGCGGACCAAGACCAATGCCAGGACCCGTAAGGGTCCGAGGCGGACGGTCGGGAGCAAGAAGAAGGCACCGTCCAAAACGTAAGTCATAAGGAGGGATAACATGGCCAGGAAGACCGGAAAATCGCGAAAAAAAGAGACGCGTCACATTCCCAAGGGGATTGCGCACATACAGTCCACTTTCAATAATACCGTCATCACGATCACGGACTTGAACGGCAACACGCTTGGGTGGGCCACGGCTGGGGTGCTGGGTTTCAAGGGCTCCCGCAAGAGCACGCCTTTCGCCGCCCAGATGGCGGCCGACCAGGTGGCCAAGAAGGCCATGGAGTTCGGGGTCCGGCAGGTGGACGTCTATGTGAAGGGCCCCGGGGCCGGTCGGGAGGCGGCGATTCGCTCGCTTCAGGCAGCCGGGCTTGAAATCAGTCTGATTAAGGATGTAACACCCATTCCGCACAATGGATGTCGTCCGCCCAAGAGGCGGAGAGTATAAGGGAGGCAGAAATATGGCTAGGTATACCGGACCGTTGTGTCGCCTGTGCAGAAGAGAGGGAAACAAGCTTTTGCTCAAGGGTACACGCTGTTACACTGGGAAGTGCGCCATGGAGCGTTCCGAGAATAGATCGGGGCCGCCTGGGCCGCCCAGTCGGAGCAGGAGGAAGATTTCACAGTACGGAATTCAGCTCAGGGAAAAACAGAAGCTGAAGAGGATCTACAGGCTTCAGGAGCGCCAGTTCAGGAGGTATTTCCATATTGCCGAGCAGCAGAAGGGGATAACCGGCGAGAATTTTCTTGGCCTTCTCGAATGCCGTCTGGACAACGCCGTCTATCGGCTGGGCTTTGCCAGTTCCCGGAACCAGGCCCGGCAGATGGTAAGTCACGGTCATTTTCTGGTCAACGGGAGAAAAGTCAATATCCCCTCATACCTTCTAAGGCCGGTTGACGAGATCGTCCTGAAGGAGAACAGCCGCGATAATCCCCTGTTCAAGCAGTCTCTTGCGAGTGCGGCAGGGCGGGCCATCCCCCAGTGGCTGAAAATGGATGCGGATAATTTCAAAGGAACAGTGCTCTCAAGACCTTCCAGGGAAGAGATAGATACACAAGTAAAGGAAGAGCTGATCGTAGAGTTCTACTCCAGATAAAGGGGGAAGCCAATAGTGATGCTAGAAATTGAAAAACCGGTAGTGGTCTCCGAGGCGCAGGAGGCATATGGAAAGTTCGTGATTGAGCCGCTGGAACGGGGTTACGGGGTTACCCTTGGGAACAGCTTGAGAAGAATCCTCCTTTCGTCCCTCCCGGGCGCCGCTGTCACCCACGTCAAAATAGAGGGCGTTCTGCACGAGTTTTCGACGATTCCGGGCGTGGTCGAGGACACCACCGAGATCATCCTGAATCTGAAGAAACTACGCATGAAGATGCATCCCGATGCGCCCAGGACCATCCGGCTGGAAGTACGGGGAGAGAAGGAAGTGACCGCGGGGGACATCACCCTGGATGCCGATGTCGAGGTTCTGAACAAGAACCTGCACATCGCTACTCTCAGCGAGCCTAATTCGCGTCTGATCATGGAGATGCGGGTCGAAAAAGGCAAGGGCTATGTGCCGGCTGAGCGCCACCGTCTGCCGGAGCAGATCATCGGCCTGATCCCGGTGGATTCCATCTTCACTCCCGTGTTCAGGGTGAATTACGTGGTGGAGGATACCCGCGTCGGCCAGGTGACCGACTATGAGCGGCTCATACTGGAAGTCTGGACGGATGGGAGCATCGGTCCCCACGAGGCGGTCAGTACGGCAGCCACGATTCTCCAGAATTACCTGAAATTTTTTGCGGATCTCAAGATTACGGCGGGACCCTCTCTCTCGATGGAGATCATGGAGCCGATGACCGTGGTGGATATGCCCATCGAGGAACTGGGACTCTCGGTCAGGTCCTTAAACTGCCTCAGGAGAGCCGGGGTCCGGATCGTCAACGATCTGATTCAGCTCTCCCATGAAGATGTGATGAAACTTAAGAACTTCGGCCAGAAATCCCTGGATGAAATCCAGGAGAAATTAGCGCAGTACAACCTGTCGCTTAAGATTTTCGCGCCTGAAGAGTCAGGGAAGGGTGAACTCAATTGAAACACAAGGTCGTGACCAGGACGCTCGGAAGGATTACCGGCCATAGAATCGCCATGCTCAGGAATCTGACGACGTCTCTTTTTATGCATCGTAAGATCGAGACGACGGAAACCCGGGCCAAGGAAGTGGCGAAATTTGCTCAACGGCTCATCACGCTGGCCAAGCGGGGAGACCTGGCGGCCAAGCGAGCGGTCTTTCAGCATATCCGGAACACGGATGTCGCCAAGGAACTCTTCGATACGATTGCGCCCCAGTACCGTTCATCCGGGGATCACGAGGAGAGAAAAGGCGGTTATACCCGGATTTTAAAGCTCGGTCAGCGCAAGGGCGACGCGGCTCCCATGGTGATTATAGAGCTGGTATGATCCGGCTCGCCCGGCTGAGTCACACATACCAGCACGGAACTTCGGGCGAAATAAACGCTCTTCAGGAAGTCGATCTTACCATCGGAGAGTGCGAGTTCGTCGCCATAATCGGTCCGAACGGCTGTGGAAAATCCACTCTGGCCAGGCATCTTAACGCACTCCTCCTGCCCACCGGCGGCGACGTGTGGGTGGAGGGTCTCAATACCAGGGAGCCGGAAAATATCGTGGAGATCCGCCGCCGGGTCGGGATGGTCTTTCAGAATCCCGAGACCCAGATAGTGGCAACGATGGTCGAGGAGGACGTGGCCTTCGGGCCTGAAAACCTGGGCCTTTCTCCGGAAGAAATAAGAAAACGAGTCAAAGAGGCCCTGCAGGCCGTAAGCCTGGAGGGCTTTGAACTTCTCTCCCCCCACCAGCTTTCCGGTGGTCAGAAACAAAGGGTGGCCCTGGCGGGCATCCTGGCGATGAGGCCGAGGACCATCGTGCTGGATGAGCCGACCGCCATGCTCGATCCCGCTGGCCGCCGCGAAGTCTTCCAGGCCGTAAGCCGCCTGAACACCGAAGAGGGCATCCGCGTCGTCTATATCACCCACTTCATGGAAGAGGCGGTGGAGGCCAGGCGGGTGATCGTTCTTGACCGCGGAACAATCGTGATGGACGGAACTTCGGCGGAGGTCTTCTCGCAATATGATCGGATGGCCGAACTTGGGGTGGGGGTGCCCTGCATAACCCGCCTCGATCACGCCCTCCGGGAAAAGGGCTTCAATCTTCCTAAAGTGCCGCTTTCCGCCGAAGAGATGGCGGATGAGCTTTCTCTTTTGCCTCTGAAGGCTTCTCTTCGGTAAATCACGGGTTTGTCGGGGGTATCCCCCACGAAAGTACACCGTCGCCCCGCCATCGGCGGGGCGCGATTTCCCGCCAACGGCGGGACAACGCCTTTCTTAGGGAGATACCCCCTACTCCCCGTTTTCTCTCTTAGAAATCTGCGTAATCTTCTGAAACCAATTCATGCGGCCTATCCTGTTTGTATGCATTATCACGATAAAGTGCTAACATCAAATCCACTATCGGGTCAAGAACGCGTGCAGACATGCTCTCATGTCTGCACGCGTTCTTCCGTGAAGTAGTACTAGGATTAATCCAGCAATGGCACCAATCACAGCTCCTAACAGACAACTGAAATAGATTTTAGCGATTTCAAAAATATGAACAAAATTAAATTCGGAAATAATCATGTTGAACATAGTACTCAAAAGCCCAGTCATAGCACCCGCCAACCCGCCTAATAATGGAACCCGCAGAAAAGCTTCGGGCCAGCGCCTTCCCTTTATTATCTTTAATGCTTCGCCTGAGTAAAAGTTAAATAAGAAATATCCGATTAAAACATCTCCAGTAAGGTTTAATAAGGCGCAATCAAGGAAATACGGAAATATTGTTTTGGAATAAAATATTCCTTCCAACCCTCCGATAAGGCCTCCAAAGATCCCTGCGACAACTCCTGCAATAGTAATGACTCCCTCATCACTATGCTTGTCGATTGCTTCGTTTATTGAAGTTTGCATTTGGCCTGACTTTTTTAGCAGAAGGGCATAAACAAAGCCCGCAAGGAACATTCCTAATAATAATCCGGTAAAGCCACCAATAAAAAACCCTATAATAGTTCCAACAATCGGAAAAGTGAAAGTTCCAGTCATGCATCCGGAAGCTATCCCCGCCATGAGTCCGTATAAAGCACCTTGCGAAACGTATTTTCTTAACGATTTAATTGTGTTTTTTGAAAATCTCCTGGAAGCCATCCATCCGAAGAATATACCCGTTAAGATTCCTGTTATTATTACTGCTGGCGTTGAAGAGCTGTCAACTATTAGCTGACGGCTGAGAGGTTCACGGAAAATAGAGTAGTAGGGGAAGCTGGCTATGTAATACTTATTGCACAGCAAGGCGGAAGTACCTCCAATTATTCCGCCGCATATACCAACGACGATTCTTCCCCAGAGAAGGATCTTTTTATTTCCCAATACATTCACCCCGCTTTCATCCGAAACGAACTAGGGGACTGTGTGTTCATGGGGTCGGGCTACACATTTGCCATTTATTCAGAGAACATACGGCGTAATAAATGCAGCCCCGTAACAAGTTGGAAAGGAGAAAATGACCATTTCGGAAGGTTCTCGATAGCTGTATCTTTTCCTTTCCGTCTGTTAAAGCAAAGAGGGGGCAATTTGACGAAGTGTCCGGTAATAGATGAAAGGTTCTGTGAACGTTGTGTGATGCGGTCGTTATTGTCTTCTCGACCGCATCACACCTCCATAAGGGGCCTGTGCCTTGCAAGCACGGCCCCTTTATTACTTCCATCTGGGTTTGCTTCAGAGCCAAACTTGGCGATCATTTAAGCGTTATCTGGTTCGGGCTGTCGGGGGTATCCCCCACGAAAGTACGCCGTCGATTTTCCCTGCGAGAAAATCGCGACTCGGTGCTCAGCCTCGCTCGTCCCGCCTTCGGCGGGACACCGTGCCCGCTCGGCCTCCGCAACGCCTTTCTTAGGTGGACACCCCCTCTTCCCGTTTCTTTCTGCGAAATCTGAATCAGGGAATTATGAAGGAGAACGCGAGGAATCACGAGCCTCAGAATGCCCTCTATTCTGCAGAGGAGCGCCAAGTTGGAGGAATCTGCAGGGTCAGGGCGAAAGGGTGACATGGCGGGGTGGAGGCGGTTTATTCGACAGGAAGAGCTGGTTCGACTGTTCGACTGGCCGATGGAAACTGCGGTCGCCAAGTGATATGGCAAAAGACATGCCGAAACTACCGTGGTCATGGCCAACACGGGCGGCTTCACTAAGGAGGAACTCGATTGCATTCAAATACCGCAATGGGCAGGAAATTGAGGAAGCTGAAGGAAATTAGGTCGTGAAGATCGATTACAGGAGTTTCGTTTGAATACTTTAAACCTGCGCACCAGATACCGCCCCTTGCGTATTGGATGGTGTGTCCGTGACGGCAATATAGATGATTTTCGGAAAGTGTTGCGACTTACCCATACGCTGTGGGGTGGGCGATATAATCCCGTGATCCCGATAAATGATACAAAATTTGCTGAACAGTTGGTGAATCTTTTCCGCGTTGATGCTCTTTATCCGGCCTCAGATGACAAGGCACTCGATGATTTCATCAAACGGTTCTCTTACCTTCCCTGGCCGGTTTTACATAAAGAGTTATTTGTTGATGGCCCTTTTGGCAAAATGACGACGCTTCTTGATGTTACTCATCCTATCCTCCATCAAAAAGACGATATCCATAAATTAACGCATCCTTATTATGAATTTCACTTGCTTGATTGGGATAATTCAGATCCGTTAGGCGATGTTTTATTGGCCACTATTGGAAGTTATCCAACAAAAGAGGAGTGTGGTATTGACTATATCGATATGATAGCAAAACATTTAGCAAGAAGAAAAGTTCCCTTAGATATTAAATTACCGCTCCCGAACAATATTTATAAGATTTGTACTCCTTCAGCACTTACTGCTTATGATTTAGCTGAAGATTTTATCGAACCTTTTGATTGGAATAACAAAGGATTATATGTGGGAGATGCTCAGGACTTTTTTGATCTCGTTAACTTTTGGAATCTTAGAGCGTGTAATATTTATTTGCTTTTCTACGATCCACGACATGCTGAACGGCTAAACATTTTAAAGGATGCTTATTTAAATGAATTACATCGTGATTCTCCTGTATGGAGGCAGCAGATTGATGTTTTTACAAAATCAGATAATATTGATATATCAATATTAGGTTCGAATATCAGAAGAACTATTGCGTCAATGAACGATTGGAAATTATTAAAAACTAAACCACCCCTGATGCGTTTCAAAGAACAGTCCGCGCTTGGCTCTATAGCAGATGAAGACGGTACGCTTTCTGTTTGTTTTCAGCTTCCTGAGAAGCCTATTTTCGATGAGTATCATCTTCAGAGACAACATTTAGTTGTCTCTGTAAATCCGCTAATTGACATTGCAAAATTTAGTAATTCTACTGCTATATTTCGCCCCCCTTTTATTCCTGAGTTAAACGAGTACTATGGGCGAGAGTGTTATTTCCATTGGAACGCAGCAAGGGCCGAAGTAGACGGCCTAGGAATTATCATTGATATTACTCAAACAGATCTAACTTTACGCGCACTAGAAAATCGCAGTCTGATTGCAAAAATATTCGAAGTTTTTGGAATGAAGGCTGAGCCCAGCCAGCCTGGGCTTATCAGCGCTCGGCTCATCCAACAAATGGGCGGGCTTCAAGGTTGCCGTGTATTTAAAATTACAGGCGTCAGAGAACTTATTGAGAAATATAGTCCATCGAAGTATTTTACAAGGAGTGGCGCTAAACAAATTATTGGAAAGCTAAATTTTCCAGAATTTGAAAATCTCTACATCGAAAAGAGACGGGATGGGAAATTAAAACTCGAAGATGTTTTAAAATATTTAGCCAACAAAGGTGTATTCAGAGTCGGTCTAAATTTCCAATGCCCGAATTGCGAATTGAAATTCTGGTTGCATTTAGATGATATTAAGACAATAGCAGAATGTGAGTATTGCGGGAATAAATTTAACGCGACCTCTCAACTCCGGGATCAATACTGGGCATACCGTCGTTCTGGGCTTTTCGGTCGAGACGACCATCAGGAAGGGGGCATTCCTGTTGCCCTTACCCTCCAGCAGCTCGATGCCACCTTGGAGCCGGAGTTAATGCTTTACACCACAGGGATGAATATTAATCCCATAACCGCTCCTGTAAATACCTGCGAGACAGACTTAGTCCTTATTACGCAGACCCACAATGGACGTGTTCAGTTGGCAATCGGGGAATGTAAAACGCGTGGTGAGAAGATCGCGGAGAAAGCGGAGAAAGATGTAGAAAACCTGAAAAAAGTGGCAGATGCATTCCCTCCAGAAAGGTTCGAAAGCTTTATCGTTTTTTCAAAAACACATCCTTTTACAGAAAACGAAATTAAACGCTGTCAAGCCGCTCAGGTTTCAGGCCGACATCGAGTAATTATCTTGTCTGATCGAGAACTTGAGCCGAATTTTATTTACGAACGCACAGTTTTAGAATTCGATATAAGAGAAAGCGTGATATCTCTGAAAGACTTAGCAAAAAATACACACGATATTTACTTTGAGCCAAAACCTAGAGCCCCAAAATCTAACAAAGAAAATGAACCGCACGATGCGAATGATCGTCAATAGGAGGGTAGTGAAGAAGTATGACTCGCGAATTTGACTGGGTTTTGCATCAGCAGGAATGGTAGTTCTTCGAGCGAAAGAAAGGGAGGATCCAAGATGCCAATTAAAAACACCTGTTTTGGAATATTACCATTTAGAAGCCGCTCGATTGACAATAGATTTAAAAACATTATCCACCCTCTTGTTGAAACACACACCGGTCTTGTATATGAAGATGCACGTGTTTACTATGAAGCAAAAAACGAAAAAATGGATTTAATTTCAAGAATGGTTGAAGATGCAAAATTGGTAATAGTTGATATTTCAGAAGACAATCCCAATGTTTTTTTTGAATTTGGCATAGCTTATCACCTAAAAAAGCCGATTATCATACTATGCAAAAAGTCGGAATGGAAGAAAGTCCGAAAGGAAAAACTGCCTTTTGATATACAAGGCCGCGAAATCCTCATCTACAAAGATAACGCAGCTCTAAGAGTACAACTTGGAAAATATATCTTTGACAGTCTCTATCCAACTCAGGAAATTTTGGTTTCATGGGAATCAGCGGATGCAAGAAATTATTTCAAAAGTCCCACAGAAATACAAATCTATCCGGAGCCTACAGATCCTAAAGGTGAAATTTGGAGCAGTAAGGCTGTTGATCTTGGTTTTACAATTGAATATCATGTAAAAATCCACGAACCCAATGGCAAAAATCCTGATATAAGACTCCATTTTTCACACAAGCCTGGGAAAGAAGGGTATCCACGCATCACCATCATATTCCCCTGGGAGTATAATTGTGAAGAATGTCACATAGATTATTTTTACGACCCAAAGGAACAAAGAATGGAGGAAAGGTTGCAACAAGTACCGGTTGCAAAACAAAACATCGCAATCAAAGAATTTGATGTTCTGGTCTCGTTTTGTTGGCCCAACCTTGTTTTTGAGTCTCCTTTTTTTGGTGATGCAAAACCACGAGTCAATGTCTCTTTAAACCTGCTCCGCAATAAAGGTTTTCCTCTTCATCTTGCCCAATACATTGGCTTCGCATCACCAAATAGCCAAGTGACTATCAGCGATATAAAAATTAAAGAAATTTCCCATGTGGAGAAAAACTCATGAGCAATCTGGACTGGGTTCTTCATCAGCAGGAAGGGCAGTTCTTCGAGCAAAAGAGCTGCTATGAGTGAAAGGTTGGGGGTTAAACAACCATGAAAAGAATTACGCCTGAAAAAGAATCGCTGACCGTCGAATTCAAGAGCGACAAGAGTCGCCTTCTTCGAAAACTGGTGCAAGCAGATAAGCTAAAATTAGTCGGGAAGGGACGAAACGCTTATTATATCACGACCTAATCGCGCGGAAACGCGCGCGCGTTTATCTGAAACACGCGCGCGTTTATCATGCAGACAAAGTGTAGTTTATGTCGAAAATAGTCACGATATCTATTGCCATAGAAGCCATTATCCATAATGTCCATAAAGTTCGACAAATTATTGTTCGTCATATCTTGGAGGTGTCGGTATCCACTGCAACCCATATCGCTCATAACCTGCTTGAGACAGGTTGGTTGATTCCGGTTGGGAACAAGCGCTGGAGGCGCTATATTTCCAGGGAATAGCATGTCGTACACTTTAATTGGGCTATCGAACACTTTGTTTGTTTAATTTGTGTGCCCCAGGGTATACGATAGCAACAGGCTGGATCCCTCTACTCTTTATATCACCCACTTCATGGAAGAGGCCGTGGAGGCCAGGCGGGTGATCGTTCTTGACCGCGGAACAATCGTGATGGACGGAACCCCGGCGGAAGTATTATCGCAGTACGATCAGATGGAGAAACTGGGGGTGGGGGTGCCCTGCATAACCCGCCTGGATCACGCCCTCAGGGAAGAGGGCTTCAACCTTCCTTCAGTGCCGCTTTCCGCCGAGGAGATGGCGGATGAGCTTTCTCTTTTGCCTCTGAAGGCTTCTCCTCGGTGACTTCGAGGATGAGCTTGTTCAGAATGTCCGCCAGCTTTTTTGAATCATGGCGGACCATGTTGGTCTCGGAGATGAGATTGGCGCAGATGGCATGAAGGCCCATCTCCTCGACTTTCTCCCGGTCCGCCCGGACGGGGAAGGCGCCCTCCGCCTCGTATTTCTGCGAGAGCCTGGCCGGCATTTTGTCATTGATGAGTACATAGTCAAAAATCTGCTCGCCGATTTGTTCTAAAATTGTTCTGACATGATCCGAGGCCGTGAAGCGATCGGTCTCTCCGGGCTGGGTCATGACGTTGCAGACATATATTTTAATCGCCCGGGATCCCTTGATGGCCTCCGGAACTCCGTCTATCAGGAGATTGGGAAGGACGCTGGTGTAGAGGCTTCCCGGGCCGTATATGATGGCGTCCGCCTCCCGGATGGCCTGCAGGACCTCCGGGACGGGGGGGCAGTGCGCCGGTTTGAGGAAGACCTCTCTGATGGGCTTCCCGGCTTTAGAGATGGTGGTCTCCCCCTCGACGACGGAAGAGTCGGACAGCACGGCGCAGAGGATGGGCGGGGTGAGGGTGGAGGGCAGGACCCTTCCTCTGACGGCCAGGATCTTGGAGGACATCTTGAGTGCCCGCTCAAAGTCTCCGGCGATGGAGGTCATGGCGACCAGAAAAAGGTTTCCGAAGTTGTGCCCGCCCAGTCCCTCGCCGTCTGAGAATCTGAATTGAAAGAGTTCAGACATGAAGGACTCGTCGTCGGCCAGGGCCACCAGGCAATTTCGAAGGTCTCCGGGAGGGATGACCCCAAGCTCCTTCCGGAGACGCCCGGAACTTCCCCCGTCGTCGGTCACGGTCACCACGGCCGTGAGGTTCCCGGTGTGTTCCTTAAGGCCGCTCAGGAGGCTGGAGAGGCCGGTGCCCCCGCCGATGGCCACGATCTTAAGACCCTGGCGGAGCTGCCGGCGTTCGTAAACCAGCTCGACCAGCCTCTTCTGCTCGTAGGGCATGGCCGCATGGTAGAGCGATGAAAAGCCCTGGCGGATGCCGAATATGATGATTAGGAATCCCGTGACGGCGAAGAGGTAATCCACGAGCCTGGGGGACAGCTCCCGCCCGGTCAGGCGCTGCAGAATGTTCAAGACGGCGATCTCAATCTCAATGGGCCCCTTGGCGTTGACGATGAGGATGAAGCCCAGCGAAAAAATTAGGAGGCCCACCCAGGAGAGGATAAGCCAGCGCTTGATCTTCATCCCCGGTAGAAGCCACTTGAAAAGACGGTCGAAAAATTTCAGCATGGTTATTTCTTCAGATCCCTGTGCTCCAGGTGAAGGGGATAGTTCAGGCTTTCCAGGTATCGGGCCAGCTCATTACTGATCGCCACCGAGCGGTGCTTGCCTCCGGTGCAGCCGATGGCGATCGTGAGGTGCGCCTTGCCCTCCCCGACGAAGAGGGGAATGAGGAAGCGGTGCAGGTCGAAAAGCTTTGAAAGAAAATCTCCGGCCTGCGAATTTCCGAGCACAAAGTCCCGGACCGCCTCGTTGTTTCCAGTCAGATCTCTGAGATTCTCCACGTAGTAGGGGTTGGGGAGGAAGCGCACGTCGAAAACCAGGTCTGAATCCAGGGGAATTCCGTACTTGTAGCCGAATGAGACGACCGTGATATTGATGGGGTCCTCCCTTTTGGACATGAAAAGGGAGATGATCTCGTCCCTGAATTCCTGGGGGGAGAGTATGTTCGTGTCAATGATTTTGTCGGAAACACCTTTTATCTCCTCCAGCAGGAGCCGCTCCGCCTTGATGCCCTCGAGTGGGCGGCCGGTGGGAGCCAGGGGGTGTTTCCGGCGACTTTCGCTGAAGCGCCGCACCAGGACTTCGTCAGAAGAATCAAGGAAGACGATCTGGTAGCGAAAGCCGTTCCTGGAGAGTTCCTGAAGGTCCTTAAGGAGGGTGGAAAAAAATTCCTGTCCCCGGGTGTCCATTACCAGAGCCACCCTTTTTACGTCCGAGTGGGCGCAGAGTTCGGCAAATTTTGACAGGAGGGCCGGGAGGAGATTGTCAACGCAGAAGAATCCCTGATCCTCGAAATATTTCAGGGCCAGAGATTTTCCGGCGCCCGAAAGCCCGGTGATGATGATGAATTCAGGCTGGGCCATTTTTACCTCCTGCTTTGCTTTTAGTATTTCTCCCGCGGACGTTCCGGCTCCTTCCGGAGAGACTGCGTAAAAGGTAAAAGGTTGCGCCGGTTTGTCTTCCTCAAGGGCGCGAAGCGCCTCTTCCCGGTTTGATTCCGAAACTTTATTCCGAATTGTTTATAATGCCTGTTTCTGGTATAATCAGGGAGTGAAAAAGTCCGCCTAAAGATGCAATGGAGGATACTCGACGAGTGAAGAAGCAGGCAGACATTCCCAATGTTGCTCCCGAGAATAAATCCGAGGCCGAACTGGCTCCCCTGGCCGATCGGATGCGCCCCAGAAACCTCGAAGAATTTCTGGGGCAGGAGCACCTGGTTGGAGAAGGCCGCCTTCTCAGGGAAGCCCTGGAATCGGGCAATCTCTTTTCCTTCATCCTCTGGGGCCCCCCGGGCTCCGGGAAGACCACCCTGGCTCGCATCGTCGCCGAGAAGACCCGGGCGCACTTTGTGGAGTTTTCCGCCGTCGCCTCCGGAATCCCCGAAGTGCGGCAGGCTATCAAGGAAGCATCGCTGCGCCGGGAGATGTACCGCCAGCGCACCATCCTCTTCATAGACGAGATCCACCGATTCAATAAGGCCCAACAGGACGCCTTTCTCCCGCACGTGGAGGACGGCACCGTCATCCTGATCGGGGCTACGACGGAAAATCCCTATTTTGAGGTTATCTCGCCCCTGGCCTCACGCATGCGGGTCTATCAACTGCACCAATTGGAAAAGGAACAGATCCGGGCCATCCTTCTCAGGGCGCTGGAAGACAAGGAAAATGGCCTCGGGAAAGCGCGTTCCAGCGTTGACGAAGACGCCCTCTCCTTCATCATCGAGGCGGCCAACGGGGACGCCCGCTTTGCCCTGAACGCCCTGGAGCTGTCCTCCCGAAAGGGCCGAGTCACCCTTGAGGTGGCTCTGGACGCCATTCAGAAGAAGGCCCTGGTCTACGATCGCCAGGGAGAATACCATTACGACGTCATTTCGGCCTTTATCAAAAGCCTGCGCGGGGGAGATCCCGACGCCGCGCTTTACTGGCTGGCCCGGATGCTCGTTTCGGGCGAGGATCCTCTCTTTATCGCCAGGCGCATGGTCATACTCGCCGCCGAGGACGTGGGAAACGCCGATCCCCTGGCCCTGGTCGTGGCCAATGCCGCCGCCGATGCGGTCCATTTTGTCGGGATGCCAGAGGCCAGGATTCCCCTGGCTCAGGCCGCCGCCTACCTCGCCTCGGCCCCCAAGTCCAACCGGGCCTATCTGGGGATTGAAAAGGCCATGCAGGACGTCGAGAAGAAGATCGTCCCCCCGGTGCCCCTGCATCTTCGGAATGCGGCCTTCAAGGGGGCCGGGGAGCTTGGATATGCCCGGGGATACCGCTATCCCCACGATTATCCGGGGCACTTCGTGCAACAGGTCTATCTGCCGGAAGGTTTTGAGGAGTCCGTGTATTACGAGCCGTCTGCCGAGGGCCATGAAGGCAAGATCGGGGAACGCCTTGGAAAAAGATGGCCCGGCAAACGCTATGAAAAGAGGGACGATAAAGGTGCCTGATTTCAACGTCAGCCGGGGGGGGGAGAAAAATCTCCGGGGGAAAAAGAGGAAAAAGCCCACTCCGGGATAAATATTAGATGTATAACCAAGAGGAAGGAGGCTGTTATTATGGACGACAACAAGGGAATGGGAATGATGTTCGGTTTTCTGGTCGGGACGCTGGTGGGGGCGACCATCGCTTTTATGATTGCTCCGCAGTCGGGTGAGGAGACGCGCGAGAAGATCCGGGTGGAAGCTCTCAAGATGAAGGAGAAGGCGGAGAAATTCGTCGATGAGGCCAGGGAGCAGGCTGAAAAAATTGTAGACGAAATGAAGGAAAAAGCCGCTGAGATGGTTGAGGAGCTCAAAGAAGACGCCGATGTTCTGATGGAAAAAGGGAAGCAGGCGATCATCGAAAAAAAAGCTCAGGTTATTGATGTCATCAGCAAGCACGTAAAAAAAGCGGAGCAGGCTCCTGCTGAATAAAGTGGCTTTTTGAGCAGCTTTTCTTTAAAAATAGGAGGGCGCCTCATCGTGGATATAAATCTGGAGACCAGAAAGCTCGGCAATTCGGCCTATTTGATCGAAATTCAAGGCGAAATAGACGTCTACACTTCGCCCAGGGTAAAGGAGACCATCAACGAGCTGATAGAGAAGGGTAAATATTTTCTGGTCATTAACCTGGAAGGGGTCCGTTACATTGACAGCACCGGCCTGGGTGTGCTCATCGGCGCTCTCAAGAAGGTCAAGGAGAATGACGGCGCCGTCTCTCTGATCAGTACGAACCCGCAGATAAAGAAAATATTCACCATTACCGGCCTGGTCAAGATATTCGGGATTTACAAGAACGAGGAAGAAGCCTGGCGAACATGACCGCCTGACGGACCGTATAAATCAGGGGATTTCCTCGGTGGAAAAGTCACATATAAGATCCTGCAGGGTGAGCATGTTGCCCTGCAGGATCTTTTTCAGTTCCGGGAGGCGTTCACTGACTGTCTCAAAGAGGATCCTGGTCATATCACAGTAGAATCTGAATTTTTCCGGCGGGTATCTGACAGCGGTCATCAGGCACCTTCCTCCGCATAAGCTCAGTATATCGCACTTCAGGCAGAAGTCCACAAAGTTTCCGGCTGTAATCGGATTCTGCCGCACTTCTCCTTCAATCGAGCCGATCGTATCCTTCGGTTCGAGGAGTTCCACGCAAGTGTAACACACTCCGTCCAGGTCAATGATGACCTGAAAGGAAGCGGCTCCGCAGCGATAGGAGCGAAACAGTTTCCGGCCCAGGAGGGAGAGGGCCGCTTCATGGAGGGGAATAATGGGGAGGATTTTTCCCTCTTTGAGATGGTCCATCCAGAGAGCCGCCAGTCTTTTGAGTTCGGAGCGATATTTTTCTTTGACCGTTTCAGTCAGGATGTTCTCCGGGGAATTTTCGAGCTGCCAGTAGACATAATCGAAACGGTTCAGGCTGAGCAGGTGGACGACGGAGTCATAGAGGTTATTTTCCGGGCAGAGGGTCATTCGGGCCAGCATTTTTCCCCTGAAAGGCGGTTTTATTTTCGGAATGTTGGCCATGAGGGCGTCATAGACGCCTGGTCCCCGCCCACGATCCGTCATATTTCGATCCCCGTCTATGGAGAGCGAGAGGTAGTTTAGATTGCCGAGAATAAAAGGATCTAATCTGTCCAGGAGAATGCCGTTGGTCTGGATCGTGTACCGGAGGTTGCTGCCCAGGGTCATCTCCATGAATTTTTTTATCCATTCCCGGTTCAGGAGGGGCTCCCCGCCGAAGAAGACGACTTCGCTGCCCCCGTTTCCGCGGTTTTTTAAAATAAAATCGGCTGTCCTGTCAACATCGGGCTCTTTCCCTTCCTGGGAGAGGTCATTGATGAATGATTTCGCGGAACAATAACGGCAGTCGATGTTGCAATTTTTTGTAAGGTAGATTAGAAATTCCATTTTATTTTCTCAGCTATAAGCCTTTTTTCTCTGCGTCCTCTGTGTCTCGGCGGTGATCTTGCAAAAATGACTGGAGAAATTATAGCACAAGGCGGGATTCCGAAGCAAGGAAGACTTACTCAGTCTTAAGGGAGAGGTCGAAGGTGGAGGCAGTGAAGTCGAGGTTTTCTCCCCGGTATTCTTTTTCCGGCAGGTGAAAGGCGTAGCCGAAGCTTCGTTCGCTGTGTTTGGGCGGATCGAGCGGAAGATTTATGGAATCATGGATGCAGATGTGGTGGCGATCAAAGAAGCCGAAATAAAATTTCCGGATCTCCGGCTTGTCTTTTTCTTCGTAACCGGAGGAGACCATCTGGCATCGGGCTTCCTCCACGTCTACCGGGACCCAGCCGTATGGTGCAAGGTAGATCTGCGTCCAGAGATGATTCAGTCTGAAACCTTCCCCCATCTGCCAGCCGCCGCTTACCTTGGCGGGGATGCCGATGGCTCTTGAGAGGGTAGCGAAGAAAATGGCCTGGCCCCCGCAGTCTCCTTTGCGGGTCTTAAGGACGTAGGCGCTTTCATCCTCGATGAGCTGGTGGGGGATAAGGTTGAATTCGATGTTCTCCGTCATCCATTCGTAGAGGAGCCAGGCCTGGAGGTAGGGATTGGTCTCCCGGCCCACGATGGAGCGGGCGAGTTCCATCACTTCATCAGAGACGGTGATGTGTTTTTCGGAACCCAGGTAGCGCGCAAAACGAGCGTCGGGCGCGTCTAACGGTTCGATTCTTTCGGATTTCAGGTTGTAATATGCGTCGGAGGAGGTAAAGGAAAAGGTGTACTCAATTCCCCGGGCCGCCTCATCGCTTTCTACTTCAAAGTAGATGATGCCGATTTCGCTTTCCGGCGGGGTCAGGTGACGGTGAGGGGGAGTTGAAGAGATGAGCTTGACATCCCGCTGGGTCTCCCTTTCGAGAGGAAATGGGGCCCAGATCTTTAATTTATTTTCCGGAGAAAGGGAGAGTTTTCTCGTAAGTTTTATGCGAGCCGTGACCGTTATTTTCATTGGATCCAGAAAATATCTGCATTCGGAATCCAGCTCCGGAATTTTGTCCCTGGCGGCCTCGATGTGCCGGCGGACGGTGCGGTCGAAGGTGTAGTCTTTCTGCTCCCATCCCCGGTAGCGGCTCATAAGGTTCGGGCAGTTAAAGGCCAGGTTGAAAACCGCGTGTTCATAATAGCGCCTGGAGCCGTCAATTTCAAGGCTGTCCAGGTAGCCCTCCTCGTCCCACTTCTCGAATTCCTCCGGGCGGAAGTCCTCGATGTGCTTGGTCAGGTTCCACAGGAGGAGGTCCCGGTCGTAGGGGTATTCCTTACGCAGGCGGTTGATTCTGGCCAGGGCGGCGCGGCACTCCGCCTGGCCGGCTTCATCCCGGGCCTCCCGGTAAAGTCTAAGCGCCTCCGAAAGATAAAACTGCGCTTTCCGCAGTTCTCCTTTTTCGAGGTGCCTCAGTGCTGTTTCATGCTCTTCGCAGTGTGCCGGTTTTTTATCCAATTCCTTCATAATTATCGCGCTATTCTCCCCTGAATACGGGGGGGCGCTTTTCTCGGAAAGCCTGAATGCCCTCGGCGTAGTCCCGGCTGTCGTAAACCACCTGGCGCAGACCCTGGATGCGTTCGAAGGTGAGGGGGCTCAAGGGGTGGGCGGAGGCCAGGAGGCGGAACTGCTCTTTGATGGCGGAGATACTGAGCGGGCTGTTCAAGGCTATCTTCCGGGCCATCCCGAAGGTGAAGCTCTCCAGCTCTTCCACCGGCACCAAATGGTTCAAGAGCCCTTTTTGCGCCGCTTCCTCCGCCGTCATGGGCTGGGCGGTAAAGAACATTTCTTTTGCCGTGTTGACCCCCAATACGTTCATGAAGTGCAGGATCCCGGAGGCATTGTAAGGGATGCCGATTTTGGCCGGGGTCATGGTGAAGGACGTCTTGGGGCAGCCGATGAGAATGTCGCAGCTTACGGCCAGGTCACAGGCCCCTCCCCAGACCCCCCCCTCTAGCATGGCGATGACCGGGACGGAAAGGTTCTGGATGGTCCGGATGACCTTGACGAGCGAATCGTAAAAAGAGAGGGGTTCTCTGCCCGGCATGGGAAGTTCGTTGATATCATGGCCCGCCGACCAGACCTTCGCCCCCGGGTGGGCCCGAAGGACGATCGTCCGGGCCTTTTCCCGGTGGAGGGCCTCCATGGCCTCGATCATCTCCTCGATCATCTGCCCGCTCAGGGCGTTTCGCTTCTCGTAGTTATTGAGGGTGATGGTTCCCACGTACTCATCGATGGCGGATAAAACGAGCGGCATTTTTAGCTTCCCTTCTTCAGGATCAGGGTCGATTTTTCAGTCTGAGCTCATTATAGCATAGACAGGCAGAGGGTTCAATGAGGCGAGGGAGCAGGTTCGTAGCAACATTTTGCAGGTATGAGCGGTCTCGAAAAGGAGGAAAGGAGTGTACTCTTCGGCGAATTTGAAATACCTGTGCGAAACTCTCTTCATCTCATAGAGCTCTCCTCGAATGTAGAGGTCAACCTGAATCAGCGCATGCAGGTTGGCTTGCGCCTGTCCCAATTTCTGGAAAAACCGGAAGGCGATTTTTGGGCGGCCGTCAGGGAAATTGAAGAAGACCCCCTTTTTTTCAAGATAGTCAGCCTCCTTATGGGGAAGAAGAAGGCGGTCAAGGTCATTCCCCGGAAGACATGCCATTTTATCAGGGAGGGAGAAGTTCCTTCCACGGCGGGCTTTGACGTTGAAAGTCTTCTGCAGGGCAAGGAAGACATCATTTCAAAAATCCGCCTTCTGGGGAGAGAAAAATTCGTCGCCTGTTTTCTGAGGGAAGATTATTTTACGATTCCCGAGATAGCTGAAATGACGGGACTCTCCATTGAGGAGGTTGCCGATTTCAGAAAAAAAGTTATCGATGTATCAGTTCTCTCGGATCTGGCGACCGGCCTTCAGGAACCGGTATGTTCCGGAGTGGAGCCGTCTTATGAAGTGGCCGCCGCCGTGAGGATAAGAGACGGGAATCCCGAGGTGGATTTTTGTCACGAAAGAAGGCGTTATGAAATCAACTACGAATGCTTTTCACGACTTCTTTCCGGGAACCTCATCAACAACAGAGAGAGGAGTAAACTCGAGGTTCTTAGAAGAAAAATGGAGATGATCAACTTTCGGCTCAATCTGACCGCCCGGGTGGTGGAAGCGGTCGTTCTAGCTCAGAAATCCTTTGTCCTGAGCGGCAACGAGGAGGAGATCAGGCCGCTTGAAGAAAAGGAACTGGCCGGCGAACTCGGTATTCATCCCAGCTGGCTCTGCCGGGTCCTCAAAAATAAATGTGTCGCGACTCCTTCCGGTAACAAGCCGCTCGGCTCTTTTTTCATAACCAGAAGAGCCTTACGCAAGCGGTTGGGCCGCAGGCTCATCGCTGAGCTCCTGAAGGAGAAAGACTGCAGCGACAGGGAACTTGCGGCCATCCTCTTTGAAAAATATAAAATTAAAGCAGCCAGGAGAACGGTGAATTCCTGGAGATTGGAGCAGGGGGGCTAAGGAACTTTAAATGGCTGACAATAAAAGAAAAAAAGAGAACCCTTCTCATTCTTCCGGGAACAAAAGGCAACCGGACTTCCGCCGGTTGTCGAGCAGCATCCTGCTCTATGCAAACAAAGGTATTCAGAGGCTTGACTTCCTGAGAGAGGCCTCAAGGATGCTCCTGGAATTTTCAGGTTGCAATGCCGTGGAATTATGGCTTAAAGAGAGGGGAAAATGTTTCCGCTGTGTCGTTCAAAAGGAACGTGAAGAGCCATGTATTCTTGAAACCAGACCGCTGTCTTCTTTGAAGTTGCAACCCGTTTCAGTGAGTGCGTCGCTGAAATCAAATCAAAGGGAATTCGCAAGTGACTTTCAGTCGGCAGCCGTCTTTCCTCTGCGGATGGGAGAGGAGCAGATTGGACTTCTCCGTTTATGGGCCCGGGATAAGGACTTTTTTTTGCCCGAATACAGAGAATCTTATGAGTCGGTGGCTTTGACTCTGACGGGGGCCCTGGCTCACCGCCGGGCTCAGGTAGCTCTTCGTGAGAGGGTTAAGGAGCTGATGTGCCTTTATGGCCTGGCACATATTATTGCTCAGCCGGAGCAAAAAACCGAGGAGATGATGCAATCTATCGTGGAGCTTCTTCCCCCGGCCTGGCTTTATCCTGAAATAGCTTCTGCCAGAATAACAGTTGACGGGTTGGTTTATGAGACTCCTGTATTTAAGGAGGGCTCTTCTGCTCAAATTTCGGAAATAGTGGCGAAGAGGGTCCGGCGAGGGTCAGTTGAAGTTCACTATTCCGCGGAGATGCCAAACCATGATGAAGGGCCTTTTTTGAAAGAAGAGAGGAATTTGATAGATGCCGTTGCCCGGGAGTTGGCGCTTTTTATCGAGCGCCGGGAAGCGGAGGAAGAAAAATCCAGGGTTCAGGAGCAGCTCAGGCATGCGGATCGCCTGGCGACTATCGGCCAACTGGCGGCTGGCGTGGCGCATGAACTCAATGAGCCCCTGGGCAGTATCCTGGGTTTTGCTCAATTGGCCATGAAATCACCGGTTCTTCCCCCCCTCGTAGTGGAGGATCTGGAAAAGATCGTTTCGGCCTCGCTTCATGCCAGGGAGATCGTAAAGAAACTTCTGCTCGTCGCCAGGCAAATGCCTCCAAAGAAAACCGCGGTCAACCTGAGCCGGATAGTGGAGGAAGGCCTTTATTTCCTTGAGTCCCGCTGTGACAAACTGGGCATCAAAGTGGTGTGTTCCCTGGATCCGGATCTCCCGGAGATCATTGCCGACCCGACACAGCTTCATCAGGTTCTGGTTAATCTCGTCGTCAACGCGATTCAAGCGATGCCGGATGGCGGCCAACTCACGATAAGCACGAAGTTTCTGAACGACCAGGTCGCGCTCACCGTCGAGGATTCGGGCGTTGGAATGGAAGAGAAAGTTCTCAGGCAGATATTTCTTCCGTTTTTTACCACCAAGGATGTGAATGAAGGCACCGGCCTCGGCCTGCCGGTTGTCCATGGGATCGTAACTTCTCACGGCGGCACAATCAACGTGGAAAGCCGGGTGGGCCTCTTCACCCGCTTTGAGATCATTCTGCCGGTGGGCGATTCCGAAATAAAGGAGGGGGACTGATAAATGTCATCATTGCCCGAGGAGGGAAAAATCCTGGTAGTTGACGATTCGCCGGGGACCCGCGAAGTCATCCAGCGAAATCTTTCTTCAAAAGGCTATCAGGTTTTTACGGCTTCAGGCGTAGCGGAAGCTCTGGACGTTCTAAGTTCAACATCCGTTGAGCTGGTCATAACCGACCTTAAAATGCCGAAAATCGGCGGCATGGATCTGATGCGGCACGTCAGGGAAAATTTAAAAGATACCGAGGTCATGATGATTACGGGCTACCCTTCCATTGAAGGGGCCGTCGAGGCCGTCAAGACAGGAGCGGAGGAATATCTCCCAAAACCATTCACCGATGAGGAACTCTTCTCCGCGGTCCGGCGGGTGCTTGAGAAACACCGGAGCCGGAGGACAGGATCTTCCCTTGGCAGCCCCGGACTTTCAGCGTCCTTTGGCATTGTCGGAGGCTCTGAAGCGATGAGGAAAGTCTATCGTGCAATAGAGAAAGCGGCGGCGACTTCAGCCACGGTCCTTGTCTCCGGCGAGAGCGGCACGGGAAAAGAACTGGTGGCCCGGGCCATCCATTACATGAGCCAGAGGGCTTCGGCCCCCTTTTTGCCGGTGAACTGCGGCGGAATCCCGGAAGGTTTGCTGGAGAGCGAACTGTTTGGCCACGTCAAGGGGGCCTTTACCGGCGCGAACGAATCTCGTGCCGGTTTTTTCCAGACTGCCGACGGAGGGACGATATTTCTTGACGAAATCGGCAACACATCCCTCTCGACGCAGGCAAAACTACTGCGGGTGCTTCAGGATAAGGAAGTCTGCATGCTTGGAGCGACCCGCCCCCGACTGGTGGACGTCCGGATCCTGGCGGCTACAAATAGAGATCTCCTGGCGCTCGTGAAAAAGGAAATATTTCGCGAGGACTTGTTTTATCGCCTCAATGTTCTTTCCCTCTGCATTCCGCCTTTGCGCGAGCGGGGGGATGACATCCTGCTTCTGATACGGCACTTTTCGACCAAATTCGCCGCGGAACTTGGGAAGGTCGCACCCCGTTTCTCCGACAAGGCTCTGAGAGTCCTGAAAAACTACTACTGGCCGGGAAACGTAAGAGAACTGGAAAATGTCATCCAGCGTCTGGTGGTGATGACCGATGGCGACTTAAATGATGTGCCGGACCTCCCTTCCAACATGAGATTCAATGCTCTCCGCAATGTGGGGCTCGATCGAACTTTGGCCCAGGTGGAAGCTGAATATATCAGAAACGTTCTGGAGAGCGTAAATGGCAACAAAAGCCAGGCTGCCGAGATACTCAGGATAGATCGAAAGACCCTGCGGCAGAAGCTGAAAGTAATCGAAGTGTTATCTTAAGCCTTTCCGAAGGCTGACCCTGATGTTCCGAGGAAAGACCCGCCGGGGAGAAACGCCCCAGCGGGTCTTTTTTACCCGCAAGTGAAGATTTTTCCCGCAGCATCAAGCATCGAAATTATCCGGTGAAATCAGGTTTCCGGGTGATTTTTCCATGCACCAAAAATTGGCAACACGATTGCTCCATCCTTAAGCGGGAGAAGACAACAGGAAAGGAGCGAAGATATCCATGAAAACCTTGTTAAAAGAAGAGCATTTGAAGGCGGAGCCGTCCCAGTCGGGAGGGAAGTCCGCCGGACTCTGTTCCGCTTGTATCAACGAGGCGGGCTGTACCTACGGCAACACGGAGGAGCGACAGGTGATTCAATGCGAACAGTTTGAGCTCTCAATGCCTTCCAGGCAAAAAATCACTGAAAACGAAATCTGGCGAGTAGTCAAAAGCATGGTCAAACCATCTGAGAGAGCCGAAACCGATACTCACGTCTGGGGCCTGTGCAAAAATTGCGGAGATTTTCCCAATTGCACTTATCCGAGATCTGAGGGCGGAGTCTGGCATTGTGAGGATTATAAATAGGAGGCGAGTAATGGCGACGCAAACAAAAAAAATGAGTCTCTATGAGAGCGTAACCCGGCAGTTTAACAAGGCGGCCGACCTGATGAACCTGGACTCTGAAATCCGGAAGATCCTGGGTAAGACAACCAATGAAATCGTCGTCAACTTTCCGGTCAAGATGGATGACGGGCGGGTGGAGATGTTTACCGGCTACCGCGTCCAGCACAACAATGTGCTGGGCCCCTACAAAGGGGGGCTCCGATTCCACCCCGCGGTGGACATAGACGAGGTGCGCTCGCTGGCGGCCTGGATGACCTGGAAGACGGCCATTTCCGGCATCCCTTACGGCGGGGGCAAAGGGGGAATCCAGATCGACCCATCCAAATATTCTCCGACCGAGATGGAACGAATCACCCGCCGCTTCACCTACGCGCTTGGAAACAACATCGGCCCGGAATACGACATCCCGGCCCCTGATGTGAACACTAATCCCCAGATCATGGCCTGGATCCTGGACACCTACCTTTCGACGATGCCGCCTCAGGAGCGGCAGCGCTGCATTCACGTGGTGACAGGGAAGCCCATCGAGTCCGGCGGCAGTGTCGGGCGGGATAAGGCGACGGGCCAGGGAGTGGTCTATCTGATCGAAGAATGGGCCAGGGACCGCAATGTGGACCTGCGAGGGGCGACTTATTTTGTGCAGGGATTCGGGAATGTGGGTTCGTGGACGGCGCGGTTGCTTTCGCCGCTCGGTTCAAAACTCCTGGCGGTCGAGGACGTAACCGGTTCGATTCAGAACATGGAGGGCATCTATGCGGATGACCTGGTCGGATATGTGAAGGAGAAGGGCGGCGTCGGCGGCTATCCCAAGGCCAAGGCGATTGACCACGAGACATTCATGCGGACGAAGGCGGACATATTTATACCAGCGGCCATGGAGCGCCAGATCACGGCGGAGACCGCTCCGTGGTTGAATGTAAAACTGGTGGCGGAAGGCGCCAACGGCCCGACGGACCTGGATGGAGATGCCATTCTTCAGGAGAAGAATATTGACCTGATTCCGGACATTATGTGCAACTCGGGCGGAGTTATTGTGAGTTACTTCGAGTGGCTTCAGAACAAGCGGAGCGAGTTCTGGGATTTGGACGAGGTGGATTCGAAGCTTCACAAGAAGATTGTGAGCGCCTATCGCCGCGTTCGTGAGATGGCATGGAAGTACAACACCGATTGGCGCACCGCCGCCTATATTGTGGCTATCTCGCGCCTTGAGATGGTCTACAAGGAGCGCGGTATATTTCCGTGATGGAGCCCGTGATGAGGTCGTTATTGTCTTCTCGACATCATCACATACTTCCCTCCATAAGGGGCCTGTGCCTTGCAAGCACGGGCCCCTTTGTATAAAGACCTCGTCTCTGGTTTAAGAAAGTGAAGGAAACGGCGGGCAGGGTGCCGAAGTGCCGCTCATGAAAGCAGAGACGAGCGCCCTTCGGGCTGAAGTGGATGCGCGTATTTCCAGGGAGGCTCTTCTGAGCGGAATGGATTTCCCGATCACCTGGGAACTCTACCCGGCCATGACCTGCAACCTGTCCTGCGTGTACTGTTACAATGGGCCAAAGGCGCAGGAACTAGCCCGGACGCCCCTTCCGACCTACGCGCTTCCGGATCTGCTCTCCTTTTTAAGGTATTATGCCCGCCCCGGCGACCGCGTCTCGTTTACCGGCGGCGAGCCGTTTTCCCGAATAGAGTGGCTGGAAAGCCTCATAGCCGCCACTGAAAAGTCCGGCTTCATCTACTCGGCCTATACCAACGGGACGCTTCTTGAAAAAGTGCCGCTTTCGCTGCTTCGACATTTCTCCCAGCTCAACGTCTCCATTGACGGGGATGAGGAGGCGACCGATCGGGTGCGCGGTGATGGTACTTTTCGGGCAATTCTCCGGAACCTCTCGGCCGTCCGCTCCTCCTTTCCGGGGCAGATCGTGGCCCGCATGACCGTGACCCCGTCGGGGAGGCTGGCCGAATCGGTTCAGGCGCTCCTTGAAAATCCCCACTTCGATCTCATCTACTGGCAGTATCAGAACCGGGCCGTCCTGGACGGCTCTTTCGGAGAAAGGCAGGAGGCGGAACTTCTGTCCCTGCTCCGCTTCTGGCTGTCCCGGCTGGAAGAGGGACAAGTTCTTCCGCTCTACCCCTTCAAGGCCATGACAGGAAAGCTTCTGGGTCAGAGACAGTATCCGGGATTTCCGCCGCCCTTCACACTGGGGTGCGGAGCCGGTTACAACTACGTGCAGATTTTTACCAGCGGAGACCTCTACGCCTGCCCGGAGCTTCTCCTGCACGAAGAGGCCCTCATGGGAAGTCTAAAAAACGGCCTCAGGCGCCGCGTTGAACTTTCAGATTTTCCGGACAACCTATCCTGTCTGCGGTGCGAGGTCCTTGAGATTTGCCATGCCCGCTGCCTCCACTTTCGGCCGCTGGAATATTGCCGCCTCATCAGGAGTGCATTAAACCTTCTTAAGGAGCGCCTTCCGGCGATCCGTCTCCTCATCGAGCAGGGCCGACTCAGTAACAATGACTTCGTCCTTCACCGGGAACTTGAGGAGATGTTTTAGGAGGAAGGAATGTCCGATTTTCAGCTCCAGGCCCCCTACCCGCCCCGGGGGGATCAGCCGCAGGCCGTCGAGGCCGTCGCGCGCGGCCTGCGCGAGGGCCTCCCGGAGCAGACTATCCTGGGGGTGACCGGAAGCGGCAAGACCTTCGTCATGGCCAACGTCATAGCCGCTCTTTCCCGCCCGGCCCTGGTGATTTCTCACAACAAGACCCTGGCGGCGCAACTGGCCGGCGAGTTCCGGGAGTTTTTTCCCCATAACGCGGTCGAGTATTTCGTGAGCTACTACGACTACTATCAGCCGGAGGCCTATATTCCACAGTCCGACACCTACATCGAGAAGGATTCCGACATCAACCAGGATATTGACCGCCTGCGCCACGCGGCCACCCAGGCGGTTCTCGAACGGCGGGACGCCATCGTGGTGGCCAGTGTCTCCTGCATCTACGGCCTGGGTTCCCCCGAAGACTACATGAAGACGATCCTGGTCTTCCGCCTTGGGGATGAGGTCGAGCGAGCTTCCATCCTGAAGCGCCTGGTGGAGATGCAGTTCACCAGGAGCACGGCCACCCTGGCCCGGGGCCAGTTCCGCCTCAGGGGGGATGTCCTTGAGATAGCTCCCGCGGACGAGGAGAACGTGGTGCGGATGGATTTTTTCGGGGACGCCGTAGAGAAAATTTCAGTTTACGACCCGGTATCCGGACATATCCTGGCCCACAAGGAGCGGCTGGTGGTCTATCCGGCCAAGCATTTCATCACTCCGCTTCCCAAGCTCAAAGCGGCCCTGACCTCAATCGAACAGGAGCTTGAGGACCGCCTCCGGTACTTCCGGGACCATGAAATGCTCCTCGAGGCCCAGCGAATCGAACAGCGCACCCGCTATGACATGGAGATGCTCCGGGAAATAGGCTACTGCTCGGGCATCGAGAATTACTCCCGCCACTTAACCGGGAGGGCTCCCGGCCAGCCGCCGGCCACGCTCATTGACTACTTCCCGGAGGATTTCATCGTCTTCATTGACGAATCACACGTGACCATTCCCCAGCTCCACGCCATGCGGCACGGGGACCGTTCACGAAAGGACAGCCTGATTAATTATGGCTTCAGACTCCCCTCGGCCTACGACAATCGCCCGCTCTCCTTTGAGGAATTCCGGGAGAGGATCGGCCAGGTGGTCTATGTTTCGGCCACTCCCGGGCCCTACGAACTCAAGGTCAGCCGCCAGGTGGCGGAACTCATCGTCCGTCCCACCGGGATCGTGGACCCCGAAATCGTCATCCGTCCGGTGGCCGGGGAGGTGGAGGACCTCCTGGCCGAAATAAGGAAGCGGGCGGCCTCATCCGAGCGGGTGCTGGTGACGACCCTCACCAAGAAGATGGCCGAAGATCTCTCCGAGTACCTGGCGCAGGCAGGGATCAAGGTGCGCTACCTCCACTCCGATATTGACACGCTGGATCGAATCCAGATCCTCCGGGATCTGCGCCTGGGCACATTTGATGTGCTGGTGGGGATCAACCTGCTACGGGAGGGCCTGGACCTGCCGGAGGTCTCACTGGTGGCCATCCTGGACGCCGACAAGGAAGGATTCCTGCGCTCGGAGACCTCGCTCATTCAGACCATCGGGAGGGCCGCCCGGAACATCAGCGGCACGGTCATCCTCTACGCCGATAAAATGACCGGCTCCATCAACCGTGCGGTGGATGAGACGATGCGCCGCCGCCGAATCCAGCTTGAATATAACAAGACCTACGGGATCATCCCCGAGACGATTCGAAAATCGGTGCGCGATATTCTCGAATCTCTGGCGGTCTCCGAGCCGGAGACGGCCTACAAGGTGAAAGAGAAAGAATCTCTCTCCGTCAGATCGCTTGAAAAACTCATCCGGGAACTCGATCGGGCCATGAAGGAGGCGGCCAAAAAGCTGGAGTTCGAAAAGGCCGCGGCCCTTCGGGACGAGATGTACGAGGCCCGGAAAAGCCTCTCCGAAAAGCTCAAGAACGCCCCCATCGGCCCGGTGGCCCTCTCCCTGCCCGGCCGAAGGCGCCGCCCAATTTGACCTTTTTATTTAAAAGCCATTATCCCCCATTTGGTCTACTACTCTTTATGCCACTTAGGCCATACGAGGGATTAAGAATTCCCCGGTTTTCTGGTACAATAGTACGAGAGGGGGTGTTAATTGCTATTCGCGCGAAAAAAAGGGATGTCCATGATCGAGATTCTCTTTGCTATCGCCATCCTTTCCGTAGGGGTACTGGCCGTAATGGGGCTTTTTCCCGCTATATTCAAACTGAATACCAGTTCCAGTCTCACGGTCAGCGCTCTCTTCCTGGCCCAGGAAAAGATGGACGAGATTCTCGCGACGGGCAAGAGCATCTCGACCACGGAGGTAGCGGAGGAGATGCCCCAGCTTCCGCAGGGCCAGCGATTCCGGGTCGGCTCGGACGATCCCAACGGCGACCCGGATATCCAGATGATCACCGTGCGGGTCACCTGGAGGGAAAAAAGCCGTAGCAGGAGTGTTGTTTTGAAAAGTCTAATATCACCGTAGCGGAATGGAGAAAGGATCATGAAGAAAAGGAATGGCGGTTTCACCCTGGCCGAGCTGATGGTGGTCTCCGTCCTTTTCCTGCTTGTCTCTTCCTCGATCATGGGGGTCCTGATCCTGGCTCTGAGCTGCTGGGAGAAGGCGGACGCCAGCGTGGCGGCCCAGCAGAACTCCAGGCTGGCCGTCTCTATCATCACGGCGGATTTGAAACAGGCGGTTGCCAACCAGGATCCCGGGCATGGGACGAACCCGCCCACCGGATACCGGGCCATCTCCCCTGCCGTACCCCCCACCGGGGTCCTCTATCCGAACATGAACCAGACTTCAAGGGCCTATATCATCTTCAATGAGCCTTATTTCAGCGCCTATGATCCCTCCGGAGCCTCCTGGGACCCGCAGGATCCCTCGAACTACCAGAAGATAAAATATTACGTTTCAAGCGGAATTATTCTTCGCCAGGTCACGAAATATGACTCCAGCAGCCAGATCGCCTCGACCAGGGAAGACCCGATTGCGGCGGTCAACGATGGCAGTATTACTCTTACGGTAGATTATCTTGGTCCAAATTTATTTAATGTTAAAGTGAGTGCCGTCGAAAAATCCAATACCTCCATATGCAGTTCAAAGGTCTATATTCCGGCCAGATGATTTGGGACCCGCCCGGAAGGAAGTGATTGGCGATGAGTAATAAGTTTAAAAAGAAGCCGGGAGGAATCGCCCTTGTTCTGACGCTTCTCTCTCTCCTTATTATTTCCGTTCTGGGATTGGGGCTGGTGACGATCATGCTGGGGGAGTCGAGCGCCACCTCGCTTCAGGTAAGGGAATCCAAGTCCTATTACCTGGCCTGCGCCGGCGTTGCCAGGGCCACGGCTGAGCTTCGCCGGAATTCCACCTGGGGGACTTCTTCCCCGGTAACCGCTTCAATGGGAGAGGGGCAGTATGAGGTCACGGTCTGGGCCTCTCCAAACAACTCGACGAGTTCCTACAAGCTCTGGAAAGTGACTACACGCGGGCGGGCTTATGATTCCTCGCGGGAGATCGTCGCCTGGGTCGAGCAGGAATCGTTCGCCAAGTACGCCATGTTTACCGACAGCGAGAAGTCGAGCGACGGCACGACCATCTGGTATCTGACAAGAGACAGCATGACCGGACCTGTCCATACCAACGGCTATTACAGCATCAGCGGAATTCCCCGCTTCTCCGACAGAGTGACGGCCGCCAATACCTCCGATTCATATTATAATTCCACCTACCGGAGGTACTCCCAGGGGGGACATTATTATTATGATCCGGCTTATTTTTACCGTTACTCCACCGAACATGGAAACGAGAATTACAATTCGAACAAGCCGATGGCCCTGGAGGGCAGCGCCTCATTCTCTTTTCAGGGCGGGCAGCCGAGAATCACGCTTCCCACGGACACGGGGTTAATCGCCAGCCGGGCCAATACCACCTTCAACGACGATGTCGCCATCACTTTTAATGATGACGGAACGATGACGGTACATAGCGGAGCGTCCAATACGACCCTCTCCACCCAGACGACCACGATTCAGGTCAACGGCGATGCGGATGTCCATGGAACCCTGGCGGGGCGGACCACGATCGGTTGCTCGGGAGACATTAACATCGTCGGTGATATTGTCTATAATGACAAGACCCAGGATGTCCTGGGCCTCGTCGCCCAGGGGACCATATGGATAAAGACGAGCAGCAATGTCAAGCGGGATCTGGAAATTGACGCCGTCTTAATGGCGCTTAACAATTCCATGACGGTCGAAAACTACGATCGCGGGGTAGCACGCGGCACCCTTAGGATCTTCGGCGGAGTCATTCAGCGCTACCGCGGCGCCGTGGGCACTTTTAACACCAACTCCAACCAGGTGGCTTCGGGGTACAGCAAAGAGTATGTCTACGATCAGAAGCTTCTCAACAAGCCGCCCTTGAATTTCCCCGTCACCGGGGAGATCAAAATCAAGGCCTGGCAGGACAGGGGGGCGTTGGCGGAGTGAGCCAGGATAATCTTCTGCCCGATGGAAGAAAAGTTCTGGTGGAGACCTCTCCCGAATTTAAGGCCTGGATTCGCGCGCAGGAGTGTAAGTCCGCCGTGCGGAAGGAAGAGGAGAGCCGGAAAGAGTTCCTGCCGCCGCCATTGGAGGAAAGCGTTCCTCTTTCCGGGCCGGGGAGCGATCGCGGGATCAGGGGCTATAACAGATTTGTTAACGCAATAATCATGCTCGTACTGGCGGGCTGCGTACTTTTGTTCGGCTTTATCTCCTCTTATTACAACACCAGCATAGAAAAAAGTTCATCTCAGAAATTCAGGCATCCATTATCCCTAAGGGTATACGACAGCAGAACCAGGGATTTATCTTTGCTTCATCGCCATCTGAAACCCCAGGGGAGCCCTCCAATTGAAGACCATAGCTATTACATTCCCGAATGGCCCAAGCCGCTTCCGCTTTCTCCAGTACCTTTTGAGATGCCGGTGCCGCCGGATGAATCTCCGGACAAGGGAATGCCGGCGGGCCGCCTGAACATATAAGAACGTAAGAGGGATTTGCCATTCAATATTGAAAACAGAGGGAAGATATTTATCATAACAAGGGGGGTGAACTGTTTGAAAAAAATCGTATTGGCGCTTCTCCTGTCCGCAATTTTTTTCGCCGGCTTCATGTCGTGCGTCCAGGCGCAGAAACCGGCCGCTCCCGGCCTGACTCTTCTTTATTTCTACAGCGATGGCTGAGGGGCCTGTGTCCAGATGAAGCCGGATCTCCTTCAGTTTGAAGGGGAGTGCGCGGCCAGGGTCAAAGTGGTGAAAATTGATGTCACCAAGCCCAGGGAACTCGATTGCAAAAATTACATCGATCTGTATAAATCCAGATATATTCCCCATCTGGTGCTCATCAACCAGGATCGGAAGATCCTCAAGACTCACACGGGGAGCATGACTAAAAAAGAACTCATTGATTTTGTAGGGGAATAGGGGACTCAGAGTTCGCCTGGTTTGCCATCAGGGCCTGCTTTACGCAGGCCCTTTTGTTGCAGGATTTAAGGGGGGCGGAGCGGAATACTCCCGGAAATATCAAGGAGGAGACGGGATGGAAGATCATGACATGATGCTTGACCTGTACGATCTGCTGATGGATAGGACGGTCATCGCCGATTCCGAGGCGATGGCCACCGCCATGAATTTCTGGGGTTCCCTGTCCTGTGATATCACCATGTCGGATGAGGCGGGAAGGTTCCCGGCCTGACTGGCCGTAAGCGGCTTTCCTCACTTCTGGCGCGTTCAGGACTAAACAAGACAAATCAAGGAGGCAAGAGCATGGCAAAGTACAAGATCGCGTGGCTCCCCGGAGATGGCATCGGAGTAGAGGTGTTAGAGGCGGCGAAGATCGTCCTCGACGAAACCTCGCTTGACGCCGAATACATCCACGGCGACATCGGCTGGGAGTTCTGGTGCAAAGAGGGGGACGCCTTTCCCCAGCGGACGATTGATCTCCTCAAGAATGTGAACGCCGCCATGTTCGGCGCCATCACCTCCAAACCGGTCAAGAGCGCCGAGGCCGAGCTCATCCCCGAGCTCAAGGGCCAGGGCCTGATCTATCGCTCGCCCATCGTCCGGATGCGCCAGCTTTTCGATTTGTATATCTGCCTGCGCCCCTGTAAGGCCTACCCGGGCAGCCCCATCAATTTCAAGGAAGGGCTCGACCTGGTGATCTTCAGAGAGAACACAGAGGGTCTCTACTCGGGGGTGGAGTTCGCGCCGGTGCCGGAAGAGCTTTCGCAGACACTCGCCAGGCTCTCCAAACCCTTCGCGCCCTTCCAGAAACTTGAGGGCGGGGACTATGCCATTACCTGCAAGATAAACACCCGCAAGGGTTCTGAGCGGATCATCCGCTCCGCATTTGAGTTCACCAGAAAGTTCGGACGCAAAAAGGTCACGGTCATTCACAAGGCCAACGTCGTTAGGGCCACTGAGGGGCTCTTCCTGGAGACAGCCAAGGAGGTGGCGAAGGATTATCCTGAAATCAGGATGGACGATGCCAATATCGATGCCATCTGCATGTGGCTTCTCAAGAACCCGTTCAATTATGACGTCCTGGTGGCGACCAACCTCTTCGGCGACATCATCTCAGACCTCTGCGCCCAGATGGTTGGAGGACTCGGTTTCGGCTGTTCGGGTAATATCGGAGACAAGCTTGCCGTCTTCGAGCCGACCCACGGCTCGGCTCCAAAATACGCCGGCCAGCACAAGGTGAACCCGATTGCCACCATCCTTGCGGCCAAGATGATGCTCGAGTGGCTGGGCGAGACGGAAAAGGCCCGTAGGGTCGAGGGGGCGGTGGCGGCCGTGATCAAGGAGGGCAAAGTACGGACCTATGACATGGGCGGCGCAGCCGGCACTCTGGACATGGCCCGCGCGGTCGCCGAACAGATAGCCCAACCAGTCAAGAATTGATGATGAATTTCCGAATGCAACGTCTCCTTTATGCCGTGGTCTTCTGCGCGTTGCTCGTTTTCGCATATCTGCCGGCGCTGGCCGGAGAACCTGCTGAAATTGAGGATCGCCCGGCCTCTTCGCAGGTCGAGTCGCTTTCTCCCGGAGATATTATTCCGGAAGTTTCGGCGCAGGAGGCGGTCGAAGAATATCGCCGCGGAAGAGAGCAATTCCTCGCGGGGCGTCTTGAGGATGCTCTTTTATCTTTCCGCCGCGCGAGCGACCTTGATCCCCTTCTGAAAGAAGCCTACATTGGGGCGGGCTGTGCCGAGGACGCGAAAGGAAATTATTCGGCTGCCACAGCTTCGTACGAGATGGCCCTGGGCCTCGATTCTAAAGATGTCTCTGCGCTTAATAACATGGGAGTCAGCCTCTTTAATTCCGGCAAGTTAGAGGAGTCCGGGAAGGCATTCCAGAAGGCTCTGGAGATCAGCCCTTCCGCCGGACTTTACAGCAACCTGGGTGTCGTCAGTCAGCGCCTCCAGAGTTGGGACGAGGCTTTCGCCTCGTATCAAAAGGCCCGGGAGTTTTCTCCGGAGGATCCGACTCCATTGTACAACATGGCTATCGGGAAAGCCGCTCAGGGACGGAGCGAGGAGGCCCTGGCTCTTGGTGCCCGACTTCTCGCAAGGGAGCCCGGGAACTCCGGCGGGCATCTGCTCCGCGGGGTTTTTCTCTTCAGACTGGGGAAAACCAGAGAGGCCCTTGATGAATTACACGAGGCCGTCCGCCTGGATCCCGACAGCTCCGAAGCCAATTACGACCTGGGGATTGCCCTTCTTTTCTCCGGAAAGAGCGATGAGGCCCAGGTCGCGTTTCAGCGGGCGGTTGAGCTTAAAACGGGTTTTCTGGAAGGGCACCTGGCTCTGGGACAGCTTTTTGGAGATGCCGGGCGCTATGAGGAGGCGCAAAACGAATACTTCGAGGCGCTCCGACTCAGCCCCGGACGGGACGAGATTCAGATTGGCCTCGGGAACCTCCTGCTCCGACAGGGGAAATTGGGAGAAGCAGCTCAGACCTATGCCAGGGTCATCCAGATGAACCCGAAGAACGCTGTCGCTCACAACAACCTGGGTGTCCTTCTCAAGAGGCAGGAGAGGCCCGATGACGCCATTCGGGAGTTTCAGTCCGCCACGGAAGCCGATCCTGCCTATGCAACGGCCTGGTACAACATGGGCTATTTACTGGAGGCCAAGGAGAACAGGGCCGGGGCGCTCAAGGCCTTTGAAAATGTTCTCCGGCTGGCCCCCGGGGCGGCCGAAGCCCCCGAGATACGGGTCAAGGTCCAGGAGCTGAGACAGTAACCGAAGACCATAGACTATAGACCAGGAGTTAGGAGAAGTCATGAAAAAATCATCAAACCATTTAGTCCGGGTTGTTTTTTTATTTCTGCTGATTGCTTTTACGGCGATTCAGGCGGAGGCCGCCTCATTCATTCCGCAGAGCACGGTAAAGGCGGTCAGTACCGCTCTTGTTAAAAAACACGGCGAGGTCCAGGCCGCGAGGATAGAGCGCTGCGTCCCACTCACGGCCTCCTTCTGGCGGGCGGAAGACGGCGACGCAAAAGCCTTTGAGAATTTCTGTATGAATAATTTCACCGCCGATCCCTCGCTCTTGGAGGCGGTCTTCGGCCGCTACGAGAAGAACTTTGAAAGCATCGAGGGCCATTACCTGGCCATACACCGCGCCGTGATGTGGCCCATAGACGTGGACGAGGGGGAAATTCTGCCGGTGGACCGCCTTTTCGCCGATTATTCTCCACATGCGCATATGGACGACGATTTTTTCAGGACGAAAATAGCCTTCATGGCGCTTCTCAATTTCCCGCAGTTCACGCTCGAAGAAAAACTCAGGCAGAGCGCTACCTGGTCGCGGGATGAGTGGGCCCGGGTCCGGCTGGGCGATATCTTTGCGGCCAGGGTTCCCGCGGCAGTGCGCCAGAGGGTAAACACGGCCTACCTTGCAGCCGATGACTACATCAACTCCTACAACATATACATGCACTCCCTTCTTGATGCGGAGGGAAGCCGCCCATTTCCCGAAGGTCTCCGCCTTATCTCCCACTGGGGGCTGCGCGATGAGCTTAAGGCTCTTTATAAAGAGCCAACCGGCCTGCCGAAGCAGAATATGATCGCCTGTGTCATGGAGCGGATCATCCGCCAGGAGATTCCCGGCATTACCATCAATAATCCGAAGGTGGACTGGAACCCGGAAAAAAACACTGTCGCCTCAAACGGAAAGTTGATTCCGGCCGTCCGCGAGCCGGATACCCGCTACCGGCGCCTGCTCGGCGTTTTTCGGGCCGAGAGGAAACTGGATCCCTACTATCCCCAATTCCCCTCCATGATCGCCCGAAAGTTCAACCGGGAGCGGGAGATTCCGGAGAAACAGATGGAGCAGCTCCTGGTCTCCGTCCTCTCCTCGCCCACTCTGAAGGAAGTCGGGAAACTCATAGAAAAGCGCCTGGGGCGGCCTCTTCAGCCTTTCGATATCTGGTATACCGGCTTTGACACAGGAAAGGCCTTGGATCAGAATGATTTGGACAAGATGGTCCGCGACCGGTATCCGAACGTCCAGGCCTTCCAGAAGGACCTGCCGAACATACTTATGAAGCTTGGTTTTTCCGGGGAGACGGCCGAATTTTTGAGCGGTAAAATTCAGGTGGACCCGGCCCGGGGCGCCGGCCATGCGATGGGAGCCGAGATGCGGGGGGACAAGGCTCACCTTCGGACCCGCTTCGGAAAAAACGGGATGGACTACCAGGGCTTCAACGTGGCCTGCCACGAGCTGGGGCATTGCGTGGAGCAGACCTTTTCACTCTACCGGGTGGACCACACCCTTCTGCAGGGAGTTCCTAACACAGCTTTTACCGAGGCCTTCGCCTTCATATTCCAGTCGAAGGACATGGCGGTTCTGGGTCTGCCCCAGGAAAAAGACGCCGTGAAGGAACAACTTGCGGTTCTCAACAACCTCTGGCTCACCTACGAGATCTCAGGCGTGGGCCTCCTGGACATGAGGATCTGGCGCTGGATGTATGCCCACCCCGGAGCGACGCCTAAGGAGCTGAAAGAGGCGGTCCTCTCTCTGGCCAAGGGGGTCTGGAACACCTATTTTGCGCCGGTCATCGGAGTTAAGGACTCGGTGCTTCTGGCCGTGTATTCTCACATAATAGACGCCGGCCTGTACACACCGGATTACCCGCTGGGGCACATCATTCAGTTTCAGCTTGAAAGCTACCTGGCCGATAAAAACCTGGCCTCCGAGATGGAGCGCATGTGCGTTCAGGGGATGCTCACCCCCAATGCCTGGATGAAAGGGGCGGTCGGCTACGGCATCTCCTCCGAACCGCTCCTTAAGGCGGCCGAAGAGGCCCTCAAGGAGCTGAGGTAGCCGGCGGCTGCGACGCCGGGCACACAGTATGAGAATATGAAAAGGGAGCGAGGAAACTCGCTCCCTTTAAATTTACAGATAGAATATACCGCTCACTTTTATCCGACGTGAAAGGCGTCCTTGATGTAGTGGACGAATTCCTGCCCGAAGCGGTTGCCGGCCTTCCAGCCATCCTGGAGGCCTTCGGCGGCTCCATGGGCCAGGCCCTTCATTGAACCGACGGCGGCTCCGGCAATCGTCGGGAGCGAGGCGCCTATGGCGGCCCCGGCAGCAAAGCCTCCAACGGCTCCAATCGGTCCGGCCATGGAGGCGCCGGCCGCGGCCAGACACAGGCCCGCACTGGCGGCCAGGACCCGCTGCAGGGTGGTGGCGACTCCTTCGTAATCCTTGATAATCTTGCTTCCCGTCTGGTGACCCTGGCGGACGCCATCCACTGCGCCGTCCACCGAGCCCCGGGCTCCCCGGAAGGCCCCGGCGGCCCCGGCGGTCAGGGTTCCCATGACGTATCCACCGATTTTTTCTCCGGTGGTGGGCTTGTCTATTTTTTTAGAAATAGTGGCCCGGTCTTTTATTTCCGGCTGCTTTTCCTTTTCAACGTCCGGGAGATTTTCTTGTTTTCTGGCGTGGTCGGAAGGTATACCTCCAGAGATTCTGCTGATGTCCGTCATGACATGACCTCCTTAACGAAATGCTTCCTCTAATATTCAATTATAGGAGAGGAAGGTCATCGAGTCAATTAGAGAATGTTAATAAATTGTTAACATATTGTCTTCTTTTCCCTTCTAGAAGTTTGCCTTGTGCAATTGGCTCACCTGTGTTATAATCGCCTCCGAAACTTGAGAGATCGAGCTTCCATCTTTTTTTCCAAGGAGGTAGCTGGATGAGCAATATTCTGGTTCCCAATCGCGTTTTTTTTACCAAGGGTGTCGGCGTCCATAAGGAATGCCTGACCTCTTTTGAGCTGGCCCTCAGGGATGCGGGGATTGCTCCCTACAACCTGGTGACGGTTTCCAGTATCTATCCCCCCGGCTGCAAGAGGATCTCCCGGGATGAGGGTTTGAAACTCATGACGCCGGGTCAAATAATTTTTACGGTCATGAGCCGCAACAATACCAACGAGCCGGGCCGTGTGCTGGCTGCCTCAGTTGGCTTGGCGGTTCCGGCGGATCCTGAACAGTACGGCTACCTGTCCGAACACCACTCCTACGGCGAGACCGAAAACAAGGCCGGCGATTACGCTGAGGATCTTGCGGCCACCATGCTGGCCAACACCCTGGGAATAGAGTTCGATCCTGACACCGCCTGGGATGAGAGGGAACAGATCTTCAAGATGAGCGGCAAGATCGTCAAGAGCCAAAATATCACGCAGTCGGCCCAGGGAAACAGTGACGGTCTCTGGACGACCGTTTTGGCGGCGGCGGTTCTAATACTGCCCAACGGGAACGGGCTGGGATTCCCGCAATAAGTTTTACCTTGCCGGGCCCGGCTCATCAAAAGTGCTGGATCTCGGTATTCACATTAACAATTTCGACGGCGGGCTCGCTTTCTACGGAAGATATGACTTTCTGAAGGACGCTCTCCACCATGGTTTTGTCCCCGGAAACGAAAGCGACGCCCAGGACCGACTTCTGCCAGAGATCCTGCTCGGCGACTTCAGCGATGGAGACGTCGAATTTATTCAGGATCCGATCCTTTAGTTTTTTGACGATGTGCCTCTTTTCCTTGAGTGAATTTGGCCCACTGGAAAGAAAAAGCTCCATCCTCAAAATTCCGACAACCATCAGCCGGAAACCCCAAGGGCTTTTCGGATCTCCTCCGGGTGCTTTTCAGCCAGGAAGGCGCAGGCGCACTCTGCTTCTTCCCTGGTTTTGCCCAGACCGAAAAAGAGGTGCAAAACTTTCTGCCCGAAGGGAGAAAGAAAGAGACTGCATCTAAAGCGGGCTTTTTCCCTTTCCGCTGAGAAGTCCGGAAGCCGCCCGGGAGGCTGAAGAACAAGAGTCAGATCTTTTACCGGGTGGAAAACAAAAAAAATCTTCTTTTCATCGAAGACAATCTCTTCGCTGTGCCCGTCAAGATAAAACTCAAGTTCAAGCTCGACCGCCTCCTCCATTTCCCGCATGTTTATAAAGTGGTATTCAAGGAGCAGGGCATCCGCTTCGGGCGGAATGAATTGCTGCCGTATGATAGATAGACCGGCTCCGGGAAAGAAGGAGCTAAGCTCCGCCAGGGATCCCGTAAGAGAAAAATTACCGACCTTTCCGGGGGGCACCTCTGTCCCATTCCGGCTCACTTTTAGATTAAAGCCCTCAAAACATTTTTCCCCTTTGAAGAACAGGCCGTCCCCCGACTGGAAGGAACCATCCTTTCTTCCGGAAAGTTTGAGGTTTACACCCTTAATAAGAAAGGGCTCGCTGTTACGGAGCCCTTTTTTAACGCCTTTAACTTTCAAATTTACATCCTTCTCAGGTAGCTTCCGCTCCGGGTGTCAATCTGCAGCACGTCGCCTATCTCGATAAAGAGCGGGGCCTGCACCACCGCGCCTGTTTCGAGGGTTGCCGGCTTGGTGCCGCCGGTGGCCGTATCGCCCTTGTACCCCGGATCCGTCTGGGTGACCTTGAGTTCCACGAAGTTGGGAAGTTCCACTCCGATGGGGAGATTTTCATGGGTGAGGACGCTTATATTCATGCTCTCCTTGAGCCACTTGAAGCCGTCTCCTATCTGCTCGGCGGACAAGGTGAGCTGGTCGAAGTTTTTGTTGTCCATGAAAACATAGTCCGAACCGTTGGAGTACAGATACTGCATTTCTCTTCTTTCAACGACGGCCCGCTCGATCTTCTCCCCTCCGCGGAAGGTCTTTTCGACGACGTATCCGGTCTTGACGTTTTTAAGTTTGGTGCGCACAAAGGCGGAGCCCTTGCCCGGCTTTACGTGCTGAAAATCTACCACTGTCACCAGGTCACCATCAACGACGATGGTGATGCCGGTCCTGAAATCATTGCTGGATATCATGCCCTCTCCTCCTGCGCGCAATAAAAGTCTTCTTTTATTCGCCCAGATTCGGTGTTTTCCTCCCCGCCCTGGGATAAAGGTGTTTTCAGGATGCAGTTCCGCTGAAAGAAAAGGCCCCACTTGGGGCCTTCACGCATTGATGACAGGGAAGTGGGCCTGTAAGCCGAGTTCTGTTCCCGTCCGGATTTCTCCGGAAGGACGGCGATCATCTATCTGGGATCTGCATTACTGCACACCTCGTGCGACCACACCCGAGAGACTGCCGGCGGGCAGCCGGCGCAGAATTCTTAATTATCAACCAAAAATCCTGCATTCTCTCCTATTTGGTCTTGCTCCGGATGGGGTTTGCCTAGCCGGCAGGTCGCCCTGCCGCTGGTGAGCTCTTACCTCACCGTTGCACCCTTGCTCATCGTCCGGGAAATCCCGGCCTGGTGAGCGGTCTTCATTTCTGTGGCACTTTCCCGGGGTCACCCCCGCTGGGCGTTACCCAGCACCCCGCCCTGTGGAGCTCGGACTTTCCTCAGGCGCCTCCATTCATAGTTTGCCTATCAAACTTCCGCACCCGCGACCACCCGTCCCACTTCCCTGTCAAAGAACATCTCTTCTCCTTCTAATATACGCTTTATGGCTAAAAAAGTCAATTTTCGGGCTTGTTAAATTTAAAGTTTTCTCTTCTTTTAACGCTGATTTAAGTAAGTTTTTTTTCATGCGAAACCGCTCTTGCCCGGCTGAAGCTCAAGAGGTAGAATGAGGGTCAGAGGATTTTGATGGAAAAATTATCTCCTGTCCCGCGTGGAGCGCATCACCTGAAGGCGGACCTGTGGCTTCTCCTGGCGGCCTTTTTCTGGGGCCTGACTTTTGTATCGGTCAAGGACGCCATGCGCTGCTCCTCGCCCCTCCTCTTTATGGGAATCCGTTTTGCGCTGGCGGCCCTCGTCCTTCTTCCCTTTTGTTTCAGGAGCCTTCGGCGTCTCGATCGGAGCGGCTGGCGGGACGGCATCCTCCTCGGAATTTTTCTCTTCGGGGGCTATGCCTTTCAAACGGCGGGGCTCGTCCATACCACCGCGACCAGGTCGGCCTTTATCACCGGGCTCACCATGATCCTGGTGCCGCCGCTCTCGGTTCTCCTGCTCGGGAAAAAGAGCGATCTGCTGCAGATCGCCGGGGTGTTTTTAGCCGTCGTCGGCCTCTATATATTTATCCGCCCGGAGGCCGGACCAATCAACCGGGGCGATTTCCTGACCCTTTTCTGCACCCTGTGTTTCGCAATACAGATTATCCTGGTCCAGCGCGCGACCGTTCGGTATCAGCCGCTGGACATGGTAATGATTCAGCTCCTCACCACTGTGCTTCTCAGTTTCTCCCTGAGCCCCTTCCTGGAGAAGCCCTTCTTCCAATGGTCCCCTGCTCTGGGCCTGGATCTTCTCTTCACCAGTCTCCTGGCTACAGTCGCCTGTCTTATGATCCAGTTCACCTTCCAGCGAAAGACCTCCCCCACCCGGGCGGCTGTCATCTACGCCACCGAGCCCCTGTTTGCGGCCCTCTTCGGTTTCCTCTTCTTTGGAGAGTACCTTGCGTGGCCGGGTTGGCTGGGGGCCGTCCTCATCCTCTCGGGAATGGTCCTGTCGGAGCTCAGCCCCCGCTGAAATATGCCGGGTTACCGTCAGTATGTATTGAGTCCGCCGGGAAGGATTTTAGGGGAGTCATTCAGAAAAGTATTTAAGTCCATCAGGTAATCATTGCGGCAGAAAGCCTCAACTTCTGCGCGGGCGCGGATGGCCGCGCCGGAAAGGATGAAGCCATGAAGAGAACCTGCCTTGGAAATCTCCTGTTCTTCCTCTTTTTCCTGTTTCTGGCTGCGCCGGTTTTATCCCAGGATGCGGCTCAGGACCAGCCAGTCCCATCGCTTCTGGTCAGGCCGGCCGTGAACGTGAGCCCACTGGGCCCCCTCCAGTATGAGGGAGGCCTGGACGTGATGCGCTCCTCCCTGCGGACCCTCATGGGACTTTTGACCCCCGATGAGGAGAAAAAATTCATGGCGCAGTGGGCTCCCCAGTATGACTTTCCCAATGCCGAGGCCCGGGCCTATTATGAAAAACTGAACCCTCTCCTGGAAGAGCTTATAAGTCTCCGGCAGGCGATGCTTGAGGCCGCCCGGGAACACGATGCCGCTCTCCGCGAGATGGAGCTGGCCTGGCGCCTGGATGATGATGAGGGATTCCGGGAGGCGGAAGGCATAGTCCTCTCCCAGAAGGGCATCATCGTTCCCGGAGAAAAACGTGCCAGGGAGCTTTTGGCGGCCATCGAAAAGCTGGGCGATCCCCCGGATGCCTCAGAGGCCAGGAAGAATGCCCGGCGCCGCCATACGCAGGCCCGCGCAACCGCCGAGAAGGCCTGCGGGGGGGAGCCTGCCGCACCCGGCCGCGAGCTCCACGAGGGTTGGTGGATCCTGACAGACAAGAAAGTCAGCAAGGATCAATTTGTAACATACACGGGAACGGGCGTATCCGGCACCTGCGTAGCGGACCATCCGACGGACGGCTGGACTGCGTCCTTCACTCATACCTGGTCGGCCCCGCCTTCCCGCATGCATGCGGGCTACTACTATACCCCGAATCCCCAGGCCTATACGGGGGGCAAGACGGAGAACATCGGCGAGACCGTCAAGCTCTCGGGCACGGTCCGACTCGTCAGCTGGAAGTGGAGCAGAGAAGGCCCGGGGGATGGAAGGATTGACAAGAGTGTTCCCCCAAGGGCGGACGCGGAGACACATTTCTGGGTGTCTCTTGAGGACAGTCCCACCTTAGGAATTGCCAAGTGCAAGGACGCCCGGGTGGAAACCAAGGGGAAGTCCGAGGATGAGGCGACCTGTTCCTTCGTGGCTCCTTTCGCCCCATACGGAGATTCAAAATACAAGCTCCAGATTTGGGTTCCTACATACGGGAGCGGGGGGCGTGGGTATTCCTGCGGGGTGACTTACGTCTATTCATGGGACCCCACCGGAAACACGGTGAAGCCCCTCGAAGACAAAGAGCAACCGCCAAATCCCGCCGGTGAAACCACAGCCGCCACATCTGTACCTCAGCCGGTGGATCCCGCCGAAGAAGCGCGGAAGATAAAAGAGGAGGACGAGAAGGGCAAGGCCGACCGCATAGCCGAGTCCGAGGCCAACATCAACAGAGCCAGGAAAGTCCTCTCGAATCTCGAGAATGACTTGGCCGCCGAGAGGGCCGGGAAGAATGATGCGAAGCGGATCGGCGATATCGAGTTTGCTATCCTGGGGCAGAAGTCCGATATCCACGACGAGGAGAACCGCATCGCCTCAGTAAAAAGCGGCGAAATAGTCTCCACCCGCGGGCCTTTCGAGGAATACGCCAGCGCTCTCCTGATTGAGAGCTGCAGGAAGGAAGTCCAGGACTTTTCCCGCATCCAGCAGGAGCAGGCGGCGGCCCAGCGCCTTATCGCCATCCTGGAAAAATACTCACCGGAGGAGGCGGAAACGGCCCGGAAATTCGCGGAACGGGAGCTGGGGCCGGAACTCTACGCCTCCCGCGACCTGGCGAAGGCGAAGAAAGCCGTGGAACAGGTGCACGCCCTGGTGGAAAACAAGCTCAAGACCGAGCAGGCCTACCGGGAGAGCCGGCAGGAATATACCGCGCGGCACGCCGCCGTCATGGACGGTTACGTTAAAGCGGCTGAATCCATCAAGACCAACTCCGGCCGGGCCCTCATGGTCCTCTCTCTCGGCGCTGAGATTCTCCCGGGCATGGCCATTCAGATGGCCTACGAAGCGGGGGTGGGCTTTGCCGAGGGGGCCACGCCTGCCCAGGTCGCCACCAGGGCAGGGACCAATCTTCTCATAGTGGGGGGAATAATAGGCGTGACCAAACTCGGAGGATATGTCCTGGGGAAGATGCTCGCGCCCGCCGCCGGTAAAGTAGCCGCCGAAGCCGCCGAACAGGGCGCCCCGAAAGTCGGGGAAGTATTTCAGGGAGCCAAATTCGCCGAGGAACTGGGGAACAACCAGGCGCTGGTCAAGCAGGCCGTGGAAAAGCTGGCCGGGAAGCGCCAGGCCCTGGTTGCCGCCCGGGCGGCCAAGGAAAGCCCCGAGGTCATAGCAAAACTTGAAAAGGAAGCGGACGAGCTCGTCTCCTCAATAGAGGGCAGCACCCTGGCCAAGAGAGCTCTTAAGACCGAGGTCAAGGCCGCCGAAAAGGCCGCCGAGGGGGCTGAGGCCGGCTCGGCCGAGGCTGCCAAGCTCGAACAGCTCCAGAAGACTGAAACCGCATACCTCGAACACCTCTCCGAGCTCCAGGCCAAAACGCGTTCCCGGATGGTCGAAGATCTCCAGAAACAGGGCTACAACGTTGAAGAGGGCTGGTTCACCACCTTTCGAAACCAGTCGAGCAAGGGAATAAACAACGACCTCGACCTGGGCCTCCTGGCCGAGCTTGAGGGAAAACTCATGAAAGAGGGAAAGCCCGTCACCCTCCAGGAGTTCATGAAGGACGCCCAGAAGGCCTACGACGGGGCTTTTAAAAGCGTAACCGGCCGCTCGGCCAAGCTGGCCGATCAGAACGTGACCACCAGCGCCTTCAGCGAGGCTTACCCGCTCGAATGGCTCTCGAAGAACGAAAACCTTATCGTCGCCGCCGACCCGGCCTCCTGCGCCAAGGCCGGCCAGGCCATCGCAAACAAGGTGGAGAACGCCCTCGCCGGCCCCGATCCCTTTTTCGTCAACCTCCAGAAGGCCGGAGCCAGCCTGGCCAAGGACATACGGACCAAGCTCCTGGTGCGCCTGAAGAAAACCGTGCCCCAGGCGTCTGGTTCCACCCCCAACGCCCTGACGAAGGAAGCCATTGAGCAGGCCGGCCGGCACTACGAGGAAGTGGCCAAAGTCCTGGACGACTTTGCCGCCAACAAGATTGACCCGCTCACGGCCAGCAGGAAGGTGCGGGAGCTCACCGGCGGCTGCTCCCTCTCAGAGATAGCCCAAGAAGCCGGTGGGCTTCTAAAAAAACTGGGCGAGGCCCAGGCAAAATAGATTGTAAAAATTTCCGGGATTTACCGGCAATATTCTGATCCTGGCTCGGCCCTCTGAGGGAAGGCCGACTGCCTCGTCAGCGGAGACAAGGATTTACGGGAGGCCATTCAGAAGAAATATTCACGATTCTCCATTTCAAGGAGGCGCGGGAGGCCGCGCTGGAAAGGCATAAGGTGAAAGGCCGAAGTTTCATTCAATTCCTCGATCTCGTTCTGGTCAGTTTCCTCATCCTTTTCCTGGAACTGGCCTGTATTCGCTGGTTTCCAAGTTACCTCAGGCTCCTGAGCTTTTTTACGAATTTTATTCTGCTCGCCTGTTTTCTCGGCATGAGCATCGGCTGTCTCATCGCCGACCGGAAAGAGGATTTTTTCGCATGGTCGGGGCCTCTTCTCCTGACGGCTTGTTTTATTGTCTGGTGCTTTAAAGCCCTGGGTTTGACCACAACGATGGGAACTCAGCTCTTTAAAGATGAAATCTTTTTCGGCGCCGAGATCCTTGAAACTCAGAGAATCGTTCCTCTCGAGCTGATCGTGGTCGTCTTCTTTCTTCTCCTGTCTCTGGCCTTCGTCGGACTGGGACAGAAACTGGGGCGGGAACTTAAAAAGCATCCGCCGCTCATCGCTTACTCCTTCAATATAGGGGGAAGCCTTATTGGAATTCTGGCGTTTTCCGTCTGCTCCTACCTCTCAACGCCGCCTTCCGTATGGTTCGCCCTGTCGCTGCTGGCTTTTGTGTTGTTGTTGAGGGACAGGTCCCGCGTCACCCGGCTGGCGAACCTTCTGGCTCAGGTACTTCTGCTGAGCATCGTTGTCGTGATGGAGTTTCATACGATATGGTCTCCCTACTACAAGATCGTGCTCCAATCCGATAAAAACTCACCCGGCGTCACCCATCTCCTCGTGAACGATATCGGCCACCAGTTCATGAAGCCGGTTGACCAGTTCTCTCTTTATTCCATTCCCTATATTCTACTCGCCAGGAGCCGGCCGGAAGCTTCCCCGGATCATGTACTGGTCATTGGAGCGGGCACGGGTAATGATGTCGCCCATGCACTTTACAATGGAGCCCGCAAAATAGACGCGGTCGAAATTGATGCCTCCATCATCCGCCTGGGAAAGATATTGCACCCGGAACATCCCTACCAGAGCGATAAGGTCTCACTTTACAATGAGGACGGTCGTTCCTTTATCAAAAGGGTGAAAGAAAAATATGACATCGTTCTCTACGGACTGGTGGACTCTCTCACCCTGCTGTCCACCTATTCCAGCATCCGGCTGGAGAACTATCTTTTCACCACCGAGGCGTTTCGAGAGGTGAAAGAACGGCTTAAGCCCGGAGGAATCTTCGTGGTTTATAATTATTTTCGCGAGGGGTGGCTGATCCAGCGCATAAGCCGCATGCTGGAGACGGTTTTCAATCAGAAGCCTCTCATTCTGACCTATCCCCCCTGCGCTGTCATACGGGATGTTCCCCGGGATCCGAGCGATTTTTCGCTTTCTACTTTTGCGATTTTCATTTGTGGAGACAAGGACGGGATAGAAAAGTATCTAAGAGAAAAGAGTGTCAACATTGTCTCGCCAAACCGGTTTCCGGGTGCTCTGCCGATCGGGAGTCCCGCTCCCGGGAAAAAACAGCTCTACGGGATGAAATTTGCGCCATCTCGGCTGGATATAGTAAGCTCGCATGAAAAGTTGCCGGAAGATGACTGGCCTTTTCTATACCTGAGAAAACCATCCCTCCCTCCTCACAATATAAAAGGCCTGTTACTGATTCTCCTGTGCTCTCTTATTCTGATGAGCTATCCCGGCCGTTTCCGCTTAAAGGACATCAACGGGCACTTCTTTTTCCTGGGCAGCGGTTTCATGATCATGGAGACCCTCAGCATTACCAGGTTTGCCCTTCTTTTTGGTTCCACCTGGCTCAATAATTCGATTGTTTTTTTCTCGATTCTTGCCATGGGACTCTGTGCGACCCTGGTTGCTTTATTCAGGCCGGGAATAAAAACATCTTATCTGTATGCGGGCGTCTTCCTTTCTCTGGCCCTTATCCCGCTGGTCCCTATGAAATTCTTTCTCTCCCTTCCGCCGCTGGAAAGGCTTCTTTCTTCCGGGCTGTTATACTTTCTGCCAATCTTCTTCGGAGGAATTATTTTCGCTAATTCCTTCGGCAAGAGCGAGTCTTCCAACAAGGATTTGGGTTCCAACATCCTGGGAGCGATGCTTGGAGGGGTTGCGGAATACCTCTCCCTCATTTGGGGTTATCAGCACCTGGTACTGTTCGTGGCATTCATGTATTTTCTCTCGTGGATTTTCCTTCCAAAAGGCCGGACTTCACGGGGGAGGATTTAACGCTCTTCTTTCAGAAATATGTTTGTATCATTCCGTGCCGGTTGTTGCGCGGAGCTTTGCCGCCCATGTATTCATTTGACAAAAAGGAGGCTATAAAATGAAACTATCCCGAAAAACCCTCGCCGCCGTACTGGTGATCACCCTGCTCTGTACCGTGTCCTGGGCCCTGGCCACGACCATGACCATCAAGTTCAAGGATGGGACCGTGGTGAACTACGACGCGACTAAGATCGAGTCCGTAATATTTTCTGAGACCGCAACTCCCGGGGCTCAGGAGGGCACGGCTATTTTCGAAGACACCTTCCCCTCGGGGCTCTCCGATACCTGGGAGCCGATTGCGTGCGCGGGCGGAAGTTTTGACAAGTTTGCCAAGGCCCTGCCCGGACGCATCGAGGTGATTGTGCCGGAAGGCAATTCCTGGGGCAAGACCGGCATCGTATCGCGCCAACCTTTGTTCACCGTGGGGCCCGACATGGAAACCGCGCCTCTCGCGCTTGAGCTCAAATTCGACCCGGCCAGGACCACGGGCTTAATCATCGGCCTTTCCGAAAGCAAAACCCAGGATCTCTATTGGGCCCAGAACGTCTGGTTCCATATAGGCCGCCCCTCCGTGACCGCGACTTCCTCTGATTTCAGTAACACCCAGAACGGCGTCGAGAATTACGGCTCGGCCAAGGGCCCGGCCGCGTTTCCCGGGACCGTAACCCTGACCATCAAGCCGGGCTTTGTCAGCGTGGAGACCTCAACCGGCATCAAGCAGGAGGGCAAGTTCTCCTGGCTCAAGCCCGGATCTTCAGCCTATCTCTATATCTTCAGTCATCCCACGGCCGAGGGTCTGCCTGCCGCCTTCATCCTGGAGAAAATAAGGATGTTCACCGGTCGCTGAAAACTGTTGAATTTTCGTCCAACCTGTGCTACAATGTGTTACAGGAGGATGAATTCAATATGAGAGAAAGCATTTCTATCAGTCTTCCCACCCCCATGCGGCAAAGGCTGGATCGTTTCATCAGGGCGGGACGTCTTAACCGGAGCGATATCGTCCGCGAGGCCCTGCGGCAATACTTCGCCCGCGAGGAATTCCGCCGCCTTCGCTCCCTCATGGTGCCGGAAGCAGAAGAACGCGGCATCTTCACGGACGACGATGTCTTCAAGCACCTCAAATGAAGGTCTTTTTCGACACCAATGTCCTTATAGCTGCTTTCATCTCCCACGGAGCCTGCACGGAACTCTTCGAACACTGTTTGAGTGAACACCGGATCTGCCTCTCCCAGGAGGTCCTTGGAGAGTTGGAGGAAAAACTCACCGGCAAATTGGCCTTTCCTGAAGAAAAAGTTAAGGAAGTTCTCTCCTTCCTCCGGGAGAACGCGGAGGTTCTGCCTTCCGGGATCTTGCCTTCACCTGTCAGCCGGGATCCCGATGACGATCTGATCCTGGCCTCGGCCCTCGGGGGTAAGGCCGACTGCCTCGTCAGCGGAGACAAGGATCTGCTTGTTCTGGAGAAGGTGCCGGGTCTGCCCATTATCAGCCCCGGCGACTTCTGGCGGTTTGAAAAAAGGAGAGGCCGGAAGCGGCGTTGACAACTTAACAAGCGCATGTCTACTTTTTCTTCCTCAAGACGCCTTCGAGCCAGTCGAGGATGCGCTCGTTGGCGAAGACCATGGCCCCTATCTGGCAGTGTTCCTCCGCCCCGTCCTGCGAGGTAGTGAGCAGAAAATCCCTGGGGCACTTGAGGGTTTCATATTCCACCACGACGCGAATAACGGGTGGGACAAGGTTGTCGAGAAGTATTTCAAGACCGCCTGAGACCCATATACTCAAGCTCGGCTTTCATGTGCTCGTAATGGGTGGCCGCCCAAAAAACTTTCATGCAATTGGGACAGCGGGAGAAATTATCCCGGGTCTTAAAAACATAAGGTGGAACCAATATCTTCACTTCTTCTTTTTCAACCGGTAAAAGCTTTTCGTTGCAGGCCAGGCAGCGAGTGAACAGGGCGGCCTTGTCTGAAGGAAAGACGTTCAGAAACTGGGCCAGTTGATTCCGCCAGAGGTCGTCCCGGATAAAGAAAATTTCAAGCCCCTTCTTTTTCGCCAGCCTGGTGTCCCGGGTGAGGAGCACGCGGTTTTCATTTTTGGCCAGGGACAGAAGAACTTCGTCGGCGATTTCGCTGAAATAAAGCGTGTCAAAACCGAGGATTCTGAGCCACCTGGCCAGCCGGCCCAGCATGGCGTCCGCAAGAAATTTCCGGTTCATGGTGTGAAAAGTTTTCGACGGATTTACTTTTACACCTGTTCCCTGATGAGTATCGGGTCAATGTTCAAAGTTCAGACTCCGGGTACGCAAGCCCGCTGCCCGCATCTGATAAATGAGTATGGGAAGAGGGATCTTGAAAAGCCGCGATGAATAAAAGAGTGTTTGTTTTTCATCACTGTCAATAGAAATGAGGGCACTCTTGACCGAAAAGGGAAAATCAAATTCAGAAAAAGGAGGGCATATCCGCGCCGCCAAGGCCTATTTTTTTTCAGGGAATGCTCTGTATCTGGCCGGTTTATTCATCTACACGTTCAGTCCCTATTATGGGAATTTCATCTCGACTGAACGGTTCGACTATGCCGTTTTTCCGGAAATAGTCCGACCGTTTTTTGAGGCACTCTTTGCGGTCATCGGGCAGAATACCCAGGAGTTTCTCTGGCGGGCGTATCTATGTTACCTGCTTTATTCTCTTTTCAATGTTTTATTTCAGCCTCGGAAGATCGAACTTGAGAGATACCGCCCCTATGTTTTCTGGAGGGTCCTGGGTTCGGCGATCAGTGCCGGCCTGCCTTTTTTAAAGGGCGACATGCAAAAGTCCGGACCTCCCTTCAAATGGAGCCAGGCCGAACGCACGACGGTCCTGTGTTTTCTCCTGAAGTTTTTTTATATTCCGGTGATGACCAATTTTCTTTTCTCCAATATCAAGCTTTTGTTTGTAAATTACGATAAAATAACGATGATCGGAATCGGTCTCCCTCAGATCATCGAGGCGGTCTATTTTTCCATGCTTTACATCCTCCTGATTGTGGATACCGGCTTTTTTACCTTCGGTTATATTTTCGAAATCAAGGGCAAGAGCGAGTTCCGCTCGGTGGACCCCTATTTCACAGGTTGGCTGGCAGCACTCATGTGCTACCCCCCTTTTAACGGCATCACCTGCCAGTTAATCGGATGGGGTTCCACGGACTACGCCACCTTTGGCTCCATTCCGGTCACTATTGCGGTCCTGAGCCTGGTGCTGGTTCTTTATTTTATTTACACCTGGGCCTCGGTGGCTCTGGGTCTCAAGGCCAGCAACCTTACCAACAGGGGAATAGTCTCATGGGGACCATACCGCTTTATCCGCCACCCGGCCTACATCTGCAAGAACCTGGCCTGGATCGTCATGGCGATCCCGCTCATGAGAAACGGACTGCCGACGATCCTGCCCCTCATTCTATGGAGTATGGTCTATCTTTTCCGCGCCCTGACCGAGGAGCGCCATCTACTGGCGGATCCGGACTACCGGGAATACTGCCTTAAGGTGCGCTACCGTTTCATCCCCGGCCTCTATTAATCCGTTCGTCCTGCGGGCGGAGGATATCTTGGCTTTTTGGAGAAAGTCACTTTTTAAGGAGGGATGATAATCATGAGAATGAGAATTTCACAGCTTACCCTGTTCGTGTTTCTGATACTGCTTATTTCTTTCTCCGGGGCCCAGGCGGCCAAGATGAAAATTGCGGTGCTCCCCTTCGAGGATGGCTCCCTGAAGCACTGGTGGTCGGGGGATTTCAGGCCGGGCGAGGGCATCGCGGACTCAATGGTCACGGCCCTTGTCAACAGCAAGGCTTTTGTAGTGGTAGAGCGCTCTGAGTTGAAGAAAGTGCTCGAGGAGCAGGGCCTTGGGGGCACCGGTATCGTGGATCCGGCCACGGCCGCCAAGGTCGGAAAGGTTCTGGGGGTCCGCTATCTGGTCATGGGAAAGGTCACCGATTTTTCGCTCAGGGAATCGAACGTCGGGGTCGGCTCCATCCTCTCCCTTTTCGGCTCCAACAACCAGCAGGCCAACACTCTTGATTCCAAGACCGGGACGGCCCGGGTGGCCATTGACGCCCGACTGATTGACACCGAGACGGCCGAGATCGCCTTTGCGGAAAAGGGAGTCGGGGAGATGTCCGCTTCCAATATCGGACTGTCCGGCCAGAACATAGGTATGACCAACTTCAAGGAATCCATACTGGGGAAGGCCACTGAAAAAGCCATTGAGACCCTGGTGCAAAAAGTGGTTGAGTCGGCCAAAGCCTCGCCCGAGGGCAAGGTGGTGGACGTTGAGGGAAGCATTATCACAATCAACATGGGTGAAGGAGAAGTAACCGTCGGGCAGGAACTCAAAATTTTTTCAAAGGGCAAGGAGATAAAGGATCCGGACACGGGGGAATTGCTCGAGTGCCAGACTGATGAGATCGGTCTAATCCGCGTTATCTCCGTCTCCAAAAAAGTTTCCAAGTGCTCGGTCTTAGAAACGACCAGGGATATCAAGCCCAGGGATGTCGTGAAGTTCAAGTAGACAGAAGACCATAGACCATAGACAGGGGAACTTCGGAGCGAGTGGATTTTTTCGAGGAAGGTGTCTGTCATGAGAAAAGTCGCAATATCAGCTTGTTTCTGCTTCCTACTGATACTGGGCCTTGCGGGGGCGATCAGGGCGGCCGAGGTGAAGGAAGTGGTTGTCACCGGTAGCGGGGTCTCCAAAAACGCCGCCATTCGCGAGGCATTGAGAACGGCTATTGAACAGGCTCTGGGGGTCTTCATTGATTCTTCCACCAAGGTTGAAAACAGCGAGCTGATTGAAGACAAAATTCTGTCCCATGCGGAGGGCTTCGTCAGCGGCCAGGAAGTGCTCGAGGAGAAGAGCGGAAAGGATTCCTTCTGGGTGAAGCTGAAGGTAAAAGTCAGCCTTGAACCCCTTAAAGACGAGCTTTCCCGGTTGAAAATTCTGATCAAGACTATAGGGGATCCCAGAATCATGGTGATCATCCCCGAGACTCACATCGCTCATCCAAGGGTGCCCGATCCCGCCGGTGAGACGGAAATCATCCGCAAGCTTCTCGGAGCCGGCTACAAGGTTGTGGATCCGCATATAGTCTCCTCCATACGCTACGGCGATCTGGTGGACAAGCTGCTCCGCGGCGACACCGCCGCGGCCCAGCAAATAGGCTCCAAATACGGGGCTGATATAATAATCATCGGGGAGGCCTTCAGCGAGGAAAACCAGAACCCCACGCTTCGGGATACCGGGCTCTCCTCCGCCAGGGCGCGGGTTGAGGCCAGGGCCGTCTGGGCCTCAAACGGCGAGGTCATCGCGGCGCACGGGATCCATGCCAGCGGAGTGGATTACACGCCTCTGGCGGCCGGGAAAAAGGCCCTGGCCCAGGCCGGCTCGGAGATAGCCGATTATTTCATCCCGCTGCTGGTCGGCAAAAAAGGCGGCGAAAAAACCCTCAAACTCATGTTTACCAACGTCACCAGCCTCTCAAAGCTGAAAGCTCTCATGAATTACATCCAGGGAATCTCCGGCGTCGGCGGCGTCTTCCAGCGCGAATTCAGCAGCGTGGCCGGCCTGGCCCTGTTGGACGTGGACGTCAATCTTTCGGCCCAGGATTTTGCCTCCGAGCTCGAAAAATCCAGTGTTCTTAAAATTGCGATCAAAAATGTGGAAATGTCGCGGGTTGACGCCGAGCTGAAGTAGAAGCAGGCCTGCCCCGCCGTTGGTGCCGTTGGCGGTGACAGGCCTGTTATATTTGTAGGGGCGATTAATTAATCGCCCCTACAACATTTTTGTTACATCCCCAAGCCCTTGAAGAGCCAGAATACGCCGAAGACGGTGGCTGCCGCGCTCAGAACCAGGGAAATCCAGGCCATGTTCTTTGCGGGCCGGATGATCTCAAGATGAAGTTCTCCGGTTTTCGAGGAGGCGATCTTGTCTTCAGCCAATTTCGACCGCCTAAGCGCCAGAATCGCAATCAGAATACCGAGGAACGAGAATAAAAGGACGGCATTCACGTTGTCATTCCGGGTCTCAGGTTTGATGAGCCCGCCCAGGATTTTGGTCAGCAGGATCACGACCGGGAAGATGAGCATCATCAGGCTGAAGATTCCGGTATTGAAGGCCTCCTTGGCCAGGAGGATGATCTTCTTTATGCTCCTGACCAGGTTCTCCCGGTTGCACTTAGAACATGTGTCCAGCAAGGCCGGGTGTGAGAATCCGCATTCCGGACAGGTTACCATCTCTTCCGCCTTCTTCGCTTTTTTAGGAAGGGAATTCCAGCGGGTGGCCATCAGGATCCCGGCTATCAGGGCAAAGACTATGATTGACCAGGCCCATGCGTCCCACCCATATTTATCCAGGAGCCAGCCGGTGCCGAATCCGGTGAAAGAGCCCACCAGATACTGGGAGCCGTCCAGAAGACCGGCGGCGGTGGCCGCGGCCTTGCGCCCGCCGAAGTCCATGCTGGCCGTTCCGGCGATGAGGCCGTGGCAACCGTTTAAAAAGAAGTAGAGCACCATGAGAAGGATGGCGGCCGCCCAGGGTCCGGGCTTCACCAGGGCGAAGATGAGCAGAAGAAGAGCCTGCATGAAGTAAGCGATGGCAGTGACCGGTCCGCGCCTTGATTGGAAGTAGCGGTCGGAAATGTTACCCATGACGAAGGCGCCGAAGATGCCGACCATGACCTGCCCTGCAAAAGCAAGAATAAAGATGACGGAATCGGACGACACCTGGTGGACATCCATGAAATATTTTGGCGCCCACTGTTCCAGGCTGTGCCGGATGAGTCCGGTGGCCATCATGGCGCCCGTTATAATCCACATGGTGGGATTTCCGAAGATGGTTTTGATGATGAAGAGGAGGGATGGCGATTTTTCGTCTCCTTCCCCGGCCAGCTTATCGTCCTGCCTGGGGAAGCCCAGCTCCTCGGGAGTGTCCTTGACGGTAAAAACTGTGATCAGGCCGACGACGGCCAGGACGATAGCCGGGATGATGTGCACCCACTCCCAGCTCGAGGTGGCCAGGATGACTCCCCCAACCGGCACGGCCAGGATTCTGCCGAACTGGATCATGGCTCCGAAGAGCCCCGCGAATATGCCCCGCTCGGAGATGGGGAACCAGGCGGCATTAACTTTGACCACGGATAGCGCCCCGAAGCTCTGGAAGTACATGTTGAGAGCCCAGACGACGGCGAAATAGGTGAGGAGAGTGGTCCAGGGAGCGGCGTTCCAGGCGAAGAGCTTAAAGAAGGTGCCGGCGGCGAAAGCTAGGTTGAAGACCAGCGCCCCCACGCAGCCGATGAGTATGGCTTTCTTCCCGCCGATCTTATCGGCCAGGGGCCCGTTGAAAAAGACGCTCAGGCCGTAAACAAGCAGGGAAAGGGAGATTACCCAGCCTATCTGCTCGTTGGACCATCCATACTCCTTACACAGGGCGGGATTGGTGACGGTGAAGTTGTAGCGGCTCATATAGAAAGCCGCATACATGAGCCCCAGGGGGACCCAGTTGGCCACCCGTCTCATCTCAAATCGGTATTCGCTGCTTTTTTCCTGTGCCATCGTTCCTCCTAATAAAATCGGTTTGTTGAAGATTTCTCTCTATATGCCTCACACTCCTCTCAGTCACGGGATCTTCAAACGGCAGGGATTTACCGGATGGCCGCGAAAAGTAGGCGGGAGTCCGTCGTGGTTATATATTTTCGAACCCGGACTTCATTCTGAATGAAACGTTGAAACAGGGTTTGTATGACAATACTTTTTGGAGAATTAAGGAGGTGGCGTGAATGCGGAAAACGACTGCAGTCAATGTCCTGCTGGCCCTCGTAATTTTCGTCGTTTTTTCATCGCTGTATCTGCCGACCCTGACAAAAATTATGTGGGATTCCGATTTTCTGGATCTGGCGATGGAGGTTGATGGCCGGCTCAAGGTAAGCGTCCAGCCCCTTTTTCATCTGATTCAGATCCCCATGGGGCAGTTTTTCTATCACCTCCCGGGCCTTTCCAGGCATCCGGATTCCTCCATCGTTCTCATGGAAGCTCTGAGCGCCCTGCTGGGGGCTCTTTCACTGGTCGTCTTTTTTTTCCTCGCCCAGAGCTTCTTTAAAAACCGCCTCTTCGGTCTTCTTTCGACGGTTCTTCTCGGGGTCTCCTACAACTTCTGGAGGATTTCCACGGCGCCCAAGCTTCAGATGGGAGGCATAGCCTTCATCATGCTGGCTTTCATACTTGCGAGGCAAGTGGAAGAAAAAAAGAACTTCGCGGCTTTTTTTTCCGGGATTTTTCAAGGAGCGGCCCTGGTTTTTCAATTAGGTAATATCATCATGCTGCCAAGTCTCCTGGCTATGTTGGTTTTCAGCAGAGCCGAAATCAGAAGAAAAGCCCTGTACGTGCTTTTATTTGCCCTCGGGATTCTGGCCGTCTTTTCTCCCGCCCTGATTTATTGGGGAGGATGGAGTACCGTGAGGTCCCTTCCCGCCATATTTAACTTTTTTTTCCTTGGCGCCATAAGGAACGAGCATTCGTTCTCATTGTATGACAGTTTTACGTTTGCCATGATGAACAGCGCCCTGATTTCCTCGGGCTCCGTATTTTCGTACTCCCAGAGCGCCTTCCGCTTTCTGGTGCCGTTTTTGATGCTCCTGACCGGCCTGGTCCTGGCCTTTAAGAGCAGGAAGATTGCCGCAAGCGGGATGGGCTGGGATGTCATGGGTCTGGTCGTGTGGTTCCTCAGCTATTTCATCGTTTTCGAGGGCTACGCAGGCGCGGGGTTCGGAGTGGGAATTCTCCCTCCATTCATTCTTCTTCTGGTCCTGGCGGTCAGGTCCGTTATGCCGGAGAAAGCAGGGGCCGTTCTAATCGCCCTCTTCATCCTGGCCATCCTGCCGGCCAATCTCGGGGAGGCGATTGCAAGTTCCAGGGAGCCCGAGATGACCCTCGCGGTCAGGCATTTCAAGCCCTTCCTTGGAGATAAATCTCTCGTCTACAGCGGGAATTTGCAGGCGACCGTCTTCAGGTATTATGGCGGTTGCGAAACTTCCAGTGTGGACCCTTACATCACAACAGGAGGGCGAACCACGGCCCGCAGCGCGGATATGCTTAAAGAGGATGTGGAGAGCAATCTCATAGCAGGGCGAAAGGTCTTTCTTAATTACTCGGCCTCTTTTGCGGGCACAATCTCCTTTGAAAGCAAGTGGAAGGACAACTTGAGCAGGCCGTTCAGAGATTACGACGATATGAAAGCATTCTTTTTACAAAACTTCAAACTTGTTCCGGTCGCGGAATACTCCGACATGCAAATATACCGGGTCCTGCCCCTGCCTGCCCGGGAAGGCAAATTCAAACGCTAGAACTGCGCCGTCAGGATGAGGGCGGCAACTTTTCTGAGGTCTCTTTCTCTGCGGTAGAGGGGGATGGATCCTCCCTGGTGGGCCGGAAGATTCTCCTCGAAAACCGGCTTTCCCTCTCTCCGATAAAGGATGCCCAGGGCCATTTTCCCCCGTTCCGTCGCTTTGCGGAAAGCTTCCTGGCGGTCGGAGGGGTCATGGGTTTCTTCCAGGTAATATGTGTTTTCCTTGAACCAGAGGTAGGTATTCACCTTGTTGAAAGTGACACAGGGCTGGAGTATGTCCACCAGGGAATACCCCCGGTGGAGAATGGCAGCTTTCAGTATATCTTTAGTCTTCTGTATGTCTCCCGCGAAAGCCCTGGCTACGAAAGAGGCGTCCAGTGAAATGGCCACGGCCAGGGGGTTGAAAGGTTCGGCGGTCACGCCGTCCGCCTGGACGGGCGTTTTGAACCCGATTTGACTGGTGGGGGATGCCTGCCCTTTCGTGAGGCCGTAGACCATGTTGTTGTGGACGATGTTGGTGATGTCGGGGTTCCGCCGGATCGTGTGGACAAAATGATTGCCGCCTTCTCCGTACATATCCCCGTCGCCGCTTTCGGCGATAACGGTAAGTTCCGGATTACAGGCCTTGATGGCCGTGGCCGGAGGCAGCGCCCTTCCATGAAGGCCGTTGAAGAAGTTGGTCTTGAGATAATGGGGGATCTTGGCCGCCTGGCCGATGCCGGAGACGAGGACCAGGTCCCCGGGGTCTATAGCCAGTTCGCTCAGGGCGGCTTTCAATGCTTTGAGGATACCGAAGTTTCCGCACCCGGGGCACCAGGCGATGTCCGTGCCGGGCGGCATATCAAACATACTTGTCTCCATATCATAGCCTCCTGCTTGCGAAATAACCGGTATTATTTCTTCGGGATGCGACTTAAGTTTGCTGTACTTCGAGGCTCACCCATGCAGAATATCCTGTAATTTTTGTCTCACTTCCTCGATCGAGAAGGGGAGGCCGTTGTATTTGAGGATGCGGTGGCTCATTTCGCAGCCTGTTTCCTGTCGAAGAAGTCTGGCGAACTGGGCGGTGGCGTTGTTTTCTATGATGATGGTTTTTTCCGCCTTTTCAAGAAATTTCCCGGTGTCCGGGTGCAGGGGAAAGATCTGGCTGAAATGAAGGTGAGCCAGGTCGTTTAAGCCGAGAGAGAGGATTGCCTCTTGAACGACGCCGAAAGTGGACCCCCAGCTTATCACGAGGTTTCTGGAATCTTCAGGCCCTGAAAGAATGGGAGGCAGGGCCTCTCTCCGGATGAGTTCCAGTTTTCGAAGACGCTTTTCGACCATGGCGGCCCGCACGTCCTCATCTTCCGTTATATGCCCTTCCTCATCGTGCTCATCACTGTCCAGGCAGACCAGGCCTTTCCCTAAGCCGGGGAGGCCTCGCGGAGAGATTCCGTCCCCGGTCAACCGGTAGCGGCGGTAATCTTCCGTAGTCTCAATGAGGGTTTTCTCTACCTGAAATCCGCCTGAGTCAAATGGCGGAACATTATAGTACGAATCCGCCTGGTACTGGTCTGTCAGAATGATTACCGGGGACTGGAAACGGTCGGCCATGTTGAAGGCCCGCCGGGTGAGCTCAAAGGCCTCCCCGATGGTGCCCGGCGCCAGGAGTACCCTGGGGAATTCGCCGTGGCCTGCATTAAGGGCAAACATCAGGTCTCCCTGCTCGGTCCTCGTCGGCAGGCCCGTGGCCGGAGCCGGACGCTGACCGATGACGATGACAACGGGAGTTTCCAGCATTCCGGCGAGGCTGAGGCCCTCGACCATCAAGGCGAAGCCCCCGCCCGCCGTCGTCACCAGGGGGCGTCCTCCGGCATAGGAAGCTCCCACGGCCATATTGATGGCGCTGATTTCGTCTTCGGCCTGCTCGGCGATCAGGCCGAATTCACGGGCTTTCCCGGCCAGAAAGGTGAAAATCCCGGTTGAAGGGGTCATCGGGTAGGCCGAGATGAAATCGCAGCCGCCGGCCAGGGCTCCCAGGGCGATGGCCCCGGCGCCGTTTAAAAAAAGCTCTTCTGAGAGAGCCGGATCTTTCCGGATGCGTACCTTGATTTTTTGCGACCCGGCCGCGGTTTTTCCTGTCTCATAACCCTGGCGGGCGGCCTCAATGTTCTTCTGGATGATCTCCGGAGTTTTTTTACTGAAATAACTGCCGAGAAAAGAGGAGAGGATTTCAAGTTCAACATTGAGAAGGGCGCAAAGCATTCCGGCGGCGGCGATGTTGGCGTAGATGGGATTTCCCAGACCGGCGGCGATCCGGGAGAGCGGCAGGTCAAGGATGGGAAGCGAACTTTCCAGTTTTTCACGCTCGCCGATAAGGATCGTCTCAGGAGAAATTCTCTTATTCAAGTGGGCGAGGGCGTTCTGATCCAGGGGGATCAGGAGGTCTATCCGCTCCGAAAAAGCCTGAACGGGTTTTTCGGAGACCCTGATGGTGGTGGAATTGGAGCCGCCGCGAACGCGGGACATGTATTCCTTGGTGGCAAAGACGTGATAACCCGCGAGCTTGAGAGAGCGGGTCAGGATAGTCTCGATGCTCTGGATTCCCTGTCCGGCTTCCCCGCAAAGAACGATGGAGACTTCTCCGTTCAAGATCCGCATGGCGGCCTCCTCAAGTTTCTCTCTGAAATTGCGATAAAGGTCCTCTTTTCCATCTTTCCTCTTCTTCAAAGGCTCTTTTTCTTCCTTCCGTCTTAAAAACTAAAACAAGGCAGGAGGGAGTATTGTTTTTTTGCTGAATTAACCTTTCAGAGGACATAGTAATAATTGCAAAATCAGGAGGTGTCGCATGCCGGAAATAAAATTTGAGATCAAGCAGCCTCTCGGAATCCTCTCCGAAGGAGCCAAGAACTGGTCCAAAGAGGTCAACATCGTCAGCTGGAATGATCGCAAACCAAAACTGGACATCCGCGAATGGGACGAGAATCACGAGAGGATGGGCAAGGGCATCACCCTGAATAAGGAAGAGCTCCTCAAGCTGAAACAGATTCTGCTTGATTTGAATGTAGAGGAGATGGATATCTAAGTGGCTCTGAGTCCGGAACAAAATTGGCTTGAGCACCGTCTGGATACTCTTGAAAACTTAAGACGATCCGCAAACCAGAATCCGGAGGACAGCGAGGCACTCTACAGCCTGGGAGAAGAGTATTTCTGGCTGGGGCGTTACAGAGAGGCTCACGAGGCCTACCGGGAGGTAATCCGCCTCAGGCCGGGTTTTGCTTATGCTCATTTCAATTCAGGTTTTACTTCCCTCATCCTGGGGGACAAGGTCTCGGCCAGGGCGGAGTACAGGATTCTCAAGAATCTTAACAGCGTTCTGGCCGCCAAGCTGTTCAAGGAGATAAAAGAAATTTCGCGCTCCTTAAGGGTTGGGGAAAAAGCCGGACAATAAAGTATGCTTTCGCGGGGAATATCCCCGACAGCCCCGAATCAGTTGCGCTTTCACGATCGCGAATGGCGGGAAAGCGGATACTTAAAATTATCTTCTAAAAGTGTGGTTGCCGATGGATGGCCTTTATGGTATTGAAAAAAAATGCGGCACGGGCTGTATGCCCTCTATGATAACAAATGAGAAAGACGGTTCGGAGCTTATTCTGATTCCGGCTGGGGAATTTACCATGGGGAGCCAGCAGGGCGAAGGGTCTAATTGCGAACACCCACGGCACAAGGTGTGTCTGGAGGCCTGCTACGTCGGTAAGCACGAAGTGACGAACGGGCAGTTTGCCAGGTTTGTTGATGAGACGGGGTACAGAGCGCAGGGCGACTGGAAAGAGCATCATGTTGCCGGCAGGGAAAACCACCCGGTGGTGCGCGTGAGCTGGAATGACGCCAAAGCCTACTGCGACTGGGCGAATCTTCGTCTTCCGACAGAGGCGGAGTGGGAGAAGGCGGCCCGTGGGCCGGACGAGGGGACATACCCATGGGGGAATGAATGGGATGCGAGCCGGTGCAACTGGTGGCATGGTCCTGAATCACCGGAGATGGCCAATATTTCTTTTGGCAGGGGTACTCTGCCGGTGGGTTCATTTCCCGGCGGGGCCTCTCCCTACGGCTGTCTGGACATGGCGGGGAATGTCTGGGAGTGGTGTGCGGACTGGTTTGAAGAAAGTTATTATCGCCATTCGCCGCCTTCCAACCCCGTGGGCCCGGAAAGAGGAGGCGCGCGTGTTTTGCGCGGCGGTTCCTGGCTCAATGAGTATCCGGACAACTTGCGGTGCGCCAACCGGCGCGGAGGCGACCCGATCAACTGGTATAACTACCTGAGCGTCCACGACCTCGGCTTTCGGATCTGTCGTTCCGCTGACAGGTAGGTTTTATCCTGTGATGCTCCTTCTATCCCTTACGGCGAACCCCAATCCATCTTCTTTTTATATAAATATACAGGAAATGGAAGAGATTTCGCGAAGTAATTATACTAAAGCAACTATGCTTATTTATTTGATTGGAGGACGGCGATGCAAAAGAGTATGGGAAGGTGCCGAAAGTCAGTCGGCACCGGAGGTTTCGCTCTGGTAGTTTTTATCTCGGTCTTGTTGGCCTGCTGCGGGTGGGCGTCGGCTGCGGGGGCGGATCCTGTTCCCGCTTCGACCCCGGCAATATCTACCGCTCCCGCGCCGGCTCAGGCCTCTCCATCGGCGGCTCCGGCGGCGGATACGAAGAGCCAGCCGGCCGTGGAAGAGAGTCCTCAGCCGGCAACAAAGTTCCAGGTAAAGTCTTTCCAGGTGAGCGGGAACACCGCGGTGACGTCCCAGGATATAGATCTAATCGTGAAGGGGTACCTTGGCCGGGAGCTGACGCTTGAAGATCTCAAGCAGGCGGCCCAGGATATTCAGAAGGCGTATCAGGCGAAAGGATACTTTCTGGCGAAGGTTTACATTCCGGCACAGACCCTGAAGGACGGGGTGGTGCGCTTTGAGGTTCTGGAGGGAAAGCTCGGGGAAGTAAGGGTCGAGGGCAACACGGAATACCGGACGGATTTCATCCTTAAGCGATTTGCCGGGGTTGGAAAGGACGGGATTTTATCGTACGATTTGATGCAGCGTTCTCTTCTTCTCCTGAACGAGTTTTCGGACATGAAGGTGCAGTCGGTCCTTCAACCCGGGAAAGACATGGGGACGACGGACGTGGTTTTGAAGGTGGAGGACAAGAAGCCCTTCCACATTGGTATGGACTACAACAACTTTGGGAATTCGTATGTGGGAGACAACCGCGCGGGCCTCGGGTTGTCATATGGCAATATGGCGTACCAGGGTGATCTTCTGAATGTGCGCGGTGTTTTCCCGTTCCCCTCGAAGAGCTCAAGTCCGTTTCTTCAGGGCGCCTATACCCTTCCCGTGGGCCTCAAGGGGGCGCGAGCGGGGCTGATGTACGCGAATTCGCAGATGACGGTCGGGCGGGATCTGGAGGTACTGGACATCCGTGGCGAGGCCTCGATCTACGGGCTGACGTACAGCATTCCGCTCACCCGGACGATTCTGGCGGGTTCGGACTTCAGCGTGGGATTCGTGAGCAAGACGATCAGGAACTACATGCTGCAGCAGACGACAAGCAAGGACGATCTCCGGGAGTTGGTTCTGGGGTACAGTTACAACGGGATCTACGGCCGGGGGCGGAATCTGGTGTCGCTCAATCTGACGCAGGGTCTCGGGGAAATGCTGGGCGGCATGAAAGACAATGACCCGCAGGCCAGCCGTCCGAAGTCCGGGGACTCTTTTACGAAGTTGAACGTGGACCTGGCCCGGATCCAGCAGTTGGGTTCCAGGAATTTTCTGATATTGCGGGCGTCCGGTCAATTTACCACGGCGGCGCTGGTGGTCGGAGAGCTTTACGCGCTCGGGGGTTACGATTCGGTCCGTGGCTACGCGCAGTCGGAGTACATGGGTGACAACGGTTATCTTCTGAGCGCCGAGTTCCGTCTGCCTCTGAGCAAGAGCCAGCAGAACCCGATTCAGGGGGCGCTTTTTGTGGATTACGGCTCGGTGTCGGACAAGAACCCCCAGCCCGGGGTGCAAGGTAGCCGTTCGCTTCTGGGCGCGGGCCCCGGTATACGGTTCTCGATGGGAGAGAATACGGCCTTGCGGGTGGACTACGGGATCCCGCTGGATCCGAACAAGAACTCCCAGGGCAACTCTTCACAGGTTTACTGTCAATTTTCAACCAGGTTCTAGGTCTGGTCCGGCTTGCCCGGGTTTGAAATCAAGGGGATTTAAGGAGGTCTTGTCATGGAGAAGAGGATGAACGGCAGAGCGATCATGGTGATATTCGCCCTGATCCTGGCCTGTCTGGTTATTTGGAGCCAAGCGGTCGTGGCCGAGCCCCAGGGAGGGACGGTGACCGCCGGAAACGCCGCTATCGAACAGGCGACCCCGGGGGTGACCAACATCACCCAGTTTACCGACCGGGTGATCATCAACTGGGAGCGTTACGGCATCGGCCTCTCCGAGCTGGTGCGATAC